>RRBB01000158.1:0-25869 GCA_006543605.1 Rhodococcus sp. WS4
GTGGTGGCCGGCCGCCGGGTCCCCCGCCGCGTCGTCCGGGTCCCCCGCCCGGTCGTCCTGCCGGTGCGCCCCCGGTGGCGCGTAACCAGTCGGGCCCCGGTGGGCGCCCGCCGGGACCTCCGCCGTCGAACGGTCGCAAGACCGGTGGCGGCCGCGGTGGTGAACCGCCGAAGGGTGGGAAGAAGACGGCCACGAAGAAGTCGCCGTGGAAGATCGTGCGACGGACGGCGTACGCGTGCGTCGCGCTGGGTCTGATCATCCCGATCCTGCTGTTCATGGCGGCGTACGTCGTCCAGGACGTCCCGCGTCCCGGCGACCTCAAGACCAATCAGGTGGCCACGATCTACGCGTCCGACGGAACGTCGGTGCTCAGCAAGGTCGTGCCGCCGGAGGGCAACCGCACCGAGGTGACGCTCGACCAGATTCCGAAGCACACCCGTGACGCGGTGCTCGCTGCCGAGGACCGGGACTTCTACTCGAACCCCGGCTTCTCGATCGGTGGTTTCGCGCGCGCTGCCCGCGACAACGTCCTGGGCAAGGACAGCGCCGGTGGTGGCTCGACCATCACGCAGCAGTACGTGAAGAAGACGATGGTCGGTTCCGAGCGTTCGCTGACGCGAAAGATGAAGGAACTCGTCATCTCGTCGAAGATGGCCCGCGAGTGGTCCAAGGACGACATCCTGGCCGCGTACCTGAACACCATCTACTTCGGGCGTGGTGCGTACGGCATCGCCGCCGCGTCGAAGGCGTACTTCAACAAGCCCGTCGACCAGTTGACGGTCGAGGAGAGCGCGGTGCTGGCGTCGTCGATCCAGCTGCCGTCGCTGCTCGATCCGGAGACCAACCCGGAGGGTGCGCAGGCGCGCTGGAACTACGTGCTCGACGGCATGGTGTCGGCGGGAACGCTCGAGCAGTCGGCCCGGTCGGTGATGCAGTACCCGCCGTACGTGCCGATCGCGCAGGTCGACAACGGCAACCAGGACTCCGGACCGGAGGGCCTGATCAAGAACCAGGTTCTGCGGGAGCTGGGTGAGGCGGGGATCAGCGAGCAGCTGCTCAACACCGAGGGCCTCGAGATCACCACGACGATCGACCCGGTCGCGCAGGCCGCGGCCGTGGATTCGGCCCGCTCCAACATGGAGGGTGAGCCGGAGAACCTGCGTACCGGTGTCGTGTCGGTCGATCCGAAGACCGGCGCGGTGCGGGCGTACTACGGCGGCGAGGACGGTGGCGGTTACGACTTCGCGAACGCCGGACTGCAGACCGGTTCGTCGTTCAAGGTGTTCGGTCTCGCCGCGGCACTGGATCAGGGCATCCCACTGTCGCAGATGTACGACAGCTCGGAGCTCACGGTCAACGGCATCACCATCAGCAACGTCGAAGGCGAGGGCTGCGGCACCTGCACCATCGCCGAGGCGCTGAAGCGGTCGCTGAACACCAGCTTCTACCGTCAGGAACTCGAACTCGACGGTGGACCGCAGGCGATCGCCGACATGGCCCACAAGGCGGGCATCCCGAAGGAGATCCCCGGCGTCGGTCCCTCGCTGACCGAGCCGGACGGCAATGGTCCGAACAACGGCATCGTGCTCGGCCAGTACCAGTCCCGGGTCCTCGACATGGCGTCGTCGTACGCCACGCTGGCCGCCTCGGGTACGTACCACGCCCCGCACTTCGTGCAGAAGGTCGTGAGTGCGGACGGAACCGTGCTGCTCGACCGCGGCGGCGACACCGGTGAGGACCGCATCGACAAGGACGTCGCCGACAACGTGACGTCGGCGATGGAGCCCATCGCCGGATACTCGCGGGGCCACAACCTGGCGGGCGGACGACCGTCGGCCGCGAAGACGGGTACCGCGCAGCTCGGCGACACCGGGAAGAACAAGGACGCCTGGATGGTCGGGTACACCCCGTCGCTGTCCACGGCCGTCTGGGTGGGAACCACCGACGGTCAGGCCCTGGAGAACAGCGGCGGCGCCATGATCTACGGTTCCGGTCTGCCGTCCGACATCTGGAAGGACACGATGGACGGCGCCCTCGAGGGCACCGACGTCGAGAAGTTCCCGAAGCCGGGTGCGATCGGTGGTCAGTCGGGTGTCCCGGCGTACTCGGCGCCCGCACCGACCAAGACGTCGGCGCCGCCGACGAGCACGTTCCAGTTGCCGACGGAACTCGTGCCGCCGGTGGTCGTGACGCCGTCTCCGGTGGAGATCCTGCCCGGGATCACCATTCCGATTCCGGGTCTCGCTCCGCGGCCGACCACAGCGGCTCCGGCGGTTCCGGAGGAGCCGGAGACGACGACACCGCCGAACGCGGGTAACGGCCAGCAGCAGGTTCCGACCCGTTAACGGCGACCGGTAGCCTCGCGGAGTGGCCGACAACCCAGACGCGCACGCCGTCCGAGACGCGGGCGAGACGGGATTCGTCTCGCCCGCGCCTCTGGCGAAGGATCGGCGTTCCGCGGACTGGCGGGACCTTCCCGGGCGCACCGACCCGCTGACCGCCGACCTGTCCGGGGTGATCGGCGGTCCGATCGGACGGCATGCGGTCGTCGGTCGCAGCCGGTTCTTCACCCCGATGCGCGCCATTCTGTTGCTGGCGATCGTGTTTCTCGCGCTCGGTTGGTTCGCGAAGGCGCCGTGCATTCAGCAGGCGCCGGTCGGTGAGAACGGCGCGCTCGGACTCGATTGGAGCGGCAGCCGGCAGTACGTCGCGATGTGCTACTCGGACACGGTGCCGCTGTACGGCGCGGAACGGTTGAACGAGGGCGCTTTTCCCTACAAGAAATGGTGGGATGAGGAGGCCGGTAACGGCCAGGTGCAACGCCGCTATATGGAGTACCCGGTGATCTCCGGGCTCTACCAGTACGGCGCGATGACGATCGCGAAGTCGTGGGACGCGGTGCACTGGCTGCCCGGTGCGTTGCAGGTCGCGATCTACTTCAATGTCGTCGCATTCGGTTTGGCGCTGGCGTGGCTGGTCACGGTCTGGGCCAGCGCGCTGCTGGCCGGGCGCCGCATCTGGGACGCCGCGCTGATCGCCGCGTGCCCGCTCGTGATCGTGCACGTGTTCACGAATTTCGATCCCCTCGCAACGGCTTTCGCGGCGGGCGGGCTGCTGGCGTGGTCGCGGAAACGGCCGGTGCTCGCCGGCATCCTGCTCGGGCTCGGTGGCGCAGCCAAGCTGTATCCGCTGCTCCTTCTCGGACCTCTGCTGGTGCTGTGTCTGCGCACCGGCAAGGTGCGGGACTGGTCGGTGACTGCGCTGACCGGCATCGGCGCGTGGATTGCGGTGAATCTGCCGATCGCCCTGCTGTTCCCGCGCGGTTGGGCCGAGTTCTTCCGTCTCAATTCCGAACGCGGCGCCGACCCGGACTCGGTCTACAACGTCATCTCGTCGTTCACGGGCTGGACCGGCTTCGACGGCATCCTTCCGTCCGGTCAGGCGCCCACCGTGCTCAACGCGGTGTCGTTCGTGCTGTTCGCCCTCGTGTGCGTCGGGATCGGGTACATCGCGTTGACGGCGCCGCGTCGTCCGCGGCTCACGCAATTGTGCTTCCTGCTGGTGGCGGGTTTCCTGCTCACCAACAAGGTGTGGAGCCCGCAGTACTCGTTGTGGCTGGTGCCGCTGGCCGTGCTGGCGTTCCCGCACCGGCGGATCCTGCTGGCGTGGATGACCGTCGACGCACTGGTGTGGGTGCCGCGAATGTTCTACTACCTGGGCGTGTCGAACAAGGGGCTCCCCGAGCAGTGGTTCACCGCCGCGGTGGTGGTCCGCGACGTCGCCGTCGTCGTCATCTGCGCGCTGATCATCCGGCAGATCTACCGGCCCGGCGAGGACCTCGTGCGGTACGGCTTCATCGACGACCCGGCGGGCGGGGTGCTCGACCAGGCACCCGACGATCAGCCGCGGTGGCTGCCCGATTGGTTACGTCCGCGGGCGCGGGTTGAAGCGGCTCCCGCTCACAGCGTTTCGCCGGGTTAAGGCTTCGACAGCACCAGCGCCGCACCGATCGCGAACACCGCGATCGAGACTCCGAGGGCGATCGCGCGGATCGACCACTGGCGGGCGTCGGCGGCGGCGCGCACGGAACTGTCGTATTCGCCGCGCTCCCACAGTCGGTGGACGGTGAGCGAACGCAGAAGCGCGACGATGCCGAAGGGCACGAACGCGAGGATCGCGACGATGGCGAGCGGGAGACCGCTGGCGGGCGGCGGTGCCAGCGGCCCGCAGTAATCGGCCCCGGTGTCCTGCTGCTGCGACGTCATGCGTTGCCTCCCCGTGGTCCTGCCCACGACCAGTGGGCGACGACGTGGAGTATAGACCCGTCCAGATGCCCGACTGTGCAGTGCCTTTCGCGCAGTCGGCGGTTATGTCCCGGTTATCGGCCGGTACCCGCGGCGGGAGTATGCGCCCGGGCCGCGACCCATGCCGCGACCTGGGTGCGGGAGCTGACGCCCAGTTTGTCGAAGATGTGCTCGACGTGCCCGTCGACGGTGCGCCGCGAGATCACCAGGGCCTCGGCTATCTGCCGATTGCTGAGGCCTTGGGCGAGCAATTCGGCGATCTCCTGTTCCCGTTTGGTGAGCGGAGACGGCTCGGCGCGGGCGGCAGGTGCGTCCTCGGTCCGGGTGCCGAGCGCGAGGTCGACGGCCTGCTCGATGGTGAGCTGGACCGCGGGCGCTGCGAGTTGGGCGAACTCGTCCGGCCCGACCATGCCGGAGGCGATGCGCTCCGACGACAGCGAGTCGTCGGTGATCTGCGGGCCGAATGCCGCGACGGACGTGCCGAGCCGATGCCACACACCTTTCGCGGCGCCGCACAGCGTCGCCGCCGCGCCGGCGTCGCCGCTCGACGTTGCCACCCAGGACAGCACCTCGATCGACAGGGCCGTGCAGATCTTGTCCTTGAAGTCGCGCTGGATCCGCAGCGCCTGCTGGGCGGCGTCCACGGCGTCGTCGCGTCGGCCGAGGTGAAAGTAGGCGACGCTCGAAACCCACAGGGCGTAGGCCTTGTTCCACTTCTCCCCGTGCGCGTCGGCCACCGCGATCACGTCCCGGCACGTCTCCAGGGCGTCGTCGAGGCGGTCGTCGTAGGTCTGCGCCATGGCCATTTCGAACGACGCGGTCAGCACCGATGCGGTGTCGCCGACGGCCCGGTGGACGGCGATGGCGTCGCGGAACAGCAGGATGGCGTCGGCGGGGCGACCGGAGAACACGGCGTGGATCCCGGACCAGTGATCGGCGTGCGCCCGCAGTCGTTCGTCGCCCAGTGCCGTGGCGATCGTCGTGCATTCGTCGAGGTGTTCGCGGGCGGCGTCGCGGTCACCCTGGATGAGCGCGGTCCATGCGGTCACCCACAGCACGTCGCCCCGTTCGCGGGTGGGTTCGGTGAGTCGTTGGAGTATCCGCTCGAGCCGGATCCGCCCGTCGGACAGGTTGCCGCCGGCGATCCAGTGGTAGCGGAGCGCGACGGCGAGTTCCGCGGCCGCGGCCCGCTGCGAGTCGTCGCGCAACGCCCAGTCGAGTGCGGCGACGAGGTTGGGGTGGTCGATCCGCAGTCCCGCGAGGATCTCGGATTGTCCTGGCCCGCACCAGTCGAGCGACGAACGGCGGGCGCGCGCCGAATAGTGCTCGAGATGTCGTCGGTACAGTTCGTCCTGCTCGCCGCTGAGGTCGAGGAGTTCGTGCCCATACTCGCGAACTGTCATCAGCTGGGAGTAGCGGAGTCTCTCGGTCGAACGGTCCACGGTGACAAGGCTTTTTCCGACCAGCCGGTCGAGGACGTCGATGACCGGGGTGTCGGACAGCGCGCCGAATCCGCTGATCGCCTCGGCGGCTTCGAGGTCGAAGCTGCCGGGGAACACGGCGAGCCGGGACCACAGCAGCCGCTCGGTGTCGGAGCACAGTTCGTAACTCCAGTCGATGAGGGCGCGCAGCGTCTGCTGCCGCGGCATGGCGGCACGGTCGCCGCCGGTGAGGAGCGCGAACCGCTTGTCGAGACGTTCGACGAGCTGCGACGCCGACAACGACCGCAGTCGGGCCGCGGCGAGTTCGATGGCGAGCGGGATCCCGTCGAGCTGATTGCACAGCTGGGCGACGGCGTGGGCGTTCGCGTCGGTGAGACGGAAGTCGGCGACCACGCTCTGCGCGCGCTCCACCAGCAACGACACCGATTCGAACGGGGTGATGTCGGAGGCGCGGCAGTCCTTGACCGCACCAGGAGTGCTCAGCGGCGGAAGGATGTACGTGAACTCTCCGGCGATCCCGAGCGGCTCGCGACTCGTCGTGAGGACCCGGACCTCCGGTGCGGCGGCGAGGACGGCTCCGACGAATTCGCCTGCGGCGGAAAGCAGATGCTCGCAGTTGTCGAGGACGATCAGCACGTGCCGGGACTGCAGGTCGTCGATTACCTTGTCCATGACCGCGCGGCTCGACTGGTCGGTGACGCCGAGGGCCGCCGCGGCCGCGGAGGGCAGCGCGTCGGGATCACGCACGGAGGCCAGGTCGATCCACCGGACCGAGTCGCGGAAGGCGCGCGCCGAGCGGACCGCGAGTTCCTCGGCCAGTCGCGTCTTGCCCACGCCGCCGACGCCGAGCAGCGACACGAGCCGGGATTGTTGCAGACGGGCCCGGGCTTCCTCGATCTCGCGCCGCCGGCCGATGAAGCTGGTCATCGACCTCGTGAGTTCTCTCGTGCGAGTCAGTGGATGTCTCCCTTTTCCGAGCGGCCAGGGTGTGGAACGAACCTACCTCCACCGGAATGTGACGGCCAACACAGGTAACGAAGGGGGTGTTTTACCCCGTGTGGGGGTGATGTGACGTGGGTCATCGTCATTGGCATGCCCCGGTTGTGCGCTCGAACTCAGCCGGAACCCATCGTTCGCGAGGAGCTCAACACCATGTCAAAGACCAAATCTTCCGCCGACGTCGATGTCGTCGTCGTGGGTGCCGGGTTTGCCGGCCTCTACACGCTGCACAAACTGCGCGACAAGATGAACCTGACGACGCGCGTGTTCGAGGCCGGATCGGATGTGGGCGGCACCTGGTTCTGGAATCGGTACCCCGGTGCCCGCTGCGACATCGAGAGCGTCCACTACTCGTACTCGTTCGACGAGGATCTGCAGCAGGACTGGCAGTGGAGTGAGAAGTTCGCCGGACAGCCGGAGATCCTCCGCTACCTCGAACACGTCGCCGATCGCTTCGACCTGCGCAAGGACATTACGTTCGGCACCCGGGTGATCGGGGTCCACTGGGACGACGAGGACTCGGTGTGGACGGTGCACACCGACGACGGCAAGAGCGTGCGGAGCCGCTACTTCATTTCCGGTGCGGGCAACCTGTCCGTCCCGAAGACCCCGGAGTTCGGCGGCATCGACAACTTCCGCGGGGAGGTGCTGCTCACCGGCAACTGGCCGCGTGAGGGCGCCGACTTCACCGGCAAGCGGGTCGCGGTGATCGGAGCCGGGGCCAGCGGCATCCAGGCCATCCCGTTCATTGCCGAGGACGCCGCCGAACTGGTGGTCTTCCAGCGCACCCCCAACTTCGCGACCCCCCTCGGCAACGGTCCGATCGACCCGGACGAGGTCGCCGAGATCAAGGCGAACTACGGCGCGGTGCGCGATGCCGCCCGCAACCACTTCCTCGGGGTCCCGTTCGACCAGGTGCAGCCGTCCGCGCTGGCGGTGAGCGCCGACGAACGCCGTCGCACCTTCGACGCGCGCTGGAACGCCGGCGGGTTCCGGTTGTTCATCGACTCCTACCAGGACATCCTGTTCGACAAGAAGGCAAACGACACCATCGCCGACTACATCCGGGACCGGATCCGCGAGCGGGTCCAGGACCCGGAGAAGGCCGCGACGCTGACCCCGACCGGCTACGCGTACGCCACCAAGCGGCCCCCGCTCGAGACCAACTACTACGAGGCGTTCAACCGCGACTCGGTGAGCGTCGTCGACGTCAAATCCACCCCGATCGACGAAATCACCGAAACCGGGGTCCGGGTCGGCGACCGCACCTACGAGGTCGACGTCATCGTGCTCGCCACCGGATTCGACGCCATGACCGGTCCGCTGATGGCCATGGACATCCGCGGCCGCGGCGGGCTGCCGCTGGCGCAGAAGTGGGAACACGGCCCCAAGACCTACCTCGGCATCATGGTCAACGAGTTCCCGAACCTGTTCCTGATCACCGGACCGCAGTCGCCGTCGGTGCTCTACAACATGCCCCTGGCCATCGAGGACCACGTCGACTTCGCCACCGACGCGATCGACCACCTCAACCGCCGCGGCCTCGACGTCATCGAGCCCACCGCGCAGGCCGAAAGTGACTGGGGCACGTTGACCAACGACATCGCCAACCAGACCCTGCTACCGGAGACCAACTCCTGGTACATGGGCGCCAACATCCCCGGCAAGCCCCGCGCCTGCATGGTCTACCTCGGCGGCGCCCCCACCTACCGGGCGACGTGCGCCGAGGTCGTCGAGGCCGGCTATTCCGGTTTCGCGCTCGCCGCGGCGGAGGCCCGCGCCGCCGCCGGCGTGTCCTGACCCCCAAACCCCCCGACAGAGGAGACCGACATGGCACTCGACGCCCACGCGGCAGAACTGATCGCCGGACTACAAGCGCAGGGCCTCAAGGCTTTCGAGCACAGCACCGTGGAGGAGGTGCGGGCGGTGGTGGCGACCTTCGCCGGACTGCAGGCGCCCCCTGAACCCGTCGCCCGGGTGGCGGACGCGCACTACGAGAGCGGCGGAGCGCAGATCGCGCTGCGGGTCTACGTGCCGGAGGGCGAGGCGCCGCACCCGGTGGTCCTGTACTTCCACGGCGGTGGGTTCGTCGCCGGCGACCTCGACGTCGTCGACGAACCGGCCCGCGCGGTCGCGAACGGTGCCGGCGCGATCGTCGTCGCCGCGACGTACCGCCGCGCACCGGAACACCGGTTCCCGGCCGCCGCCGACGACGCGTCCGCTGCCCTGCAGTGGGTGGCCGACCACGTCGGAAGCTACGGCGGTGACCCCGGCAACGTCGTCGTCATGGGCGACAGCGCCGGCGGCAACCTGGCCGCCGTCACCGCGCTGCGGGCCCGGGACGAGGACGGGCCGCGCCTGCGGGGACAGGTGCTGATCTACCCGGTGATCGATCCGAACGCCGACCTCCCGTCCCGGCAGGAGTTCGCCGAGGGCTACGTGATCGGCGCCGGGGACCTCGACTGGTTCTGGAGCAACTACCTCTCCTCGCCCGAGGACGCGGAACACCCGTATGCGGTACCGAGTCGCGCCGCCGGCCTCGAGGGGCTGCCGCCGGCCCTCGTGCTCACCACCGAGAACGAGGTGGCCCGCGACGAGGCGGAGGCGTACGCCGAGTCGTTGCGGCAGGCCGGGGCCGACACCGAGGCGATCCGCTTCGACGGGCTGATTCACGGCGCGTTCTGGATGTCCGGGGCGGTTCCGCGCAGTGCCGAGATGCGCTCGGCGGTCGTCGAGTTCGTGAAGAGGGTGACGGCCACCGCTCCCGTCGCGTGACGTGACCGACCGTGTCAGCCCTCGACTCGTGCCTCGAGTCGGGGGCAGACACGTGGCCACTCCTCGTCGATCATCGAGAACAGTGCGGTGTTGCGCCAGGTCCCGTCGCGGCGTCGCCGATGCTTGCGCAGGATTCCCTCGAACTCGGCCCCCAGTTTCGCGATGGCGCCGCGGGAGTGGGCGTTGCGTTCGTCGGTGTGCCATTCGACGCGGACCGCGCCGAGGTCTTCGAACGCCCGCCGCAGCAACAGCAGTTTCGCCTCTGGATTGATGAGCGTGCCCTGCGCGGAACCGGACAACCAGGTGTGCCCGATCGCGAGGCTGCGGTTCCTCGGGTCGATCAGATACAGCGACGTCGAGCCGACGATCCTCTCGGTGGTGATGTCGATCTGCGCGTATGCGAGGCGGGTCGGATCCTCGTCGGCGGTGCGGACGAACGCCACCGCATCGTCGCGGTCGGCGATTGCTGCGGACGTCCAGTGGAAGATGCGGGGATCGTCGACGGCGTCCATCAGGCCGTCGACGTGATCCTCGCCCAGTGGTTCGAGACGTACGTGCCGTCCGGTCAGCGTGGGGTGCGCGAACCAGGATTCGCTCATCGCACCGGCTCGGGAGATTTCAGCACCGGCCGCCTGCCGGATTCGGGACCGGTGCGCCCGCGGACGGGCGGATGCCGTTGGGCGGCTCGCAGGAACACGAAGAACAACACCACCAGCAGTCCCGCGCGGCCCCAGACCCCGAACTTCACCAGAACCTCGAATGTCGACGCGTCGGTCTGGGCGGCGAGGGCGCCGAAGTACTTGAAGACGCCGATCCCCATCGACAGGTCGGCCACCAGATACGCCGCGACGAGCCCCCACGGGACGCGCAGCAGGACGAAGAACGGGATGAGCCACAGCGTGTACTGCGGCGAATGCACCTTGTGCAGCAGCAGGAATCCGCAGAGCATGGCGGCGCTGACCGCGATCCACGGGTACACGCCGTCGCGTTGGAACCGCAGCCAGCCGAGCCGCAGGGCGATCGCGAACGCGGCACAGACGAGGAGCGGCGACAGCAGGCTCACCGTCTGGTCGTACGCGGGGAGCGGGACGTCGTCGGCGACCGGCCCGAACAGCGGCCGCAGGCCCCAGTACCAGATGGAGTTGGTCGTGAGGTCGGCCTGACGGTTCTCCTGGAACGTGAACGACGCCCGCCATCCGCTGTAGGAGATGAGGGCGAACGGCAGGTTCACCGCCACGACGGTGGTGATCGCGGCCACCGCGACCATCACCGCGCCGCGCACGTCGTAGCGCCGCCCGGCGGTGCCGTTCCGGGTGAGGACGTAGGCGATCAGCGGCAGCACGAACGCACCCGGATACACCTTCAGACAGAAGCCGACGGCGAGGAGCACCGCCGCGAGGACGGCCCGGGCGCGGAGGGGGATACGTTCGAGCGTCATGACGAAGATCGCGGCCACCGACGTCGCGACCACCGGCAGTTCCCAGTTGTGGAACGCATACAGCACCAGCGGCGGGGTGGCCGACCACAACAGCGCCCACCAGCCGGCCAGCCGTCCCAGCATCCACGCCGTGAGCAGGCCGAACGGGGCGAGGATCAGAGCCGAGTGCAGCAGGAAGTCGGCGTCGGTGTGGGAGCCGATGCCGCCGAGCCACATCAGTACACCGCTCAGCACCGGGTACTCCACGGTGCCGCCGGTGAGGATGCCGTCGGCGTTGATTCCCCCGGTGACGTACGGGAAGACGTGCAGGTTGACGTCGCGTCCGAGCCACAGGAACTGGATGTCGGAGTAGCAGACCTGCGTGTCCTTGATGCGGTCGAAGATCAGGCTTCGCCCGACGCCGTCGAACGGCGCCCCGGCGCACCGCGCCTTCTGCAGGTAGCCGGCGAGCATGGAGAGGCCCGCCAACCCGACGACGAGCGCCGTGATCGGCGACCGCTGCCGAGCTCCGATATGCATGAATCCACATTAGGGTGCGCGGGGCTCCGCGTGCGAAGCGGAAACGCCGCGGGTGCGGAGGTCAGTCGCTCGCCCGGCGCAGGGCATCGGGTTTGTGGACGGCGTCCCGCCCGCTCTTGTCGCTGACGACGCGGTACTGCGGGTCGTCCTCGGACGCCCGCACCGTGCGGCCTGCCGCCTCGGTGTCCTCGGTGATCTTCTCCTCGACCGTCCCCGACGTCGTGGTGCCGTGGGTCTTCCACTCCACCTCGTCGCCCTGTCGGAATTTCTTCTCCTCTGCCATCGTGTCGGCGTACCCCGCGGTTCCCGGTGTCACACCGGCCGGCCTGATTTCGCTGGTCAGGGGCTCGTCGTGTAACCTGCAAAGGTTGCTGACGCAACGACCCTCCTGCCACGGACAGTCCGTGGCCGTTTTCACTAGTCCATAGGAGGTGATGAGGTCTTATGCGTCATTACGAATTGATGGTCATCCTTGACCCCAGCCTGGACGAGCGCACTGTTGCTCCTTCGCTGGATACGTTCCTCAATGTTGTTCGCCAGGACGGCGGCAAGATCGACAAGGTCGATGTCTGGGGTAAGCGTCGTCTCGCCTACGAGATCCTGAAGCACAGCGAAGGCATCTACGCGGTGATCGACATCAGCGCTACTCCCGCCACCGTCGCAGAGCTCGACCGTCAGCTCGGTCTGAACGAGTCGGTGCTGCGTACGAAGGTTCTGCGCCACAACAAGTGATTTCTGTCGGTCACCAGCCCTAGGCTCGTGCCCAACCGAACTCCACATTCTGCAGGAGGAACCATATGGCAGGCGACACCGTCATCACCGTCATCGGAAACTTGACGGCTGATCCGGAGCTTCGATTCACCCCCGCGGGTGCCGCGGTCGCGAACTTCACTGTCGCGTCCACGCCCCGCACCTTCGACCGTCAGACCAATGAATGGAAAGACGGCGAAGCACTGTTTCTGCGTTGCAACATCTGGCGCGAGGCAGCCGAGAACGTCGCGGAGAGCTTGACCCGTGGCTCGCGAGTGATCGTGAGCGGCCGGCTCAAGCAGCGTTCGTACGAAACTCGTGAAGGTGAAAAGCGCACTGTCGTCGAGCTCGAGGTCGACGAGATCGGCCCCTCGCTGAGGTACGCCACGGCCAAGGTCAACAAGGCCAACCGTGGTGGCGGCAGCGGCGGTGGCTTCGGTTCCTCCGGCGGATCGGGCGGCGGACGTCCGCAATCCAACACCGGCGGAGATGATCCGTGGGGCAGTGCGCCGCAGGCGTCCGGCTCCTTCGGAGGCTCTGGTGGTGGTGGGAGCGACGAACCCCCGTTCTGATCCGTACCTGATCGGAACATCCAGAAAAGAGCAAACAAATGCCGAAGCCGCCCTTGCGCGACAAGGTAATGAAGAAGAAGATCTGCATCTTCTGCAAAGAGAAGAACACGCAGATCAACTACAAGGACACGACGCTGCTGCGTAAGTACGTCAGCGACCGCGGCAAGATCCGCGCGCGCCGTGTCACCGGCAACTGCGTCCAGCACCAGCGCGACGTTGCCATTGCCGTCAAGAACTCACGTGAGGTGGCGTTGCTGCCTTACGCCACCGTGGCTCGCTAAGGAAAGGGAGGAAAGACATGAAGCTCATCCTCACCGCTGACGTGGACAACCTCGGTGCGCCTGGCGACACCGTCGAGGTCAAGGACGGCTACGGCCGCAACTACCTGCTGCCCCGCGGCCTGGCCATCGTCGCCACCCGTGGCGCTGAGAAGCAGGTCGAGGGCATCCGTCGTGCGCAGGAAGCCCGCGCCGTGCGCGGTCTCGACCACGCCAAGGAGCTCAAGGACGCCATCGAGGGCCTCGAGAACATCTCGCTGACGGTCAAGACCGCCGGTGACTCGGGCAAGCTCTTCGGTTCGGTTACCGCCGCCGACGTCGCCGCTGCCATCAAGGCCGCCGGTGGACCCGTCGTCGACAAGCGAAGCCTGGAGCTGCCGAAGGCTCACATCAAGGCGACCGGCAAGCACTCCGTCGTCGTGAACCTGCACCCCGACGTGGTTGCGAAGTTCCACCTGAACGTCGTCGGCGCCTAGTCGACCCGTTCACACACAGGCCCCCCGAACGCCTCGGCGTGCGGGGGGCCTGCGCTTGTCGATTCCGGCTCGCAGTCGCCCTGTCAGACCCGTTTTCGTGGGTGTGAGGCACGCAGAGAGCCGGCTTCCAGGTGTGTCTGGAAGTTAGCCGCCCACGGTGGCGATCTGTGAGGTGGATCATATTGCCACGCAGGGGCGACCAACTCAACACGCCCGAGTCGTCAACGCGAAAGACACGCCGAACGGGTTTTCATCCACAGTGGTGAGATTCCAAAAAACGGCCCTGATCTGGGTCTTTGGGATTGTGATATGTACTTATCCTCAGGTTATCCCCATGGGGTTAACAAACGTACCCAGCAGTTTCCACAATTCGTCCCCAACTGTGTACACAGGCTGGTTTGAACACGGGGTAGCTAATCCCTAACGTCGTCCCGGCGTGTCTCGCGATCACGACGCCGACTGCCGCGAAGAGCCTGCGAAGGTTGTCGGTGGGGGCGAGTACAAAGAGTTCGGGGCACCAACACCGGGAAGCATTTTCCGGGGTGGCGCAACAGTGATGGGGAAGGTCGGTCGAGTGGCTGTAGTAGACGATCGGGGCCATTCCGAATACCCGGGTCCGCCCGACGCGGAGCCCGGTGAAGAGTTCGGTCGGCAACCGCCTCAGGACATGGCGGCGGAACAGTCGGTGCTCGGCGGCATGCTCCTCAGCAAGGACGCCATCGCGGACGTGCTTGAGGTCCTCCGTCCCGGCGACTTCTACCGTCCCGCGCATCAGTCGGTGTACGACGTGATCCTGGACCTCTACAGCCGCGGTGAGCCCGCCGACCCGGTGACGGTGTCCGCGGAGCTGGATCGTCGCGGCGAACTCCGCCGCATCGGCGGCGCGCCCTATCTGGTGACGCTCACCCAGACGGTGCCCACCGCCGCCAACGCCGGCTACTACGCCGAGATCGTGGCAGAGAAAGCCATCCTCCGGCGCCTCGTCGACGCCGGCACCCGCATCGTCCAGTACGGCTACACCGGCGCCGACGGACAGGACGTCGCCGAGGTCGTCGACCGCGCGCAGGCCGAGATCTTCGAGGTCACCGAACGCCGCACCACCGAGGACTTCGTCCCCCTCGAAGAGCTCCTGCAGCCCACGATGGACGAGATCGACTCCATCGCCAGCCGCGGCGGCATCTCCCTCGGTGTGCCCACCGGCTTCGTCGAACTCGACGAGATCACCAACGGCCTCCACCCGGGTCAGATGATCATCGTCGCGGCGCGTCCCGGTGTCGGTAAGGCGCTCGCCCTCGACACTCCCCTGGCCACACCCACCGGCTGGACCACCATGGGCGACGTCCAGGTCGGCGACCACCTCATCGACGCCGACGGCAAGCCCACCCGCGTCGTCGCCGCCACCGACGTCATGGTCGGCCGGCCCTGCTACGAGGTGGAATTCTCCGACGGCACCGTCCTCGTCGCCGACGAGCAGCATCAGTGGTTGACGGACGTCGACGGTCGTGCTGCTGTCCGCACCACCGCTCAGATCTCCGGGTCGCTCGACGACGGGCACCAGGTCGCGAACACTCGGGCGCTGCAGCTGCCGCCGTCGACTGTGCGCGTCGACCCCTACGTGCTGGGAGCCTCGCTCACCGTCCAGGGTGTCTCCGACCCTGAGATGCCCGTCGGCACCGAGGAACTCACCCTTCAGGCCAGTGCCAAGCGGATCCCGGCGGAACTGTTGCGCGGTTCGGAGTCGGAGCGTCGCGAATTGCTGGCCGGCCTTCTCGATGGGGCGGGGTCGGTAGCCGACGACGGCTCGGTACGGTTCGAGACCGGCAACCTCGCGTTGTTGGAGGATGTTGCGGATCTCGTTGCCGGGTTGGGATACAACTGCCGTCGTGTGTACGGGGGTGTCACGTTCTGCGCCGATGAAGACGTGTTTCAGCTTCATCGCAAGGTGATCCGGCACAAGGAGCTTCGCGGCGAGATCAGCGGTGTGCGTCGCATCGTCGCTGTGCGTCCGATCGAGAGCGTCCCCGTGCGGTGCGTCGAGGTCGACAACGCCGACCACTTGTACCTTGCGGGTCGTTCGATGGTGCCCACCCACAACTCCACGCTCGGCATGGACTTCCTGCGCTCGTGCTCCGTGAAGCACGGCATGGCCAGCGTCATGTTCTCGCTCGAGATGAGCAAGACCGAGATCGTCATGCGTCTGCTGTCGGCGGAGGCGAAGATCAAGCTCGGTGACATGCGCTCCGGCAAGATGACCGACGACGACTGGACGAAGCTCGCTCGCCGTATGAGTGAGATCAGTGAGGCGCCGCTGTTCATCGACGACTCCCCCAACCTCACGATGATGGAGATCCGCGCAAAAGCGCGGCGGCTCAAGCAGAAACACGACATCAAGCTGATCGTGATCGACTACCTGCAGCTGATGAGCTCAGGTAAAAAGGTCGAGTCCCGTCAGCAGGAAGTCTCCGAATTCTCGCGTAGCCTCAAGCTTTTGGCGAAGGAACTCGAGGTTCCCGTGGTCGCGATCTGCCAGCTGAACCGTGGTCCCGAACAGCGACAGGACAAGCGCCCCCAGGTCGCCGACCTTCGTGAGTCGGGATCGCTCGAGCAGGACGCCGACATGGTCATCCTGCTCTACCGCCCCGACGCCACCGAACGCGACGACCCCCGCGGCGGCGAGGCAGACCTCATCCTCGGCAAGCACCGTAACGGTCCGACCGCGACAATCACTGTGGCGCACCAGCTTCACCTGTCCAAGTTCGTCGATATGGCGCGAGGTTAGTTGCTGCTGGCTGCGAGTGGGTAGAGCAATAATATGCTGCTACTACTGCTCTTAGCGAGGCAGCAGGCCAGCAGCAGCAATTAAGGTGCTAGCTCGGGCAGCTGTGGGCTCCGCATTCGGACGGCCGTAGGCGGTCCGCCAGCGGACGCGAGTGTCGTCCCCGTCGAACAACGACGGGGGCCCTTTCGCAGCCATCAGTATCCTTCTTCGTGCGTCCTATCCTGTTGCGGCTCAGCCGGAAACGTGACGATCGATGGCGTCCTGCGCATCGTCCGGGCGATCACGGCGAGGCACATTCTCGACGACGAGTGCATACGAGCCGGCGACAAGGTTCTCCACCAGGTCGGTCGTAACGCCCGGGCCCGCGGCGATCGATAGCCAGTGTCGTTTGTCGAGGTATCGTCCGGGGCCGACGCTTTCGTGAGAGCGCTGCAGCGCGCGCCCGTGGTCTGGGTCCACTTTAACGGTGACGATCCGCTCGGCAGGGTCCTCGGTGACGATCAGGAACACCTTGCCGGCGACCTTGTACACGTCCAGTCCCTCGGTGAAGGGATGCCCGTGGCTGACCCCGGGAAGATCCTCGGCGGTACGCCGAGCGGCCTGCTGTACCCGATGGCCTGAGACCGTCATGACCGGCCCTGTCCAAACCGATCCGGGTCGACCGGCCGCTGCGCCCTCGGCAGCTTTTCCACCACCAGTAGATACGACTCGGTCACCAGATCGTCGACCAGCTGCGCGTCGATGCCCCCACCCGCAGTCAGCGTGATCCAGTGTTGCTTGTTCATGTGATAACCCGGCGTGATGTGCTCGTGCGAGGCCTGCAATGCCTTTCCCTCCGCCGGGTCCGTTTTCAAGATCACCATCGGCTCACCCGTCACGTGCGTAAGGAGCATGAATATCTTCCCGCGGACCTTGAACACATCCCATCCGTCGCCGAACGGATGCTCCAACCCCGCCCCAGGCAGCTCATCCGCCCGCGCGGCCGCACGCTCCTGCAACTTCGTCGTCTCCATGCGAGCTCCTTCCGTCGTAGAAGTACGTACTATCGTACGCACTATGGCTGATCGCATATCACCATGACCAGAGATGGGAGCTGGCGCTGATGGTCCGCAAGGGGATCGCGAACGACCCGTCACGGAAAGCGCGAATCAGCAAGGCCGCCTTGGATATCGTCGCTGAGTCGGGACTGCGGGCCGCGACCCATCGACGTATTGCTGATCGCGCTGGGGTGCCGTTGGGATCGGTAACCTATCATTTCGCTGATATTGACGAAATTCTCGCCAGCGCGTTCGAAACGCTCGGTGAGCAGATCGCCCCTCGTTACAACGATGCGATAGCCGCCGCGCCGAACCAATATGCTGCGCGCCGGGTGCTGGTCGACGCAGTGTGCGGATCATCCCGTGCCACCGAGTGGGAACTGCGGTTGATTCGCGAGATGTACGCATACGGCTCTGTCAGCCACCGAGTGCGAAACCTCATCCGTGCCTTCGAAGAAAGCTCCCTCCGAGCTCTGCAGACCCACTTCCCGGAACCGGCAGCACGTGCATTGGACGCACTTGTCGAGGGCTGGTGGATCTACCAGTCCTGGGCCCCGGAGGCCTTGGATGAGGACATGGTCCGAGACGCGATCGACGCGATCGCCGACAAATTCGGTCCCTGTCACCAGCGTGGTTGACTCGTCATGAACCGGCAAGTTGTCCACTCGTGCGGTGCCCGCTGACCTGGTTCTGGTTCGCCGACTGAGAGCATGAGTTCTATTGCGAACCTGCTGTCCGGAGGTGGTGGGCTGCGATCAGCGGTGGTCACCTCGGCTGAGGATCCCGGCCACGGTTGCAGCTGAGGCTGGCGCCGGTGTTTCAGGAACGAGTGTGGGGATCTCCGGCAGCAACACAGCACCCGGCCCGGAGGTAAATCGAAGATCGTTGGTGTCCGGCCGATGTGCGGCGATGCCCCTCGACTGCAGCGTGGAAGCGACGCCGGGTAGCGCTCCGACGTGATGTGCTCCTGAAGGAAGGAAGCGGCGTCAAAAGTGGGAAGACGGCAGTTGTCGCGGTGCGATCGCACGAGTTGATTCCACACCGCGTAGCGGACTTCCTGCGAGCTCGACAGGCCGTCGCGAGCGACACTTCCACGCCGTACCGTTCCGCATCGTGAAATCATCTCCGATACAGATCTGTCGGGTGGGACGGTCAATCGGCAGTCCTCCTGTATCAACCCGCAAGAGGTCCTCGATCTCGATTCCGTAATACGGACCGATTTCCTGGGGATTTGTCGACTCGCTTGACGGCTGAGTTCGACGAGGAGCACAGTCGCATCGAATCGTGACTCAGATCACGGAGGAGGTCTGCTTCGGAAGGAGGGACGGTGTGAGATCCCGCCAGCACGTCTTCCGCGCTCTCGCGCAGTATGAAAAACGGGACCGCCATGACTCCGGCATCCGCATCCGAAGGCCCAGCTCGGATCGATATCCGACAGGGTCGATGGACATGTCCCCGATTAGGAACTTACTCATCGGCCTCCGACCAACCGCGCCGAAAATCGTGTCACGACGAATTGGATTGAGCGCGGTCGCCCCGAGTCTGGCGTTCCCGGGCCCGGCAATGTCGTCAAGGTCGGAAGACTTCTGTGTGGCAGTGAACGACCTACCGTCTACGCAGCTCGGCGCCAACGACTCATTCGGTTGAGCGCACCAGAAATTCACACCGACAGTGTCCGCAACTCCGTCGCACACCTGTCGTCGCTAAACGGTTTCGGTAATCAGACGTCCTGAGAACACATTCGTGTGTCCATGACCAATTTCAGAAGGGCCAGTACATGAGTGACAAAGGCGTGAGTGTGGCCACAATGGATGGCCCACTCGAAGAAAAGGTTCCCGAGCTCAAGGGCAATATGGGCACCTTGGGGCTGTTCTTCAGTGTGATGGCGTTCAATGCTCCGCTTGTCGTGGTAATTGGCGTCATCCCGTTCATGATTGCCTTCGGGAACGGCATTGGCACGCCGATCCTGTTCGTCGTCGGCGGCCTGATCGTGGCGGCTTTCGCCACGGGATTCTTGCGAATGTCGGACGTCATTCAGCGTCCCGGCGCGTTCTATGCATTCGTAACGGCCGGCCTCGGGAAGAGAATCGGTCTCGGATCCGGCCTAGCCATGCTGCTCGCATACTTCTGCGTCTGCGCGGGCTACCTGCCATTCGGTGGCGTCATATTCGGCACGCTCGTCACGAATACTTTCCACGGCCCGGACCTGCCCTGGTATGTCTGGGCGTTCGTGCTGTGGCTGCTCGTTGCTGTCCTCGGCTATCTCCGCGTCGACTTCTCGGCAAAGGTCACCGCCGTAGTTCTGTGCGGAGAACTGATCGTCGTCTTCATCTACAACGCGGTGATCTTCGCGCGTGGGGGTGCCGAGGGACTGAGTGCGGCACCGTTCAGTCCGAGTAATTGGTTCGACGGATCGTTGCCCATCGGACTTCTCTTGGCCAGCGGCATGTTCGGCGGTTACGAGGTGACCGTCTTGTTCCGGGATGAAGTGCGTAATCCTGAAAAAACGATTCCCCGGGCAACGTACGGCCTCATCGCCTGCGCCGTCGTCATCTACGTGACGACGACGTGGCTGTTCATCAACGCACTCGGGGTTGACGACGCGGCGTCACTGGTCGCGGCCGACCCCACCGGCGCCATGGATTCGACATTCGTCACCTTCGGAAGCCACTTCCTTTTCGATGCTGCCTCGATGTTGGTCATCACCAGCGCTCTCGCTGTGATCGTCTGCGCGCACAACGTCGGCGCGCGTTATCTGTTCAACCTGAGCGCTGACGGAGTCTTTCCCCGCTCCCTGAGCGGTGTGCACCCGCGCCACGGGTCACCCTACGTCGCATCGATGGTGATGAGTGCGGCCGCGCTCGCCCTGAACGCCGCCGTAGTCGTACTCCACATCGACGAGATGGCCTTCTATGCCGCGTTGTTGGGTGTTGCTGCGCTGACAGGTATTACGGTGCAGTTCCTCACGGCAATCGCGGTCCCGGCCTATCTGAAGCGAACAGGTAATCACAAAGACCACGTGATGAAATCGATCGTCCTTCCCCTGGCTGCTGCCGTGGGCTTCGGTGCGGTCATGGTGCTGTCCATTCTCAATTTTCACATCCTCACCGGTGGCTCTCAGGCTATGTCCAACATTCTTCTCGCCTTCGTATACGGCTTCTTTGCCTTTGGTTTCGTGTTGGCACTCGCCTTGCGGCGGTGGCGACCACAGGTCTATCAGCGAATCGGACGGCAGTAGAAGTCGACAGATTCTCACCGGAACTGCCTGACCGCCGCGGTGTCCGTGCCAGGAGGTCGCGCGCTCCGGGCGTGCTCCAACGGCCGTGTGAGGGCACCTCCGGTCGCCCTGGGACAGATCGAACCGAACACGACCACGTCAAGATAAGAGGTTTCATGACCGACGACCGAAGCAACGCAGGAAACGCTGGAATGTCCCCCGAGGCATGGGAGGATTGGTTCGCCGACAAGCACATCACGACCGAGGACCGCGCGGCATACGCGGATGCAGACGATACCTGGCCCGAGTACTCCCTCGGCTCGAACTCGCGTCCGCGTGAGGGCGTACCAGCGGGTTCGATCACGGTCCATCAGCACACGAGCTCGGTCGCGTACCCAGGCGTCGAGCGAGACTACCGCATATACGTACCGGCACAGTACGACGGCTCGGCGCCGGCGTCGTTGATCGTCTTCCTCGACGGTTTGGAATACCTCGCGGGAGACTTCCGCGCCAACGTGGTGCTGGACAACCTCATCGCCAAGGGCGAAATCCCCCCGACCGTTGCCGTGTTCATCGAGGCGGGAAGGACGGGACCTGGGTATCCGATCTTCGGCGGAGCGGACAATCGCAGCATCGAGTTCGACTCGATCGACGACGTCTGGGCACGGTTCCTCATCGAGGAGCTGCTCCCGGATGCGATAGGTGAGCTGAAGGTGTCGGCGGAGCCGCGCGACCACGTCATCGTCGGCTTCAGCTCGGGCGGCAACGCGTCCTTCACCGCCGCATGGCACCGACCGGACTTCTTCGGGAATGTCATCACACACTGCGGTTCTTTCGTCGATATCCGCGGCGGTCACAACCATGCACCGCAGGTGCGACGCAACCCGCGCAAACCGATCCGCATGTGGCTCCAGAGCGGGCGACGCGACGCACGTGTGGTCTTCGGGGACCTTGCGATCGCCAACCAGGACATGGCGGCGGCACTGGAGTATCGCTATTACGACTATCAGTTCGTCTTCGGCGAGGGCGGCCATACCTTGCGCCACGGTGGTTCGGTGTTCCCTCGGACGATCCGCTGGATCTGGCGCGACCACCCCTCCACCACCGGCACCTACTGACCACCCTCACACGCCAGCGACGGTGAATGCGTCGAGAGAGATCCGTAGGACACACGCCTCGGCGGCGGCGACCTCCCGATCAGCAAGGCTCGACGATGCACATTGCGATCCCGGACAGACAGGAGAAGTACATGAGCGGCACGAACTTGCCATTGACGACGTCGGACGGCGTGATCATCCGATACGACGACGAGGGCGAAGGGCGACCCGTCGTCCTCGCTTCCGGTTTCACGGATCAGAGCCCGACCTGGATCCTCCAGCGCGACGCACTGGTGAAGGCCGGATACCGCGTCATCCGCTTCGATCACCGGCTGCACGGCCGATCGGACACACCCGCTCATGGGCAGAGGATGAGCCGGCTCGGACTGGATCTCGGTGAGCTGCTGACCGTTCTCGACCTCCACGACGTGGTACTGGTCGGCCACTCCATGGGCGTCTCGGTAAGCCTGGCCTACTTCTCGATCGCGGGCGACGCATGGGACCGGGTCACCGCCTTCGTCGCTATCGACCAGTCACCCAAGATCGTCAACGACGGGGAATGGCAATGGGGAGTGCGTGGCATCAACGATCGCAATGTCTATGACGCCGCTCATTTCCGATTCGAGTGGTTCGACAATGGTATCGAGCCGCCTGAGCCCGAGCACGTACACCGACTTCTGTCGTCAGTCACTCCGACCTTTACCGAATTCCCGATGGATAAGGTACAACGACTGCTAATCGACCACTTTGTGACCGACTGGCGCGACGTGCTGCCCCGAATTCCCGTCCCCACATGGGTCGTCACCGGGCGACACTCGCCGTTCTACGATCTCGCCGGCATGCGCTGGTTCGCTGACACCGTCCAGAACGGCACCCTCACAGTCTTCGAACAGAGCGGGCACAACCCACACTTGAACGAGTACCAGGCATTCAATTCACAACTACTCGATTTCATCGAGCAGCACTGACAGCCACCGATCGATGTGAACAATGTGCGCAAAACGCCGTAGTCATAACGGCATTGAGGTCTCGATTCAGGTCCATAGCTGACCACTCAACCCCTAATCCATCCGCGTAATCGTCAATCAGGTCGTCGTAAGCGGCCCCGGGCAAGGAAAAATGTCTATGAACACAACTGTCGACGATGGCTCGACGTGGACCGTGCACCGGTCCATGCGCGGCCGTCGTGAGTTTCCGGAGATCGACGCGTGATCGCCTACGGTCTGCTCGCCGGAGCCATCGTGTGCGAAATCGTCGCAACGATGTCACTGAGAATGTCCGAAGGCTTTAGCAAGCTGCCGCCCTCCATCCTCGTGGTGATCGGGTACGTGTGCAGCTTCACTCTGCTCGGCCTGGCGCTCAACCGTGGCCTGCCGGTCAGCGTCGGATACGCAATTTGGGCCGCTGCAGGTACAACCATCGTGGCGATCCTCGGTGTGGTCTTCTTCCGAGAATCGCTGTCCGGTATCGCCGTAGCCGGGATAGCACTCATCGTCGTCGGCGTGGGACTGCTGAATCTCGGTAGCAATGGACACGGTAGTTCATCCGACACCGCTCCGGAGGACAGAAGTGTCCACGCAATCACGGAGGGATGAGTTCGAATGCGCAGCGCGGAGTCTGGAGCCAGAGTTTCTGGAAGGGTGACTTCCCATGAACTCTCGGGAGTTCACCTGTTACGCCAGAGACGTCGCGCCGCACGCATCGAAGCGAACAAACGCAACCATCCCGACCCCGAGGCCAAGCACCTCATCGAGTTCGCCAGTATGTGGGCACCTTTCGGCGGCGTCGCGGAGGAAGAAGTCCTCGTGCGCTTTGGAATGACTGCGCACCGGTTCATCGAGCGGTTGTGGCAGGTCATTGCTGAATCGGGATGCGCTGAAGAGGAGGTAGGCGACTTGGCGAGCGTATACCCGCGCTAGAGGGGAAATACGGCATCTACCCGCGATCCCCGCATCGATCCGCAACTGCCGTGCCGGTTGCTCCTGCCGTGCAACCGAATTTGACCGCCGGCGGTGTTCACGTCGAAGACCCCTCGGGGCGAGCACCTCGCCGCTGCGCGGACCCTGGAACGGCACCGGCCCGGCGATCGTCATGTTCCGCCACGTGTGCAGGCTGACCAGAGACGAGGTCACCTCGACCGTCCAGCCACTGCGGTTGCGGGCTCGCCCGGTGACTAAACGAGCCGTACCGCTGCAACCCCTCGCCCGACGCGTTGCGGCGTCTGTCTGGATGGGGTTTCACCGCCAGGAGACCACGCATCGACGGGAAAGCGAGCAGTCCACTGATCCAGCCAGTCGCCGATTGGGCTCACTGGCGCGCCAATCCATTGCTGCGGCAGGAAGACAGGAACCGGAGCGCCGTGTCAGTGTCCACCACCTCCAGGCGCACTCCAGCCAGCCAGCGAACGCCAGCAGATCGAATGCCTAGGACCCTTCTTCGAACGCGACACCGAGCAGGGCGGCGACGACGCGTTCCGCCGGTAGGGCATCCCAAGGACCACCGCGACGAGCTGCGGCAGGTCGTGATCGGTTGGCCGTGACCAAGGAAGGCAATCCCGGCCCGGGTGCCGGCTCGGCAACACCAACAACCAGGCGGTCCTCCCCGAGGTAGAGAGGAAATCCGAAACTGGCGGCTCGGCCGTGGTTCGGGGTTCTCCGGCGCCGACAACCTGGCACGCGCCGCAGCGGTGGGCACGTCATCGCGGGGTACACGCATGGGCGCAGGCAAACCGCTCACAGGCGCTGTCCCCGGCAGCGCCGATACCAACAAGTGAGACAACCAGCGGGTGATGGAAGTACTGACGCTCAGACCACGATTGCGGACGCGGAACGGAGCAGTCCGCTGAGCTGGTCGGGGGCGGATTCCCGCTCGGCGCCGGACCAGCTGTGGGCTGTTCGGCATGACTTGTGTCGGCAGGTTCGGACGTAACGTCGCGGTTGTGACCGGCGTGTTCGCTCGGTCGTCGAGCGCGGCTGCCGCGACATCTCACGGCTGATGCGTGTTCATCACCGCGATGACGGAAGCGTTGAAGGTGCTGTCCACCGAACAGACGATCGTGTCACCGACATGATCGGTGACACGATCGCTCGGACCATTTCCAGATTTCGCCGGTGGTGTTGGCACCGGCCCCTCATACGGACGCGCGGAATACTGCGTCCTGTGATTGATCCGACATCGAAGTCAGATGCATCGTGCACTCAGGCCACCATCGACCGGCAGGAGAGCTCCGTTGACGTAGGAAGCGCGGTCGCTCATCAGGAACAATGCAGCGTCAGCGACGTCCCACGGAGTGCCCATCTGTCCGGTCGGGCTAGCGGCATGGCGGGCAGCGAGTTCCTTGTCGAGGTCGACATCGGCTCCCCTGACCTGGCGTCCGATCGGTGTGTCGATGAGTCCGGGAAGGATGGCATTCGCTCGGATGCCGCGTGCGGCGTAGGTCAGCGCGAGCGAGATCGTCAACTGGTTCACCGCTGCCTTGCTGGCGTTGTAAACCGGGTACACGTATCCCGTGTCACGAATGCTGGCCAACGATGACACGTTGACGATCGAGCCCCTTCCGTGGGCGAGCATGTGGGGCAGGGCATGGCGGATGGTGAGGTAGCAGCTGGTGGCATTCAGCGCCATTCCCTTGTCCCAGCCGGCCCGATCGAGGTCGATGATTTCGCCTGGAATGGTGGCACCGACGTTGTTGTGCACCGCCAACGGTGGCTCCCACTCGGCGGCTATCACCGAGTAGGCGCGGATCACGTCGTCCTCTGACGTGACGTCCGCCTGAACGCTGAGTGCCGTTCCGCCTTCTTCGATGATTTGCTGGGTGACGATGTCGGCGGCATGACCGTCGACATCGATGCAGGCGACCGCCGCCCCGGCTCGGGCGAAGGTCAGCGCCGCCGCTTGACCATTGCTCAGGCTGTCGGCGCGGGACCCGGCACCGAATACGGCGACGACGATGCCGTCGAGTTCACCGGCAGCGGTGGAGCGGTCCGCTTGCGCGTTTCGCGACGATCGGCTCCCTGGCGGCTCGGGTGAGAGGTGTTGTGACACTGGAATCTCCTGTGGAATGAAACCTAGGCGGTTTCGGTGATCGGGCGATCGACCCAGCTCATCAGGTCGCGCAGCTTCTTGCCGGTGACCTCGATCGGGTGCTCGGCGTTGGCCTTGCGCAGGCCCTCGAGCTCGGTGTTGC
>RRBB01000159.1:0-25697 GCA_006543605.1 Rhodococcus sp. WS4
CCGGGTCCTGCAGAACTCATGCCGGACATCGATCGTGTCAAGCGAGCAGGGCAGTGACCCGGCGGCACCTCGGGTGCATCGGCAGTCCATCTGAAACCACCGACACAAGGATGGTGCACCAGTGAGCGCACCCACCCGCGTCGCGCCGCCCGGCGCCGCGAAGACGACGGTGCGGTCGGACGAGGGGCCGTCGCTCACCGAGAAGGTGCTGCAGGTCCGTTCGCTCGGCATCCTCGCCGCGCTGATCGTCCTGGTCGTGGTCACACCACCCAGAACAGCAATTTCCTGTCCGCCCAGAGTATTCGCGACATCCTCCTGGCGGCATCGATCGTCGGGGTTCTGGTGGTCGGACAGACCGTCGTCATGATCACCAAGAACATCGACCTCTCGGTCGGCTCCGTGCTCGGGCTGTCGGCGTTTGCCGCGGGCAGTGTGATGCAGGGCTCCGGTGGCGCACCGATCGTCGTGGGGATTCTCGCGGGTGTCGCGGTCGGTGCGATCTGCGGATTGGCCAATGCGCTGCTGGTGCGTTTCGGCGGGGTGCCGGCGCTGGTGGTCACCCTCGGCACGATGTACATCTTCCGCGGCATCGCCTACCTGTGGGCGGGCGGCGAGCAGATCACCGCCGACGAGTGCCGTCCGGCTTCCTGAAGCTCGGCACCGCAACGCTCCTCGGTGTCCCCGTGCTCGTTCTCGTCGCGGTCGTGGCACTCGTCCTGGCCGGGGTGTATCTCCGCCGCTACCGCAGTGGCCGCGACCTCTACGCCATCGGCTCGAACGGCCACGCCGCCGAACTCGCCGGCATCGCCGTCGGCAAGCGGATCCTGCTCGCCTTCGTGTTCTCCGGGGCCATGGCCGGCATCGCCGGAGTCATGTTCGCCGCGCGGTTCGGCACCGTCGACGCCGCCGCCGGATCCGGATACGAACTCAACGTGATCGCGGCTGCCGTCGTGGGCGGTGTGGCCGTGGTCGGCGGCGTGGGAACCGTCTGGGGCGCCGCGCTCGGCGCGCTGCTCCTCACCACCATCAACAGTTCACTGCCCGTCCTCCAGATCAACCAGTTCTGGCAGCAGGCCATCGTCGGTGCACTGATTCTCATCGCCATCGCGGCCGACCGGCTGCTCGCGGTGCGTGCCGCACAGCAACTTCGGAAGAGGAACGCTCATGTCGACTGACACCATCGAGCCGGCGGTGACCCCCGCGACGCCCGACATCGCAGGTCAGACGTCGATGGGCAGCCGCATCCGCGAATGGCTCTCGAGCTGGGACTCGGCGATCATCGCCATCACGGTCGTCGTGCTGGTGGTCGCGTCGGTCACCAACCCCGACTTCGGGAGCAGCCGGAACTTCACGTTCCTCGTCCTCGACCTGGCGCCGATCTTCCTGATCGCGCTACCGATGACCTTCATCATCATCACCGGGGAGATCGATCTGTCGGTGGCGAGCATCCTCGGCCTGAGCGGCGCCGCGATGGGCTGGATGTGGAACAACGGGTTCGCGATCGAGATGATCATCCCGATGTGCATCCTGCTCGGTTGCGTCCTCGGTGCTCTCAACGGGTTTCTCGTCGCGAAGCTGGGGCTGCCGTCCCTGGCCGTGACGATCGGCACCCTGGCCCTGTTCCGCGGACTCGCGTTCGTCCTCCTCGGTGACCAGGCGGTGTCCAACTTCCCGCGGGCGTACACGTCGTGGGTGACGGGGACGGTCGGCGGTACGTCGATCCCGAACATGGCGATCCCGCTGGTCGTGGTGGCGGTGCTGTTCGCGGTGGTCCTGCAGGCCACTCCGCTGGGCCGCGACATCTATGCCACCGGCGCGAGTGACACGGCCGCGCGTTTCGCCGGGATCGACGGGGCGCGGCTGAAGTTCTGGCTCTACGTGGTGTGAGGCGGCGTCGCCGCTCTCGCCGGGGTGCTGTGGAGTCTGCGGTACTCGAGCGCCCGCGCCGACAACGGATCCGGGCTCGAACTGGCCGTGGTCGCCGCGGTCCTCCTCGGTGGCGTGTCGATCTTCGGCGGCAAGGGCCGGCTGGCCGGGGTGCTCGCCGCGGTCGTCCTGCTCGCAGCGCTGCAGAATGCGCTGCGCCTCGAGGACATCTCGAACGAGGCGCTCACCATCGTCACCGGTGTCCTCCTGATCGTGGCCGTCCTGCTGCCGAACCTGCTGAAGACCCTGCGGACCTCCGCCCAGCGTCGAAAGCTGCAGAACGCCTCCTGATTTCCCCTGCACCACAGCTCTTTCTCACTTCAGCGTTCGCGACGACGCGAACACGAGGAAAGGATCCACCATGACCCGATTCCGCCGGACCTTCGTTCCCCTGGCGGGGATCGTCGCAGTCTCGATCGGACTGACGGCCTGCGGCGGCACCACCCAGGATTCGGCGTCGAACTCGGGCGGTGGCGACCGCGCCACCGGTACCGCGAACCCCGACGCGCCGATCCAGGACGGGCTGCAGGTCGCGTTCCTCCCCAAGCAGCTCAACAATCCCTACTCGGACATCGAGGTGGGCGGCGGCAAGACCGCCGTGGACGAGTTCGGCGGCGAGTACAAGCTCGTCGGCCCCAACGATGCGAGCGCGTCGTCGCAGGTGTCCTACATCAACACGCTGATCCAGCAGGGCCAGAACGTGTTCAACATCGCGGCCAACGACCCGAACGCCGTGTGCCCGTCGCTGAACCAGGCCCGCGACGCCGGCATCAAGGTGGTGACGTTCGATTCCGACGCGGCCGAGGACTGCCGCGACCTGTTCATCAACCAGGCCACCACCCAGGGCGTCGGTGAGACGCTCGCGAAGATGACGAGCGAGCAGATCGGCGGCACCGGCAAGATCGCCGTGCTGTCCGCGACCCCCAACGCGACCAACCAGAACGCCTGGATCGAGGTGCTGAAGTCCGAGCTCGCGAGCAAGCCGGAGTACCAGAACATCGAGCTCGTGACAACCGTGTACGGCAACGACGACGACCAGAAGTCGTTCCAGGAAACGCAGGGCCTGCTGCAGACGTACCCCGACCTGAAGGCGATCGTGTCGCCGACGACGGTCGGCATCGCCGCCGCGGCGCGCTACATCTCGTCGTCGAGCTACAAGGGCAACGTCGTCCTCACCGGGCTCGGCACCCCAACCAGATGCGGGAGTATGTGAAGAACGGCACCGTCAAGGAATTCGCGCTCTGGGACCCGACCAACATCGGCTACCTGTCCGCCTACGCCGGTGCCGCCCTGGCGTCCGGGCAGATCACCGGCGCCGAGGGGCAGAAGTTCACCGCAGGCAAGCTCGGTGAGTACACGATCGGCGCCGGCGGCGAGGTCGTGCTCGGCCCGCCCACCGTGTTCGACGCGAACACCATCGACCAGTACAACTTCTGAACGCTCCGATGAACAAGTACTGCTTCACCCTGCAACTCCGGCCGGACCGGATCGACGAGTACGTCCGCCGTCACGCCCACGTCTGGCCGGAGATGCTCGAGGCCCTGAAAGCCAGCGGCTGGCACAACTATTCGCTGCACATCCGGCCGGACGGGCTGATAGTCGGCTACGTCGAGTCGGAGAATCTCGAACAGGCGCAGGCGGCCATGGCCCGCACCGACGTCAACCGGCGGTGGCAACACGACATGGCGCCGTTCTTCGAACTCGACGGCGTGGCGCCCGACGAGGGATTCACGCTCCTCACCGGGATCTTCGACCTGGACGCGCAACGTCACACCCCTCTCGACCACACGATCTCCACCGAAGGATGATTCACCATGACGGCAACTGACATTCGGCGCACCGCCGGAGACATCTCCGCCCTCGCCGACTTCGGGATCGAAGTTCCCAGTTGGGCTTACGGGAATTCGGGAACCCGATTCAAGGTGTTCGCCACGGCCGGTGGCCCGCGCAACCCTTACGAGAAGATCGAGGACGCCGCGCAGGTGCATCGTGTGACCGGTGCGGCGCCGAGGGTGTCGTTGCACATCCCGTGGGATCGCGTCGACGACTTCGGCAAGCTCGCCGCGTTCGCCGCCGATCAGGGGGTGTCGCTGGGGGCGATCAACTCCAACGTGTTCCAGGACGACGACTACAAGCTGGGATCGCTCACCAACGCCGACCCGAAGATCCGCGCGAAGGCCGTCGCCCACCACGTGGAGTGCATCGACGTCATGCGCGCCACCGGGTCGAAGGATCTGAAGCTGTGGCTGCCCGACGGCACCAACTACGCCGGCCAGGATTCCATCCGCGCCCGGCAGGATCGGCTCGCCAACTCGCTTCAGAAGATCTACGCCGAACTCGACGACGACCACCGCCTGCTGACCGAGTACAAGTTCTTCGAACCGTACTTCTACACCACCGACATCCCCGACTGGGGAACGTCGCTGCTGCACTGCCTGGCGCTGGGCGAGAAGGCGCAGGTGGTCCTGGACACCGGCCATCACGCTCCGGGCACGAACATCGAATTCATCGTCGCCCAGCTGATCCGGCAGGGACGGCTCGGCGCGTTCGATTTCAACTCTCGCTTCTACGCCGACGACGACCTGATCGTCGGATCCGCGGACCCGTTCCAGCTGTTCCGGATCATGCACGAGATCGTCCGGGCGGGAGCGCATCTCCCGGACTCCGGGGTGAACTTCATGCTCGACCAGTGCCACAACATCGAGCCGAAGATCCCGGGCCAGATCCGGTCGATCATGAACGTCCAGGAGGCCACGGCCAAGGCGCTGCTCGTCGACGGGGACGCACTCGAGGCGGCGCAGCAGTCGGGTGACGTGCTCGGCGCGCACGCCGTGCTGATGGACGGGTACAACACCGACGTCCGGCCGCTGCTCGCCGAACTGCGCGAATCGCAGGGCCGAGACGCCGATCCGATCGGCGCGTTCGCACGCTCCGGATACCTGGAGCGGATCGAGAACGAGCGGGTCGGCGGGAACCAGGCGAGCTGGGGCGCGTGATGACCGCGGCGAGGACGGATACCGTGATCGCGCATCTCGACCGGGTACGTCCCCGGAAGACCCGGCTGGGGCTGGTGTCGGGTGGACTCGGCGCCTACTGGCCGCAGTTCCCCGGCCTGCTCCAGACGTTGCAGGAATCGGCACGGTACGTGACCGGCCGATTCGAGGAGCAGGACTGCCAGGTCGTCGATGCCGGGTTCGTGTCCGATCCGCAGGAATCCGCTGCGGCCGCGGAGACACTCCGGCAGGCCGACTGCGATCTGGTGGTGATCTTCCCGACCACCTACCTGACGTCGTCGATGGTGTTGCCGATCGCGCAGCGCACCAACGTGCCGGTGCTGCTGATCGACCTGCAGCCGACCGCGGCGATGGATCACGCGAACACCGACACGCGAACCTGGCTCGCCTACTGCGGCCAGTGCCCGCTGCCGGAGGTCGCGAACGTGTTCCGGCGCAGCGGCATCGACTTCCGGTCGGTGTCCGGGTACCTGCACGACGAGAACGCCTGGCGGCGCATCGACGCCTGGGTGAGCGCTGCGTCCGCACGGGCAGCGCTGCGGCATGCCCGTCTGGGGCTCATGGGGCATCTGTATCCGGGCATGCTCGACATCTCGACCGACATGACGCTGCTGTCTTCGCAGTTCGGGTCGCACGTCGAAGTGCTCGAATTCGACGACCTCCGGGTGCGCGTCGACGCGGTCTCCGAGCGCGCGACGGCCGAGGGGATCGCAGTCGCAAAGGAAATCTTCGCGCTGGACGGTTCGGTGAACGAGGACGATCTCGCCTGGGGAGCCCGAGTGTCCGTCGGGCTCGACCGCCTCGTCGCGGACTTCGAGCTCGACGCCATGGCCTACTACCATCGTGGCCTCGAGGGCGAAGTGCACGAACGGCTCGGTGCCGGAATGATTCTCGGAGCGTCCCTGCTCACCGCGCGCGGGATCCCGCTGGCCGGCGAGTACCGACATCCGCACCGCCGTCGCGATGCTGGTGTCCGACCGGATGGGAGCCGGTGGGTCGTTCACCGAACTGCAGGCGTTGAACTTCCGCGACGGGGTCGTCGAGATGGGGCACGACGGGCCCGCCCATCTCCAGGTGTCGTCCGCGGAACCGCTGCTCCGGGGTCTCGGTGTCTATCACGGAAAGCGCGGATTCGGCGTCAGCGTCGAGTTCGACGTGACACACGGGCCCGTCACCACTTTCGCGGTCGGGCAGAACCGCGACGGGTCGTACTCGTTCATCGCGTCCGAGGGCGAAGTGGTGCCGGGACCGCTCCTGGCGATCGGCAACACCACGTCCCGGGTCGACTTCGGACGCGATCCGGGGGAGTGGACGGACGAGTGGAGCGGCACCGGGACCGGTCACCATTGGGCGTTGTGCGTCGGTCACCGCGCCGGCGCGATCAAGGCCGCAGCAGAGTTGCTCGGCGTCGAATTCATCCGGGTCTGAAGTAAGAACATCGAGGGAGAAACAGCAGTGAACGCCACGAGCACCATCGCCGAACTGATCGCGCGGTCCAACGGACTGGGCGCCGACGCTCGGAACACCAATTACGCCGGCGGCAACACCTCCGCGAAGGGGACCGACGTCGACCCGGTGACCGGCGCCGAAGTGGAACTGGTCTGGGTGAAGGGCTCCGGGGGAGACCTCGGAACGTTGCAGCCCGCCGGACTCGCCGCGCTGCGTCTCGACCGGGTCCGCGCGCTGACCGACGTCTACCTTGGCCTCGAGGCCGAGGACGAGATGGTCGCCGCATTCGACTACTGCCTCCACGGCAAGGGCGGCGCGGCTCCGTCCATCGACACCGCCATGCACGGCCTCGTGAACGCGCCGCACGTCGACCACCTGCACCCCGATTCCGGCATCGCGCTCGCGACCGCCGCGGACGGTGAAGAGCTGACCCGCAAGTGCTTCGGCGACCGGGTGGTGTGGGTGCCGTGGCGCCGCCCCGGTTTCCAGCTGGGTCTCGACATCTCGGCCATCGCGGAGGCGAACCCGCAGGCCATCGGCTGCATCCTCGGCGGGCACGGCATCACGGCGTGGGGATCGACCAGCGAGGAGTGCGAGCAGAGGTCGCTCGAGATCATCCGCACGGCCGAGCAGTTCATCGTCGACAACGGCCGCGCGGAGCCGTTCGGTCCCGCGATCGCGGGCTACGAGGCCCTGCCCGCCGACGAGCGCCGACGCCGGGCGGCGGCACTGTTCCCGCTGCTGCGCGGATTGGCGTCGACCGATCGCCCGCAGGTGGGCCACTTCACCGACAGCGACGAGGTGCTGAACTTCCTGGCCGCGCAGGAGCATCCGCGTCTCGCCGCACTGGGCACGTCGTGCCCGGATCACTTCCTGCGCACCAAGGTCCGGCCGATGGTCCTCGACCTGCCGCCGACGGCCTCGCTCGACGACGTCACCGCTCGGCTGCGCGAACTGCACACCGCCTACCGCGAGGACTACGCCCGCTACTACGCCGAGTACGCGGAGCCGGGCAGCCCGGCGATGCGCGGCGCCGACCCGGCCATCGTGCTGGTCCCCGGCGTCGGCATGTTCTCGTTCGGCGCCAACAAGCAGACCGCGCGGGTGGCGGGCGAGTTCTACGTCAACGCGATCAACGTGATGCGCGGTGCCGAGGCCATTTCCACGTACCAGCCGATCGACGAGCGGGAGAAGTTCCGCATCGAGTACTGGGCCCTCGAGGAGGCGAAGCTGGCCCGCATGCCGAAGCCCGCGTCGCTCGCTACCCGGGTCGCGCTGGTCACCGGTTCCGCGTCGGGCATCGGCAAGGCCATCGCGAAGCGCCTCGCCGCGGAGGGCGCGTGCGTCGTGATCGCCGACCTCGACCAGGCGAAGGCCGCCGAGGCCGCCGCCGAGATCGGGGGCAGTGACGTCGCGGTCGGGGTCGCGGCGGACGTGACCAGCGCCGACCAGGTCGCCGCGGCGTTCGACGCCGCGGTCCTGGCGTTCGGCGGCGTCGATCTCGTCGTCAACAACGCGAGACTGTCGATCTCCAAGCCGCTGCTCGAGACCACCGAGAAGGACTGGGACCTGCAGCACGACGTGATGGCGAAGGGGTCGTTCCTTGTGTCGCGGGAGGCGGCGCGGGTGATGACCGCCCAGGGCATGGGCGGCGACATCGTCTACATTTCCTCGAAGAACTCGGTGTTCGCCGGGCCCAACAACATCGCGTACTCGGCGACCAAGGCCGACCAGGCGCACCAGGTGCGTCTGCTCGCGGCGGAACTGGGCGAGTACGGCATCCGCGTCAACGGCATCAACCCCGACGGTGTGGTGCGGGGCTCGGGCATCTTCGCCGGCGGCTGGGGGGCCAAGCGGGCCGCCGTGTACGGCGTCGAGGAGGAGAAGCTGGGTGAGTACTACGCACAGCGCACCCTGCTGAAGCGGGAGGTGCTGCCGGAGCACGTCGCCAACGCGGTGTTCGCGCTCACGGGCGGGGATCTCACACACACGACAGGCCTGCACATTCCGGTGGATGCCGGTGTCGCTGCGGCGTTCCTGCGCTGATGGACGCGTTCGCCGCGATCGATCTGGGTGCGTCCAGCGGGCGGGTGATGCTGGGTCGCGTCGCGGACGGGGTGATCACCCTCGACGAGGTTGCGCGGTTCCCCAACCGGCCGGTGCGGCTGGCGGGATCGCTGCACTGGGATCTGGCCGGGCTGTATCGGGGTGTGCTGGACGGACTGCGGGCCGCGGTCACGGAGGCCGCGGTCACGGAGGCCGAGGCCCGCGGGGATGTTCTCGTGTCGATCGGAATCGACACGTGGGCCGTGGATTACGGGCTGCTCGGCGGCGACGGTTCCCTTCTCGGGATGCCGTACCACTACCGCGACCAGCGGACGTGGGGCGTTGCGGCCGGCGTGCGTTCGACCATCGACGATCGGGAGCTGTTCGAGCGCAACGGTATAGCGCAACTCCCGTTCAACACGGTGTACCAACTGCTCGCCGAGCGGGAGAGCGGCGCGCAGCGGCTCGACATCGCGGAGCAGCTGCTGATGATCCCGGACCTCCTCGCGTACTGGCTCAGCGGGGTCCGCGTCGGCGAGGTGACCAACGCGTCCACCACCGGGCTGCTCGACCCGGTGAGCCGCGACTGGGATCGTGCGCTCACCGCCCGGCTCGGTCTCGACGACCGCATCCTGCCACCGTTGGCGGAGCCCGGTGAGGCCATCGGACCCGGCCGGCCCGACGTCGCCGAAGAGATCGGGGCCACGCCGGTGGTGGTGGCCGTCGGCAGCCACGACACCGCATCGGCCGTCGTCGCGGTACCCGCCGCGAGCACGCGGTTCGTGTACATCGCGTCGGGCACGTGGTCACTGGTCGGGACGGAACTCCCCGGACCCGTGCGCACCGAGGAGGTGCGGACGGCGGGCTTCACCAACGAGGCCGGCGTCGACGGCACCACCCGACTGCTGCGCAACGTCATGGGCATGTGGCTGGTGCAGGAGTCGATGCGGCAGTGGCAGGCGGACGGGCTCGACGTGTCGTTGCAGGATCTGCTGGAGGACGCCGCGGCACTCACCGACCTCGGCTCGGTGATCGACCCCGACCTGCCGGTGTTCCTGCCGCCGGGCGACATGCCGGCTCGCATCGCCGCCGAATGCGCCCGGACGGGTCAGCGCGTACCGGACGCTCCGGCCGAGGTGATCCGCTGTGTGCTGGACAGTCTCGCGGACGCGTACCGGAGGTCGGTGCAGTCGATCGTCGAGTTGACCGGCGCCCCGATCGACGTGGTGCACATCGTCGGCGGCGGCTCCCAGAACGCTCTGCTGTGTCAGCTGACGGCGGATGTCACCGGACTGGCCGTCGTCGCCGGACCCGTCGAGGGTTCCGCCCTCGGCAACGTCCTGGTGCAGGCGCGGGCGGCCGGCGAGCTGTCCGGGGGACTCGCCGAACTGCGGGCCGTGGTGTCGAATTCGTTCACCCTGCGCGAGTTCGCGCCGTCGGCGGCGCCGCTGTCCCGGGCCTAACGCCGGTCCCGGAACCGGGGTTCGCGCTTGTCCTTGCGTGCGGCGGTGGCCTCCTCGAAGTTGTCGGTCAGCAGCCGTACGAGCAGCTGCCCGAGACCCTCCTGGTGGATGTGGGCTTCGAGTGAGGCGGCGTCGAGCCCGGACCACAGCGTGCGCTTCGTCAATTCCAGGCCGGGCCGGGAGAACCTGGACATGCGCTCGGCGAGGTCGAAGCATTCGTCGAGGAGATCCTCGCCGGGCACGCACCGCGACACGAGCCCGATCCGCTCGGCCTCGTCGGCGTGCACGTCGCGACCGGACAGCATGATCTCGAATGCCCGGGACGAGCCGATCGCGCGTGGCAGCAGGTAGCTCAGGCCCAGCTCACTCGCCGTCAGACCGTTGTTGATGCCCGCCGCCCGGAAGTAGGCGTCTTCCGCCGCGATCCGGATGTCGGAGGCGAGCGCCAGGCACAGCCCGCCGCCGATGGCGGCGCCGTTGACGGCGCTGATCACCGGCTGGTGCATCCGGCGCAGCGAGAGCACCACGTTGTCGAGCATCTCCATGGCCCGCAGCGCGACGGTCGGCGGGGTGAGGCCGTCGACGTGGGGGAGCGTGCCCGCGGATCTCTGGTCGGCGCCGGAGCAGAAGCCGCGGCCCGCCCCGGTGATCACCACCGCGCGTACCGCGTTGTCGTTGCTGATCTCCTCCAGCGCGTTGCGGAACGGGATCATCACGTCGAACGCCATCGCATTCATGCGTTCCGGGCGGTTGAGCGTCACCAGGGCGATGCCCGGCCGGGGGTGGTCGACGACGACGAAGTTCACGCACTCGATACTAGAACACGTTTCAGTTCGGTGGATCGATTTGCGGTCGCGGAAGTCCGGGAGCGACGGTGCGCGCGAGGATGCCCAGCGTCGCACGCAGAGCGGTCTCGGAAATCACCGGGAAGATCCCGGCCTCACGCCAGACCGGGTCGATGGCCGACCAGTCGTAGAACGACGTCACCATCGTTCCCTCGTCGATCGGCTCGAGCCGGTAGCCGTACACGTGCCCGATCTGCGGGCGGATCTGGCCGAGGACCTTCCAGGAGATCTCCCGGTCGGGCACGAACGTCTCGATCGTCACGGTCACGTCGTAGAGCCCGAGGTCGAAGTCGTTCAACGCGTCGCGGTCCATGTGCACGACGAACGTGTCGCCCGCCGCCGTGACGGGGTCGCCTTCCGCGGACATCAGCATTCCGGAGCTGTCGATCGCGACATGCCCCTCGGGGTCGCAGAGCACGCCGAAGATCGTCGCCGGGTCCGCGGCGACAGCCCGCCGGACCTCCAACCGTTCGCTGGTTTCAGTCGTCATGCCCGCATCCTGCCACCTGCACGTGAGTGGCATTGTGTGCTCGGGGACGCAAAAACACTCACGTGGGGAAGGTGGGCAGCACTCCGGCGTCCATGGCCTGCTTCAGGGACGGTGCGGCCGAATCCTTCTCGGACAGCTGGAATGTCAGCGGGCTGCCGTCCCGGCCCACCGTGGGCCAGTCGATGCCCAGGTCGGGATCGAGTGGATGGACGTCGTGGTCGAGGGCCGGGGTGTACTCGATCGAGCACAGATACATCACCGTGGACGCGTCCTCGAGGGACAGGATCGCGTGGCCGACCCCCGCCGGCAGGTATACGGCGCGACGGTCGACGTCGTCGATGAGCACCGAATCCCACTGCCCGAACATCGGCGACCCGATCCGCAGGTCGACGATGACGTCGAGGAACGCACCTTTGACGCAGGTGACGTACTTCGCCTGCCCGGGCGGGTTCTCGGTGAAGTGGATGCCGCGCAGGACCCCGGCGGCGGACACTGAGCAATTGGCCTGCGCGAGTTCGAGGCTGTGCCCGACGGCGGACTCGAACTCCGACCCCTTGAACCACTCGAGGAACACGCCGCGGTCGTCGCCGAACTGCCGGGGGGTGATCTCCCAGGCGCCGGGGACCTTCAGTTCGCGATACTCCACGTCACCAGTCCTTGCCGCGTTCGAGAAGTTCGAGGAGATAGTCGCCGTATCCCGACTTGCCGAGAGTCTCGGCGCGGGCACACAATTCGGCGTCGGTGATGAACCCGCGGCGCCACGCGACCTCTTCCGGAACGCCGATCTTCAGCCCCTGCCGGTGCTCGAGCGTGCGCACGAAGTTCGACGCCTCGAGCAGCGAATCGACGGTGCCGGTGTCGAGCCACGCGGTTCCGCGGGGAAGCACCTCGACCTGCAGCCGTCCGGCCTGCAAGTACGCCTGGTTGACGTCGGTGATCTCGTACTCGCCGCGGTCCGACGGCTTCAGATCGCGCGCGATGGTGACGACGTCGTTGTCGTAGAAGTAGAGCCCGGGGATCGAGAAGTTCGACTTCGGGGTTGCGGGTTTCTCTTCGATCGACATCGCTCGGCCCGTGTCGTCGAATTCGACCACGCCGTAGGAGCTGGGATCGGACACCCAGTAGGCGAACACGGCGCCGCCGTCGATGTTCTCGAACCGGTTGAGCCGGGTGCCGAGACCGGGGCCGTAGAAGATATTGTCGCCGAGCACGAGGGACACGGACTCGTTGCCGACGTGATCGGCGCCGAGGACGAACGCCTGCGCCAGGCCGTTCGGTTCCTCCTGGACCTTGTACGTGAGGTTCACGCCGAACTGGGAGCCGTCGCCGAGGAGCCGGCGGAACTGCTCGGCGTCGTGCGGGGTGGTGATGACGAGGATGTCCCGGATGTTAGCCAGCATCAGGGTGGAGAGCGGGTAGTAGATCATCGGCTTGTCGTAGACCGGGACCAGTTGCTTGCTCACTCCGAGAGTGATCGGGTGCAGTCGGGACCCGGTGCCCCCTGCCAGGATGATTCCGCGCATGTGCGCAGTGTTCCAGTGTTCGCGTCGGATAGAAACTCGGGCGCGACACTAGGGTGGGTGCACATGAGGCTTCTCGTGACAGGCGGCGCCGGGTTCATCGGTGCGAACTTCGTGCACCAGACGGTGGCCGAGCGGCCGGACGTGCAGGTGACGGTGCTCGACGCGTTGACGTACGCCGGCAACCGGCGGTCACTCGACCCGGTGGCCGACCGCATCGAGTTCGTGCACGGCGATGTGGCGGATTTCGCGCTGGTCGACCGGCTGGTCGCGGACTCGGACGCAGTGGTCCACTTCGCCGCGGAATCGCACAACGACAATTCGCTGGCCGACCCGACACCGTTCGTGCAGACGAACGTGGTGGGCACGTTCTCGCTGTTGCAGGCCGTCCGCGCGCACGACGTCCGCTACCACCACATCTCCACCGACGAGGTGTACGGCGACCTCGAGCTGGGCGACCCCGAGCGCTTCACCGAGTCGACCCCGTACAACCCGTCGAGCCCGTACTCGGCCACCAAGGCATCCAGCGACCTGCTGGTGCGGGCGTGGGCGAGGTCGTTCGGGGTGCGGGCCACCCTGTCGAACTGTTCCAACAACTACGGCCCGTACCAGCACGTCGAGAAGTTCATTCCGCGCCAGATCACCAACCTGATCGACGGGGTCCGTCCCCGCCTGTACGGCAGCGGGAAGAACGTGCGCGACTGGATCCACGTCGACGACCACAACGCGGCCGTCTGGACGATCCTGGAGAAGGGGAGTCTCGGTCAGACGTATCTGATCGGCGCGGACGGCGAGGTCGACAACCGGACCGTCGTCGGAACGCTGCTCGAACTGTTCGGCCGCGACGCCGACGACCTCGACTTCGTCACCGACCGCCCAGGCCACGACCTGCGCTACGCGATCGATTCGACGCGGCTGCGCACCGAACTGGGCTGGACGCCGCAGTACGAGGATTTCCGCAGCGGGCTCGAGGCCACCGTGCGCTGGTACCGCGACAACAAGTCGTGGTGGCGGGCGCAGAAGGAATCCGCGGAGAAGGCGTACGCCGCCACGGAATCCGTCATCGGCTGACGGTTCCGCGGAACGCCCACGCTCTCGCGGTCAGCGCGATGCGGCCCGTCTCGTCGCGGCGCACTCGGGCGTCGAGCAGGTCGCGAAGCTCGGCGCGGCGATCCGCGGGCAGCGACATGCAGTATCCGGGCGCGGGCCCCTGACCGCCCAGGAACGGCCGCCAGAAGTCGTCGAAGTCGGTGAACACGGTGGGGACGTCGAGCGGGTCCACCTCCACCGCGGTGAGACCGGCGGTGGACAGCGCATCACGGAGAGACTGCGGCCGGCAGAGTGGGAACCGGATGCCCTCGTCGAGGTTCGCGGCCGCCTCGTCGAGTGCGCGGGCGGCGTCCCAGAACACGCGAATCATCTGCATCCCGTCGGCGTAGTCCCACACGTACCCGGCGACCGTTCCGCCCGCTCGCGTCACGCGGCGCATCTCGGCGAGCCCCTCGATCGGACGGGGAACGAAGTTGAGGACCAACGCGGAGACCACCCGGTCGAACTCGCCGTCCTCGGCGGGGATGGATTCGGCGGTGCCCGGCCGCACCTCGAACCGGGGATCGTCCGTCGCGGCCCGAGCCGACGCGGCGAACCGCTCCGACGGTTCGACACCGACCACCGTGGCCGGATCCGCCGTCCGGAGCACGGTGTGGGCGAGAGCGCCGGTCCCGCAGCCCACGTCGCACCAGGTGGAGCCCGGGCCGGCGGGCAGCCATTGCAGGAACTGCGCCGCGACGAGTCTGCTCCAGCGGCCGATATAGCGCTCGTACGCGGGATCGATCTCCCAGGCGTCCGTCATCGCGATCTCCTCAGGACGGCTGCGGTACCCGAGAATCCTCGTGGACGAGGGCGTTGCGCAGCGAACGCGAACCGGCGATCGCGGCGACGAAGCCCGCGAGCACCTCGCACAGCGTGAACACCAGGCGTGACGCGAGGGCCAGCCCGAGCGCGACCCCGCTGTCCATGAACGGGGACAGAGCCGCGACGACGACGGCCTCGCGGACCCCGATGCCGGACGGCGCGACGACCACCAGCACGCCCGCGCACATGCCGAGGGCAATCGCGCCGATGCACTGCACCAGGGTGCCCGCCTCGAAGCCCGCCGTGCTCGACGCGAGGAACCAGAGGTGCACGCCGTAGAGCACCCAGCTGACGGCACACCAGCCGAGGGCCCGCCCGATCTTGTGCATCGTCAGCTGCCTCTGCAGCGGGGCGCGGCGCAGGATCCTCAGGGCCAGATTCACCAGCCGGGTGAGGACCGGTGGGTAGCAGCAGTCGAGGGCGATCGGGACGAGCACGATCACCGCGACCGCCGCGACGGTGCTGATGTGGAACAGGGCGGGGAGCGCCAGCAGCCCGACGACCAGCGCCGACGTGATGCTCAACCCGACGGTGACGAGGACGGCGACGAACCCGTTGGCCCGCGACACTCCGGCCCGGCGGACCAGCTCGGTCTGCAGGACGAATGCCCACACGCTGCCCGGCAGGTACTTGCCGAGCTGTCCGACCAGGTAGCAGCGGGCGGCGTCGAACGCGGGAATCGGGTGCTCGAGCGCACCGAGGGCGTGCTGCCACGCGCGCACCGCCGCGCCCATGCCGAGAAAGACGAACACCGCGGAGATTGCGAGCGCCCACCAGTCCAACTGGGTGATCGTGTCCCGGACCTCGGCCCACTGCGATTTCACGGCGAACACGATGGCCACGACGATCGCGAGGGTCACGAGGATGCGCAGCGCGTTCATCAGGACGGCGCGGCCGCCGCGGTCCGGGACGGTCTCGGGATCGACGTTCACGAGAACCACCCCTCAGGCAGTGCGCTGCGGCAGTGCAGCGTTCGATTCCGACGATAGCAATCGGCGGGCGCCGGATCAGGAAACGAGCGGTTTCACCGCCAGTGCGCGCCACCACGCGAACGCGTCGGCAAGTGACTGCGGGAGATCCGCGACGGCACTCAGCCGCCCCGACGCATACAGCTTCTCCACGGCCGCGATGTCGTCCTCGGGAATCCCGGACCGGTCCATGCCGACCCGGTTGGTGCCGCGCAGGGCGACGGGATTACCGAACACCGTGGCGAACGGCGGAACGTCCTTGGCGACCACGGATCCCATCCCGACCATCGCGCGCGCACCGATCACGCGGCGCTGATGCACCACCGTGCTCATGCCGAGGTTGACGCCGTCGCCGAGAGTCACGTGACCGCCGAGGGTGCTCGACGGCGCGATGACGCAGTCGTCACCGATCCGGACGTCGTGCTCGACGGACGTGTGGTTCATGACGAATCCGCCGCGCCCGATGCTCGTCGGCCGCTCGGCCCCCTGCTGGACGGCGCTCATCTCGCGGATCACGGTGCCCGCGCCGATCACGACACCCTGATGCGGGCTGACCTCCGTCCACGTGCGGGGATGCACCTTCCCGATCCACTCCGGCGGCGCCCCCACCGTGACGTGGGCACCGATCCAGCAGTCGTCGCCGAGATCGAGGGGGCCGGTGAGGACGGCGTACGGGCCGATGCTCACCCGGTCCCCGACTGTGACGCCGTCGCCTATCACGACGGTCGGGTGGATCTCGCAGTTTTCACCGATGGTCATGAAAGTTGCCGATTCCTTCCAGGAGCCGTGCAGACCGTGGGAACCTTCAAGTGGTTGCAATCTGTGAAGACGGTGTGAACTGCACGTCAATCTATCGGAGGAACCGTGATCGCGATCTCGAGTATCTCCTTCGGAGAGGATGTCGAGCGCGAGGTTCTCGACACCCTGCGATCCGGGATGGTCGCGCAGGGGCCGAAGGTCGCGAGGTTCGAGGAAGGGTTCGCCGCACTCGTCGGCACCCGGCACGCGGTGGCCGTCAACAGCGGCACCACCGCACTGATCGCGGCCCTGCGGGTGCTGGATCTCGCGCCGGGCGACGAGGTGCTCACCACCCCGTTCACGTTCGTGGCCACGCTCAACGCGATTCTCGAGGCCGGCGCGACGGCCCGGTTCGCCGACATCAGCGAGTCCGATTTCGCGCTCGACCCCGACGTCGTGGCGCAGGGCGTGAACGACCGCACCAGGGTGCTGATGCCGGTGCACCTGTACGGGCAGACCGCCGACATGGGTGCGCTGATGCCGCTGGCCGAGTCCCGCGGGCTCGCCGTGGTCGAGGACGCCGCCCAGGCGCACGGCGCCACGTTCGACGGCAAAGGTGCGGGCAGTTTCGGGCTCGGCTGTTTCTCGTTCTACGCCACCAAGAATCTCACCACCGCCGAGGGCGGCATGGTCACGACCGACGACGACGCGGTGGCCGACCGGTTGCGGGTGCTGCGCAACCAGGGCATGCGACGGCGCTACGAGTACGAGATGGCGGGCCAGAACTTCCGGATGACGGATCTGCAGGCCAGTCTCGGGTTGCCGCAACTGGGTTCCTATCTGCAGCAGGTGGAGTCGCGCCGACGCAACGCCGAGGCGCTGCTGACCGGCCTGAAGGACGTCGAAGATCTCGTGCTGCCTTCGGAACTCGCGGGCCGCGGGCACGTGTGGCACCAGTTCACCGTGATCCTCGCACCGGACGCACCGATCGACCGCGACACCCTCGCGCAGCGTCTGGGAGATCGGGGCGTGGGCAGCGGCGTCTACTACCCGAAAACCGTCTACGACTACGACTGTTACCGCGAGCACCCCCGGGTGATCACCTCGCCCACCCCGGTCGCGACATCCGTTGCCCGCCGGTGCCTCAGCATCCCCGTCCATGCCGCGCTCTCCGCCGACGAGGTCGACCGGATCGTCGCCGCGGTGCGCGAGGCGATGGAGGTGTGATGACGACGCCGCGACCGCGGATCGCGCTCATCGGATCCGGCAAGATGGGTTCGCTGCACGCCCGCGTGCTCGCGCAGTCTCCGCTGTGTGAACTGGCACTGCTTGTGGAACCGCGTGCCGAGCACGGCCAGGAGATCGCCGCACGTTTCGACACGACCTGGGCGCCGGATTTCGACACACTCGACGGCATCGACGGCGTCGTCGTCGCGGCGGCGACCCCCGCACACTACGAGGTGGGGGGTCGCGTCCTGGACCTCGGCAAGCCGCTCCTCGTCGAGAAACCGCTCGCCGCAACGTACGAGGAGAGCACCGACCTGGTGAAGCGGGCCGCCGCGACGGGGGTGCCGCTGATGTGCGGACTGCTCGAACGGTTCAACCCGGCGGTCCGGACGGCACGCGAATTCGCCGGCGAAGTGTGGCAGGTCAACGGAATCCGGCACTCGCCGTTCGTCTCCCGCATCCCCACCGGTGTCGCCACCGACCTACTGATCCACGACGTCGACCTCGCGATCGGATTCGTCGGATCGCCGCCCGTCGGCGTGAAGGCCGAGTTCGGGTACTTCCACGACAGTTCGCGGCGCAACGAGGCCGAAGACTGCGCGGAGGCGGTGCTGCGATTCGAATCCGGTGCGGTGGCCACCATCTCGGCCAGCCGGGTGAGCCACCGGAAGGTCCGGCAGTTGTCGCTGCTGGAGCCGGACCGCCTGATCGAGATCGACCTCCTGCGCCGCGACATCACCATCCACAAGCACATCGACGACGACCTGCCCCCCGACCGGGACGGCTACAAGCAGCAGACGGTGATCGAGATCCCCACCATCCGCTACAGCGAGGAACCGCTCGCCGCCCAGCTCACGCACTACGTCGCACTGATCGGCGGTGCGGGGGACGCCGACGCGGAACGCGAGTCGATCCTGCCCGCACACCGCGTCGTCCACGAGGCGACCGTGTCGGCTACCGGCTGAGCGCGCCGGCGACCGCCAGCCGGGTGTCTTCCGCGACGAGGTCGGCGTTGAGCGCCGCCGCGGCGTTCAGACCGGCTCCGGCGGCGACGATCACCTGCGCCTTCGGGTCTGCGACGTTGCCGGCCACCCACACTCCCGGAACGGCGGTGGCACCCGTCGCGTCCGCGGCGACGGCGGTAGCGATCACGTGTCCGGCCATCTCCATCTCGGTGGTGGCCAGGCCGAGGCTGTCGAGGAAGTCGGCGCGCGCCCGGAACAGGGGCGGCACCACCACTGCGGCGAGGGGGAAGACCTGGCCCGTGTGCAAGCGGACGCCCGTCAGCCGGTCGCCCTGCACCTCGAGTCCCGCCACACCTCCGTCGACGACCGCCACACCGCGGGCGGCGAGCTGCTCGTACTCCTCGCCGGTGGGTTCGTCCGCGTCGTTCAGGAACAGGGTGACGCTGTCGGTCCACTGCCGCCACATCAGCGCCTGGTGCACCGCCAGCGGGCTGCCGGCCAGGACACCGACCGTCTGATCCCGGACCTCCCAGCCGTGGCAGTACGGGCAGTGCAGGACGTCGCGTCCCCACCGTTCGGCCACCCCCGGGATGTCAGGGAGGACGTCGACGAGGCCCGTGGTCACGAGCAGTCTCCGAGCCATCACCGTCCCGCCGTCGGCGAGTTTCACCCGGAATTCCCCGTCCCCGACCTTCTCGGCCGACGTGACGGTGCCGGTCACGATCTCGCCGCCGTACCCGGCGACCTCCTCACGTCCGGCGGCCAGCAGCTCGCCGGGCGGCGTGCCCTCGCGGCCCAAATAGTTGTGAATGTGCCCGGCCGGTGCGTTGCGCGGTTCGCCCGCGTCGATCACGAGCACCGAGCGGCGGGCCCGCGACAGGGCCAGAGCCCCGCTGAGCCCGGCCGCGCCGCCACCGACGACCACTACGTCGTAACTGTCTTCCACCGCGTTCTCCTTCGTTCGTCGACCTCGTGATGACACTGTCCGTCCCTGCCCGCGAATCTGGCAAGTATGTTTGCTTCTGTGGCAATATGGGGGGGTGAACGAAGACGTACCCGACCTGGACGGCGTCCTCGACGCCGTGGGGCCGCGGCTCAAAGCGCTCCGCCAGCAGCGCGGCGCGACACTCGCCCAGCTCTCCGAATCCACCGGAATCTCGGTAAGCACCCTGTCGCGGCTCGAGTCCGGCCAGCGCAAACCCACCCTCGAGCTGATGCTCCTGCTGGCCCGCGCCCACCAGTTGCCCCTCGACGAACTCGTCGACGCACCCGCCACCGGCGACCCCCGCGTCCACCTGCGACCCCTCGAACGCAACGGGTCGACCATCATTCCGCTCACCCGCAGGCCCGGCGGGATCCAGGCGTTCAAGCACGTCATCCCGCCCGGCGACCCGAACACCGCCCCGCAACTGCAGGTCCACGAGGGCTACGAATGGCTGTACGTCCTGTCCGGCCGGCTACGACTGCTGCTCGGTGAGCACGACGTGATCCTGACCCCGGGGGAGGTCGCCGAGTTCGACACCCACGTCCCGCACTGGTTCGGCAATCCAGGACCGCAACCGGTGGAGATCCTCAGCCTGTTCGGGCCGCAGGGTGAGCGGGCGCACGTGCGCACCGTCCCTCGGGGAACGGCAGCCGAGCGCGACCGTCGGTAGAATTCGTCCGAACCGGTGACGAGCGCTCCCTCCGAGGCGCAGGACGTGATGGGGAGGCCCCGTGCGACGCTGGATTCTCGGTGTTCCGGTAGCGGTCGTGCTCCCGCTGCTCATCGGCTGCTCCACCACCTCGACGTCGCCCGCGGCGCAGCCGCAGCCCGAGCCGGAGTCACAGCCCGCGGTCGCGACGCTGGTGGGCCTGGGCGATTCCATCCCGGCCGGTGATAGGTGCCCCGGATGCACGCCGTTCGTCGAACTGTTCGGCGACCAGCTCTCCGGCGACGACGCCCAGCCCGTGCAGGTAGCCAACCTGGGGGTCGGGGGCTGGACCAGCACCGACCTGCTCGACTCCCTCGAACCCGGCGAATACGACGCCGACGCCGTCCGCGACGCCGACGTCGTCACCGTCACCATCGGCGCCAACGACTTCTACGCCGAACTCGACGACTACCTCGACGGCGACTGCGGTGGAGACGACGGGCTCGGCTGCTTCCAACCGGTGCTGCCGCAGCTGCAGACCACGCTGACATCCGTGCTCGACCGCATCGCCGAACTACGTGCCGGACAGCCGACCGCGGTGCTGGTCACCGGATACTGGGACGTCTTCCCGGACGGCGACGTGGCCCGCGAGTTGTTCGGCCCGCAGTTCCTCCGGGACAGCTCCGCGCTCACGTTGCGCGCCAACGACGTCATCGCAGAGGTCGCGGGCGCGGAGGGCGCCACGTACGTCGACCTGTTCGGGGCGTTCAAGGGGGCGTGGGGCGACGGCGACCCCACCGGACTGCTGGCGTACGACGGCGATCACCCGAACCAGATCGGGCATCAGCTGATCGCCGACGCACTGTCCTCTGCGTCCGGTTCGGCCGATAACGCGGGAGTCACGGCCGGGTGGTCGCCACGTTGACGATTCCTCCGCCCATGAATGTGTCGTGCGCCCTGCATCAAAGCCAGCGCAAGACCTAGACCGGAGAGGATCCGCCCCCAGGACGTTCCCGGCGGTGAGAATTCGAGGATAAGGGTGGACGACGTGCCCTGGGTGGGCGGCACCTTCACCTGGAGGAGCCCACCCGGGCTCGCCGAGGTCTGGACCGGTCTGCCATCCACTCTTGCGCCCCATCCCGGCCAGGCCAGCAACGCGAACGTTGCTGTGCCGGATCCCGTGAACACCACGGTCTCGCGGGTGTCGGTGACGGCATTGGCGGCGAGCACGTGCAATGTCCGCGACGACGCGGACAGCCGTCCGTCAGGCCACTTCTGTGGTGCGATTCGGTGGCCGACGGTGACCGTCCCGTCGTGAGTCACTTGCCACTCGCCGGCGGGTAGGGGGTCCAGTGCGTGCGTTCCGCCATAGGGACCGCTGTTCTGGACTACCACAGTGTCGAGCCGCAGTGCGTCGAGCCAGCTCACGCTGGTACCGGGCGCCTTTGCCAGTAGTCGGTCGACTGCATCGGGGCACTCGACTCCGCCGTAGTAGTTGAGACACAGTGAGTCGACGAAGTCCTCATAGCTGATACCTGCATAGCTGTTGACCGCCTTGACGCCCGCAAATTGCCAGACGTTGCCGAACAGAATGTCGCCCCACTGATCGGTGGGCTTCTCGCTCGGAATGTACTCCGGATGCGCGATGACGAAAGTGGTCCCTGGGTAGCGGTTCCTGAAATGGTCCTCATAGAAGGCGATGTGGCGGGGGAACTTCCACGGCGTGACAGAGAAGTTTCCAGGAAACCACGCGTTGGTCTGCACGGCTAGCACCACCACGATTCCGGCGGCGAGTGCGGACGGCAGCGCGCGCGGAACGCGTAAGGAAATGCCGATCGTCGTGACAGCGAGTACGGCGGCGATGCCGAGCCCGACGAGATGCATCCCGACATCTTCCGGCACGTTCGACCACGACAGGTAGAACTGAAGGAGAAGGAGCCCGCCGGTGAGGACGGAACGACGCATCACACGGCTGCGATGTAATCCCGCGGACAGCGCGACCGCGGTCGCCACGATCACAGGGAGCTGGCCGTACTCGATGAGTCGCGCCGGCCACCGAAACAGCCAGAGCTGGGACGGACCGAGCAGCACAAGCCCGTAAACGGCGCCGAACAGAATCAGCGAGACGCTGCTGCGTCCCAAGGTCCGGAGCGAGTTCCAGCGGATCCACGGTGCGAGGGGAACCAGGAACCAGACCAGATACACGAGCGGAACGGTCATGACGGGTTGGCCGAACGCGGGTATGTCCGGTCGATTCGAGAACGCGCTGGCATTGAGAAGGTCGCCCAGATCGGGGCGCAGAAACCCGTCGTTGTGCGCACCTCCCTGCGTCCGAACCGACACCGCGGTGGTGAAGGCCAGCGGGAGGTAGACGACCAGTGTCGCCAGCAGTACGGACGCCCCGATCCAGAGTGACCTCGCGAGACCGGCGTACCGGCGGAGGGCAACACACTCACCGATCACCGCGAGATACACGACAGCGACTCCGACCACGCCGTACGGGTTTCCCGTCGTCATCGCGAGGCATCCGAATGCGAACGGAACAAGTGGATTCAGGCGACCCTGTGCGGAGGCCCTCGTCGACCACCACACGTGCGGAATCCACGCGAACGCGATCAGGCCAGACGCCCAGCTCGATGCGTCGAAGTACAGGGCGTACCCGGCAAACGGCATGCCGAATCCGGCAACGAAGGACATCGACCGGTTCGCACCGTACTGGCGAGCAACCACGTAGACTCCCACGGCGAGAATCGCCAGAAACTGCATCTTGACGAGGGTGATGCCCACTGCCAGATTGGGCACCGACGCGATCAGGAGCGAATCGGCGAGGATCACCGGGTTGTACGTGCCGTACAGGGCCTCCGCCGGAAGATTCCCGCCCGCCCACATGTCGGGGATCAGAGTCGGCCACGACCCCGACAGGAGGCGCTCCCCGATGGCGTACCAACCGGGCGCGAATGCCGCGGCGCTGTCGTCCCAGAAGTAGAACGAGCGATTCGAGAGCAGAGGAATCCCCGCTGTGGAGGCCACGGCGACGGCGAGCAGAACCGGCGTTCCGATCCGCTTCGCGACGTCCGGCGGCGAGATCACGGATGGGCTTCGGTCGAGCGAGTGACGCCTCGAATTCGCATACCCGGAGCGTAGTATTTCGGCGGGTCGATGCCGGGAAAACGGGAGGCGGTGAGAGTTCGTGTCTGGTTCCACTCGTCAGCCGAATCCGCCGAATACCGGCACGCCCGAACTGTCCGTGGTGATTCCGGCGTTCAACTCCGAGAGGGTGCTGGAATCCACGGTCCGGAGCTTTGCAGAGCACTTCGCCGGCCGCGACGTCGAAATCATCGTCGTACAGAACGGGTCGACCGATTCCACCGTCCGGGTATGCCGGGCGCTCGCGGACGAGTGGACGGACCCCACCGTGTCCTTCACCTGCCTGAACAGTGCAAAAGGGATGGGTAACGCTCTGCGAGCGGGGGCCTTGGCATCCCGGGGTGACCGGGTGTTGCTGACAGCGGACGACCTCCCCTTCGGATTCGGTGACATCGATGCGGCAGACCGACTGGAAAGGGAATGGGGACAGCTTCCTCCGGTGATCATCGGATCGAAGGCGCACCCCGAATCCGTGGTCGATCGTGGGCCCCTGCGGTCGGCGATGACTACGGGCTTCGGGACCCTTCGGAGGGCGTTGCTGGGAACCCGGACCGGAGACCCTCAAGGGACCTTCGTGGTGGATGGAACCCTGCTGCGCAGTCTCGCCGACCGGCTGTCGGAGCCGGGTTTCCTCTTCACGACCGAACTGACCTACGCCCTCGAGCTGTCGGGTATCGAGCCTGTCGAGGTGCCCGTCCGGTTGAACGATGATCATCGGGCCCATCCGAGCCGGATCGCACTCACGGATGTAGTGCGCATGGCGTGGGGATTGCTGTCACTGCGCCGACGCAGGCAAGGGCTCGGCGGTGCCTCCGTGAATCTGTCCGGAACGGCAGGCTGAGCCGCGACGAAGGCGCCGGTCGCGATACCCTGCGCATGTGGATACAGCAAGCGCTTCCGTTTCCGATGTCGAGCTAACCGAGCATCGGGCAGAGTCTGATCGCCTCGTTGTACAGCGGGGGCCGTTCACGGGCACCTCCTCGATCGTCAACGACGACCTCTACGCAGTGGTCAAGCGCGGTGGGTCCACCCGCACACGATTCCAACTTCGTCTGCACGCCGGCGCCACCGTGCATACCAATACCTTTTTCGGCCGATTCCCTGCCAGCTACTGGCAGCGATGGACGACAGCAACCGAGGTCACAGCGATAGCGCGCGTCGACGCTGCGGACCGCTGCCGCGTCCAGCTCCTGGCCTCCGATATCGGCGGCCACCGCCGGATCATCGCGGCAGATTCCGTCATCGGCTCCAAGACCGTCACCCTGACAGCGAGGCTCGACAAGTTCGCCGACGGCGGCGCCCTGTGGCTTCAATTCGATGCCATCGAAGGCGGCGTCACGGTCAGCGACATCGAGTGGACCGTCGCGTCCCCCGATACTGTCCGGCCGGTGGCCGTCGCCATCTGCACATTCAACCGGGCCGATGACTGTGCCAACACCGTCGCCGCTCTGGCGTCCGATGAGCGGGTGCTGTCCTCACTCGACGCGGTGTACGTCGTCGACCAGGGCACCGACGCGGTCGAGAGCCGCGACTTATTTCAGCAGGTCGCTCCGCAGTTCGGCGACCGACTGCACTACCTGCGGCAGGCGAACCTCGGCGGCGCGGGCGGATTCAGTCGCGGCCTCTACGAGGCTTCGGCCGCGGGCCCGCATGCCGATGTGATCCTGATGGACGACGACGTCCTGTGTGAGCCGGAAACGGTCCTGCGGTTGAGCGCCTTCGCGAACATGACGACCGACCCCGCGCTGATCGGCGCACAAATGTTATTCCTGTACAACCCCAACTACCTGCTGGCGTCGGGAGAACGCGCGGACTTGACGACCCTGCAGCGAGGGTTGCCTACAGACAAGTTCGGGGTCCGCAACACCAACGTGCTGAAGAAACTGCCTGAGCGACGAATCGACGCCGAATACAACGGCTGGTGGTCGTGCCTGATCCCGGCCGAAGTCGTCCGACAGATCGGCATGCCGCTGCCCGTCTTCTTCCAGTGGGACGACGTCGAATACAGCTTGCGCGCCGGACGCGCGGGCATCCCGACGATCACACTGCCGTCCACCGGCGTGTGGCATGCGGACTTCTACTGGAAGGACGTCGACGGCTTCGCCCACTACTTCAGTACTCGCAATGGCCTGATCACCGCGGCGCTCGACCCGAATTTTGCCCCGACTCTCCTGGCTAAACAGCTCGCTCGGGAGATCAGTCACTCGATCGTGAGCCTCCAGTACGGTCTAGTTCCCCAGGGGCGCTGCCCCGCCGTGGTGAAGGAAAATGTGGTGTTCGGGTCACCGTGGGTGCGTGCTCCTTCGTGGCTGTCGTTGCCGGGGGCCCTGGTGCGATCGACGCGGGTCGGG
>RRBB01000015.1:0-93690 GCA_006543605.1 Rhodococcus sp. WS4
TCCCGACGACCTGACTTCCGTCATACTCGTTCATAGGGGCCTCCTCCGTCGTGACGAAACCTTGACACCCCCAGCATTCGCCGGGAACCACGAGGAGCGGGAGGCCCCGCCCCTTTCATTGCATCAAATGGGTCAAGGGCGTGGAGTTCGTCGCGGACTACGCCGAGGTCGGCGGCGGCTTCGGCGGCTACAACGAGGATCACGAATTCTTCGGCTACCGGCAGTCCCTGTAAGCGTTCATCGACGACGAAGGAAGAGAGTTCACATGGAGAAGATGTCGTTGACGGCACTTGCCCGCGAGCAGCTCGCGGGAGCTGAACGGGCCTCCAGCGGGCGCAGCGCCCACACCGTGTACGGGGGTCACGAACACGTTCTGCGCCAAACGTTGATCGCGCTCACCGCAGGTCAGACGCTCGACGAGCATGAGAATCCCGGCGAGGCGACCCTGTAAGTCCTGCACGGCCGTGTCCGGCTCACCGCCGGCAGCAACGCCTGGGAAGGATCGACCGGCGATCTGATCATCGTGCCCGATTCACGCCATGCACTCGAAGCCATCGAAACGTCCACGGTATTGCTGGCCGTCGCGAACTGCCTGCACCATCAGCGATGTCGCCGGACCTCACGATTGACGCCGTCGCGGTACCGCCAACCTGACCGTGGTCGTAACAACCACCAGGTCGTGTGCTGCGACCATGGCTGGGCGGCGATCTCGGCGTGGCGGTGGGCGACTTTGGTAGCTAGCTGAGGAGTTCGGCGACCAGGGGAGGCGGTACCTCCGCGACGAGGTTCTGGATGGCGGCGTTGCGGGCACCGAGAAGATCGATGCTTCGATCCACTCGACCGTGCCGTTCGGTGACGCCGTCGCCGCCCTCAGGCTGCACGGGAATGCCCCGAACCTGCGCCACACTGTCGCACGGTCAGATCACCGCGGTGCTCCGCAAGACGGGCCGCCGCGACATCGAGGCAGAAACCGTCCTGTCCAGGGGGACCCGGCTGGCACACCGCGCCCGTGATGGCACCCGGCAACACCAATGGCCTGGGGCTCACATCATCGGCATAGGCATCCACATCGGCATCGACCAGCCCATGCTTTGCATCCAGCTCATGAACATGTGCATCATGTCCATCATTTGCTGCGACATCGTTCTCACCACTATTGTTGACGTCTCACTCGATACCAGCGGAACGTCGGTTCGCGCGGGTAGTACCCCCCAACGGTAGGCCCGTTCGATCGATGGCGCTCTGCGCAAGCGTCGGGGCCGACGTCCACGGGCACCGCACCGAAGCCACCTAAACAATGTCCCCTTTTGCGCGTGGCGTGGGCAGCTCATGTACCCGCATTCGATCCAGCGGAGCCGGGTTGGACGCGAGCTTAGAGTGTCTACTGTCCGGGCGTTTCCCGAGTGCAGTGCTCTGCACCGCCCCGGACGAGGTGCTGATCATGCCTGCGCCGAAGAAGTACGACACCGAGACCGGGAAGCGCGGTCCGGAAGTATCGGGACCGAATCAACGAGCACGGAGGCTCGAAGCTCGGTCGGCGTGTTACGGATGCTCGGGCGGGATGCGGATGCCGGCGCGGTGCGGGTTCTCAGCCGAGGTCACGTTTGGGCGATCCTGCCAAACGTGATGGGCCCCGACTTGACTCGTGCGGCCAATCGCGACGTAAGAACGGAACTGTAACGACCTCGCGGTCCGATTCCTCCCCGGCACCGGCGGCGCAGACCCAACTTCGAGCGTTGCCGGACGGATTTGTCGTCCATGGCAACCTTTTCCCACGCTGGGCGGCTTCGGGTTGCCGCAGAGGCGGGGACCTCCCACCCTCGTCTGTACCCGTTGCCGCTCGTCGCTGTGCCGTATGGATCCTTTGCGGGCGCCCGTGTTCGGGTGTCGGACACGGGCGAGCGCCGCGGACATGCGGTCGTGGTGGTGAGCGTCGATTCGGGCGTGCGGCGCCCGACAGGCTCGAGGGTTTGGGTGGGGGAAGCGTCGAACACCCCCGGGCCTGGTCTGCCCCGACCACCCCAACGTCTGACTGGTTGTTGTTCAGCGCCCTCGGGCCAGATGGCGACGAGGAGACCTCACAGTCGCTCCAGCGGGCTTCGCAAGCGCTCGACGTCTCACCCGTCGCGATTTACCGGCACCTCACCGCCGAATCATCCTGACCCGTGTCTCACCGCTGAACACCATCATCGCGCGGGGAATATCGAGACAAACCACGATGAGACATGTCTCATGCCCGACTAACGGGCATACCCCAACTCCATGTGACGAGAGTACCGAAAGTTAGGTCTGTACGGAGGTTGTGACACGAAATTATGAGACTAACTTTTGAGACACAGTGACCTGGGCATTCGCGACAACCGAGGGCGGCCCAGGTGGTGTCTCACTTCCAAAAAGGCAGCGGGACACTACGCGACTTCCGTATGACGCCACCGGGCGACTTCATCGGTCGTTGCATCACTGCAGTGAGGTGGTGTTGCTTAGCGAGATGGGCCGGCAGATGTTGCTGTCATCGATAAACTGCGTCGCCCTCTGTCGGGAGGCCGAGGCCTCCGCAGGAACCAGGCGGTCTGACAGGGCCCTCGCGCGGGACTGGGTCATGCAGAAATCGTGTGGAACACCCGTCCTGGCACGTCGTCCCAGCCCCAGGCGGCGGTCTCGTTGACGAATCGGGCGAGCAGGGTGACGATCGAGCGCCGGGTCGTAAGCGCCAGCGGCATCCCGGTGTGTTCACTCGTCTGCTCGCCGAGCCAGCGCAGGAACTCCTCGGCGTGCTTGCGGTCCAGTTGGTCGAAGCTGGTGATCTCTGGATGCGCTTCACGCAGCCACAGCACCAGGCGCCGCAACGCATCCCGGAAGTGCCGGACCGACTGCTCCCGGCCGAGGTTGGCGTCCAAATGCAGCCGTAGGTAACGCTCGATGACCGCCGTCATCTTCGGGGGTGTGCCGGCCGGAGCGAGGCGTGAGGTCCACGACCCGGCGTCGACCCTGCCCGGGGGCGCGGCATCGACCTGCCCGATCGTGAACAGCAGTAGATGCGCCCCGTTGATCCGGGCCGTTGCCGATCGTCGGAATGTCTCGGCTGGATCTGTAGAAGGCCGCTTTCCTCGGGAACGACTATAGAACTCTCGCACCGGTTCGACCCAGAGACGATCCGCGAACGAGTCGGCTGCGCAGCGCAACTCACAGACATCGGCCATCGTAAGCGCAGTCATGTCGGGGTTACCGCGATGCAGCAGCATCCTGCCGAACGACCATTTCAGGGCCGTCAGCGCGCCCTGCGTCGAGTACCCGAGCTGAACGAGCCGGCTCACGTACCGCTCGAAAGTGTCCGGGTCGATTCCCAATCCGGCGGTGCGTGCGGAGGCGGTGAACGGGCTCGCGAACGTTCGGGCGAATAGTAGGTCGTAGTCGAGCCGGATGCCGTGCACGAGCGACAGGTACGACAGGTAGGGCATGATCACGCTCGCCCCTCCGTGTGGATTCCGCCCTGGCACCGGATTCTCGGTGTCGAACATGCGCTTCGACAGAGGGGCGGCGAACCAATCGGCCAGCGAGGGCCACAGCTCGACGAAATCGTCATAGGCATACAGTCGCGAATACTTCTGGTTGGTGGGCACGTGTCGCCACAACCACTCGCGGTAGGTGGCGCGGCCGACGTGTTCGCTCGGTACCGGGCTCTCGACCGATCCGTCACCTGTGAGCCTCAGCGGTAATGTCACGATCGCCGTCCGAGCGCCGCGTCATATTCGCGGACCACCTGATCGTCGGACACCCGGGTGTAAATCCGGATCGATTCCGGCGACGCATGACCCAAACGGCGTTGCAAGGCAAGCTCTCTCATTCCCGACTCCCACATCGCCGTCGCGTGCGTGTGCCGCAACGCGTGGGGTGTCTTGTCCGGGCTCCGGATCCCCAACCGGTCCAGGCGACGGGCGAATCCTCGCGCCATCGCCTGATAACTGAGCGGTTCCCCGCGGTTCGTGCCGGTGCCGCCGATCAGGAACACGAACGGGCTGGTGGCGTCAAGGGGCCGCTCGTGCAGCACATACCGACTCACCGCCTCCAACGTGCGCGACTCGTGCAGGTCGACCACCCGCTCCCGTCGCGCCTTTGCGCGAGCACCGCGCGGATGGTCGTCGCGCTTGCGGATCGAGACCCTCCGCCGACCGTAAGCAATGTCGTCGAGCTGCAGGCACAGCACCTCACCCGGGCGTAGGCCGCCGTCGAGCATCAACAGGAAGATCGCCAGATCCCGCAACGAGGACATGCTCGCCAACAACGTCTCGATGTCATCACCGCTCAGCGGTCGCGGCAGCCGGATCGGCAGCCGAACCCGGACCGCCCGGCGCACCGGTCGTTGCCGACTCGCCGCACCCACGAACGGCTGGTGCCGATCCGGGACCCGTGCGAGAGCGGCGTCCTCGCGCTTCTGCATCGGATTATCTGAGGTCGTGTACAACTCGGCGGCGATCGCCCACTCGAAGAAACTCGACGTCGCGGCCAGAATCCGGGACACCGTTGCCGGAGACAGCAGCCGTCCCTCGGCGGTCGCGACCGCCAACCCGAGCCGCTGAGCCGGGCCGCGGCTGGGAATCCTGCGAAGGTACCCCAGGAACTCCAGCGCCGTCGACGGGCGGAACTCGGTCCAGCCCATGCTGTGCTGGTCGAGGAACATGAACAGCCGTCGCAGGTCGTAGCCATACGAAGACAGGGTGTTCGGGCTGTAACCGGAATCCTGCAGATGCGCCAGAAACCGGGTCACCGGGACAATCTCGCGCCCGGAGTCGTCCAGCAGGATCACCCGTCGGACAATGCCGCCATCCACATCCTTGACCACCCGCATACCGGCCTCCCTGTGCCGGTACTCAGTGCATCAGGCTGCAACTCCCAGATCAGGGAGGTGAGCGTCCCGGCGTGTCCAGATAACAGAGAACTCGGCGAGGGCGCCGAAGATGGAGAAGATCAGTTTGCCCCCGGAGGTGGTGGTGTCGATCAACTCTGTGACTGAACGGAATCCGATGCCGCGTTCATCGAGGTCCTCCACCGTCTGCAACAGGTTTGGGAGCGATCGACCGAAGCGATCGAGCCGCCACACCACGAGCGTGTCTCCTTCCCGCAGATGTGAGAGGAGATCGTTGAGCTGAGGACGTGACGTTGTTGATCCGCTCGCGGTATCTGTCCATACGCGCGAACAGCCGGCGGCGCTGAGAGCGTCTTTCTGCGAATCTGCGGTCTGCTCGGCGGTGGAGACCCTCGCGTAGCCCAAAAGTTCGTTCACAAGCCAGGAGTGTTCCATCAGTGCCACCCGGTAGCATCCAGTCCAGGTTTGTCGGTGGCAAGGTAGACAAGCGATCGATTCAAATCCTCGTCTAGCCCAGTCAGCGGAGACGGGAATAGACTCGAAAGCGATGTGCCGTTAATGAGTTCGAAGAAGAACTCACGTACGAAGTGTTCAGCCGCTGTATAGGCGCTCAGCAAGATCCCCTCTGCCGCGGCTTCTGACTCGCGATACGTGAAGAATCCAGGCCAAGCGAACCGGCCATGTTCTGCAGCCAGGCGAGAGCAGCGTGGCAATCCTCGACTGGAATCGCGAACTTGTGCTCGGGTGCCAATCTGTAGTCGACGGACACGACCGCGATACCTGTTGCGTTCACGATGTCGCGTACCAGGTAATCGACCCCACCATCGATGGAGCCCGTGGTCCAGCCGCCGCCGTCGATGTACATCAGGATCGGTAAAGGCTTCTCCGACTCGGGGCGATACAGCCTCAACCGAACGTCGCCGTGGGGGCCAGGAGCCTGGTGTTCGCTGACCGTGTGGACGGACACGGCGGGTGGTGTTTGCGCGCTCGCCCGCTCGGTGAACTGTCGTGCCCCCTCGACTCCGAGGCCGGCGAAGCCATGGGGCAAGAGCTGCGCGAGTTGGTCGGCGAATGCCTGCGCATCCGCATCGAGCGGGATCGTCGTCCCATTGTTGTTCGTTTCGGTCATATCCAGTTCCTATGCTGTGGCCGAGACCGCGCTGGTCTCGGCGGCTGTCGATGTTTCGAAGAGTGGTCGGACCGGCCCCATGGCCACCGCCATCGGAACGAGTACCGTGGCCACCAGTCCGGTCCGTCGAAAATGCACAGCATCTCCTTTTTTGTCGACAATGACGCGAAAGGCGGTCACGATGGATCGCCAGCGAATCGGATGTTATGTGCGTCACAGCAGGTGTCATCACCCCCGAATTGGGGGTGTCGCGGGAACCGCGCGCGGATCACGACGGGTATCACGGGAGGAGCCCGAGTCGGCGAGCACGCGAGACCGCCTCCACTCGGGAGCGGGCATCCAGCTTGCCCATCCCTCCACGCGGATAGTGCTTCACCGTTTCCGGGTTGATCGACAACCGTTGCGCCACCACGGCATTGGTGCAGCCGAGTCCAACATAGGTGAGGACGTCGATCTCGCGACCGGACAAGGTGACGTCGGTGGCGGGCGGTCGCCGCGGGACAGGCCGACGAGTTTGTCGGCGAGAGCGTTCAGGCTTGTCGCGAGCGCCGAGTCCGGGCGGTGCGCATCAGTGCGTCGACCGCGCCGCATTGGCGGACGAATCGGTAGCTCTGACCGACGTCCTCGCCGACGAGCGGGAAGGCCGGGTCGCGGCCGCCCGCTAGCATCGAGGTCATGTCCGCAGACGACCGCACCGAGCGACAGAGTCGATACCGGCTGGCCGCAACGTCGCTGATGCGCGAGACCACCCTCGATGCGCTTCGGGAACTGCTGCTCGAACGTCCGTGGCCGACAATCACCATGACCGACGTCGCGGTCGCCGCGGGGCTGAGCAGGCAGACGATCTACAAAGAGTTCCGATCGCGGCTCGGCCTGGCGGAGGGGTACGCACTACGGCTGACCGACAACCTCGTCACCGTCATCGAATCCGCTCTGTACGAGAACCCCGGCGACGCGACAACTGCCCTGCGGGATAGTTATGCGACGTTCTTCGAACTCAGCGCAGCCGATCCCCTGGTGATGTCCCTGCACCAGGGGAAGGCACCCGAAGATCTGCTGCGCCTGATCACGACGAACAGCAACATCATCATCCGACCCGCGGCCGATCGGCTCGCCCAGACCCTGCAACGGTCATGGGTGAACTCCCCCCCGGACGACGCGGACGTCATCGCGCACGCCATCGTCCGGCTCGCCCTGAGTTTCATTGCCAATCCACCCGAGGACACCGCGGCGGTGTCGGCGAACACCGCCCGGCTCTTCGCCCCATTCGTTGCCGCTCCGCACTGAGTACTTCTTGATTAAGACGATCATTTCGCCTGGCCACCAATGTGGTGTTGCGGCTCCAAGCGCCCGCAACTGCCGTTTTTACTGACTATTCGCGGGCTAGTCCAACCAACTCGGCATCGGCATCTCTCGAGGCTGTCACAAAGCGCGCCCTGGCAGCGCCCGATCGGCAACCGGTGAAGGATCGCTGACTGGCGCAACTTCCTGCATCATCTGGAGATGACTTCACGGGGCGTTGTCCGGTTCTGGAGGGCAGAAGAGGGGTGGGGCGCCATCGACTGTGTGCAGACCCCGGGTGGCTGCTGGGTACATTTCAGCGAGGTCGAAATCAATGGATTCCGAGCGCTCGCCCCTGGCCAAGAAGTCGACTTCGAGTGGCAGCAGCCAACCGGCCAGGTAGAGGGCGTCACATTCGTGGCCACTCAGGTACGCCCCGCCCAGGCCGATTAAAGGAAAGATTGAACAAGGAGATCCGCCGGAGGACTGATGTCGTCGGGATCTTCCCCGATCGCACCGCCCTGATTCGGCTCGTCGGCGCGGTACTCGCCGAGCAGCATGACGAGTGGATCGATGCCCGCCGCTATCTCGGCCTCGACGTGCTCGCCCGGTCTCGCGGCACCCACGCAACGCCCGAACCTACCGAGGAGGTGACGCCGGCGGCTCTGACCGCATAACCCCACGAGGAGTCACGCGACGACCGTCGTACACCACGCCCTGGGACTTGACCCACCAAAGCCTGCGGCGAATCGATGTATCAGTCGTACTCTTTGTGGGCCAAAGGCGTTGCAATTTGGGGCCGCGGTGATGTCCAACATGCAGAGCACCTTCTCAGCAGGCGCTACAGCTGACGCGGCAGGTGCACAGCCCACGTTTGACGGCAGCCTGCGTCGAGGCACTGGCCGGGTTCCGCTAACACACGAGGCGACGCGCAGTAGGCTGCCGTCTTGATGGGCCGGCGCCGCAGAGGAGATAGGACCGTCGGTGGGGAGCGTCGCGGTGGTTTACGCGGCTCTGCTCGTCCACCCGAGAAATGCGAGCGTTCGCGGCGGCCCGTCACCGGGGCCAGCGCCTCGGTTACGCCGCAACAGTCGCGTACGCGCTGGGCGAGCAGAACCTCCAGGAATCGAGCCAGGTCGTCGCCTCGGGGGTGCTGACCAAGCGGGAACGCCAGGTCGCCGCGTTGATCGCCGAAGGTATGACCAACAGAGCGATCGCCGCCAAGCTCGTGATATCGGAACGGACCGCCCAGGGGCACGTGGAACACATACTGACAAAGCTGGGATTCACATCCCGGACGCAGGTCGCGGCCTGGGTTGTCGAGCAGACACACGAGTAGGTGACAGAACAATCGCCCGACACCGAACACGGGACCCGGAACGCTCTCGCCCCGACCGAGAGAAGGTCGCACCTGAGACAGGAAACCTTTGGCCGGCACCTGTGAGAGGTGTCGCCGGAGCCGGCGACCGACGTCGTCGCACAGTTCAAGGACACCAGCGACCTACACCGGGCTGCGTCTCGGAGGCGTCGGCGGCCAGGTCGCTGTTGTTGGTGAGGATCGATCGAACCGGCTTCCTAGCCCCAGGTCAACGATGGTTCGCCTGCCATTGACGCACCACCAGGTCAGCTTGAAGCGTTCACTTCGGAGACGCCACTCGGCACTATGCCTGCGGGGCATCGAGATGCGACCCGCGGGGTATTGGACGGCATTACGCACGGTCCCTAGGTTGAATGTTGAGCGCATCACACTGCACATCCAGATGCGATCTACATCATCACGGAAGGGTCAGTCATGGCTATCGAACTTGAGGTGCTTGACGTTCCACTCGAGACGGTCCTGTCCCGTCTGGCGCGATTCGAGGACCTGCAGTACAACCCCGACCGGTACCCGGACAACGGACGTGAAGGCAACGACAAGAAAATCTTCACGGTCGTCGGCCCCGGCCTCGAGGTCAACAACGCCGGAGACTCCATGCCCGCGATCCCGATCGAAGAGGGCTTCAACATCACCTACGTCAAGGTCAAGCCCGGCAACGGCCCCTCCCTGCACGTGCACGACGGCAACGAGACCTTCATCCCGATCAACGGTCGCTGGAAGATCATCTTCGGCACCAAGGAAGAGCACTCCCTCGAACTGGGACCCCTCGACTGCCTCGCCGTCCCGGCGTTCGTGCCCCGCCGATTCGTCAACATCACCGAAGGCACCCCCGACGAGGAGAACATCCTCATCGCCGTCCTCGCCGGCAGCCGCCCCAAGGCCATGTTCGTCGACCCCACTCTCAACTGATCACCCAAACACGAAGCTAGCGAGAAACTCTCGGTCCGATGGGCCAGAAATTGTCCTCAGCTCGCGGGTCCGCTTCCACGCCGGCCTGCAGTGAAGCCGGCGAACGACGGACCAGGTCCCACCCCCGCCGCCCGACCTGGACAGAACCACCGCAACTGACACGAGATCCCGGTAATGCCGACGGCTCAGATGTCAGCCCCACCGGACCGATAGCCACCCCCATCGGTCACAGTCAACGCGACAAGCCACCCGCGATTCTTCTCGAAGTTCCGATGGCCGTTGCGATCCCATACGCAGATAACACCGGTGCGTTGGTCCCCTCACGCTCCGGCCCCGCGGTGCCGCCCACACCGAACGCCGCGGCACGCTCGCGAGGTGCGCCATCAAGCTCGCTGCCGCTTTCTAGAGGAGTTCGGCGGACGCTACCCCACTCACACACCCTGCTTTCGACTCGCTGGATCGCCGTAGTGCCTCCTCCAGTGGGTCCAGCCAAGCGACCCCGGAGGACATCTTGACCATGCACGATCAAGTCAGCCCGGCGGCGGACACACCACCGCATCCCGGAAAGAAGGAACTCTCCAAGGGCGGTGTCCTCACCAGGACCGTCCTCGGATACGGATTCGAGTCCTACGACTTCACCGCCTTCGCCATCTTCGCGCCGTTCTTCGCGACCCAGTTCTTCCATCCCGACGACCAGGTCGCGGCGACACTGTCGGCCCTACTGGTCTTCGCGCTGGGTTTCATCGCCCGCCCCATAGGCGCCCTGTTCTTCGGCTGGTTCGCCGACCAGCGCGGACGCCGCGCCGCCATGGTGCTCGCCCTGTTCCTCAGCGCCGGCGGCAGCCTGATGATCGGTCTGATGCCGACCTACGGGGCGATCGGTTTGATCAGCGCGATCTTGCTGACGGTGGCCCGGTTGATGCAGGGCTTCGGTCACGGCGGCGAAAGCGGCGGCGCGTACTCCTACCTCGCCGAGGTTGCCCCCAGTAACCGACGCGGACTCTGGGGGGCCACCGTTCAGATGTCGGCGATCTCGGGGATCTTCGTGGCAACGCTCATGGGCGCCGCCATGACCAGCATCCTCGGCACCGAGGCACTCCAAAACTGGGCCTGGCGCATCCCCTTCATCATTGGTGGAATCCTCGGGTTCTTCGGGCTGTACCTGCGGACCAACCTGCACGAGTCGGAAGCCTTCGAAGCCCAGAAGGCTGTCGCGGCGAAGGCGCGCACCCATGCCACCACGGTCCCGGTCCGGGACAGCTACCTCGTCCGGATGTGGCAGCACCGGAAGAACATCATGCGGGTGATCGGGCTGTCTGTCGGCCTGAGCTTCCCCCGCTTTCCCGGAGACTTCCGAACCAGGTTAGATCTTGGAGACCGAGGAAGGGCGTCATGGGAACGAGGAAGTATCCGCCGGAGCTGCGGGAGCGTGCGGTGCGGTTGTATCGGGAGTCGGATCCGAAGCCGGTGCTCCGCCGGCTGGCCGAGCAGTTGAACGTGCACCCGGAGGCGCTGCGGAACTGGATCCGCCAGGCCGAGGCCGATCACGGGGAGCGCGACGACCGGCCGTCGACGGCGATGATCGAGGAGAACCGGCGCCTGGCCCGGGAGGTGGCGGAGCTGCGGCGGGTGAACGAGGTGCTGCGGGCGGCGAGCGCGTATTTCGCGTCCGAGATCGACCCGACCCGGAGAAGGTCATGAGTTTCATTGATGCGCATGACTTCTCGGTCGGTCTCGTATTGCGGGTCCTGGATATCGCCTCGTCGACCTACTACGACTGGCGGGCACGAGCAACCCTGCCCGCTCGGCGGCGGCGGGAGGACGCCGAGCTGCTGGTGTTGATCGACGAGATCCGCGCCTCACACGAGTTCGCCGGCACCTACGGGTCCCCGCGGGTGTGGCTGGAGTTGCGCCGCCGCGGGGTGCGGGTCGGCCGCAAACGCGTCGAGCGGATCATGCGCGAGAACGGGCGCCGAGGCGCCTACCTGCGCAAAGGCTGGAAGGGTGGCTCGACCAAGCAGAATCCGCGGCACACCGCCGCCCCGGACCTGCTCGACCGGGACTTCACCGCGACCGCGCCCAACACCAAGTGGGTGGCCGACCTGACGCGGATCCTCACCGGTGAGGGGGTGTTGTGGTTGGCGAGTGTGCGCGACGCGTTCTCGAACAAGGTGGTCGGCTGGCGATCCGGCCCGCGGGCGGACACCGACCTGGTCCTCTCGGCGCTCGACTATGCCCTGTTCTCCCGCGATGTCCGGGGCGGGGAGTTGATTTTCCACAGCGACAAAGGCTGTCAAGGCGGATTCAATCGGTCGTCGCAACACCTGGCTGTTGCAGTGAGCGTAGCTGCTCGGCGAAGACCTCGGCCGGGGTTCGCCATTCGTGGATCTTGCGGGGCCGGTTGTTGATCGCCAGGGCGACGGCTTCGAGGTCCTCGGCGGACCACCTGGAGAGGTCGGTGCCCTTCGGGAAGTACTGGCGCAGCAGGCCGTTCGTGTTCTCGTTCGTCGGTCGTTGCCAGGGCGAGTGCGGGTCGGCGAAGAACACTTTCGTGCCGGTATCGAGGGCGAACTGGGCATGACCGGAGAGTTCCTTCCCGCGGTCCCAGGTGAGGGTCTTGCGGAGCTGCTCGGGCAGGGTGGTCATCGATGTCGTCAGCGCGGCGTTCATCGCGACGGCGCCGTAGCCACCGAGGGAAGGACCGTTCTTCACGGGTGGCTTCTCGCCCCAGCCCTCCAGCCGAGGCAGGTGCACGAGGATCGTCGATCGGCTGCTGCGCTCGACGAGCGTGCCGATTGCGGACCGGCCGGTTCCGATGATCAGGTCCCCCTCCCAGTGCCCCGGGACGGCGCGATCGGCGGCTTCGGCGGGGCGTTCGCTGATCACGACGTCCTCGGTGACATGCCCTTGCGGTTTGTTCTGCGACCGCGCTCGGGGAACCCGCAGCGCCCGCCCGGTGCGCAGGCACGCGACCAGCTCCCGTTTGAGCGCGCCACGGCCCTCGATGAACAACGATTGGTAGATCGCCTCATGGCTGATGCGCATGGACTCATCATCGGGGAAGTCGATCCTGAGCCGGTGCGAGATCTGTTCCGGGCTCCACACCGTCGCCCATGGCCTGTCCTGCCGATGCGGCTTGTTCAGCCCCTTCCACGCGGGCGTCTCAGGCCCACGGACGATCGTGCCGTCGGGTCGGCGGACGCTGCCGGAGAGCCGCTCCTGCACGTACTTACGCAACTCGTCGTTGCCCACGAGCTTCGCCGTCTTCGGGCGCTTCGCGGCCTGTTGCGCTTTCCACTGCGCCACCAGTGCCCGGTAGACCGGCTTGCCGCCCCGGGTCGCTGCGTTGCGGCGCAGTTCGCGTGAGATCGTTCCCGGGTCACGTCCGATCCGACGAGCGATGTCGCGCACGCCGACATCCTGGGCGCGCAGCAGTGCGATCTCCTCACGCTCGGCGAACGACAGGTAGCGGCCCGTGGGCTCGTCCAGGCTGATCGGCGGCATGCCGCCAGCGTGACGGAACCAACGGCACCCGACCGGCCACGACACGCCGACGGCCTCCGCGGCCTCGACCGTCGTCACTCCCGATGCGATCCGCCGCCAGAAGTCCCGCTGCACCGCACGAGAGGGCTCCGGCCGGCCCGGCGACCGCATCGGAGGTCGCAATGCCCTGTCCGCCGCCCACTGCCGCCTGGCACCCACCGGCGCCCGAGACATCTGCTTGTTGCCGCATCCCATCGCACACCTCCGTGATCGAGGTGTTGCATCGACCGGTTGAGCCCGCCCAATTTACGGCGGTTCGGTTCACCCAGCGGCTCGTCGACGCGGGCATCGCCCCGTCCACCGGAAGCGTCGGGGACAGCTTCGACAATGCCCTCGCCGAAAACCTGTGGTCGACACTCAAGATCGAGCTTATCTACTGGCCCGCAAGACCATTCGCCACCAGAGCCGAGGCGGAGGCGGCGTTGTTCCGCTACATCGATGGTTGGTACAACCCGCGCAGGATTCAGGCCGGCCTGCACGGACTGTCACCCGACGAATACGAACGCGCCTACTACGACCGACCAGACGGACAGGAGACAGATATCATCGAACCCGAGCTCGTCGGAGCCAGATAGAAAAGTCTCCGGAGAAGCGGGGGAATCTCAGCCTGACCGTCTTCAACTACAGCTACGCCGTGAGCGGCACGGCCCGGGCGATCACCGTGGAGAAGGCCGACCCGGAGGTTGCCTTGTGGGCGGGCTTGGCTGCCCAAGCGTTGTACATGATCTTGCTTCCGATCTGGGGCTTACTGTCCGACCGGTGGGGACGGCGGCCCAGCTTCCTGATCACCGGCCTCGGACTGGCCGTCGTCGCCTTCCCCTTGGCGAACCTGATGGGTCCGACGTTCTGGCAGATCTTCCTCCCGATCTTCATCGCCCTGTTCTTCCTCGGCGCGGCGATCGCCGCCGACCCGGCCTACTTCGCCGAGTTGTTCCCCACCAATGTGCGTGCCACTGGGGTCGGATTTCCCTACGCGTTCGCGATCTCGCTGTTTGGCGGCACAGCGCCGCTGATTGCGACGTGGCTCGGCGTCAACGATCTCGGATGGGTGTTCACCACCTACTGCATGGCACTCGCACTGACCACCGCGCTCGTTGCCTGGTTCAGCCCGGAAACCAACGGGCGCAACCTGCGCGACTGACCCGAAAGTCACAGATGGGGTCCGGCGGGCCCCGAGAAAGGCGACATCATGGCAACACTGTCGATCGCTGCTGTCCTGGCTGAAGCAGCACGACGCTACCCGGATAAGACCGCCGTAATCGCGGGCGCCGAGCGCTTGGCCTTCCCCGACCTGTGGCGCGACGCCCGCCGGGTGGGCCAAGGCTTGGTCGATCGTGGCGTACAGCCTGGTGATCAGATCGCCTTACTGGCACCGAACGTGCTCGACTTCATCCGCGGCTACTACCGGATCCTGGCCTGCGGAGGTGTTGTCGTCCCGGTTCCCACCTTGCTCAAGCCAGCGGAAGTGGCTTACGTGGTACAGAATTCCGGCAGCCGATTCGTGCTGACCCACCACAGCTACGCGGCCGTCGCGGACGAGGCCTGCGCGGACAGTACCGCCCAACCGTTGCGCATCGACGAGCTCGCCGCCGGACCGGAGGCCCTGCCGACCTATCATCCGCGCGGCGCCGAGGACCCGGCGGTGATCTTCTATACCAGTGGAACGACCGGGCGCCCCAAGGGCGCGGTGATCACCCACCTCAACCTCATCACGGTGATCAACGCCTACGGCTTCGACGCCAACGGCGTCTACGACAGCGACATTGTGCTGGGGGCGCTGCCGCTCTTCCACGCCTTCGGCCAGGTCGGTGCCCTCAATGCCACCTTCCGGATCGGCGCGACGCTGGTGCTCCAGGAACGGTTCGATGCCGCGGAGGCGCTGGCACTCATGGGGCGAGAGAAGGTGACCAATTTCCTCGGAGTGCCGACGATGTACGTTCACCTCCTCAACGCTGCGACAAATACCGCATCAGAGGCCCGCCGGCAACGAGGACCCGGGCAAATCCGAAACGCTCCTCCACACCGGGACACGGCGATTACATGGGCGGCCTCGATCAAGTCCAGCGGTCGCGCTGTGCAGCCGTGAATCCGGTCGTTGTAGCCGGGCGATCGCGTTGACCCGGATGTGGTGGGTGGTCCACTTGTTCTCCAAAGCTCTTCTTTATCTGCGGATTCCGCCCTTGAGCGCGCTGTAGCACGGAACCTTCATCCCGCCCTCAAAACAAGTTGACCGATAGGACGTTGATGATGCTGGCGGAGGCCGCGGCCACGAGGACGGACCGCGTGAAAGCGCGCGTGAGTGACCAATCGTGCCCCATTTGGCCGGTCCCGGAGCAAAGGCGGGGCTCGCCGCGGCAGCACAATCGACGAATTTTCGCGGGACAACGAGTGGATTCGGAAAGAGCGGGGCGCGTGATCGGGCACGGTCCGCCCGCCGATCCGGGCCCGCGCGGCGGACGTGGCGTGGGCAGTCCGAACGCGGCAATGGCTTCGTCAATTCATGACGTGCATGCCATTGATTCTCGACATTCATTTGACCAAACCAACCTGGTGCGGTCCGATTACTGAAGTCGAGGACCCGCGAATCGGCCGAGCTCCAAGCACCCAACGAGGGAGCACCTGAGCTACAGGACACAACCTGTATTCGAAACGGACGGAGCGTATGACCAGATCGCTCTAGCCTGCCGCTTTCATGCGAACTCGTTACCTGACGGGTGTCGCTAACGAAGAATGGTGCCCTGACCTGGGATGATTCGACTTGTCTAAGGTCCGAGTCATCCGAGTTCGAGGAGCACCATTCAGGTGGGCAAGTCTACGTCCCCGTACCCACGTCTGTCCGCATCGGCCACCGGAACCGGGGTCGTGTCGCATGCCGGCTCGGTTCTGTTGTTGCGCACTGCCGAGAAGACGGGGTTGACCGATGCCCTGTCGGTGGCCCTGTCTCCCTGGCGAAAGCCGTTGTCGCGCCACGATCCCGGCAAGATCGTGCTCGATCTGGCGGTGGCCTTGGCGCTCGGCGGTGACTGCCTCGCCGACATCGCCCAGTTGCGGGCGCATCCGGAGGTGTTCGGTCCGGTCGCCTCCGATCCGACGGTGTCCCGCTTGATCGCCACCCTCGCCACCGACGCCGATATGGCCCTGTCGGCGATCGACACGGCCCGTGCCGCAGTCCGCACGGCCGCGTGGTCCGCGGCCGGGGACCGGGCACCCGACGACGACATCGACGAATACCACCCGCTGATCATCGACCTGGACGCCACCCTCGTCACAGCGCATTCGGAGAAGGAACACGCGGCACCGACCTTCAAACGCGGCTTCGGATTCCACCCGTTGTGCGCGTTCGTCGACCACGGTGGCGAGGGCACCGGGGAACCGGTGGCGATGCTGCTGCGAGCCGGCAACGCCGGCTCGAACACCGCAGCCGACCACATTACCGTCGTCAAGAAGGCGATCCGGGAAATCGGGTCGGCCGCAGGATCCTGATCGGCACCGATGGTGCCGGCGGCAGCCACGCGTTCCTCGAGTATCCGGCCAAGCGGCGGCTGTCGTACTCGATCGGGTTCGGGTTGACCGACGCCATGGTCACCGAGATCTCCGTGATCCCGCAGGACGGATGGACACCCGCCTACGACGCCGACGGGCAGGTCCGCGACGGCGCTTGGGTTGCCGAACTCACCGATCTGGTCGACCTGTCGTCATGGCCGGCCGGGATGCGGCTTGTGGTGCGCTAGGAACGCCCTCGCCCTGGCGCGCAGCTGCGGTTCACCGACCGCGACGGGCTGCGGTTGTCCGCGTTCATCCGCCAACACCCGCCACGGCGGGCTCCCCGACCTCGAACTACGCCACCGCCGCCGCGCCCGGTGCGAGGACCGCATCCGGAACGCGAAAGCCACCGGCCTGGAGAATCTTCCGCTGCACGGGTTCGACCAGAACCGGGTCTGGCTCGCCGTCGTGCAACTCGCCTGCGAACTCGTCGCGTGGACCCAGATGCTGGCCCTGCACGAGCACCCCGCCCGGAAGTGGGAGCCGAAACGGCTGCGCCTGTGGTCGATCGCCGGGCGGATCACCCACCATGCCCGCCGCACCCACCTCAAACTCGTCGCCCGAGCACCCTGGGTCCGCCTGCTCACCCGAGGCCTCGACCACCTCAGCGCGCTACCCGCACCGATCTGTCCAGCATCAACCCGATCATCCGAGACGAAAGGGAAATGTCTTCCGGGGCCGTGGACCCCGACGCCCCCGACCGCGTCGGGCAGCTCATCGCTGCCCGACACCGGATCAGCGACAGCGACCACCAATCCGAAACCGCTCAGGCCGATCCAGGGGACTCAGGAAAGATCGAGGCTAGCTGCACCACGGGTGCAATACCCATCCCACACCTGTTGACCGCGAAAAGGCGTTTGGTCCGCCGTCGAGTCCGAAGATCATTCACAAATGATGCCCCCATTCGGTGCTAACACGTTCGAAAGAGCACGCATATGACATATGAACGAGGCAATGTCGCTCCGTCACTCGGCGCCCAGCGGAAGATAAGAGCCGACCCGATCGGTGGTTCTGCCACTGATCCGCGATCCGGTCGTCCAGCCACCGCGTTGCACGCAATCCTTCTGCTAAGTGCAGGGTGTATGTCTCCGCTCGGTGCGGTACTGATCGCGCCCGTTCTGCCACGACTCAGCGAGGAGTACGCGTCCCATCCTGGCGCCTCGTTCCTTGTCCCTGCCGTATTGACGGCCCCGGCATTGATGGTCGGACTCATCGCTCCGTTCGCCGGCTGGATCATTGATCGCCTTGGACGGAAGCGAATCCTCGTCTGGGCTCTCGTGATCTACTCGGTGCTCGGAGTCGCTCCGCTGTTCCTCGACTCACTTCCCGCAATCGTTGCAACACGGGCTGGCGTTGGAGTGATGGAGGCCGCGATCGCGACCTGCGCGACCACGCTGATTACCGACTATTACAGCGGCAATCGACGCAACAGGTATCTCGGGCTCAACGCATTGTTCGCCGCAGTCGCGGCAGCAATCTTCCTGACGATCGGAGGGATTCTCGGCGAAAATGGCTGGCGCGTGCCGTTCTGGCTGTACCTCGCGGGCGTCGTAATCGCCGTTCCGATCGCATTTGTAATCTTTGAACCAAAGTCTGACCATGTCCACGGAAAGCCGCGGACGTTGGTTCCACCAATCCCCACGACCTACATCCTTTTCCCGATCTTCGCATCCTTCTTGACCGGAATCGCGTTGTTCTCGGTCGTAGTCGAATTGCCCTATGTTCTCACCAATCTCGGTATCACCTCTAGCAGCACGATTGGGATCCTCACAGCAATGACCTCGGCCGGTACCGCTCTCGGCGCATTCCTCTTTCGCCGGCTGGCTGTCATCCGTGTAGCTGTGCTTGTACCGGTTTCGCTGGGGATCGCCGGACTGGGCATCGTGCTCATCTGGGCCGCCCAAGTGACTGACACCGGAGCCACGCTGGCCGTGAGCGGCTCGGTGCTCAGCTCCTTCGCCGTCGGAGTTCTTATTCCTGCCACGCTCGGCTGGGGCGTGGCAAGACTACTTGTGGAGCAGCGGGGTCGAGCGATCGGTCGAACCAACAGTGCACTATTTGTGGGACAGTTCATTGCGCCGATCGTTATTACGTGGCTCGTCATGCCGCTGGGTCGACTGGAGGTGGCGCTGGGTGCAATCGGATCGGTTATCGTTCTCGTCGCCGTTGTTCTCGCCGGACTGCTCTCGCGTCGAGACGAGCCCAAACTCACGGAAACCCAGATCTAGGGTGTCGTGTTCCAAGCCCGCGAGCTCCGAATACCCATTTGCGCCAGGCTTGGAACTTGATACCAGCATGCACATCGCCGGAATTCCGCAAGCCCACGCCAGAGAAGTGACGGTTACCGTGAGGGCCGAGCCGCGGACGAAGCGGGACTTCACGATCGATCCCACTCAAGGCCGCCCCGGGGCAAAAGCCAATCTTCACAAGATGGCCATCGATTCAACCCCGGGCGACTGCGTCCGAATGCGACTCTCGGACTTTGGGGCAATCGAATCACCGGGACCCACCGCCGACCCGCCGCAAGCGAGACACCCGGCGAACCGGTGCACCTGAGTATCAGAACTTGGGCCGAACCGCCACCTACGGGGGTCGGGATCATCCGACCCCGACCTGACGACGTTAGGAAACTTGACGGCCAGGGCGAGAGCGACTGGCGCTCCCCATAATTCCCTCACTCCGGCGAGGCTCCCGAACCGCCAATGTATCCCAGTCCCGATAAGATATGTGAATTCCCATGAACTCTCGCGAGTATCGCCGATGGCGCCAAAGGCGACGCGCCGCTCGGATTGAAGCCAACCGCGAACGCAAGCACCCTGACGCCGAGGCGGAGCGCCTGATCGAGTTCGCCAGCATGTGGGCACCATACGGTGGCGCTAGCAATGAGGAAGTCCTCGTCCACTTCGGAATGACGACGCGGCGGTTCATTGAGCGTTTGTGGCAGATCATTCCCGAATCGAACTGCGGGCAAGACGAGATACGAAGTTTAGCCAACACGTACCGCACTGCCGCAGAACCGGATCGGGATCGGGCTGAACGGGGGCCGTGGTCTGCCCGGGGGTAAACCGGCCTGGGAACCCGCCACGCTCGAGCGGGTCCTGGCGGCGACCTGACCGGAAGCGTCAGTGCGCGGCTGGCGGGGTGTCGAGCCTGGTCACGTGGTGGCGGCCCACCATCCGGACGATGAGCGCCGTCAGCACGGTTCGGCAGGGCTGCGGCTACGCCTGTCCGAAGCGATGGAGTGAGGAATCCTGCCCTGGGCGTTGGTTTCATGACCCACTACGAGGGGATCCACTACCGGTATCGAAGGGCAACGCGAGATGCGGATCAAAGGTCCGTGGATGGGTAGGGTATGTCGGTGATCGTCGCCGCCGAGGGGCCCAGTGCCGCCGGTAAGACCAAGTGGCCAGTTGCGCCGCGCCCCGCAAGGCGCCCGAGACCACCCGGTGCCACAGCTGTGGAGAATAGCGACGCAACGTCGGACACGGCCTGTGCAATCGGTGCAACCAGCGCGACCCGAATCGGCCTTTCCGTTACGCCGCGTCGATGGCCGCCAGAATGCCCGCACCCCCGCCGTGGTGGGATCTGCTGACCGAATATGCCGCTGCCCGCTACCATCCCGGCGGCACCTCATTATCCTGCGCGAGGTCGGCCGGATCGTGATCAACGACCCCACCGCGACACCACACCGATTGCGTCGCCATGCCGGCGCGCCGATCAGCCCGAGCGCCGAACGTGTGGTTACGGCTTTCTTCGTCAGCCACGGCATGACCCTGCCGCAAGATCCCGTCGCGGCACGGGCGGCGGACACCCGCGATGGTTACCTCAAGCCATCGCCGAGCCCCTGTATCAGGCAGTCGCGCAATACAATCAGGATCAGATCGCCGAACAGAACCGGCGGGCTCGCATCGGTTTGGGGTCCTAAGCTCTATCACCACGTCAACTCGATTGCGCATTCTGCGCGATCCCGCCGCCCACCTGTGCGCCGACCGCTCGATCACCGGATGGGCCGAAGTCATCCCCACAGACCTCGAGAACTTCCTCACCCCTACACCGACCGCCCGGCATCAACGCACCTACGTCCTCAGGCGGTACTTCGCATGGGCCAAGGCTCACAAACATGTCCCGGTGGGCCCCGCTCGACCGCTGCGGCTCGGCGCCCAGCCAGCCTTCACCGGTCTCGTCCTCGAGGTCAACACCCAGCCGACCCTGTTTCGACGCTGGACAGATCAGGCCACACGCGCAGGAACGGCTCGTCGGACTACTCGCGCTCCTGCATGCGGCATCCAATGCCGAGATCCGCATGCTCACCCTCGCCGATCTCGACCCCGACCGGCAGACCGTGACGTTGCATCGGCGGCCGTACCCCACCACGACGGACCCCGCGACCTGGGCGGCTGTTCAGACATGCCGCCAAGAGCACGCAGCCACCGGTACGCTCAATCCTCACCTGATTGTCAGTCGGGTTACCCGCAGCAGGGACACCCCCGTCCACGCCAGCTACATCGTCCGGCTGCTGCAACCAGCGCGCATCACGCCGAGTATCTGCCGTCAAACCCGACTGACCCAGCTCGTCGGCGACCTCGACCCCAAACTCGCCGCCACCGTCCTGGGAATGGGGGACACCGGGCTCCTGCGCTATCTCGCCGACAATGTCGACCAGGACCGACTGCACCACAACACAAGTGGAGCCATTGATCCAACCCGGGCGTTATAGGCGCCACCTTGCACACCTTGGCGCGAACCTGTGCAAGTTCGAGAAGGAACATGCGGCACCGACCTGAAAACGCGGCTTCGGATTCCACCCGTTGTGCGCGTTCGTCGACCACGGTGGCGAGGGCACCGGGGAACCGGCGGCGATGCTGCTGCGAGCCGGCAACGCCGGCTCGAACACCGCAGCCGACCACATTACCGTCGTCAAGAAGGCGATCCGGGAAATCGGGTCGGCCGCAGGATCCTGATCGGCACCGATGGTGCCGGCGGCAGCCACGCGTTCCTCGAGTATCCGGCCAAGCGGCGGCTGTCGTACTCGATCGGGTTCGGGTTGACCGACGCCATGGTCACCGAGATCTCCGTGATCCCGCAGGACGGATGGACACCCGCCTACGACGCCGACGGGCAGGTCCGCGACGGCGCTTGGGTTGCCGAACTCACCGATCTGGTCGACCTGTCGTCATGGCCGGCCGGGATGCGGCTTGTGGTGCGCTAGGAACGCCCTCGCCCTGGCGCGCAGCTGCGGTTCACCGACCGCGACGGGCTGCGGTTGTCCGCGTTCATCCGCCAACACCCGCCACGGCGGGCTCCCCGACATCGAACTACGCCACCGCCGCCGCGCCCGGTGCGAGGACCGCATCCGGAACGGGAAAGCCACCGGCCTGGAGAATCTTCCGCTGCACGGGTTCGACCAGAACCGGGTCTGGCTCGCCGTCGTGCAACTCGCCTGCGAACTCGTCGCGTGGACCCAGATGCTGGCCCTGCACGAGCACCCCGCCCGGAAGTGGGAGCCGAAACGGCTGCGCCTGTGGTCGATCGCCGGGCGGATCACTCACCACGCCCGCCGCACCCACCTCAAACTCGTCGCCCGAGCACCCTGGGTCCGCCTGCTCACCCGAGGCCTCGACCACCTCAGCGCGCTACCCGCACCGATCTGTCCAGCATCAACCCGATCATCCGAGACGAAAGGGAAATGTCTTCCGGGGCCGTGGACCCCGACGCCCCCCGTCCGCGTCGGGCAGCTCATCGTTGCCCGACACCGGATCAGTGACAGCGACTACCAATCCGAAACCGCTCAGGCCGATCCAGGGGACTCAGGAAAGATCGAGGCTAGCAGTGAGTGGGTGCAACTCGTCAGCGCACGTGCTAGCAGGCTGACTCGCCGAGTCAAGTTGATTTCCTCCGACACACAGCCGAACTGGTCGCTGCCATCGGTCGCCCCGCCGGGCCGCATGGAAACGGAGCGCCAAGAACCCATTACGCCACCATCTGATTCCAGGAGACGGCGAAGTCGCACCCTGTGGTGCGGCACATTGCTCATCCGCCTCGGTGGCCGCCGCTCTTGCCGACTAGCACGGCGAATAGATAGGACCCGCCGCCACCTCGGACTCATCGTGCTCGCCTGTCCGCCGCCGTGAATTCCAGCAGAAGGCAACGCCGGTGTCCCGAATTACGCCACGGAGCAATAGAAATCGGCTTGGCAGCAGTTATCCGTCTGCAATCTTTCGATCGAGCGATTCCGCAATTGCAGAACGTACGGCGGGCAATACGTCACTGGTCGTGACTTCTCTACTCAGCTCTCGTGACAACGACGTCACGCCCGCGTCAGGAATTCCACATGGGATGATGGATTCAAAACCATTGAATTCGTTGTTGCAGTTCAGCGAAAACCCATGGAATGTCACGCCGCGCTGCACGCGCATACCCACCGCCGCGATCTTCCGTTCCAGACTCGAACTGCCGACGGAAGAGCTCGAGCTGTCGGTTGAACCGACAGTGGGCACCCATACACCGGAGCGGCCTCCGACAAGATTTGCCTCGATCCCGAGTTCAGCGCAAACGTGGATGATGGCTTGCTCGATCCGGCGGACTACCTCGACACCGTCTCGTCCGTCACCTAGCTTGACAATGAGATATCCGACGAGCTGGCCTGGACCGTGCCAGGTGATTCTGCCGCCGCGGTCAACGTCGATGACGGGGGAACCGTCTTGGGGCCGGTCACTCTGTTGTGTCCGGCTTCCGGCTGTGTAGACGAATGGGTGTTCGACAAGGAGAAGCGTGTCGTCGCACGTGTCTCGTATTCGCATATCCACCAGACGGTGTTGCTCGTCCCATGCTGTGCGGTAGTCGAGGGTTCCGCGTTCTAGGACATGGAGTGGGCTGAGGCTAGCCCGCACGGAAGTGGACACTCTGGTTGGCAGCGTCATGTCGACACCCTTCTGTCTGATCTCCGGGAATCTGCGGCTCCGCATCACGGGCATCGCAGTTGTGTGCTTGTTAAGTGGCTTCCAACTGGTCGGCTAGACGTCATCGACCAGTGTTGTGTACTTGCTGTGATCGAGTGTCGACTGGTCCTGCAAAATGGCCCCGCCGACCGCGCCGAGATGTCGGTAACGTGTTCGGCGCACTCGGCACTCAGCTCCGCGATGGCGTCGAGATCATCTCCAGTCTTGCGAATGTTCTCCGATGCTATAGAGCTCGCCCGCTCTCGCCCATTATCTCGCGCTGCGGTGGCATCATGCGGACGATCGCACCATGGCACTGACAAGGTCGAGTGCGGTCAGAGGGCCTTGAGTTCCTCGGTGACCTCGGCGACCGACTTCTTCGCGTCCCCGAAGAGCATGGAGGTGGTGTCGGCGAAGAACAACGGGTTGTCGATGCCGGCGAACCCGGAGTTCATCGACCGCTTCAGCACGATCACCGACTTCGACTGATCCACATTCAGGATGGGCATCCCGTGGATCGGCGACGACGGGTCGTTGCGGGCGGCGGGGTTGGTGACATCGTTCGCACCGATCACCAGGGTGACGTCGGTGCGGGCGAACTCGTCGTTGATGTCGTCCATTTCCTTCATCGCGTCGTACTCGACGTCGGCCTCCGCGAGGAGCACGTTCATGTGCCCGGGCATCCGGCCCGCGACCGGGTGGATGGCGTACTTGACCTCCACCCCCTTCGACTCGAGCAGCTTGGCCATGTCCTTGACCGCGTGCTGGGCCTGCGCGACGGCCAACCCGTAGCCGGGGACCACGATCACCTGATTGGCGTACGCCATCTGGATCGCCGCATCCGCCGCCGAGGTGGACTTCGCCGTCTTCACGGTCCCGTCCCCGACCGCCGCCGCGACACCGCCGCCACCGAACCCGCCGGCCACGATCGCCGGGATGGACCGGTTCATCGCCTTCGCCATCAGGTTGGTCAGGATCGAACCCGACGCACCGACGATCATCCCGGCCACGATCATCGCCTGATTATTGAGTGCCAGACCCGCGGCCGCCGCGGACAGACCCGTCAACGCGTTGAGCAGGGAGATGACGACGGGCATGTCGGCGCCGCCGATCGGCAGCACCACCATCAACCCGAGCACCGCCGCCAGCACCAGCACACCCACGATCCACCACTGCGACGTGGGTCCGGTCGGGTCGATGGCCTTGACCCCGATGGCCACCGCCAATGCGACGGCCCCGATCAGCAGCACCGCATTGAGCGGCTGCTGCAGTTTCCCGATGCCGATCGGGCGGCCGGGCAGGGTTTCCTGCAGCTTCAGGAACGCGATCACCGAACCCCAGAACGAGATCGACCCGATGATCGCCGCGAACAGCGACGCGATGACGATGTGCACCGTCGGCGACTCACCATGGGCGAAGGCGGTGAACCCGTCCGAGTCGAGGAATTCGGCGTAGGCGATCAGGGCGACGGTGCCGCCGCCGACCCCGTTGAACAACGCCACCAGCTGCGGCATCGCGGTCATCTTCGTCCGCAACGCCGGCGGCACCCCGAGGACCACACCGATGACCAGGCCGGTGACGATCAGCACCCAGTTGGAGGTGTCCCGGATCGCGATCAGGGTGGCGACGACGGCGACGACCATGCCGGCGGCGGCGATCTGGTTGCCGCGGACCGCGGTCTTCGGGCCGGTCAGGCCCATCAGACCGTAGATGAACATCGCGAACGCCACGATGTACAGCACGTTGACGAGGTATTCCATTACCGGTCCCCACCCTTCTCAGCAGCAGCGGGTGCGGTGGGTTTGGATTTGAACATCGCCAGCATCCGGTCGGTGACCACGAAACCACCGACCACGTTGATCGTTCCGAAGACCAGGGCGACGAACAGGATCACCTGCAGCCCCCACGGCGGGTTGTCGACCTTGCCGAGCACCACCAGCGCACCGAGGACGACGATGCCGTGGATGGCGTTGGTGCCCGACATCAGCGGGGTGTGCAACGTGTTCGGGACCTTCGAGATCACCGCGAACCCCACGAACCCGGACAACACCAGGATCGCGATGTTCGCCAACAACTCCGAATACATCAGCGCGCCACCTCGATCCCCTGATCGGAGTTCACATCGCAGCGGAGTTCCTCGGACAAGTCGAAGAACTCGAAGGTGCGCCGGGGCACCATCACGTGGTCGAGGAACACCGCCAGCGGCGTCGCGAGTGTTCCGAAAAGCGTTGTGATCATGACGTTTCCTTGGATTCGCGGGTGACGCAGGACGCGGCGAGGACCTCGTCCGAGAAATCCGGGGCCAGCGCCCCGTCGACGAGCATCAACTCGAGCAACGCGGAGATGTTCTTCGAGTACAGCTCCGAGGCGTGCTCGGGCATGGTGGCGGGCAGGTTCAGCGGCGAGCAGATCGTCACCCCGTGCTTGACGACGGTCTGCCCCGGTTCGGTGAGCTCGCAGTTACCGCCGGTCTCGCCGGCCAGGTCGACCACCACGGAGCCGGGCTTCATGCCCTCCACCGCGGCCGCGGTCACCAACCGCGGTGCCGGACGGCCCGGCACCAGGGCGGTGGTAACGACCACGTCGAAGCCCTTGATCGCGTCCTCGAGCGCCTGCTGCTGCTGCGCCCGCTCCGCCTCGGTCAGCTCGCGGGCGTAGCCGCCCTCACCGGCGGCGTCGATCCCGAGATCGAGCCACTGGGCACCGACCGAGCGGACCTGGTCGGCGACCTCCGGGCGCACGTCGTAGCCGGTGGCCCGGCCACCGAGCCGCTTCGCCGTCGCCAACGCCTGCAGGCCGGCGACACCGACACCGAGGACCAGCACGGTGGCGGGCTTGACGGTGCCCGCGGCGGTGGTGAGCATCGGGAAGAACCGGGTCGACTCCGACGCCGCGAGCAGCACCGACTTGTATCCGGACACGTTCGCCTGCGACGACAACGCGTCCATCACCTGGGCGCGGGAAATACGCGGGATCGCCTCGACCGCGAACGCCTGCACCCCGGCCGACTTCAGCGCGGCGACCTGATTGTCCTGGTTGCGGGGGGCGAGGAACCCGATCAGGGTCTGCCCGGCATGCAACCGGCCCACTTCCTCGTCCGACGGCGGCGCGACCTTGACGACCACCTCCGCCGACCACGGGTCGGCGATGGCGGCTCCTGCCAATTTGTACAACTCGTCCGGGATCAGCGCACCCAATCCGGCACCCGACTCGACCACCACGTCGACGCCCTTGGCGATCAACGACGCCACGATCTTCGGCACCAACGCCACCCGACGCTCACCGTCGTTCGACTCCCGAACAACACCGACTGTCGGGCGCGACTGTGCCGCAATTGTTCTCGCGCTCTCGACAATCACGAGTGAGCTCCAGCTCCGACATGCGCAGCGGCGATGTCGCGACCGATGATCTCCCTCATGATCTCGCTCGTTCCGCCATATATCGTTTGGGCACGCGAGTCGATGAAGGCTCGGGCGATGGGGTACTCGATCATGTAGCCGTAGCCACCGAAGATCTGGACGCAACGATCGATGACACGCTTCTGCAGCTCGGTCGTCCACAGCTTCGCTTTGGCCGCATCGACGGCGGTCAGGGTGCCTGCGTTCAGAGCCTTGACGGCGCGATCGATGAAAGCCTGTGTGACGTCGAGTTCGGTCGCCATGTCGGCCAATACGAAGCGCGTGTTCTGCAGGTCGCCGATCGGCTTCCCGAACGCCGTGCTCTGGAAAGCGAATTCGTTTGTCCACTCGACGGCCGCGCGGATTGCGGCCATCGCACCGACTGCGATGAGCATGCGTTCGCGGGGCAATCGCTCCATCAAATGGGCAAGGCCTCGCCCTGGAGTGCCGAGCAGGTTGGTCCCAGGCACCCGCACGTCGCGGAACGCCAGTTCCGCGGTGTCTTGTGCGTGGCGGCCGACCTTTTCGAGTTTGCGCCCTCGTTCAAACCCTTCGGTTTCGCGTTCGACGACGAACAGGCTGAACCCCTTCGACCCACCGTCGGGGTGGGTCCGAGCGACCACCACGACCAAGTCCGCCAGGATGCCGTTGCTGATGAACGTCTTTTGCCCGTTGATGATCCAGTCATCTTCGTCGCGGACGGCCGTCGTGCGTAGTGCACGAAGGTCGCTTCCCGCGTCGGGCTCGGTCATCGCGATGGCGCCGATCTTGCTTCCCTGAGCCAGCCCTGGTAGCCACCGCACCTTCTGCTCCTCGGTTGCGAGGTCGACGAAGTAGGGGAGCACGATGTCGTCGTGGGTGCCGATGCCGTGTCCAAAGCTGGTCAGTCCTGCCCTTGCAATCTCCTCTTCGACGACGACGCGGAACCGGAAGTCCGTTTCTCCTCCGCCCCCATACTTCGTGGGCACGGCCAGTCCGAGGATCCCTAGCGCCCCGGCTGCCTCGAAAGTCCGGCGGTCGACGAGCTGATCGGTTTCCCACTGTTGGTGGTGGGGAGCTATCTCCTTCGCGAGAAACTTCCGAACGGTCTGCCGGTATGCCTCGTGTTCCGAATCGAAGAGTTCGCGTTCGAGTGTCACAACTGTTCCTGTCGTCTGGGATTCCGATAGTTGTCAGATTGAGGCGGCCAGTTCGACCCCTTGGCGGATCGCTCGCTTGGCATCGAGTTCGGCGGCGACGTCGGCACCGCCGATGAGGTGCGGATTAGCGCCGAGAGCGACTAGTTCGTTGTAGAGGTCACGCCGGGAGTCCTGTCCGGCGCACACGATGACGGTGTCGACTTCGAGTGTCTGAGTTTCACCGTCAACTGTGATGTGGAGGCCGTCGTCGTCGATCCGGCGGTAAGCCACCCCGGCAATCATGTTCACGCCCCGCTGTGCGAGTTCGGCGCGGTGGATCCAGCCGGTCGTCACTCCGAGGCCCGCGCCCACCTTCGTCGTTTTTCGCTGCAGTAGGTGAACGATGCGATCGGTCGACGGCGGAACGGGCTCGGTCAGGCCACCATCGCCTGAGTACTGTGTATCGATGCCCCACTTGCCGTAGAAGGCCGCGATATCCTCGCTCGGGGACGAATTGTCGTGAGTGATGTATTCGGCCACGTCGAAGCCGATGCCGCCTGCTCCGACGATTGCTACCCGCCGTCCGACGGGATGGCCGTCGCGAAGGACGTCGAGGTAGCTCAGTACCGTGGGATGGTCTATTCCGTCGATGTCGGGGGTACGCGGAACGATGCCGGTGGCGACTACCACGTCGTCAAATCCTTCATCGGTCAAGTCGCGGGCGGTTGCGGTAGTTGCGAGTCTGAGTTGGACGCCCCTGTCCGCCAGTTCGGTGGAGAAATAGCGAAGTGTCTCGGCGAATTCGTCCTTGCCGGGGATGCGTCGGGCGATGTTCAATTGTCCGCCGAGGGTGGGCGCCGAATCATACAGTGTTACAGCGTGTCCGCGACGCGCGGCGAATGCCGAGAACGCCATGCCTGCTGGACCGGAGCCGACGACAGCGATGCGTCGCCTGCGGGGCGGGACAGTCACCTGCAGTAGTGTCTCGTGGCATGCTCGAGGATTGACCAGGCAGGAAGTGATGCGTCCACTCAACGTGTGGTCGATACACGCCTGATTGCACGCGATGCAGGTGTTGATTCGATCTGCTCGGCCGACGGCGGACTTCGCAACGAACTCCGGATCGGCGAGTAGTGGCCGGGCGAGTGAGACCATGTCGGCCGCGCCTGCGGACAGCAGCGTCTCTGCAACCTCGGGCGTGTTGATGCGGTTACTCGCCACTACCGGGATGGAGACCGAGTGCTTCAGTCGCGCAGTGACACCGGCGAACGCCGCGCGCGGAACGGACGTGGCGATGGTAGGTACCCGTGATTCGTGCCAGCCGATTCCCGTGTTGATGATCGAGGCCCCTGCTGCCTCGAGTTCCTTGGCGAGTTCGAGCGTCTCCTCGATGGTCGATCCACCGGGAACGAGATCCAACAACGAGAGCCGGAACGTGATGATGAAGTGCGAGCCGACGCGTTCGCGTGTGCGACGGACGATCTCGATCGGAAATCGCATTCGACGACGGAAGTCGCCTCCCCACTCGTCGGTTCGCTGGTTCGTCCGGCTCGCGAGGAACTCGTTGATAAGGTATCCCTCGGATCCCATGATCTCGACGCCGTCGTAACCAGCTTCGCGTGCGAGTTCGGCTGCGCTGACGAAGTCGTCGATTGTCTGTTCTACTTGTAGGGAACTCAACTCTCGGGGGACGAACGGACAGATCGGCGCCTGGATCGCGCTCGGCGCCACAAGCTGCGGATGCTTCGCGTATCGGCCGGAATGCAAAATCTGCATCACGACTTTTGCACCTTCGCGATGTACGGCCTCGGTGATCACTCGATGTTGTTCTGCTTCTTCGGGCGTTGACATGCTGGCGGCGTTGGCCCAGGGGCGTCCCTCCACATTGGGCGCTATGCCCCCGGTGACGATCAGGCCGACACCACCGCGCGCTCGCTCTGCATAGAACGCTGCCATTCGATCGAACCCATCCGGTGCCTCTTCGAGTCCGAGGTGCATCGACCCCATCAGAACTCGGTTCCTCAGGGTGGTGAAGCCGAGGTCGAGTGGAGAAAGCAAATGTGGGTAGTCAGTCATTGAGTCTCTCCTGGAATTAGGTGACCAGAAGCACGCTAAACGCCAGATACCAGATTTGCAACTTGTTGCATAAGATGTTGGCATCGCTCGGCGGTCAGTTACGTAAGCTGCGTGACGAACTCACGCGAGAGGAAGACGTGCAATGTCGTTACCCCATGCCATCCTCACCGCGCTGCTCGAGAAACCCTCGTCGGGACTCGAGTTGGCGCGGCGTTTCGACAGGTCGATTCGGTACTTTTGGTCTGCTACTCACCAGCAGATCTACCGCGAATTGAACAAACTAGAACAGGCCGGCTTCGTCCGGGCGCGCGACGAGGAGGTGACCGCTCAAGGACAGAGGAAGACCTATGAAGTATTGCCGGCCGGGCGGGAAGAGGTCGAGCGATGGGTGTCGGTGCGTCAGGATCCGAAGCCGGTGCGCGATCCGATGCTGCTGCGGATACGTGCCGCGGCAGTGGTGGGGACGGGCGGACTTGCCAACGAGCTCGAACGTCATCTTGAGCTGCACCGACAGCAGTTGGCGGAGTACCTCGACATCGAGCAGCGCGACTTCGATGATGACCCCACAGCGGAGGCAAAACTCCGGCACCTCGTACTTCGTGCCGGGGTCGGCCTAGAGACTTTCTGGACCGAATGGCTCACGGAGGCCCTGGATACGGTCCAAGTCCTCGTCCCTCATCCGCCCGCCGCCGCGGCAGTCGCCAGCCCGAACCATGACGACCGCTGAGAAGGTTCACCGGGCTTGAGAGACGCCAGGCATCAGAGAAGCCTGAACAGCCGTTCAGCTTAGCCTGGAAACACCGATTGGGATGAGCGCCTGAGAGTGTCATAAAGGCGAAATGCCCTGCCGTAGTGGAAGAATAAGACTTCTCTAGGGTCAGATTCAGCCACACAGAAGGGCATCTCGCGGATGCAACTATCTCACACCCGGCCCGTCGCTGCCGTCAGGTTCGACGACCCGAATCTCGTGGCGACCGCCGGCCTGGTCCCGATGATGGCATTGGCCCAGGCCAGCGGCCTGCTCTCCCTCGCCGATCAGCACCTGAGCGTGCCGACCGACAAAGGCGCCAATGCTGGCCGCAAGATCGGGTCCCTCGTCGGCGGGATGGTCGCCGGCGCCGACAGCATCGCCGACCTGGCGTTGCTTCGGCACGGGGCGATGGGCACGATCTTCGACCGCCCCTACGCCCCGTCGACGCTGGGATCGTTCCTCCGTCAGTTCACCTTCGGCCACGTCGGCCAGCTCGACGCCGTCGCCTCCCGATTCCTGCTCGGGCTCGCTGCTCGCACCCCGGTGGTGGCGGGGATCGACACCGGACGGGTGCTGGTCGATATCGACTTTTGCGATCATCGAGATCCACGGTCACGGCAAGCAGGGCTCCGGATACGGGTACTCCGGGGTCACCGACAAGCTGGCCAGCTACACCGTCGCGCATCGCGACCTCTCGGCTCCGTCGAGCATCGAGGATCCAAGTACCTGAACAATCGAGCCGAGACCGCGCATCAGCCGACCCGGCAGCGCGAGCGGGCGATGAAGCGCTTCAAATCGATGCGGCACGCGCAGCGATTTCTGTCGGCGTTCTCGTCGATCTCACCACACTTCCGGCCACACAAGGACTGGGCGAGCCAGCTGCGGCACCGCCGGGCACGACCGGGCGACAAGTGGCACCTCGACGAGGTCTTCATGAGGATCGACGGCGAACAACGCTACGTGTGGCGGGCGGTCTACCAGCACGGCAACGTGCTCGACGTGCTGGTGCAACGCCAAGGCTGGATGGTCACGGCGAGACGTACTCGGCGATCGACGACGGGTCGACCTGGACGCCGGCGGGCTCGGTGGTGGAATGACACCTGGTCACTCGCCGCGTTGATCAACTGCGGCGAGTGACACCGTCTGCGCGCGGACATCAACGGCGTCGGCAACCGCGAGCATGGACGGACTCGGTGATTTGAGCACGTTGGTCAGCCCCAGGTGCCCGCACATGTACCTGGTCCCCTCGGTGTCGACCAGGTCCCAGATGATCTGCCGGGTCGCCGTTGAGGGCCGGTGGCTCGCGCCCCGGGATGGGGACCGATGGCGTCCCCGGCTCGATGCACCCGCAGATCGTGGATTTGCCATCCTGTGGTTCGCCCGCACACTCCAGGGCAGGTTGATCGTCGTGCATGACCGGGCAGTCGAGGCCTCGGTGTCCCCGGTGAAAGCACCAGCGGTCAGCGCAGACGCACAGGCGCGGGGGCGACAGCGGTCACGCAGATTTGGTCGATCAGTGCCTTTCCGCGATAGCCTGTCTTGGTGGCCGTCCTCGACAAACGCACTCGCGATGATCCGCGCCGCCGCGCAACTGAACTCGCGTTCTTGAACGCCACGGAAGGATTGCTCAACGAGGGTGCGTCGTATACGGATCTGAACGTCAGTCGCATCGCCGAACGGGCGGACCGAACGCGCACCGCGTTTTACGCACACTTCGAGGATCGGCGCGAGCTGTTGCTGGCCCTCATAGCGGAGTCCAGCGGTGAGGCGTTGACGGCCCTCCAGTTGCTCTTTGGTTCCGACGGCGAGCTCAGTCAGGACGAGATCAGGAAGTCGGTTAGGAGCCTGCTTGCGACCTTCCGAGAGCATGCCACGGTGATTCGGGCGGTCATCGAGGCGGCAGGATACGACGAAGGCATCGCTGAGTACTGGGACAACATCGTCGGTCGGGTCGTCGACGCTGCGCGAGGACGACTGCGAGTCAAGGGATTCGGCGATTCCGAAGCCGCAGCTACTGCCACGTCGCTGGTCTGGATGACAGAGCGCATGTGCTACCAACAGGCAGTGCGCGGTTGCCTGGGCCTCGACGACGAGGCAGTCATCGCCGGCATCAGTAGCCTGTGGTTGACGGTACTTTGCACGGGAAAGGCTGGCGGATGAGCAATGAGAATCAAGCGCGCGGCCGCGATTCTGCCTCGGGATCCGCTAGCGGCCTCTGGTGATCCTCTCCTGACTTCGACAGACTTCATTCATTACTCGCCGATGATTCCTCTCGTCACGCTTGGAGGAGCATCGGGTGTCAGCGCAATGGCTCGCCCGACGGTTACGGCCTCATGCCGCGAGCCGCGCGATTTGCTGCCCGTCGGCACGTGGACGAGACTTTTGCGCTGGGCGGCTACTCGCCCGCCACACTTCTGATGGCTTCCGCCGCCCGTTCACTACTTGCCGCCCCAGGGCCGCCCGAATTCAGGCGGCCAGACGTTGTTGCGTCGACCCTACCGGCAGATTACTCCTTGTAATGACGAGGTGTCTGTTTTAGGCTCGATCTACTCCGGCTATCCAAACGATTTCTGAGTTCGTTGACTCGAGGGAACGATATGACTCCACCGTCGACTGGATATCACCACTTCTCGCTAACTGTTCGGGATGTCGACGCCAGCCCAGGTGGTATGCGCAGGTGTTCGGCTCGCAGGCGGCGCGGCCTCGCACCCGAGACCGAAAATCGCCCGCAGTGCACTGAATCCCCGACCAACGCACCGCGATCGTGACGTGACGTAGGGCAGCCCGACATTGTTCAGGCGCCCGGAGGTCGAGTCGGCGACGGTCCTCCAGGGGGGGCAGGTGCCTAGGCTGGGCTATTGCCGGTTGCTTGCTTCGTGCGGTGATCTACGAAGATGTGGGGACGTGAAGACTATGGAAGCAGAAAGTGGCCAGTTGCGACCGGTCATTGCGATGTCATGGCAACGAGCGGCAATGAGTGGGCTGAACCCGAGTGCCTCCGTGGAAGATCTAGTCAGTGCGGATTTCGACGCTTCGAGCCGCCTTATGCAGGCGGCCGGACCGGTGCTGGATGAGATGGCGCAGGCGCTGGATGGGATCGGATACTGCGTCATGCTGGCTGACAGGAATGCGTGCGTGGTTGATGCGAGGTGGGGCGACGACGTCTTGCGTCGCCGTTTCGAGATGCTTGGCTCAGTGCGCGGCGCTCTGTTCCGGGAGGACACGACAGGTACGAATTCGATCGCCACAACCTTCGAACTGAGACACGGAGTGGCTGTCCGAGGAGATGAACACTTCGTTGAATCCTTGAAAACCTTCAGTTGCTACGGGCATCCGGTTCTCGACCCGATGACCAAACGGCTCGAGGGTGTACTTGACATATCATGTTTGGCCTCGGAAGAAAATCGGTTGCTGGAGCCATATCTGAAGTGGGCGGCTCAACGGATCGAGGAACGTCTTCTCTTGGGAAGTCGTATCACCGAGCAACATTTGCTGGCAGCATTCCACCGGACGACCTACAAGAATCAGGATCGCCCCACCATCGCTCTCAGCGAGGACGTATTCCTGGCCAATCGCCCGGCGGTCGATCTGCTCGATCCGGCTGATCACGCGGCCCTGCGGGAGATGGTAAGGACGGCTTCCGCGCGGGGACCCGATAGCCGCCGTATTCGGCTCAGCGGCAGTAGGACTGCGGTCGCACACTTTCATCACTTCGTTGGGCCGGGGGCAGTGCTGCTCACGCTCGATGAACTGGCTACCTCCGCGCCTGTCCCAAGCGGGAGGGCGGTTGAGCGGGGGAGTCCGCCGGTGCTCGTGTGCGGTGAACCTGGATCAGGACTGACCAACGCTGTAATGGAGCTTGCTGCGGGGCGAGCAGTGTCGGTGTTTGACGGTGCCGATCTAACGCAGGAAGAACCACGTCCTTGGCTTTCTCGCCTTAAGGCCGAGCTCGATTCCGATCAGCTAGTGGTGATCGAGTCGCTCCACCTTCTGCCCCGGCGAGTGGCGCGGCAGATTGCACCCCTGCTTGGATCGGCGCGCGCGACGGTTGTTTTGACAACTTCGATGTTCGACGAACTGAGCGGAGAGCAGCGCAGCCTGGTGTCTCAGTGCGGCGAGCGCGTCGAGTTGACACCACTTCGCCATCGGACCGACGAAATCGCCGAACTAGTGCAATCGATGCTCAAACGAATGTCTGCGGAACGAGAGCTAAGATTTACCCCGGCTGCGCTGGAGGCGCTACAAGCGCACAATTGGCCTGGCAACATCCGTGAACTGCACTCAGTCGTGAGTCGGGTCGCCGCTAAGCGCATCGCCGGTGACATCACGGTCCGTGACTTACCGAAACCGTACGGGGATCCAGCGAAGTCTCGCCGACTCACTCCCATCGAACAGGCAAAGAGAGCGGCCATTGTCGACGCGTTACGTACGGTAGGCGGCGACAAGAAGCGCGCAGCGATGCAGCTAGGGATCAGCCGCACAACCCTTTACACCGCGATTCGCCTGTACGGGATAGAAAATGACAATGCCCGCTTCAAGAACTGAACACCGAACGGGGAGGATGGGGTGCAACCGACGGGTCGACCTGGAGCGAGGAGGCGAAGAAACTCCACACGGCCGGCTCGCGCCCCTCGCCTCGTCGATTCGTAAACGGGCGAGATCGGGCTGCCGCACTTCGCGAAGCAGGTGGCATTCGCGGCGTTGAGCGCGCAGACCAAGAGGATGTTTACGTCGGACATAGCTCGTTACACCGGCTGCCGAGTTTGTCGCGAGCCGGATCGGCGCGCGGGGGTTCACCGCGCTCACTCCGGGTGCCGTTGAATGGCATCCGCCAGGTCTCTATTGGTGCGATGCCGGCGCCACCGCTGTCGTCCCCTGCGCGAGCGGAACTACCCGAAAATCCAAGTGCGCCGAACTCGTGCAACCTGCACCCCGTCCGGGTTCGACACCATCATGGCCCAAAATCCTGGCCGCCGACACCGTCGACCGGCTGCTCCACACGCTCATATCGTCATCCGCGAAGGCACTTCGCTGCGCTCGATTGAGGCCACTGCCTGACGCGGGTGATGCCTCTGACCTGACCCCTTCGAGGGGGCCACACCTGTCCGCGGCGTTCGCGGATCGAGTCTGCGTTGCGGCGATTAGCTGACCTGCAGTGTCAACTACGACTGTTTTGGCGCCGTTGCGGAACAGGGACGCGATCGTGTCCGTGAACAGTCTGGCCGAATCGCAGGAGACGACGCCTGGACTTCTGTGCCGCAAAACTCTCTCTATTGGCCACATTCCCAGGGCGCTGCACGAGGTTACCGCTGCCGGCGACCGAGACTGTGCATCCGTGTGGTGTCCAAAATTTGAACACGCACGAGCGGTGATTCCGATCACTATAGGTGCGCCAGGATGCCACGACGAAGGGTCATCAACGATTTTCATTCATTGCCATGAGGCACAACAACGGCGATCGCTGCAGTATGCGCATCCAACCGGAGTGACGCGTCGCCTCCTGGTGCAGCGATGTCTTGGAGCACATTCTTGACGGCGACCGAAAGATGCTGCCACCTCCGCAGACTGACCTGGTGCGCGTAAATAATTCGACTCTTTCGAACCCTTTGCCGAGTCTCACTGGGGTTCGGCCTCCGCTGTGGGGCGATGTCGTGACACGTAAAGCGTCATTTCCCGGAGCTCTGAAAGGTACCTATCTATGACTACTTCTGTCCCACCGGATCTCGACACCATGGGCGGCGGCGCGCGGATCCCTGCGTTCCGCGAAATCGCACTCGTCGCTGCGGTCGACTCGTGACGGAGCTTTCCGGGGGCAACGGTCACAGTGTGGGCGAGCGCGGAACGGGGACGCCCACCGACTCGTTCACGCGTTCCGGGCCGGACGAGCGGGGTGACCTTCTCAAGCGGCCACCACGAGCATCGCGCAAGGTCACCTTTGTGCGAGTGGTAATTGTCGCGGCCCTGATTCCCCTCGGGGCGTTTTACTTTGTTCCCAGGTTGTACAACCTGACCGCAATGCCTTACCGACTCGATCAGGCGCTTGCCTCAGCCGACAACTACAACCCGGCACTTAGCGAACTGGTCGTCCACGAGCGGGTAACGCTTTCGGCGTTCATGGCTCTGGACAAGATGGAGGCTGCCTTGGCCAGCGTGCAGGTCACCGACGCGGCGGTCGACGCCGAATTACGGACGCTGACTAAACAGATCGAGGTCGACCTCCATGCCACTCTCGCGCTGGCCGGCTCGAGGACCGACGACCTCGTTGCTTCGCTCGACGTGCTGACCGCTCAACTCAAACTGCTCCAGCCACCGATCGATGGCGCTACTGCGGCATTGGTCGGCAATACCGCAGCAATGGACGCGATCGTGTCCGACGCGCGCTCGACCGCCGACAACGTGCACAGCGCACGCGTGTCCGCGGAAGAGTCCGCGAACGATCTGTCCGGAAAGTAGGAAAGTTGTGATCATCTTTGGACGCCGCGGCGGTCCCGCTCGCATGCTCCTGTCAATCGTGGCGGTGGGTTTGCTGAGCCTACTCGCATTTGTAATCTTCAACCTCAACAACCGCCTTGACGACCAGCACCGAGTGAATCTCGCCAGCATCGCTGCTTCCGAAGACGTTGTCGACGTGAACGATAAGCTCACCGGGGAATTGCGGCAGCTGACCGAGCTGACCCATGGCGTGCGCGGGGCTCTGGACGCCACGTCAGCGCTGGAACCGCTACTGGTCAAGTTGGATGAAGCCATCGGCCCGACCGCCCAGATGTTGTCGAGCAGCACCTCCGGTGTCCAGATGACGAACGAGCAGTTGACTGACATCCACGCGATTCTCGGGCAGGTCCAGAACACGATGTTGCCGTTGGTGACCTCGGCGCAGGCGTTCGGTCAACAGGGCAGCCAACTCCTCGCGATCGTCCAAGCACTGGTGGCGGACCTACGCAGCTCAGTAGCCTCGGTGCAAACGATCAACCAAATGCTTCCGCTCCCCGGCTAACGACGCCACTATCCGGCGATCATTCCGAACTGCCCATCCACTCCCTCCGACTGGACACACATCATGAAACAGGGCTTCCTGCTGCCGAAGAAAATCTTGAAGGGCTTTTTACGAGTCGATGTTCACGACTGGGCGCTGCCGACCCGAACACGAGCGCAGCAGCGGCGGGCGGATGTGCCGCCAGAGACGGTGCCAGGATCATCGGGCTATGCAGTGGCCACCGAATGGCTCGGCCGCCTAGCCGCCGTGCTGGCCGTGGTGCTCTTCGTGATGGTGATGGCTACCATTCACAAGGGGTTGCAAGTGCAGGAGAGCGCCCGCACGACGGTGGACAACTTCCGCGTCACCAATGAGTTCTTTGCCCAACGCGCCGACCTGACCGCCCCGGCTACCGCCCGCGCACAACTTGACGAACTCGCCAGAATCCTGACCCAGCTCAATACCACGGCCGCAACCGCTGTAGACCACCTCGCCGCATTGATACCGGACGCCCAGAGCCTGGTTGCAGCCGGACAGGGCGATGCTCAGATGGCAGAGCAGCTCGAGGACGTGGCGACCAGTCTGCGGGGCTCGGCCGCATCGCTGCACGATATTTCGTCCAATGCGAATACCACGGTGTCCGCGGTCGACGCCGAACTCAGCCAGGCGATCGAGGTAGGTAACCAACTCAACGCCGAACTGACGCGGACGACGAACAAGCTCGGGTTGGTGCCCGCACAGGACGCCTTCATCCCAACCCCCGCCGGAGGACCGCGATGATCTCAAGGACGAAATGGGCGGCCATCGTGCTGATCGTCGGAGGCGGACCGGCACTGGTGCTGTGTGTTCTCAACGGCTTCGTACCGGGACTCGACGATGTACGGGACCCGCTGGGAAGGCCGTCAACCCTGAGTCAGGAGCTGATAGTCTCCGCTAGCCAACTCGATGAGCTGACTTCGGAAATCGTGCCCAAACACTCGCAGTTCTCCGAAGACATTCAGGTCCTGATACCCCTTGCCGACGACCTGGAGGACTTGACGAACAGATCGGCTGAGATGTCCGGCCAAACGGTGTCCGTAAACGCCTCCACCCAAAATGTGACCACGATCGTGGCTCCGTTGCCCGATCTGGTCGTAAAGATAACTGGCCGTGCCGAACAGACCGGATCGACCGTTGCGAACCTGGCCACGGCTGTCGGATCGGTGACTACCCAGCTGGAAACGATCAACCAGAACCTCACAGCAGTGCAAGGAACGCTAGGTGAGCTAGGTCCCCGCGGATCAGCAATTGCGGCCTCGCTGGCAAACATCGAGCAAGAGGCCAGACATGTGCAGGCGTTCGGCCCGTTGCTCGCTGTGATCGGGCCGCCGGTCAATTCCCTGAACCTCCCGCCGCTGGGTCTCACCACGCCCGCACCGACCTCGTGACCTTGCAGGCCATCTACCCGGCCGACAGGTCAGCGAGTAAGAGGAGACCACCTATGTTTCGGACTTCCTGGGCGATCGCCCTGGGTTTCAGCATTGCAATGATAGTCGGCATTCTGATCGTCACCCGCGATCTGAGCGTCACGAGCGACATCTTCAAAGACGGTGTAGCCCAGGCAAGAACGGTCGACGCCACTACCGATCAGGCGCTCGTCGGCGCGGCGCAGTTGCCGCCGGCGAACGCGGCCATCCACCAAGGTATGCCACAGGTGGTCGGAGTGATCGATTCACTCAGCCGAGCCGACGCAACCTTGGGGTCCCTCGGGGACCAGTTGCAGGCTCTGTCGACCGCACTGCAAGCAGCCGACCCACCCCTGCACGGCATCGTGACAGCAGGGCAGTCCGCCACCGAGCAAGCGAATGCCGCGGCCGCCCCAGCTGAATCGGTTGCCGCCTCTCTTGTCGACATTGACGCCAAGACGCGAGATCTTGTCCCGGTGCTCGACCAGACCCTTGCCTTGAGCCAGACGATCGATGCCAAGCTGCGCATCTCCCTTCTGTTGCCGGTCCTCGGCAATTAGCGGAGCCAAACCGATCGGGCGACCGTGGTGATGCACAGCGCGACAGTAAGAGTGGGAGCACTGTGCAGCAGGGAGCGGGTATCGCACGCTGACAGAATCGTCTAGACTATGGGTATGTCAGGACCTTGCATGGTCCTACACGGCACCCACGATTCGAACGGCCGTCGAGCACCGCGCTCCTGTCCTGGAGCAACGGCCCCGTTCGACGATTCGTCCACGTTCACAACCTGAGTCGAAAGGTCCAATCGAGATGACAAGTGCGTCCTTCAGTAGGCAAGGAGATGTTGGTGTCATCACCTTGACCAACCCTCCTCAGAATCGCCTTAGTTCCGACCTGGTCGACGAGTTCGCCAAATCAGTAGTTGAGGTGTCCACTGCTGGTGTTCGCTCTCTCGTAGTGCGCGGCGACGGTGATACCTTCTGCTTCGGGGCAAATATTGCTGACTGGCCCGATCTTTCGGACAGCGATCTGCGGACATTCATCCACTATGTGAACCGGGTCTTCCAGCAGGTCGAAGAACTTCCTATTCCGACCATCGCGGCCGTCCACGGTAGTTGCATGGGGGGCGGGTTCGAACTGGCATTGCATTGCGACTTAATAGTGGCGGCCGACGATGCGAACTTCCGTTTCCCGGAGGCCACATTGGCAATTCCGCCTCTTGCTGGCGGTGTCCAGCGACTCGCTGAAAGGGTGGGGCGCTCCACTGCCGCCCGACTTGTGCTACTGACTGATCCCGTAACCGGTGAAGAAGGTGCGCGGCTCGGGTTCGTGGCGCGGACTGCACCAGCCGACGATGTTTACAAGGTTGCGCTTGAAATCGCCCATGGATTCGCCGAGGGACCCACCCTTGCCTACCAGTCGATCAAGAGCATCCTTCGTGGCTGGGCCCAAGGAGGTCTCGGGGCCGCTGATCGACTGCAACTAGACATTTCGGATGCGCCCCTCCGATCTCAGGACTTCGACCGGGGTGTGTCAAATGCGATTGATGCCTTCAAACGAGGCGTCCCCCGCCCGATCCTCAACTTCCTGGGACAGTAAACACCCGACGGCAGCTGACTTAGCCGATCCATTGGGTCAGGACACAGTTCGTTGAGGGAGTGCAAACATCGCCTCGATAGTCCATTCCTAAATCTCTGCGACACAACAAGGTTGACACCAACCTGGTGACGTGCCGCAAGGGGGACCGTCAATGCCGAGTACCTCGCACTGCGCGCACCGTCTAATTGTAAGGGCGTGAATAATCCGCGGCTGCGGCTCCAGTCTCGTTCGCGAGCCTGCGCGAGCGGACTATTTCGATGCAGGACGCCGCCGGTATCATGTGGAAAGTGTTTCAGCGCTGCAATATCGTGAATATCCGTACCTCAACCGTGGGCCGATCTACACAGCTGCGCTGCTGGTCGTCCGTGAACTGGCTGCTGACGATATCATCGTGCGCAAGTGTTTACAACGCTCTTGATGAGGACGCCCCCCGCAAAGGCTGACGTATTGCGCGGTCAGGCCCACTGAGCGAGCGCTTCAGGCTATCTCGGTCTTCGAGCTCCGTTACTAGTGACACGGGTTCGAGATCCCGGTGCACAAGTCGTCCCAGCTATCTACGTCAAGTCGTGAATCGGTTGCGGTTGTAGAGTGGTCTCTGGTGGGTTCGGGAGGTAACTTATCCAAAGCGCCGGTGCGGGGCGTCAGCCGGCAGTCGAGGACGCGCGATTCGCCCCGCGTGTCTACCCCGAGACGGTGAACCGGCGGGTGCCACGTTCACGAACTTTCGGTCCACGAATTCGCCAAAGCCCAATCCGGGCAGTTCTCGGCCGATTCCGGAGGAATTGGTGCCTCCGAGAGGGAGTTCGAAGAGCAGTCCCTGAGGGCTGGCTGATGAAACCATTCCGGCGTCGAGGTGGGCGGCAACCTTTCCACCTCGATCGAGGTCTGCCGTGAAGACCGCCGAGGTCCCCAGTCCACATCGGGTGGCGTTGGCGTCTTCTCGATCAACCTGGCGAAGGCAAGTGCCCACTGTGGCACGCTGTTCGCGTGCTTGGCGATGACAACGCTGCCGGCGACCAGCTGCGGCGCAACAACTCGGGCAAGCTGATAAAAAGGGAAAGTCCAAGGGCTCGATAGCCAAGATCACCCCGATCGGCGCCGTCTCGATCACTGCCAGGGGTTACTCGGGAAGTTCCGTAAGCGCGAGGCCTGAGTCGGTAGGCGAAGATACAGTTGGCGATGTTTGCTGACGAGCCTGTAGCAGGGGTGAGGCCGAAGGCGTCTAAGGACGTGGCGTCGGTTCCGCCCAATCGCCATCGAACGGTGGGGTTCTGGATCCGGATTCGCGAGACGCTCGGCGCTTCTCGACGGCGGCGCACCCGGAGTCGGAGAGGCCCTCAGCTTCCGTGACCCATATTCCGACCCGGACGGATACCGCGGCCTTCCGAACAGGCGCTCCGTGACAGTAACGATGCGAGCACGCTCGGCACGGAGATGGCCGGGATAGGACTTGGCAGCCACCGCACCGATCACAGTCGCCGGGTGTTTGGACTGCGGCCCGCACTGGAGCACTGTGACGTGGTGGCACGTCTGCCTGCCCGAGATGATTGGCCGCCGGCCCGTGACCTCCGCCCGGTTTCCCGACGCGGTTATCCTTGGGCGGGCCCAACTGTCCTGCAAACGGGTTGATCTCGCCTGGTCTGTTATCGTCGAGTGAGGTCCCGGTCGGTTCGATAGCGCCCCGTGGGGTGGTGGGCGTTGAGGTCGAATCCTCGCTGCCTACTCGCCACGGTTGATCGCGGCGATGGTTTCAGTATCGCCGCTGGGGCCCAGCAACGCCATCGACCCCTCGGAGAGGTAGCGGCGCTCGCCGGGACTGCCACTCATCGTGCATGTCGGCCAGGACCGCACCGACGAGCCGGATCACGGCCGCCTCGTCGGGGAAGATGCCTACGACGCGGGCTCTGCGCTTGATCTCTTCGTTTCCCCGCTCCAACGGATTCGTCGACCAAATCTTCGACCAGTGCGCCCATGGAAATGTGCTGAATGCCAGTACCTCTGACTTCGCCTGGTCCATCAAGGGACCGATCTTGGGGAACCGGCGGCCAACTGATCACGGACCTCGTCCCACGTCGAGGCGGCGGTCGCGGGATCGGGCTGGGCGAAGATCGTGCGAAACACCGCGGCGACCATGTCGCCAGTGCGATTTGGGGACATGCGCCAACAGGTTTCGCGCGAAATTCACCCGACACCGCTGATGCGCCGACCCCTGGAACGAGCGCCGCAGTGCCGCGACCAGGCCGGCGTGCTGGTCACTGACGACCAGTCGGACACCGGACAGGCCGCGTTTCTTCAGCGCGGCGAGGAAGCCACGCCAGAACACCTCGTCCTCACTGTCCCCGACATCGAGGCCTGGGGGTACCACCCCCGTGCGGGGTCGGACCTGACGTGCACCCTCGGCGATGATCCCCGTGGCGACCACGACCGCCATCGAGGTCACCTGCGAAGAGGAGCCCGCTACGTGCAGGTGGGTCGCGTCGAGGTGGACGTAAGGAAACGCGGTGTGGTCGAGCGAGCGGGTCCCTGGGTGGCCACCAACCGCGGCCTGGCCCCGTTGCGTTCGGTGGTGCGGGCCTCGGTGCGTTCATAGCGGCCGGCGCCGATCTGTTCGGTCGCTTCGGTTTCGATCAGTTCCTGCATGACCATCCGGACCGATTCACGAGACAGGGCCATCGGTGGACCTCATTCTTCGATGCGTGCTTGGCCGTACACACCGAAGATCCCGCCGATGGCCCTCTCTACGTCGGAGCCGCGCCGCTCAGTCCCAAACCCGACCACTCCACGGGATGCCTACGCCGATTGTTTCGCCGGTTCGGTGTGCACCTGAACGGACAGTTGGGGCGGACCCTTCAGGAGATTCATTGCTGCTGTGAGGCCCACTCGTGTTCACGAAGAACGAATTTCTGAATCTTGCCGGTGGAGGTGCGGGGGAGTTCTCCGAAAATGACCCGTTTCGGTGCTTTGAACCGTGCGAGCCGGTTTTTGACGTGTTCGATGATTTCTTGCTCGTCGGCGGAGGCGTTGCTGTGGAGAGTGACGTATGCGACGGGGACTTCACCCCAGTGGTCGTCAGGAGCGCCGATAACAGCGACTTCGAGCACGGCCGGATGGCTGGCGATGGCTTGCTCGACTTCGATGGAGGTGATGTTTTCTCCCCCGGAGATGATGACGTCTTTACTTCGGTCGCGCAATTGGAGATATCCGTCGGGGTGCAGGACGCCGAGGTCGCCTGTTCGGAACCATCCGTCGGGTGCGGCTGCGGCCGTGGCGTCGGGATCTTTGAAGTATCCGAGCATCACGTTGTTGCCGCGTAAGGCGATCTCGCCGATGGTCGTTCCGTCCGGTGGCACGTTCTGTCCGGTGGTGTCTATTACACGGGCGCTGGTCCCGACGATGTTCGCGACGCCTTGTCGTGCGCGCAGTAGGGCCTGACGTTCCTCCGGTAACGCGTCCCATTCGGGTTGCCATTCGCAAAGCATGGCGGGTCCGTAGGTTTCGGTGAGTCCGTAGGCATGGACGACGTCGAAGTGAAGAGATTTGGCGGCGGCGAGAATGGTGGGGCTGGGAGGTGCCCCGCCGGTGACGAAAGTGACCGGGGTATCGCGGCCGGGCTGGGCCTGGTCTGCGTGCACCAGCATCGACAGGACTGCTGGAGCACCGCAGATAGTGGTCACGGATTCCTGCTCGATGAGGCGCCATGCTTGGTGGGGATCGACCTTCGGCAGGCAGATGTGGGTGGCGGCGGCTGCGGTGACGGCCCACGGGAAGGTCCAGCCGTTGCAGTGGAACATCGGCAAAGTCCACAGGTAGGCGGAGGATGCTGACATGCCGGTGTGGTTGACCATCGCAAGCGCTTGAAGGTAGGCGCCGCGGTGGTGGTACATCACGCCTTTGGGTCGCCCGGTGGTCCCAGAAGTGTAGTTGATCGACAACAGTGCGCGTTCGTCTGTCGGTGCGATTGCCGTCGGTTGCGCGGCAGCCAATGTCGCCTCGTAGTTGCCACCGTCCCCGGGGCCGGCCCGCAGGACCTGCGGGGGCTGTGCCATCTTGTCGATCACCGCGCTGATCAGTTCATCGAACTGCGGGTCGTAGATCAGCACTGCTGCTTCGGAATGCTCGAGGATGTAGATCACCTCGTCGGCGGAAAGGCGGGTGTTGATGGTGACCAGTGGAACGCCTGCCCAGGGCACTCCGAAGTGTGCTTCGAGGATGACATGGGTGTTAGGCGCAAGCACCGCGACCGGCCGTCCGTGGGCGATCGGTGCCAGTGCGCCGGCTAGTTGTCGGCATCGATTGTGGAACTGCGCGTAGGTGAACCGGCGGTCTCCGTCGACCACGGCGGTGCGGTCGGGGTGTGCGGCGGCGGTGCGGTCGAGGAAGGAAAGTGGGCTCAGCGGTTCGTACGACATCGATCGTGGCTCGGGTGTCATTGCTTCTCCGGGTCTGGAAAGGCGGTCATCGGGGAATGACCGGCAGAAGAACATGCGAGGGGTGCTCCGTGTCATGCACGATGGTCTGATGGGCAGTTTCGACGGCGGTATCGGTACCGGCCGGTGCGCCGGTGCCGGCGTTGCGTTCCCACCGAGGGAAGTCGCTGGAGGTCAGGTGCAGGCGGAGGCGATGACCTGCGTGCAGCACGTGGCTGATGTTCCACAATGGGATGCGGAAGGGGTAGATGGTTCCGGGCTCGAGCGGTGTCGGATTGTCATATGACTCGCGGAATCGGCCCCGGACGATCCCCTCGGCGAGGTTGTGGGCGTAGCCGTCCGGGCGGATGTCGGACAGCACGGCGACGAAGTCAGTGTCGACCGCGGTGGTCGCGGCGTAGAGGTGAACGGTGATCGGACCGGTGATCTCCAAGTCCTCGGTCAGGACGGGCCCGGTGTAGACCAGCACATCGGCGCGGGACTGGTTCTCGCGCTGGTCCGCGACTCCGCCGCCGATCGTGCGGCCGCCCGCGGTGGGGACTGGGTCCTGGGGGTCGTAGGAAAAGTGGTCCGGTGATTCGTTCGTCGGTGGATGCGTCGACAGTGTGCCGGTGCCGTGCAGAGTGTTGGCGTCGCCACCGCTGTGCAGGTAGTAGGGAGTGAAAATTGTGCGCGCGAGCGGCCATTCCTGTTCGTCGCGCCACTGGTTCTCTCCCATGACGAAGATGCGGACCGGGGGGCGGGGAATCCCCTGGCCGTCGTTTCCGAGGTAGTGGTCGAACCACTGCCGCTGCTCTTCGAGAAGTGACACCGCGGCGTTCGGGCCGAAGTCGATGTCGCCGGTGCCGCCCGAGGTGGGTTGGTTGAACGGCAGTTGGTGTGCCCAGGGTCCCATGAGCAGTGCCTGCCCCGCGCGTGCCGCTGCAGTGCCCGCTTCCTCACGCAGTCCGGTGTAGTACAGCGGGGTGTCCCGGTTGGCGATGTCGTACCACGATCCGATGTGGAGCATCGGAACGTCCATGTTGAACAACTGCCGGCTCAGGTCGGTGGCCCACCAATAGGGGCCGTCGGTGTTCTGCGTCAGGATGTCTCGAAGGAACGGTGCACCACGTTCGAGGCGGTCGGCCCAGTCGATGATCGGTAAATGCCGGAGGGTGGTGTCGGTCAACGCCGAAAACCGCTCCGTCGGATCTACTTTGAGCGCGGCCAGTTCCACGAGTGCGGCGTCGTCGCCGTCGGCGGTCAGGACGGCTTCGGCCATGTTGACGAAGTAGCTCAACAGCCACCCGAGTTCGAGGACACCGCCGTTGTACCAGTAGTTCTCGAATGTCAACTGATACGCCGAGACCGGGATACAGGTGGTCAGGTGTGGGGGCCGCTGGGTGGCGGCCAGATACTGTGCGATCGCGCCATAGGACTGCCCGAAGGTGCCGACGCGTCCACTCGATCCGGGCAGCGTGGCCGCCCACTCGATCGTGTCGTACCCGTCGCGGGCCTCGTAGATGAATGGGTACCAGCGTCCCTGCGAGGTGAACCGGCCGCGCGTGTCCTGAACGACGACGAGGTACCCGTGGGAGGCGAAGTAATGCGCCTCGTTGAAGTCGGCTGCAAGATCGTTGAGGCGTTTCCCGTACGGGGTTCGTCGGACCAGGACCGGATGGGGGCCAGGTCCGTCCGGCAGGTAGAGGTCTGCGCGAAGAATGGTGCCGTCGCGGGTCGCCATTGCGACGTCCTCTTCGCGGGCGACCGAGAATGGGCCACGTTGGGATTCGATGGAGGCACCGGAGACCGGCATCTGTGACACACCTACTCACTCGTTCGGGTTGGCTGGCTGCGGGTGGCTCGAGATTCGGCGCGAGGGTGACAGCGGTCACCAGGCAGCTGAATAGACATAAGCACTAGTTTCATGGCTACGTCAAGAGGGTGACCTGCCACGGAGACTACTTCGGGAAGGGCGCAAGCCGAAACAGGAGCAATTGCGATACGGCCCTGTCGGTACTTCGGGATCGGACGAGCTATTATCACGGGTATGACATGGCCAGCTACGGATCGCTATCACCTGGTGCGCGCCGAAGGCGGACTGGGGGTCGTGCAAGATCTGATCAACACCCTGCCGGCCGGCCGGCCGCGTGGAGCCGACCTACTCGCCGATGTGGAGGTGGCGCAGCGCTGGCTCGATGCCGCACTCGCGCAGTGGGTCGCAGAAGGCGGTGTATCCCAGGACCGGATCACGCTCGACGACAGGGATCTGGAGGGTCTGCGAGACCTTCGCGCCGACGTCTACGCATTCGTCCGCTCACACGATGCGGACCCGGGGTCCGCCCTGACGCGCTCGGTGTCGCTCGCCACCCGGCTCACGCCGGACGGTGTCGCCATACTCGAGCCGCGGGGCGAGGGATGGCGGCGCGTGGCAGCGGTGGTCATGGTGGAAATTTTCCGCGCCCAGCAACTCGACACCTGGCGCCGCCTGAAGACTTGCCGAAATGAACGGTGCCACGTGTCCTTCTACGACCGCTCCCGAAACAACAGTGGAGTGTGGCATGACTCGCGACAGTGCGGAAACGCAGTCAATCTTCGGGCATCGCGTGCGCGCAAGCGCCAGCGCCAGACGGACAGCGCGACTCAGGACGCAACCGACTGACGCGAGAGTTTCGGAGGGTGCAGACGTGACGACACCGAACGCACGGCCGCGCCCGGCGGGTGCTCAAGAGCAGCGTGGGCGGAGCTGACTCGGCCGAACCGTCAGCATGAGCCCGCCGACACGCCGGTTCGTGGGTGATTCACGCCGACGAGGCATGTTTGTAATCTTATCAATTGTGTCGAGCGCGAATTGACCTGAGTATGTAAAGCCCAGTCCACCGCGTCAAGCGCGGACATGTGCAAAGCCATCTCGGTACATAGTGTGCCTGCGGCTCCTTGTCGAGATCCGCGTGCTGCCACCTCGAGCGCTGGGAGCTGTCGGCACTCCCTCTTCCGCCCGCGATAGCGGTGTACTAGCCTTCAGACATGATCGTACGTATTTTGGCTACGTCGCGGTCGAATCCCCTGAAGTCAACGAGGAGTAGAGCCATGACCCTCCCTTTGTCCTATGACGTTCTCGTTCTCGACGGCACGCCGCGAGTGACCGATCTACGCATGCCGAATGGGGACCCCATAATCTCGTCGCCGCTCTCGGTCACCCTCGTCTACGGCGAGAGTGAAGCCGTGCTGGTGGATGCGCCCTTCACTTTCGATCAGGTCCGGCAGGTGGGAGACTGGATCGAGCAGCACGGCAAGCGGCTGTCCTACATTTACGCCACGCACGGACACGGCGACCACTGGTTCGGCACCGCGGCCCTGATCGAACGCTTCCCCGGCGCTCGCGCCTACGCCACCGAAGGGACAATTCGCCTCATGCGCGAGCAGGCCACCACCGGGCGTGAACAATTGTGGGACAGAGTTTTTCCTGGGCTGGTCCCGGATTCGCCGATCGTGGCCGAACCCGTTCCGGCGGAGGGTTTCACGATCGAAGGGCAGTTGTTGCGCGCCATCGAAGTCGGGCACACCGACACCGATGACACCACCGTCTTGCATGTTCCCTCCATCGACCTCGTCCTCGCAGGTGACGTGGTCTATAACGGTGTCCATCAAATGCTGCTCGAGTGCGGTGACCACGGTCTCGACTCATGGTTGAAAGCGCTCGACATCGTCGAAGGACTCAACCCGAAAGCGGTTGTGGCCGGCCATAAGGATCCGAACAGGGAAGACGACCCGAAAACGATCGATGAAACGCGCGAGTACCTTCTGGATGCCAAGCGGCTACTGAACGAAAAGACCACGGCTCGAGAGTTTTTCGACGCGATGATCGAACTACACCCGAACCGGCTGAATCAGGGCCCGGTGTGGTACGGCGCACTCGGTCTACTCGCCGCTCCGTGAGAACCAGAGCCTCTGGCTGACCGGACGTCGTGATAGTGCTTTCAATTCGCTTTTCTCTACGCAACTCTCGCTGACGGCACTGCGAAACGACTCTTGCGTGACATGGGTAACAGGATTACGATTACGTCGAGCTTCGTCAAATCCCGATCCTCCTAGGGTAGAGGTCCCAATGAATCCTTCACCTACAGCCGCCGTGAATACCGCAACAGCGGACCGCGGCAGCCGGCACGAACCCGCGATCGTCTTCGTCCACGGTTTTCTGGACGATGCCACGGTATGGGGCCCCGTAGTTGCAACAGCGGCGCTGCAGCGCTACGAAACGCATTGCATCGATCTTGCCGGGACCGGTTCCCGGAGTTCCGATGCAGGCCCCTTCACCCTTGAACGATTCGCCCGCGACCTGACGGCCACCGTTGACGCCCAGGGGAAAGAGTGTGTCCTGGTGGGTCAGAGCATGGGTGCGCTCGTCGCAGAGCTCGTCGCACAGGAACGGCCGGACGCCGTCGCGGCCCTTATTCTGGTGACCCCCGTGCCCCTCGCTGGCACCAAGCTGACGGGGGAGGCGGCCGCATCATTCCGCAGTCTCGGCGGCGACGCAGCGGGCCAACGTGGTGGGCGCGCGCAGCTGACTGTCTCGCTTGACGCGGACACCCTCGATCGTCTGGCCGACGAGGGGGCCCGATTGCGCCCGGACGTCGTCGAGGCCTATTTCGACGCATGGAACGAGGGGCATCCCGACGGCAACCTTCCCAGCTCGTACACCGGGCCGACCCTGATCGTGCGCGGTGAGGGCGACGGCTTCGTCACCGAAGACTTGATCAATGCGTCGGTCGTCCCCCGCTTCGCACACGTACAGGTCAGTCAGATCGACGGCGCTGGACACTGGCCTCATCTGGAACAACCACAGGCACTGGCGACCATGGTCTCCAACTTCGTGTCCTCTTTAAAAACCGCGGGCGGGCAGTGACATGGCTCCGCTGACGAAGGTGCGAACCGCTAGCGCAGCATCGGTACGGTGCGGTCCCGCCGGCTATTGCTCACCGACAGTCTGATTCGGCTGTGCTACGCCATCACCCTGTCTATCTGGGCCGTTAGTGTCGGGCACCTAAGGCCTGGTCGGTCTGCTGGCTCTCGCATTCGCCTGGAGGTTTCGATGGCGGGAACGAACTCGGGTCTGAACGCGCATGCCGCAATGTCCTTCCATACCGAAGCCCGCGGAACCGGTGTCGCCTGTATGCATGGCTTCGACCAGTCCGGGATTCATCGTCAGCGTGGTGCTCGGCGGATCGATGCCGGCCGAAGGATGGGGCGTCGGCGCCATCTTCTCCACCCGTGGATTTCCGCTGCTCCTCGGGGCTGCGGCCACCGCAATTTTGGCATAACAGCACGCAGACCCGCCCGCACTTTGGCACCTTGTGCTGCGTGGCATAAGCAACCCGACGCTGCGAAAGCAATTGACACCCCGAATCATTGCTGCGAGGTGGTCAGAATTCCTGCCCTCGCCGTCCCGACACTTGAATGAGTGAATTACCATGAACGCTCGTGACTATGGTCAGTGGCGCCACAGGCGACGTGCCGCCTGGATCGAAGGCAACCGCAGACGTAACCATCCTGACACCGAAGCGGAGCGCCTCCTCGAGTTTGCCAGCAGATGGGCACCATTCGGGGGCGCCCCCGAGGGTGAGATTTTTGTACACTTCGGAATGACAAAACGCCGGTTTATCGAGCGATTGTGGCAGGTCCTTCTTGGATCGACCTGGCCCCAAGACGAGTTACGCATTTTTGCGAGCGTATATCCGAAACCCCATCGAGTCGGCGGCTCGCACGCGAGAGGGTGTGACCGGATCCCCTGACGTCTCGCGGCGACTTGTCACCAAAAAGACCTGCCTCGTGGGGCCTTACAGCCCTACCCACTGTCCATCGAAACACCGTGCCGACGCGACGTCGGTGCACACGAAAGGAACGAAGCCCGTGTCACACGCGCAGCCGGACAACACCGGAGAAGCTGTCCAACCTCAGGAATGGACACAGGCATTCGCCGCGAAATCGGACGATGCATTCGGCGACGCCTTCGCCGACAACATCGTTCTCGAGGCCACGGCTCTCCGTAGACCACTTTCCGGTCGCGCGGCCGTCCAGACCACGATGGGAACGGCCAGCCGCATATACGAGTCTTTGGTATTTACCCATAAGACGGAGGACGGACCGCGCACCTACATCGAATGGAAAGCGACAGCTTTCGGAGGCACCGCGCTCAGCGGGATAACAATCCTCCGCAAGAACGATTCCGGTGAAATCGAACACGTCGCCATCCACCACCGGCCACTCGACGGCCTTCTCGCCTTCTCCGCCGAAATGGGACGACAGACCGAGGGGCTGATCGAACCCGGCCATTTCTACACCGAAAACGACACGAACGGGCAAGCGACTCGGCAGTGACTGCCGGGCAGACGGGGGACAATCCGATAATCGGCTGCTCTAGATAGGGCGTATCGGCATGGCCGCCGAGTGCGCTGCGGCGACGTCGAGGGTTGCAGCAGTCGAACCATGGTGCACGGGCCGCCGCGGGCATCCGTCGGTGACGCCTACGAGGTCCCCGGCGGCACGCAGAAGAACTGATGACGGTGTGGTCGCCCGTTTCACCGAACCCTGAAGGCCGCCCTCGCCGAGGGCGCAAGATTCCTGACACGGACCGGCGGTGGCGGCGAAGTAACCGTCGTTGTGTCCAGAAATTGAACACAACCACTCTTGCCGAACTGTCATGCTCGTCACAACCGATCCGCAACGGCGGAAACTTCGGCGGCATACCGTTTCGGTCGACGACTTCCTCAGGAGATTTCACATGGATCTGCATTACGACTCTCTCTTCATCGGCGGCGAGTGGGTTGCCCCCAGCACGAGCGCAAGAATCACGGCGATCTCGGCGAGCACGGAGCAGCAGATCGGTTCAGTGCCGGAAGCGCAGGAAGCTGACGTCGACGCCGCCGTCGCAGCCGCCCGCCGTGCGTTCGACGATCCTGCAGGGTGGGCGCACTGGCCCCCGGCCGACCGCGCGACCGCCATGGAACGCCTCGCCGATGTGCTTGAGCGCCGCGCCGAGGACGTCGTGCAGCGGGTCAGCGCGCAGAACGGCATGCCGGTCGCGGTGGCACGCCAACTCGAGGGTTCCTTCCCTGTCGTCCTGCTGCGCTATTACGCCGGCCTGGCCCGGGACACCGCCACCGAAGAGACCCGTCCCGGACTGCTCGGCGGCAACACCCTGGTTCGCCGCGAACCGCTGGGCGTGGTCGGTGCGATCGTGCCGTGGAACTTCCCGCAAGCTCTCTCCGCGTTCAAGTACGCGCCCGCGATGGCGGCAGGGTGCACGCTGGTGATCAAGCCGTCCCCGGAGACCGTGCTCGACGCCTTCGTCTTCGCGGAAGCCGTTGCCGAGGCAGGAATTCCGGCTGGGGTGGTCAACGTGGTTCCCGGTGGCCGCGAGGTGGGCGCGTATCTGGTCGCGCACCCCGGTGTGGACAAGATCAGCTTCACCGGCTCGACCGCGGCCGGCCGGTCCATCGGCGAGGTCTGTGGTCGGCTGCTGCGGCCGGTCACGCTGGAACTGGGTGGCAAGTCGGCGGCCATCGTGCTGGACGACGCCGGCCTCGACCTGCAGACGGTGGCCGAGAAACTCTTCACAGCAACGCTTCTCAACAACGGGCAAACCTGCTTCCTGGGCACCCGGGTGCTTGCGCCGCGCTCGCGTTACGCCGAGATCGTCGACTTGTTCACCGATTTCGCCGGTGCTTTGAAAGTCGGTGACGCCCTGGACGACGCCACCCAGATCGGTCCGATGGCTACAGCCGCGCACCGGGAGCGCGTGGAGCGGTATATCGCCAAGGGTCGCGGTGACGGTGCCCGCGTCACCATCGGAGGCGGCAGGCCCGCCGACCGCGACAAGGGGTGGTTCGTCGAACCGACGATTTTCGCGGAGGTCGACAATAGCCACACCATCGCCCAGGAGGAGATCTTCGGGCCGGTGCTGTCAGTGATTCCGTATTCCGACGACGACGACGCCGTCCGCATCGCGAACGATTCCGACTACGGACTCGGTGGAACGGTGTGGACAAACGACCCCGACCGCGGGCTCGCGCTGGCGAAGCGGGTGCAGACGGGCACGATCGGTGTCAACACTTATCTACCCGAGCCCACCGCCCCGTTCGGCGGCGTCAAGGCGAGCGGCATCGGCCGCGAACTCGGACCGGAAGCACTCACCAACTACCAGCAATTGAAATCTATCTACCTGGGCTGAGGTGTCCCGTCCGAGGAATCGTGGACGGTAACAGCCGTGTATCGCCTGTCGCGGAAGCGATCCCAGTTCCGCTCAACTACGAACTGCTCGGAAAGCACGCGCGCGGCGGCACTGCAATGCCTGCTACGTGCGCTGGCGCACACGCAGTCCAGTTTGGGCTTTTTAAGCGAAAGGAAACCAGCATGATCATCGACTCCGAGGATCTCGACGAAACCTCTGCCTACAAACTGTTGATCGGCAGCATCATCCCGCGCCCTATCGCCTGGGTGAGCACTCTGTCGACCGAGGGTGTCGGCAACATCGCTCCGATCTCGTTCTTCACGTGTGTCGGGCGCAAGCCCCCGCGGATCTCGTTGTCCATTCAGCCCCGGTCGGATCGGGTGAGGCTCAAGGACACGTTCGTCAACATGCGGGACACCGGGGAGTTCGTGACCAACCTGGCGACGCTGCCGCAGGTGACCGCCGTTCATCGCAGTGCCATCGAATTCGAACCCGACGTCGACGAGTTCGAGGCGGTCGGTATCGAGCGTGAGGCGTCGACGTTCGTCAAGCCGCCGCGCATCAAGGGTGCACCGATCGCACTCGAATGCAAGGTCGCGACGATCGTTCCGTCGCCCGACGGGATGAGCCACCTGGTGATCGGCGACGTCGTGGGTTGGCAGATCCGCGACGACCTGTATGTCAACGGGCGTATCGATTTCGGTGGTATTCATCCGGTGGGTCGACTCGCGGCGGAGTACACCCTCGTCGACAACGCCTTCATTCCTCCGCTGGACGAGGATCTTGTCGCGGAGTTGGCCGGAGGGCGGATGAAGAGGCTGGATCGTCACGGCGAAACGTACTCGGCGATCGACGACGGGTCGACCTGGTCGCCGGCGGGTTCGGTCGTGGAATGACCCTTGTGGAATGACCCCGTGTCACTCGCCGCTGATCAGCGCGGCGAGTGACACGGGATCATCGGCCGGGTGCCACTGTCTGCGATCGGTGGGCCTCGCGCAGCGCGAACTTCTGGATCTTCCCGGTGGCTGTTCGGGGCAGCGGACCGAAGATGACCCGATGCGGTGTTTTGGACCGCGCCAACATCTTTCGTGCGTGCTCGATGATGTCCTGCTCGGTCGCGACCTGGTTGTCGCGGAGCTGGACGTGAGCGACGGGGACTTCTCCCCATCGCTGGTCCCGGACACCGACAACCGCGACCTCGAGAACCGCGGGGTGACTCGCGATAGCCTGCTCCACCTCGATCGAGGTGATGTTCTCTCCACCGGAGATGATGACGTCCTTCTTGCGGTCGCGAAGTTCGAGTTGCCCGTCGGGATGCAGGACTGCGATGTGCCCGGTTCGGAACCAGTCCCCCGATATCGCCGATGTCGTTGTCGCATCATCCTGGAAGTAGCCGAGCATCAGGGTATTTCCGCGCAACCAGACCTCGCCCACCGAGTCGCCGTCGGGGAGCACGTCGGAACCGTCGGCAGCGACGACACGAATCTCCCGGACCGCCGGCGACCCCGACCACGGCACAGCGAAGTGAGCATCCAAGCCCAATGGGTTTCGGTGCCAGCACGGCAACCGGCGCGCCGGCGGCCAGCTCGGACAGGGAGCCGGCCAATCGGCGGCACCACTCGTACAACTCGGCATAGGTGAACCGGAGATCGCCGTCGATGACAGCGGAGGTCTGACCCGGACAGGGTGACGGTGTGCCCCCAGTGCGCCTCTCGGCAAGTGGTCGCTTAACCTGGATGCACCGATCCGGATGAATCCCTGGGTGGGTCGTAACGGCGAAATGCTCTGCCGTAGTGGAAGAATTGAACTTCTCACAGAAACAATTCGGCACGACGAAGGGCATCTCGTAGATGCAACTATCTCACACGCGATCCGTCGCGGCGGCGAGGTTCGACGACCCGAATCTGGTGTCGACCGCGGGACTGGTCCCGGTGATGGCATTGGCCCAGGCCAGCGGCCTGCTCAGCCTCGCCGGCCGACACCTGAGCGTGCCGACCGACAAGGCCGCCAACCCGGGCCGCAAGGTCGGGTCGCTGGTCGGTGGGATGGTCGCCGGCGCTGACAGCATCGCCGACCTGGCGATCCTGCGGCACGGGGCGATGGGGACCGTCTTCGACCGGCCCTATGTACCGTCGACGCTGGATCGTTCCTCCGCGAGTTCACCTTCGGGCACTTCCGGCAGCTCGACGCAGTGGCCTCGCAGTTCCTGGGCAACCTCGCGGAGAAGAAGACCGCGCTGGTGTCGGGGATCGACACCGGGCGGGTGCTGGTCGATATCGACGATTCGATCATCGAGGTCCACGGCCACGGCAAACAAGGGTCCGGATACGGCTACTCCGGGGTCCGCGGGCTGAACGCCCTCATCGCCACCGTCACCACAGAGACCGCTGCGCCGGTGATCCTCGCCCAAACGCCTGCACCAAGGAGCCTGCGGATCGCCGCGCGGGGCCGCCCGCATGGTCGCCGATGCGCTGGCCACCGTCGACCGGCTGCGTTCGCAGACCGGCGGGCGAGCGGGGACGGTGCGTCGAACCCCTGATTCGGTGCGATTCGGCGTTATACGGCCATCCCATTATTGGTGCCGCGATTCGCGCCGGCGCCGATGTGTCGGTCACCGTGCGCCTGACCTCCACCATCAAACGCGCGATCGAATCCATCGGCGCCGACGAGTCCGGGTGGACGCCGATCGAGTACACCGACGCCGTCTACGACGAGGGCGCCGACACCTGGATCTCGCGGGCGGAGGTCGCGGAGATCGAAGTTCACCGCGTTCGCTTCCCAGAAGAAGGCCCACCAGATCCCCGGCCGGCTGGTGGTGCGCCGCAGCCCCGACCTGCGCCCGCCCAAGGATCAGGGCCAGGGCACGTTGTTCGACGTGTGGCGGTTCCACGCGTTCTTCACCACCACCGACCCCGACGAGGTCGGTGGTGGTGAAGACGCCGACAAAACCCACCGTCAGCACGCCGTCATCGAGCAGGTGCATGCGGATCTGAAGAACTCCGCTCTCGCGCATCTGCCGTCGTCGTTTTCGGTGAACGCCGCCTGGCTGGTCTGCGCGGTGATGGCGTTCAATCTCACCCGTGCCGCCGGCACCCTCACGGCTCACCCGAACCTGACGAAAGCGACCATCGGCACCCTCCGTCGCACCCTCGTCTCGGTCCCCGCACGCATCGCGTCGTCGGCCCGACGGTTGACGCTGCACCTGCCGACCGACTGGCCGTGGGAAAGAGCGTGGAACACACTGTTCGACAGAACGTTCGGCCGCAATCACCCGATCATCGTCTAACGTCCGCGACACCTGTCCGCCCTTGACGCGAAAGAGCAAGTGGAACAACCCGACACGAGAGGTCGGATGCTCAACCATGCCCACATACCGACCATTGCTGCACACCGAAACTCACCCCGACTGGATCAGCGAATCGATGCATTCGGGTTTAAAGCGACGATTCTGATGCGGTACCCGGGGCATTGGATCGAACACCGTCGCGTCTTTCAACGGCCCCGCGTCCGGAATCTGTACGACCAGTGGGTATTTCGTGGGTTAGATGTGCATCTGGGTGGATCGGTGGGTGCGGATTCAGCGGGGGGTTGGGGTGGGCGTGAGGATGCGGCTCACGGATTCGGCGACACAGACCGGTTTGTCGGCGTCCTCGCGTTCAACGGTGACCAGAATCGTCACCTGGATCCCGCCGGGGATGTCCTGGATCTCGATCACCCGGCCTCGGCTGCGGACCCGGGAGCCGACCGGTACCGGGGAGGGAAAGCGGACCTTGTTGAGCCCGTAGTTGACGGCCATGCCGATGCCTTCCACCACCATCAGCTCCTCGAGGAACGCGGGCAAGAGGGACAGCGTCAGGAATCCATGGGCGATGGTGGTGCCGAACGGGCCCCGCGCCGCCGCCTCCGGGTCGGTGTGAATCCACTGTCGATCTTCGGTGGTGTCGGCGAACGAGTCGATCCGGGCCTGGTCGATCTCGATCCACCGGCTGACACCGAGATCGGTATCGATCGAGGCACGAACTTCGTCGAGTCCTGCAAAGCGAGTCATATTGCGATTCCTCCGTCGACGGGCAGGACCACACCGGTGATGTAGCCGGCTTCGGCGGAGGCAAGGAACCCGACCGCTGCGGCCATTTCCTGGGGCTCGGCGAATCGCCCCAGCGGGATCTGTTCGGTCATCTGCGCCTTCAATTCATCTGGAATGGAGGCGATCATTCGGGTCTCGGCGTTGGGGGAGATGGCGTTGACCGTCACCCCGAAACGGGCGAGTTCCTTCGCGGTGGTTTTGGTGAAGCCGATGATTCCGGCCTTGGCCATGGCGTAGTTGGACTGGCCGGGATTGCCGTGCAGGCCGGTATAGGAGGTGACGTTGATGACGCGTCCGTGATTCTGGCTTCGGAAGTGCGGGACGCAGGCGCGGGTGAAGCGGAACGTCCCTCCGGCGTGGACGGCCATGACCTGCTCGTAGTCGTCGTCGGTCAGCTTCCACAGGAACCGGTCCCGCAGGATGCCGGCGTTGTTGACCAGCACATCGATGCGGCCGGTCCGTTCGATGGCGAGGTCGACGACGGACTGGACGGAGTCGGAGTCACTGACGTCGGCGAGCGCGCCGTGGCATCCGAGTATCTCGGTCGCCTCGTCGAGGGCGACCTTGTCGAAGTCGACGAGCACGACGTCCGCTCCAGCGGCCTGGAAGAACCGGCCGATCTCGAATCCGATGCCGCGAGCGGCGCCGGTCACGATCGCGGTCTGTCCGGTGAAGTCGTAGGTGAGGTTGGTCATGTGTTCCTTCATGGTTCAGCTCAGGCGTTCGAAGATGATGGCCATGCCCTGGCCGCCGCCGACGCACATCGTTTCCAGGCCGAACTGCTTGTCGCGTTCCTGGAGTGAGTGCAGCAAGGTGGTGGTAATGCGCGCACCGGTGGCGCCGAAGGGATGGCCGAGCGCGATACCGCCGCCGTTGACGTTGAGCCGGTCGAGATCGATACCCAGGTCGCGGTATGACGGGATGACCTGGGCGGCGAAGGCCTCGTTGATCTCGACGAGGTCCATGTCGTCGATCGTGAGGCCGGCCTTGGCGAGCGCGCGCCGGGATGCCTCGACCGGGCCGAGTCCCATGATTTCCGGTGACAGACCGCTCACCGCGGTGGACACGACCCGGGCTAGTGGGGTGAGGCCCAGTACGGCGGCCGTGGTGTCGCTCATGATCACCAGCGCCGCCGCCCCGTCGTTGAGGGGGCAGGCGTTGCCCGCGGTGACCGTGCCGGACTCGCGAAACACGGTGCGCAGTTCGGCGAGCGCGTCGACAGTGGTGCCCGGGCGCGGTCCGTCGTCGGAGTCGACGACGGTGCCGTCGGCCAGGGTCACCGGGGTGATCTCCCGGCGGAAGAATCCGTCGGCGATCGCCTTTTCGGCGAGCTGCTGGGACCGGGCGGCGAACTCGTCCTGCTCGGCGCGGGAGATGCCTCGGAAGGTGGCGACGTTCTCCGCGGTCTGACCCATGGTGATGTAGATGTCCGGCAGCGCTCTGGCTGCGCGAGGGTCGCTCCAAGTGGCACCGGTGCGGGCGAGTTCGGCGGTGCGGGCCTGCGCCGGGAAGAACAGGGGGTTCTGGAACTGCTCGTCCCCGGCGCCGACACCGGTCATCTGGGGATACCGCGAGACGCATTCGACGCCGGCGGAGACGAAGATGTCGCCGTCACCGGCTTTGATGGCGTTCGCAGCCATGCGGGTGGTCTGCACACTCGACGAGCAGGCACGGTTCACCGTCGCCCCGGGAACGGTGTCGAGGCCGAGCTGCACGGCGACTCGTCGGGCGATGTTCTCGCTCTGCTCCCCGGAGTGTTCCCACGCACCCAGATAGAGGTCCTCGATGAGGGTGGGGTCGACGGTGGGCACCTTGTCCAACGCGGCCCGGATCACCCGTGCGACGAGGTCGTCCGGGCGGATGCCCTTGAGCGATCCCTTGCCGGCGCGTCCGATGGGGGAGCGGGCCGTGGCAACGATCACGGCTTCTGTCATGACCTCATCACTTTCTGATTCGACGCGACGAGCAGGAATGCCCGGATCCCACAAGGGGGTGGTTCGACGAGCTGTGGATCGGCCTCGCGGGTGGGCCTCATTCGCGACCGCTGATATCGAGAATTTGCTTGCCGAGGTTCTGCCCGGTGAACAAACGGGTCAGTGTCGTCGGGAAGGCGAGGATCGAGTCGTGCACCACGTCTTCGACATTGACCAGCTTGCCCTCGACCAGCCACCGCGCCAATGCCTCGATGGCTTCGCTGTAGCGGTGCTCGTAGTCGGTGGCCACGAAGCCCTCCATCCGGGCCCGCTGGATCAACAGGGCCAGGTAATTGCTCGGGCCCTGCGCGCCGGTCTCCGAGTTGTACTGGGACACCGCCCCACAGAGAACTACCCGAGCGCCCGGGGCCAGACGGAGCAGCCCGTCGTCGAGGATGTCACCGCCGACGTTGTCAAAGAACACGTTTGCACCGCCCGGGGCATGGGTCCGCAGTGCCTTGCGAATGTTCTCGGACTTGTAGTCGATGGCCACGTCGAACCCGAGTTCGTCGACGACGTAGCGGCATTTGTCGGGGCCACCGGCGATGCCGATGACGGTGCCGCCACACAGTTTGACGATCTGGCCGACGGTGCTGCCCACCGCGCCGGCGGCTCCGGTGACCACGACCGTCTGGCCGGGCCGGAACAAGCCGACGTCGAACAAGCCGAAGTATGCGGTCATGCCGGTCAAGCCCAGGACGCCGAGGTAAGCACTGGGGGGCACCTGCAACTGCGGGTCGATGCGATGCACGCCGCAGCCGTCGCTGCGGCCGTCGCTCAACGCGTACTCTTGGACGCCGAATCTTCCACTGACCAACTCCCCGACCGGATAGTCGGGGTTACGGGAGGCAATGATCTGGCCTGTCCCGTAGGCGCGCATGACCGCGCCGATCTCGACGGGCGGGACGTACGACTTTCCGGCGTTCATCCAACCGCGCATCGCGGGATCGACGGAAAGTTGCTGCACCTGCACGACGAACTCGCCGTCCCCGGGTTCCGGAAGCGGCTCGGTGACCAGATCCCAATCGGTCTCCTTCGCGAATCCGACGGGGCGATGGGCGAGGCGAAACTGCCTGTTCTTACTCATTTTCCGGTGAACCGTGCCTCTCGACGTTCGATGAATGACTCCATGCCCTCGCGCCCGTCGGCGGTGCGCAGCAACGCGGACATGTCGGACTCGAGGCGGTCGAATGCGGCCTTCTCCCCCTCGATGCGTGCCCGGTGCGCGGACTCGAGGGTCGCCTTCACCCCGAGTGGCCCGGACTTCTCGCTGATGTACTCGGCGATCTCGACGGCCCGCTCGAGCTGTTTACCCGGCTCGACGACCTCCTGCACCAGCCCGATCCGCAGGGCTTCGGCGGCATCATACGGCTCACCGGTGAGCAGCCAGCGCATGGCGTTACCCCAACCTGCATCCCGCGGAAGCCGAATCGTGGCCCCAGCGAACGCGTAGATGCCGCGGTTGATCTCCATCTGGGCGAACTTCGCGTCGGACGCGGCAACCCGGATATCGGCCGCGAGCATCAACTCGATCGCCAACGTCATCACCCAGCCCTGCACCGCCATGACCACCGGAGTGGTCCAGATGCCGTCCTTGCGCCACGGGTCCCGCCGACCGGGGCGTGTGAAGTCGACGTCCCCGATCCGGGGGCCGACCTCCTCGAGGTCGAGACCGCCGGTGAAGTGCTTGCCGTGAGCGAACAACACCCCACAACGCAACTCGGAATCGTTCTCGAGCAAGTGGTACGCGCGCGCCAGCTGATCGAGCAACTCCAGATTGAACGCGTTGGTCTTCTCCGGTCGATTCAACCCGATAAGCAGCACATGGCCGCGCCGCTCGACCGTGACCACCGGCTCACCACCACCACCACCACCGGCCTGCTCGATCGTCTCCCCGCTCACCGTTTCCGTCACAACGAACTTCCCTTCTCCGTGCTGGTGTCGCCCTATCCGGCGGACAGGACCGATACTAGTAGTAAATTGCTACTAAGTAAACACCGTAGGCGACCTATCTTGGATCCGTCGCTTCTTCATCTGAACTGGGGAATAGGGTTGAAGTCATGCGTAGTTCGCGGAACTTCATCGGTCAGGTCTGATGGGTTACAGTTATAAAGCGTTGCAATCGACTACTTAATTGATGGGATCTTCGATGGGTGTTCTCGACATGTTCCACCTCGACGGCAGGGTTGCCGTCGTCACAGGCGCCTCCTCCGGGCTCGGGGTCGCGTTCGCGAGGGGGCTCGCCGAGGCCGGCGCCGACCTAGTTCTCGCGGCGCGGCGCGGCGATCGGCTCGAAAAGACCAGGCGCATGGTGGAGGAGATCGGCCGACGTGCCGTCGTGGTCGAGGCCGACGTCTCGCGTCCCGACGACGCGAGACGCATCGTGGAGGTGGGCCTCGCGGAGTTCGGGAACATCGACATCTTGATCAACAATGCTGGTGTCGCCTCCGCCGTGCCGGCGACCCGGGAGACGCCCGAGCAGTTCCGAAATGTAGTGGATGTCAACCTCAATGGCACCTACTGGATGGCCCAGTCCTGCGGCCGCGTGATGCGGCCGGGCAGCGTGATCATCAACATCGCCAGCGTCCTCGGCCTGACCACCGGCGGCCTTCCGCAGGCGGCCTATGCCTCGAGCAAGGCGGCCGTCATCGGGTTGACCCGCGATCTCGCGCAACAGTGGACCGGGCGCAAGGGTATCCGCGTCACCGCGGTGGCCCCGGGCTTCTTCGATTCCGAGATGACGTCGACATATCCCCCCGGGTATGTCGAGCAGATGCTGACGCGCGTTCCTTCCGGTCGATTCGGCTTCCCGGAAGAACTCGCGGCGACGATCGTGTTCCTCGCCAGTGAGGCGGGAGGATACATCACCGGTGTGACCTTGCCCGTCGACGGCGGGATCACCATCACCTGACCGCGCTGCGTGGCGGGCGGTGAACCACGCCGCCGACCGGACCGCCCGCCCAGACCGGACGGTCGCCCGCGCACGCGCCCTGCGCAGGCCCGTGCACGCCTGGCCGCGTCCTCTCTCGCGGGCCGGCCCGCGAGCCCGCGGGCGACGCTCGATGGCCCCGCGTGGAGGGTGGTGCGGGATGCTACTCGACCGTCGGATTGCGTCGAAGGGGTATCGCGGCCGCCCGACCCGACGGCACCCGCCGGGCAGCACGTCCACGAGCTGTACATTTATCCGCGCAGAAGGGGATTCCGCGATGTGTCCCATAATTGTGTGGGATTCGTGCGACACGCACCTAACGCCACGAAGTAGCGAATTGCAACTGCAGGTTCTAGACTGGGCGCTGTGAAGCATGAAGAGTTGTTCGACGAGAACTGCGCGATCGCGCGCTCCTCTGCGGTGCTCGGCGAGCGCTGGATCTGGCCGATCCTCCGTCAGGCATTCAACGGGGCGCGGCGATTCGACGAATTCCAACGGGGTATCGGCGTCGCACGCAACATCCTCACCGACCGGCTGAATCTGCTGATCGAACAGGGCATCCTCGAGCGTCGTCCCGACCCCGCCGGTGGGGCCCGCCAGCAGTATCGGCTGACCGCGAAAGGGCACGCCCTCTTCCCGGTGTATGTCGCCTTGATGGCCTGGGGCAACGAATGGACCGGGCTGTCCGCGCCGCCGGTCGACCTCTTCCACAAGCCGTGTGGACATCGGATGACCGCGCGGGTCGTCTGCTCCGACTGCGGTGAGGAGATCACCGATCGTGACACCGAACCCGTGGTGGGCAAGGGGTTGTTCCTCGGCCGCTGAGCCCCTTGCCCTGCCCGTGTCTCTCGGGTGTCGACACTAGGCCGAGTTTCAAAAGTTGGCTGTGCGAAGCCACTAATTGATGGCGGCGATCCGGACGGTGGCGGTATAGCGGACCGCGAGCTTGTCGTATCTGGTTGCCACCGCGCGGTTCTACTTGAGTTTGGTTGATGCCGCACTCGACGGCGTGACGCTGCTTGTAATGCTCGGCGTCGAACGCCGGTGACCGACCGCCGGACGACCCTTTCCGCTTCCGGTGAGCCGCCTGGTCGGCCTTGGTCGGGATAGTGACGCGGATTCCGCGCTTGCGGAGGTAGGCGCGGTTCGCGGCGCTGCTGTAGGCGTTGTCTGCCATTACTCGGTTTGGTCGGGTCCTAGGCCGGCCGCGTCCGGGTCGGGGCACGCTGATGCGATCGAGGACGGCGGTGAACTGCGGACTGTCGCCGCGCTGACCGGCGGTGACCACGATCGACAAGGGTTTACGGCCCTGCTCGCAGGCCAGATGCGTCTTGGTGGTCCACCCGCCGCGAGAGCGCCCCAACGCGTGGTCGGCGGGCTCGGTCTCGACCCCGCCGGGCGGCTCGGACTGAGCCTCGGGATTCCGGCGGGCGCCCGCCGCATGCTGGTGGGCCCGCGCGATGGTCGAGTCCACACTGACGTCCCACACGATCGCACCCGCGTCGTCGGCGAGTGCCTGCAGGGAGGCGAGGATCAGGATCTTTGCCCATATCCCCACCCGCTGCCAGCGCCGGAACAGCCCGTAGATCGTCTGCCACGGGCCCGTACCGGACCGGGAGGTCCCGCCATGGCGTGCCCGTCCGAATCCGCCACCGGATACCGTCGATGAGCTGCCGTTTAGTCCACTTGGGCGCGGCCCGCCTTTCTGCCCCGAGGAAGCAGCGGAGCCAACCGCGCCCATTGCGCGTCGGTCAGGTCCGCCCGCCCCGGCACCGCTACGCTGGGCACGAGGTCTCCGATACTCAGGTTTTTGCTTGGTCGCTAAACCCAGATACCCGAGACCTCGCTCATTCAACGGCAGCGACACACCCACTTGATCAAAAGCTCACAGATTAAGCACTTTTGAAACACGGCCTAGCGGTCGGCAAGCAGGGCGGGTAGCTGTGTACGCGCGATCTTGCCGGTTGCTGTTCGAGGGAGATCGGTTGTGAGTACGAACCGGCGCGGCGACTTGTACGAGGCCAGGCGCGTGCGCGCAAACTCGCGAAGGTTCTCCTCGGTCAGTGGAGCACCGGTGCTGACGACGAACGCGGCGATCTCCTCACCCACCCGCTCATCCGGAATGCCCACCACCGCGGCCTCGGCCACGTCCGGATGTTCACGCAGCACGGCTTCGACCTCGCCCGGGTACACGTTGAAACCACCGCGGATGATCACCTGCTTGAGCCGGTCCACGATGTAGAGGTAACCGTCTGCGTCGACCCGCCCGATATCGCCGGTCGCCAGCCAGCCGTCTGAAATCGCGGCCGCGGTGGCGGCGGGGTTGTTCCAGTATCCCTTCATGACGTTGGGTCCGCGCACAACGATTTCACCGAGCCAGTTGGTGGCTGCCTCGGTGCCGAGGGCATCGACGATCTTGACCTCGACACCGGGCAGGGGGCGGCCCACCGAGCCGGGAGGGATCGGACCATCGGCCCGGTTGTGCGCGACGGTCGGAGACGCTTCGGTCAGTCCGTATCCCTCGAGGACCGGTGTGCCGAGCCGACTCTCCGCCCAGGCCTGCACCTTGGGTGGGAGCCCGGCGCCGGCGGTCGTCAGTCGCCGCAGCGGTGTGGGGAAGTCCAGGCCGTCGGAGTGGGTCATCAGCATCTGCAGATGGGTCGGGACGCCGACCATCGCCGACACCCGACCGGCCGCGATCAGTTCGGCCACTCGGCGGGCCTCGAACTTCTCGATAGGCCACATCGCGGCCCCGGCCTTCATAGTCAAATTCAGCACCAGGATGCCCATAGTGTGAAACAGCGGCAGCAGTCCGGCCACGACGTCGGTCTGCGCGAGCCCGAAATATGCAGGATCGGCGAGTACGGTGGCGTTGAAGTACATATTCGCGTGGGTCAGTTCCGCGCCCTTGGGAACACCGGTGGTGCCTGAGGTGTACAAGATGACCGCCGTGTCATCGATCGCCACCGCGGTTTTCGGAGATCGATCCTCATGCCGACGCAGCCGGTCGATGTCCACCAGTACGACGTCGGTGCCCTCGATCCACCGCCGGTCCACCTGATCTAGGCCGACGAGCACCTGCGCCCCGGAATCGCCGAGATAGTGGGACGCCTCCCGCGGGGTCAGTGCCGGATTCATCGGCACCGCAACGGCGCCGATTCCGAGTATCGCGTAGAAGGCCACCGCGAAATCCGGTGCGTATCGAAGGCTTACCGCCACTCGATCGCCCCGGCCGACTCCGAGCTCCCGGAGGCCGGCCCGGGCCGCACTGATCTGGTCGGCCAGTTCGCGGTAGGTAACCTGCTCGTTGGGTCCCACGAAAGCAGCTCGCGTCGAACCCAAATCAGCGCTCACGTCCACCAGGTCTGCGAGATTGTACATGTCACTCCTTCGACTGTGGGCGGCGGGAGGAATCGCGCGCCGAGTGAAATCCTATGAAAAATGAGTAGCAAATTGCAACGTTCACGAGCTATCGGAGTATTCGGCGTCTCCGTCATCCGATCTTCGGCAGCGTGCTCGTTCTTCGTGTAATACGTTGCATAACGAGTAGATCAGTATCGCCGTCGGGTGCATCGCGAGGGAGGAGTTTGCGTCCTGCAGTGCGCGCGGATATTAGTTGCATCATGATCGAGTGGCCTGTCCGTGTCGGTTCGCGGAACCCCAGCGCCTCCGGGGGCGACGGGCCCGTCGTTGATCGGTACCACTCGGAGACCGGGGCCGGGTCGGGCACCGGCGCCCACACGCCAGGAAGTCGGGGAGCAGGTCGGCGTCGAGCATTCTCCTGGCGCTCACGCGCCGGGTGGTCAATCGCGAGCCGACAACAGGTCCTCGGCGGGCCCGGCAGGGGTCGGCGGCGGGATGGGTGATGGCTGTGAACAGTCCACGGTCAGGCCCGAGGCGCCGCTCGACGTCTCGAAGCTGGTTCGCGAAGTCGGCGGCGGTGGCGGGCGCTGGGCGGGATCACGTGACATCGTTTCTTCAAAGACGCTGCGGAGGACGTCCGGGATGCTCGTCGGTCACAGGTCGGGAATCGGTTCGCGGGTGATGCGCAGGAACTGTGCGACCAGCCGTTCGCCGGGCCGGCGTTCGAAAGGTGAATGCGCCCAGGCAGCAGGCAGTGCAGGTGTGGCGCCGAGCCCTCGCGGCCGGCGAGCCGGACACCGCGACGGACATCGTCGAGTCACGCGGCATGCTGCTGATCGAACGCTCACAGGTGGCCACCTCCTGGGCTGACCACCAAACGTCCCTGAACACCTACACCCAACGTCCCCGGCTGTAGATCGCCGTGGCCTGGGACCACGTACTGCTGCATCACTCCGCCGGTCCCGATCCGGGCCGCCCTGACCATCACCGGGTCCCTCTCGAACGCGCGCACGACCACCACCACGACCACCGATGTCGACGACTTAGAGCGTGTCTCATGTGGGAAGTTTTTTTGAAGCAGGTGAGTGCGGCGGCGAGGTGAAGGAAGCCAGCGAAGTGTTCGCCGTAACGTTCGTAGCGGATGGTCATACGTCGGTATCCGGTGAGCCAGGCGATGGTGCGTTCAATCTTCCACCGGTACCGGCCGAGGCGATCGTTTCGCTCGATGCCGCGGCGGGCGATCCTCGGGACGATGCCTCGTTCACGCAGCCACCGTCGGTGCATGTCGTAGTCATAGCCCTTGTCGGCGCGAAGCTTTCCCGGCTTGCGTCGGCGTGGTCCGCGCCTGGACTTCGTCGCCGGAAGCGCGGCCACCATCGGTTGCAGCATCGTGCTGTCGTGGGTGTTCGCCCCGGTCACACCCACGACCAGTGGGATTCCATTTGTTTCGGATAGGACGTGGATCTTCGATCCCTTCTTGCCGCGGTCGACGGGACTGGGGCCGGTCAGCGAACCCCCTTTTTGCCCGGACGCTCGCCGCGTCCAGGATTGCTGCCGTCCAGTCGAGTTCGCCCGCACTACCGAGTTGGTCGAGCACCTCTCGATGGAGCTTTTCGAACACCCCATCGCGCACCCAGGCACTGAACCGTCGATGCGCGGTTGGCACGGTCACCCCGAAGGACGGTGGCAGGTGCCGCCACGCACATCCGCTGGTGAGCACATACACGATCGCGGTGAACACCGCTCGGTCATCGGCGGGGGCACTGCCACCTCCTTGCGGCCGGGCGACAAAAGGAGGAATCAACGGTTCGACTATCTCCCACAACGCATCCGGCACCAACCTCAGTGACAACTCATCTACCACGCGTCACATTATGTCCCACACATCACTTCCTCCACATGAGACACGCACTTACTCGCAGAGGTGTCCCTGATCCCGGAACGAGCGAGCTGTTCGCCGACCGGGTCACCGGATTGGACAAGCGGATCGCCGGGTCTGGAGCGGCCGGAAACCCTGCACCCTTAGTGGTCTCGGCCGCCGCGAGCGTGGCGGCATTTCACGCCCACTACACCTTCGACTCCTCCGCGCCCAACGGCTGGCCGGAGCGGTCTTCGGCGACCTGCTCTACGAACAGGGCTGTCTCACCGAGGCCGAGCAGTTACTCGACGAGAACCTGTCGCTACCGAGACTGTCCGCCCGGATCGAAAACGAACGAATCCACGCAGGCCTGATCGGTGAACGCTACACCGGTGAGCGGCGGCCGCCACCGAGGCGAACCGAGGGTACCGTCACAATCACCTCCGAGCTCCAACCGATTCCCACCATCTGGCTCCTCACCCGGTCCGCCCCCCCAGGCTGAACTCAAGGTGACCGTCGCGGCCGGACTCCTGCACCAGGCCGAAGAGCATCGACGATCACGCGCGGTGCTGCGCGCCCGACTGTCGCTGGCGCGTGCCCTTCATGCGGCCAACCGGACCGACCAGGCAGCACAGACGGTGGGCTCCGCGATCATCACCTGCGTCGTGCGCGGACTGCAGCGACCCCTACTCGACGGCGGACCCCGAATTCTCGACCTCCTCGAGGTTCTGGACGCCTGGCTGAGAGCGCCCGTGGCCACCGGGTGGTCACGCTCGACGGAACCTACGTGGCCGAAATGCTCAACGCATCCGCGAAAGTGATGGTGGGACCATTTCGTCAGCTGGGACACGGTCGTCTCCGCACGCGGGGCAGGGCAGGGATCGTACGGAGTGACACCGAGATGCAACGGGCGAACACCTCGACGACGAGGAACGAACTGGGAGAATCTCGCAGCTTGCGAGGCGCAGATCGACGACGCTGTCACTCGGGCGTTGACTCCCGTGGGCCGCGTGCCGAATACTCCGTTCCCCATGTCCGTAGCGCCTCGAGTACCGGCCATAGTTCGTGTCCGATCTCCGACAAGACGTAATCGAATCGTGGTGGGTGCTCCATGTACATGCGTCTGATGACGATGCCGTCCTTCTCCAGGCTACGCATTCGGTCCGCGAGGATGTCTCGGGAGAGGCCGGTATGACGCTGGATATCGCTGAACCTAGTGGAGCCGTAGAAGATCTCACGTATCACTAGTATCGTTTGCCGATTTCCGATGACTTGGGCGGCGTCGGCGATCGGACAGTCGCGGATCCCGTCGAGGCGACTCGGAGAACGATTCGGTTTCAATTCTGATCCCCTTGATGCGTCGGTGCAGCGTGCGTCCACCACCCAAGCCAGTGCACACATGTGTCGGTTGGCGCCGACGCCATGAAACGTCGCGGACCACAGCCGGTCCAGCCAGATAGGCGACCGAGTGCGATATCAAGCTGCGGGATCCGCCCGGCCGGTCGCACTTGCTCTCGGGTCATCCCGCGCTGATCCCGACGCTCGGAAATCTGTCGCCCGAGGAGTCGGCTCCGGACCGTCATCTCCACCGCCTTCGCGTCTCGTGGCCTGATGTTGAGTTCAGTGTCAGTCCACAATTCGGGTTCGCTCTGTCACTCTCGCGCAATTCAATTGACGCAGGAGGGGCGACGACGTCGCAGGGCAAAAGGAAGGCGGCGGAGGACAAGGCGTGGTCTAACACTCCGTCGAGAGGCACCCCGCGTTCCTTCCACTCATTCGATTGCCGTGGCCGTGGAAATTTCGCGCGCACAGATTATAAGACTATATAGTAGTCAATTGCAACTAATTGTGAGAAAATACCGTGCGCATCGTGGGTTTGACCGACGTACGCTGCTCGGCGAGGCATGAATCGCTGAGACGAACGTGTTTGACGAGTAGGTGAAACACCAACAGCTACTGTCAGTCCGGTTGCATATCAATAGATAGTCCGATGCTCTGGGTACTCCGCATTACTATTTGCACGACGTTTTCGCGCCGGGGCTGGTTGAACGGATCCAGTCTGATCGGCACTCCTCCGGAACAGTTGGGAGCACAGCGTCGTGGTCACCCCCCTCCGTCTTCGATGGCCGACTACGCCGCGCGACATCCTCGCGGGCTTCCGCCTGCTCGCGCTGCAGTCGAATCCGATTCGGGCAGAGGGCGACTTTCATGGCGCCACGATTTTCTGGGCTTCGTCGCCGACGACGAACAATTCCTGGATTTGGACTTTGCCACCGTGTCAAGCATCGGCGCAGGATGGAAGTTGTGTTTGGGAAGACGCCGCACCAAGTTCGATGAAGGTCTCATCGACAGTCCGAGGAGATCGACCTGATCGAAATTCACGGGACCCGGATGAGCGAGACAGCGGTGCTCTCCATCGCGGCGACCGAGTTCGTCGTTGTGCCTGTTGATTCGCCCACGCCGCGGTTGTCGAATGTGATCACTCGCTGTATGCCGTCAATGATCCGCGGATCTCAGTTGTTCAATACCGCGGCGAGGTCGTCGATCAACCGGCGTAGCTCGGCCGGATCGGCGAACCGGAACGGGCACCGGCCCGCCGCCATCGCGACGAACTCGTCCGGCGCGGCGGCATCGGTCCAGCCCGCCGGCAACGAGAACTGCCTGCCCTCCGCGTCCAGGAAGAACACCCGATCCTGGGACCAGGTCTGCCGCACCGCCACAAACACGAACTCGCGGCCCGACCACGGGTGGAACGGGTGCGTCACCCGAACAGTTCGTTGATCACAGAGGGGATCGGGCGCATTCGACGACGCGGGATAACGCCGGTGCCGAGAGTCTGTGGTCAACATTCGAGCACGTGCACTACTGACCGCCACGGCTACGTCCATCAGGCTGAACTAGTTGCAGCGATCGATAATTGGCCCGACTACTACAACTCTACAAGGAGGCAGTCCACGATTGGGGTGCTCAGTCCCATCGACTACGAGACGACGCAGCGCTGGAGGATGTCGACCGGGAAGCGGTGACGCTTGTACGACGGCGCTGCGGTGTTCACCAAGCCGATCCTGCCAGCCGGACGCCACTACCGTTAACGTGACAATGCCGTTGAGTGAGAGGTATGTGGGTCACGGGCTTTCTGTGATGAAGGCGAGGGCGTTCCGGATGCCCTCTTCGAGAACCTCGTCGGAGAACCTCTCGTCGGACAGGGCGCGAGACAATTGCAGGGTTCCAACCAGGAGCGTGAAGAGCCCGAGTGCTCTGTCGCGTGCGGACTGTGGGTCCTTTGGCGTTAGGTGAGCGGCGATCACCTCGACGATGGATCGCGCGCCTTCGGTGTAGGCGCGTTTGGTGGCTTCGTCGCAGCGGCCGATTTCATCGAGCAACGCCGCTGAGGGACAACCGTCGCCGCGGAGATCGCGGCGCTGCGTCGAGAGGTATTCGCGCACATACGTTTGCAACGCTTCGGGACCTGGCGCGAGCGCGCTGAGCGTCGCATGCTGGGCGCTTAACTCCCTGGCGACGACGTTGGCGACCAGGTCGTCTTTGGACTCGAAGTGGGCATAGAACGCGCCATTGGTCAGGCCCGCATCGCCCATCAGGACCGCAATACCCGATCCGTCGATCCCATCTTGCTTGAATCGCCGACCGGCGGTCTCGATGATCCGCTGTCGCGTCGCTCGTTTGTGCTCGGTGCCATAGCGCGGCATTCGTTTCCACCTTTCGTTTGGGTCTTGCGCTCTTTCATCTTATCTCATAGTCTGTCAACCATAATATTACGATCGGCAGACAATGGCCGATCGGCAAACGAAGAAGGATCAGATGACATCTGTGAACGACCCACTGACGTTGCCGTCTGGGCAAGTGCTGCCCACGCGGATCATGAAGGCGGCGATGAGCGAGGCGCTCGGGAGCCGAACCAACGCTCCTGATGACCGCCTCGAGCGTCTCTACCGAACCTGGAGTCAGGGCGGTTACGGGTTGCTCATCACCGGCAACGTCATGGTTGACCGAACCCAGTTGGGTGAGCCCGACAACGTCGTCATCGAGGATGAACGCGACCTCGACGTGCTCACGCGGTGGGCCAAGTCGACGCACGACGCGGGCGTGCCCATCTGGGTGCAGCTCAACCATCCCGGGCGTCAGTCGAACCTGTTCGCGCGGGAACACACGCCGGTCGCGCCGAGCGCGGTGCCGCTAAACCTTCCGGGTGCACCGACCCCCCGCGCGCTGACCACCGATGAGATCGAGGGCATCATTGAGCGGTTCGCGAACGCAGCGGCCGTCTGTGAAACTGCCGGGTTCGACGGTGTTCAAGTACATGCCGCGCACGGTTACCTCATCACCCAGTTCCTGTCGCCACTGACGAATCTGCGCACCGACGAATGGGGCGGCGACCCCCACCGGCGCATGAAGTTCCTAATCGAGGTCGTCCGCCGGATCCGGTCGCGGGTTTCATCAAGCTTCGCGGTGAGCGTCAAGCTCAACTCCGCTGACTTCCAGCGGGGCGGGTTCACCGAAGCCGAGTCCCGCGACGTGGTCGCCGCACTGGCGACGGAGGGTCTCGATCTGATCGAGATCAGTGGTGGCAACTACGAGTCGCCGGCGATGTCCGGCTCTGCCGCGGACAGCACACGTGCTCGCGAAGCCTATTTCCTCGACTATGCCCGGACGGTTCGCGACCTGGCAGGAGACGTCCCGTTGGCGGTCACCGGCGGATTTCGGTCTCGAGCAGGTATGGACGAGGCGCTTGACGCCGGTGACTGTGACGTCGTCGGCATCGCCCGACCAACCGCGACAACGCCCGACGCCGCAGCCACGATTTTGACCGGCCAAAAGAAGACTCTGACCACCCATGAACTGCGTTACGGGATGCGTCGCGCTCTCGGCAGGTTCATCGATGTCAAAGCGCTCGATGGTGTCTTGAACATTAGCTGGCACACCGACCAGCTGCATCGTCTTGGCAAAGGTCGGCAGCCCGATGTCGATCGAGGCCGGCTGGTCACCACCCTTGCGCTACTACGTCGCAATGGGCTGGGCTCCTTCCGTCCGAAGCGTGGGGTTCGGGCATGAAGACCGTCTATGACCTCGCCGGCAAGGTCGTTCTTATCACTGGCGGGTCCCGCGGACTCGGCTACGCGACGGCGACGGAACTTCTCGCGCGCGGCGCGCGGGTAGCGATCGTGGACATCGAGGCGGCAACACCGGACATCGCGACCCGCATGTCTTCTTCTGCCGCAATGGGTTTGATCGCTGACGTCCGCGACCGCGAATCACTCGATCGCGCTGTTGACCAAGTGGTCGAACGATTCGGGCAAGTCGACATCGCCATCGCCAACGCGGGAGTCCTGTCGCGGGGCGCCACACTCCGGTCGATGCCTACCACCGCGATCGACAACCTTTTCGCGGTGAACATCGGGGGAGTCGTCAACACCGTCAACGCGGCCATGGGCCAGATCATTGCCAATCAGGGCCAGATCGTCCTCATCAGTTCGGTATTCGCGTTCCTCAACGGCATGGGAACGATCCCTTATGCCATGAGCAAGGCCGCGGTTGAACAACTCGGACGCGGCCTGCGCGTGGAACTCGCAGCGCACGGAGCCTCGACCACCACGGCCTACTTCTCGCTCATCGAGACCGACATGCTCAAGCACGGTGTCGACGAAGACCCGGCCGTTGCCGAACTTCTGTCGACGCTGCCGCGGCCACTGCTCATACGTCTCCAGCCGGAGGCGGCCGCGGCCGCGATCGCAGACGGTCTCACACAACGGGCTCCGCGCGTGATGGCGCCGGCCAGATGGAAGTCACTCTCGGCGCTGCGCGGCGTTATCAACCCCGCCCTTGATGCGCACAGCGCCAGGGATCGTCGTACCCAATCAATCCTCGCCAAACTCGATGCGCGATAAGTCAATGCCACAAATCCGAACTGCTAAGCAACAAAGGACAATTCACATGAACTGGAAACACGCGCCGAACCGCACGATCGACGTCAATGGAGTGAAATTCGCCTACCGCGAACTGGGCACCGACTCAGGCGTGCCCGTGGTCTTCCTGCACCACTTCACCGCAGTGCTCGACGACTGGGACCCGAAGATCATCGACGGCATCGCCGCCCACCACCGGGTGATTGCGTTTGACAACCGCGGCATCGGAGCAACCGGATCATCGGTTCCGCACGATGTGGACGAGATGGGCAGCGACGCCGTCGCCTTCATCAGGGCACTCGGACTGAAGAAGGTCGATCTGTTCGGATTCTCACTCGGCGGTGTCGTCGCCCAAATGGTCGCCATTCAAGCACCGAACCTCGTCCGCCGGATGGTCCTCGCAGGTACGGGACCTAAAGGAGGCGGCGGCATCAATGAGATCGTCAAGGTCGTCGCCATCGCCTACGCGAAGGCAGCGCTCACCCTCAAGGATCCGAAGAATTTCCTATTCTTCCCCCGCAACGCTGAGGGCAAGCGCGCCGCGGCCGACTACTTCACGCGACTGAAGGAGCGCACCGAAGGCCGCGACAAGCGCGTCTCCCTGCGGGCGATCGGCGCTCAGCTGAAAGCCATCCGAGCAGCCGGGAACAGCGCGCCCGACGACCTGTCAGTCATCACCCAGCCCGTCCTTGTCGCCAACGGCGACAACGACCTCATGGTTGCGAGCAGCAATTCGGCGGACATGGCTCGTCGCATTCCCAACTCCCAGCTGATCATCTACCCCAACTCGGGGCACGGCGGCGTGTTCCAGCACCACGAGGCCTTCGTGCCCGAGGTGCTGAAATTCCTCGCCGATTGAGTCATCTCAGATTCACTCGATGATGGTGGCGTTGGCCAGGCCACCCGCCTCGCACACAACCTGGAGTCCGTACCGACCACCACGCTGTTTGAGCACGTTGAGCAGGGTCGTGGTCAGGCGGGCGCCGGAGCCCCCCAGCGGGTGACCGATCGCGCCACCGTTGATGTTGACCCTGTCGAGGGAGGCCCCGGTCTTGGCCCCCAGGCGAGCACCACCGACGCGAAGGACTCGTTGACCTCGAAGGCGTCGATGTCGTTGATACTGAGACCGGGCTCGAGCCAGGACCTTCTGTCTTGCCGGGACGAGCCCGGTGAGCGTGAAGATCGGGTCGTCGCCCGCGACGGCGAAGGAATGCACCCGCGCGCGGGCCGAAGTCCGTGTCGCTCGGCTGCCTCTTGGGAGGTCACCAGGACGGCGGCGGCGCCGTCGTCCTGGTGAGCTGTTACCGGCCGTCACCTTCCAGTCGATCTCGGAAAGCGCTTGCTCCATCGTGAACTTGCACGTTCCTCCATCTGCGGCCGGCCATAGCCGATCCTCAAACGGACCTTGGTTCAGTCCGCGGTGCCCTGTTCCGAGAGGACACTGGTACGAATTCGATCGCGACGACATTCGAGTCGAAGCGTGGAGTCGCCGTTCGGGGATCTGAACATTTCGTAGAATCCCTCAAAGATCTCACTTGCTACGGGCATCCGCAGCTCGACCCACTGACGAAGAAGCTCGAAGGCGTTCTTGACATGTCGTGCCTCGCCACGGAGGATATCTGAAGTGGGTTGCCCCGCGGATCGAAGAGCGACTCCTCAAAGGAAGGCGTGCTAGCGAGCAACAGTTGCTGGCCGCGTTCCAGCAGATGACATACAAGAATAGTGACCGTCCCATTATCGCTCTCGCCGATGATGTTTTCCTGGCTAATAGATCCGCAGTCGATCTGCTAGATCCCGACAATCACGCTCCTTTGAGGGAAATGGCGAGGCAGACTTCGGCGACGGGACGGGGCAGTTGGGAGGTGCGGCTCAGCAGTAGTCGGACTGCTGTCGCCGAATTTCATTCCGTTGTCGGGCCGGGGTCGGTGCTGCTCACACTTGATGTGGTGACCACCGCCGCACCAGTCGGAGCCATCAAGGCCGTTGATCGGGGACTCCGTCGGTGCTCGTTTGCGGTGAACCTGGATCGGGACTGACAACTGCTGCGATGAGTTTGGCCGCGGGACGGGCGGCGTCCGTTTTCGACGCTGCCGATCTCAGCGTTGAAGAGGCGGGTGCTTGGATAGCTCGGCTATTCCGACCTTGATTGCGATCAGCTAGTGGTGATCGAGTCGATACACCTTCTGCCGCCCTCAGCGGCTCGGAAGATTGCACAGCTCCTTGGGTGGGCGCGTTCGACGGTTGTCTTGACAACGTCGATGTTCGAGGAACTGACAGGAGAACAGCGTGGTGTGGCGTCCCGGTGCGGTGAGCGGATCAAGCTGACCCCGCTCCGTCATCGAACGGACTCGATTTCTGGGCTTGTGCAACTAATGCTTGAACGACTGCAGGCGGCAAGAGAACTGGGATTTACCCCAGCGGCGCTGGACCCTCCAGGCCCACGATTGGCCTGGAAACGTCCGCGAATTGCACTCAGTCGGTAGCCAGGTGGTATCAAAATGGATCATTGGCGATGTAACGGTCCGAGACTTGCCTGAACCGTACTCGGAACCCGTGAAGTCTCGTCGGCTTACTCCTATCCACCAATCAAAGAGGGCGGCCATCGTAGAGCCCTGCGCGCGGCGGGCGGCGAGAAGAAACGTGCAGCGATGCAGCTCGGGATCAGCCGTACAACGCTCTACACAGCGATGCGGCAGTACGGGATAGACAACGTCGCTGTGTCCAAAAACTGAACACAGAACAACGGAAAAGGCAGCGAGACTTAGGTCACAAGCTTGAGCGCGGCAGAGTTCCTCCACATTCTGCCGCGGTGTTTCATGTCGATGATGCCCACCAAAGTGGCGTTCCCCGCCCGACTCACAACTACTAAAGGAGAGTGATCGCGAGATGACAATGGTCTCGTCCGACCCGTTCGAAACAGCCGCCTGCAAGCTACTTGTCGGTGCGGAAACCTCGAGAGCTATCGGCTGGCTGGGTCGGTAGGCAATCAGGTGACGGCATCGGAAACCTCGCGCCAATTTCATCTCCATTGCAATTGGCACAAAGCCTCCGATGGTCTTCATTTCCCTACGTCGAAGGCAGACGGAACGCCCATGGAGACCTTGGGGAATATTCGCGACCCGCGGGACTTCGTCACCACCTACTGACGTTGCCGCTCCGCTTGGCTCCGTTCTCGGGCCTCGCGCTTGCATAGCGAGCGGCGTCTCCCGGCGCGCAGCGACTTAACAAGGGTTCCCGAGGCAAGGGCGCAGGTTTCACCACCCACGCGACCATATTATTATCCAAATAGAATTTCACGCTTCGAGCGAGGCGATCCATCAACCAGAAAGGCCAAAACCATGGAAATTAAGGCCGGCCGTTACGAGGCGGACTATCCGGACGAGTTCATCGTCTTCTTCATTGGTATGCGGATCAATCAGCTTTGGCGAATTAACGAATGGTGGCCAATTCTCCGCGCGGCCTTCGCTATGGTGAAAGAGGCTAAGGCCCTTCCAAATTCACCTCTGCTGAAGTCAGATGCGGTTGTTACGGTCAGCGACTGGCGGATGCCGCTGTTTATTCAGTACTGGCGTTCCTTCGACGAACTTGTCAGCTGGGCCAACAATAACGATCTTCGTCACCGGCCGGCTCAAAAGGAGTTCTTCCGGCGGACGGCCTACAACGGACATGTTGGCGTCTTTCACGAAACCTTCCGCGTCGCCGCCGGCCAGTACGAGACTCTGTACGCGAACATGCCCCGAATGGGCTTAGCCGCCGTCGGCGAGTATGTGCCGCTGAGTGGAAAGTCGAGGGCCCGCGATCGAATGGGAAAGCGGCACCCAGCCAATGAGTCGACAGGCAGCTCGACCGAGTAGGGTTTGCCCCGCATTCCTGGCATGCCCACTTGCAACCCTTTCAGCAGATCCCTCCACGACTGGAAGAGAGCCAAAACCTGATGCTGAGAACGGTCGTACTCCTGGGTCGGGTTCGAGGGTGTTGTCAAGTTGTTTGGTGTGCAACTGTTTTTGGGCGCAGCCAGCCATCGCACGGAGCGGTCGGTTAGCGACGGCCAGTTCGGTGACCTGATCCCATATCTGGAATCGGGTGGCTATTTCGGTGCGATGGTGGAAAAGATGACACGTCCTGGAGTTGTCTTCGTCAGGTGCACGAGGATGATGCGTATGCGGATGAAGTTTCAGGAGCAGCTCGACGAGCTGACGGACCGTCTGGCGTCGATGTGCCGGCTGGCCGGGGATGCGGTCCGGGCGGCGACCGAGGCCCTGGTGCTGGCTGACCTGCCCTTGGCGGAGCGGGTGTTCGACCTGAACGAACAGATCGAGGAGTTGCGCGGGTCCGTGCGAGGACCTGGCGATGGCGCTGCTGGCGTTGCAGGGGCCGGTGGCGCGTGATCTGCGTCAGGTGGTCACCGGTGTGCACCTGGTGACGGATCTGAGCCGGATGGGCGGGCTGGTGCAGCATGTGGCCGAAAGCCCCCGCCGGCGTCATCCCGAGCACGTCGCCTCCGGTGAGGCGGAGGAGTTGCTCTCCCATATGGGCGGGTGGCGGCCGAGTTGGCCGGCCTCGCCGAACGGGTTCTGCGCACGCACGATCCCGAACTTGCCGCCGAGATCGGTAGACGCGACGACGAGCTCGACGATCTGCATCGACGGCTGCTCACCCTAATCGAGGATCCGGCCTGGACCGGCACCATCCCGGCCGCGGTCGATGTCACCTTGTTGGGGCGTTTCTACGAACGCTTCGGCGACCACACCGTCACCGCGGGTGCCGGGTGGTTTTCCTCGTCACGGGGGAACAGATCGCCAGTGCTGGTCGCGGAGGACGCGGCGGTGGTGTGCGGCTTCTCGCCGAGGAATGCGAGCACTTCCGGGACGAATTCGCGGTGGTATTGGAATATGCCGCCGTGTCCCGAGCTTGGGTATCTGGTCAACTGCGAATTGGGAAGACGCCGTGCGAGGTCGCCGGAGTGCTCACTGGCGACCATGAGGTCGTTGTCGCCGTTCGCGACGAACACGGGCGCGGTGATCTGTGACAGGTCGTCGGGTGCTGCTTTCCCGCCGCCGATGATTGCTTTCAATTGTGCGAGGCGGGCCTGCATCGAAATGCGTGTGTCTCGGTCGACGGCACGTTCGGCGAGCCGGGCGAAATAGGCGTCGGCGGAGAGTTTGCCTTCGGTCGTGCGTGGGAAGAACAGGAAGTGTCGGGCATCTTTGCGGGACAAGGGCGGCTTTGAGGTAGGCGCGTCCGACGATCCTGCCCATGTGGTCGATTCCGCCGCCGCCGCGTGGGCCGGTGCCTGCCAACACCATTCGCCGAACCAGTGTCGGATTCTGCAGGGCGACCATCTGGGCTACCCCGCCGCCGAGGGAGAAGCCGAGTAGATCGACGCTGTCGTGACCGAGCGCTCGTATGAACGTGACCGCATCGCCTCCCATCTGTTCGAGATCGGCGGGGACCTTCGAGTCGGTCGCGCCGACGCCGCGGTTGTCGAACGCGATGACGTGGTGTTGAGCGGCGATGCCGTCGATGATGCGGGGGTCCCAGTCGTCCAGAACGGCGGCGAAGTGGTGCAGGAACACCACGGGCACGCCTCCCGTGGGGCCGAGTTCGCGGTAGGCGAAGTTCACGCCGCCGGCGAGGACGGTTTTGGTCGGGACCGTGCTCCAGGTGCGGGTGTCGGCTGGTGTGCCGTGGTTGGTTGCCATGTCTGTCCTCTATCCGAAGGAAGTGAGCCTGGCCTGTGAAAGCCCGATTGAATTACGCTCATACTATTATGGTCGTAAGGTTATCGGATAGACTGCGGTAGGGCAAGGACGCGGCAGCATGGAGGATCATCGACATGGCGAGATACGGCAGCGAGCACAAGGCGCAGACGCGCGCTCGGGTTGTGGAGGCGGCGGGTCGACGTCTGAAGAAGGATGGGATCGACGGGGCCGGCGTGAGTGCGTTGATGTCCGACGCCGGGCTGACCAACGGCGCGTTCTACGCGCACTTCGCGTCGAAGGACGAACTCGTCGCGGTGGTCTTGGCCGATCAGCTGACGAGGCAGCTGGATGCTCTGCGGGCGCTACCCGACGACGGTCACTCGTTGCAGTCCTACATCGAGGGTTATCTGTCGGCGAGTCATCGTGACCAACGAGAGGACGGATGTCCGTCCGCTGCCCTGCTCGGCGAAATCGGTCGGTCGAAACCGGTTGTGCAGGAATCGTTCACGGATGGTCTCGCGGCGATGATCGCTGTTGTTGCGAGTCGTACCCACATCGACGACACAGCCGCGGCGCGGACGATAGCGATCGGCCTGATGTCGACCCTGATCGGCACCCTGCAACTGTCGCGGGCGGTGTCGGACCCGACGCTCTCCAACGAAATTCTCGCGTCCGGGCTCACGACCGCGTTTCGCCTCATCGAAAACTGAATGCAACCGACCGAAAAGCGAAGCAATGACAACGACCACGCGCGACCGCACCCGAACCCGTATGCAGTGGACCCTCGGGCTCATGGCGTTGGTCCCGACCATCAGCGGGGTGCAGCAGGTTCTGTTGGGTGCGGATGCAGTGCCCGGGCACACATCCGAGGTTTCTGCGGTAATCGACGGAGAACTCCGATACGCCAACGTGTTCAAGGCTGCTGTCGGGCCGATCATCCTCTCTCGATTAGGCACGGTGGAGGATTCGCCCGCGGTCACCGCTGCTTTGGCGGCAGTGTTCGCGGGGGGATTGGCGCGGCTGTGGTCGTGGAGGCAGACCGGACGTCCGCATCCCGTCGGAATCGTTGCCATCGCGCTCGAGGTCGGCGTCGTGCCGGTCCTTCTGGCTTGGCGACGTCGGTTCGCACGTCGAATCGCGTGATCGTATCTCGAGTAGAGCCCATTTCTTGGGACGCGGATGATGAGGGCGTCGCCCTGGCCACCGCCGCCGCAGCTCACCGATCTGCCGCCGCGCCGCTGCAACTCCAACGCCAGATGCAGTGCAATGCGGGCGCTGGACATTTCGAGTGGGTGACCGATGGCGTTGACGATGTCGTTGATGTTGACCTTGTCCTCGTCGATCCCGAGTTCACGTGTCGAGGCGATACCGACCGCTGCGAACGCCTCGTTGATCTCGACCAGATCCAGATCCAGATCCTTGGGGTCGATGCCTTCCTTCGCGCAAGCTTTGACGATCGCCCGAGTCGGGTGCGACTGTAACGACGAATCCGGTCCCGCGACCACGCCGTGCGCACCGATCTCGGCGATCCATTCGAGCCCGAGACTTGCGACCTTGGCCTTGCTCATCACGATCACGGCGGCAGCACCGTCGTTGAGCGGTGACGCATTGCCCGCGGTGATGGTGCCGGTCTTGGAGAACGCCGGACGGAGCTTCGCAAGAGTCTCGGTGGTGGTGTCGGCGCGGATGCCTTCGTCCTGTGAGAAGACGTACGGATCGCCCTTGTGCTGCGGAATCGATACCGGAACGACCTCGTCGTCGAAGACACCGTTCTTCCACGCCGTCGCCGCACGCTGGATGCGAGGCCGCTGCGAACACGTCCTGCCCCTCACGGGTCGACGCGACCGCGCCTTCGTCGCGAGATTCGGCCAGACCGCCCATGGCCTGATCGGTGAAGATGTCGTACAAGCCGTCGTAGGCGAGGTGGTCCTTTATTGGGGCCCGGGTCATCGATTCCTGACCGCCTGCGACGGTCACCTCGAATTCACCGGCCCGGATCAGCTGATCGGCCAGGGCGATGGCGTCGACACCCGAGAGGCACACCTTGTTGCACGTCAACGCAGAATATCCATCGGGATGCCTGCGGCGACAGCAGCCTGGCGGGCTAGGATCTGACCGGCACCGGACGTGAGAACCTGGCCGCGGGGGGTGTAGTCGCCGAGACGGCCGATGCCGATGTCGGCGCGCAGTTCATGTCGGTGTGTTCAGGCTCGGCTTAGTCTTAGACGGAGGCAGCCCTTTGCGGCGCGTCGCGGTTGATGTCGGCGGCCACCGACTCGGGAAAGAACGCCAAATGTGCGCGGGAGCTGGCCAAGCCGGCTGCGATATCCGATCGGGGTGGAGGCCGGCGCTTCGACAACCACGACAGCATCGGTGTGTGGGACAAGAGCCTCGGCGAGGTCGAGACGAGTCAATACCGAGGACCGACCAGTCGGACCGGTGAGCCAGAGGGTGCATCGACAGCGTTCTCGATCACCGCGTCGGCTTCTGGGCCCCAGGCGGATTTGAAATCGACGCAGAGGGTCTCGGCGGTGGAGGAGTTGCGCAGATCCGCCGATGCGATTCGGTCATCGTATTGGTCGTTGTTGCGTGCGAATGGTTGCGCAAGAATCCATTCGTCGATGTCCGACTCTGGAACCTCGTCGACTGTTACCCCGGCGTAGCTTGCCAGGCCCCGTCGGACAAGGTCGGGTGCGGACTCGAGAAACCTGGTGACGCTGACTTTTCCAGCTCGGGCATGAAGGCAATCAGCAGTTGCTCCACTGGTAGGTGCATTCTTTGCGGGAATCCGATGCGATTCCGTCGATGACACGCGGGTCTCAGTCGTCGAGGACCGCGGTGAAGTGGTGCAGGAAAACAACGGGTACGCCGGTGCTCGGCCCGAACTCGCGATAGGCGAACCGCTTTCCGTCGACGTCGACGCTCAGGGTCGGAGCAGTGTTCGCAGTTCTGGGTGGGGCTTGCTGGTTCATCGTTTCTCCTCCAACATCGGCATGTTCTGTCGGGTTTGACCTGAGCGTTTCTGGGCCGACTCCTGCCCTGTTGCCGGGACAGCGGTGGGCTTTGGGGGTGGCCGCGTACCGGTGGCGTATCCAACCGATCGCATCTCTTCATCAGCTTCCGAGCTGCGCAAACCCAGAAAATGAGACCGACGCGCAGGAACTGAGCCCTGGAGAAGGGGAGTGCATCGGCGAGTTGCTCGAAGAGGGTGGGCCAGCCGCGGCGGAGCCAGGTCAGCCGGCCGCGGTCGAGGGGGCCACCGTCGATGAGGTGGGAGAGGCGGTGTTGCTGTTCGGGGACACCCAGCTCACGGAGTTTGGCGGGCTACCGCGTCACCCTCGCACCACTCGCCGACACGCATAGCCAACCCCGCTGGTCTGGTCCCGGTCAACCCGTCGTAATCCCTGCGGGTCACCTCCACCTGTCCTCACCCGCGGTGATCACCTTAATTCTCGTAAGAGTGAAGTGCGACAGACGTCCGATGCGAACTATCGCAGTCTCAGGTCACCCCGTCTTGTGGCGATATTCTGAAGACACATCTTTCCGAGGTGAGGCAGGTTGCCTCATCGAGGATCGGATCGTTCAGGTCCTGTCCTCGCCCTTCGGAAAGACGGTGAGGACACTGAAGATGGCCGCAGGGGATCCGTTCGAGACCCAGCGCGGCGTGGCCCACACGGTCACGGCGGAGTTGAGCGCTGCGGGTTTCGAGGACGCCCACGAAATTGGGCGGGGTGGGTTCGGTGTCGTCTACCGGTGCGTGCAGCCGGCGCTGGACCGCGTTGTGGCGGTGAAGGTCCTCGCCGCGGACCTCGACGAGGAGAACCGGGCGCGGTTCTTCCGGGAACAGCGGGCGATGGGCCGCCTTACCGGACATCCGCACATTGTGAGCGCACTACAGGTCGGTGCCTGCGACAGCGGTTGCCCCTACATCGTGATGCCCTACCATTCGCAGGATTCGCTCGACGTCCGGATCCGACGCGACGGTCCACTGCCGTTGGAGGAAGCACTCCGGCTCGGGGTGAAGATGGCCGGAGCGCTCGAGACGGCACACCGTCTCGGTGTCTTGCACAGGGACCTCAAACCCGGGAACATCCTGCTCACCGACTACGGGGAGCCGGCGCTCACCGATTTCGGCATCGCCCATATCGTCGGCGGATTCGAGACCGCGACCGGCACGGTGACCGGGTCACCGGCCTTCACCGCGCCCGAGGTGCTCAGCGGCGAACCGCCGACTGAGGCCTCGGATATCTACGGTCTCGGTGCGACGGTGTTCTGCGCCGTCACCGGTCATGCTGCGTTCGAGCGCCACAGCGGTGAGCATGTGGTCGCCCAGTTCCTGCGGATCACCACCCAACCGGTCCCTGACCTGCGCGAGCACGGCGTTCCCGACGACGTGTCCGAGATCGTCGGCCGGGCGATGGCCGCCGATCCGCGGCAGCGTCCTGCGACCGCCGCCGAGTTCGGCGATGAGCTGCGCCGGGTACAGCTCCGCCATGGCTTCCCCGTCGACGAGATGGCCCTGTCCGGGGAACAGGCCGCCTCACGGCGCGATCCGGACCCGGCCCGCGCCCAACGTGCAGGGACCACAGCGGCTCCGCCACCTACACCGTCGATGGCACCCGGTGTGAGGACTTCGGTGAGTAATCTGCCGCTCGAGCTCACCAGCTTCGTTGGGCGCCGCCGTGAGTCGACCGAGGCGAAGCAGCTGCTGTCGTCCTCTCGTCTGGTGACGTTGACCGGGATCGGTGGTGTCGGGAAAACGCGTCTGGCGCTTCGGTTGGCCGCCGATGTCCGGCGGGGATTCGGTGACGGCGTCTGGTTGGTCGAACTGGGCGAGTTGCGGGATGGGTCCCTCCTGATGGACACGGTTGCCGCGGTTCTGGGGCTGCGGGATCAGCCCGCGCGACAGCTCGATGACGTGGTGGCGGAGTTCCTCGCGCCTAGGCACCTTTTGCTTGTACTGGACAACTGCGAACAGGTGGTGGAGGCGGTCGCGGCATCGGCCGAGATGCTGCTGCGCACCTGTCCGCAGCTGCGGATCCTGGCTACGAGCCGCGAACCCTTGGGTATCGGCGGGGAGGCGGTGCTGCGGGTGCCCCCGCTGAGGGTGCCGGCCCTAGACCGCGAGCCGTCGCTGCGGGCGCTGACCGGGTACGACGCGGTGACGTTATTCGCACAGCGCGCCGCAGCTGCCGTGCCTGGATTCGAACTTACCGAGGACAATCGGAAGGCGGTGGTCCGAATCTGCCACCAACTCGACGGCCTACCGTTGCCGATCGAGCTGGCGGCGGCACGGTTGCGGGCGATGTCGCCCGAGCAGATCCTGCAGCGGCTGACCGACCGGTACACGCTGCTGACCCTCGGCAATCGCGGTGCACCGACACGACAGCAGACCCTGCGGCTGTCCATCGACTGGAGTCACGAGCTCTGTACGTCTCGGGAACAGCAGCTGTGGGCCGAGCTGTCGGTGTTCGCGGGAAGTTTCGAACTGGATGCTGCCGAGGTGATCTGCGGGGAGGACCTGGCTCCGGGGGAGTTGCTCGACACGGTGACGGCGTTGGTCGACAAGTCGATCCTGATCCGGGAGGACGCCGGCTCGGCGGTGCGGTTCGGGATGCTCGAGACCCTGCGCGACTACGGCAAGGAAAAGGCGGAGCAGACCGGCGTGCACCCGGTATTGCGACGACGGCACCGGGATTGGTATCAGCGTTTGGTGTTGCAGGTGGAGGCCGAGTGGATCAGTCCGCGGCAATTGGAGTGGATTGCGCGGCTCGAGAGGGAGCAATCGAACCTGCGTGAGGCGATGGAATTCTGCCTGTCGGAGGAACCCGACACCGAGGCGGCGCTGCGGATCGCTGCCGCACTGTTCCGGTTCTGGCTCTCCCGCGGCCTTTTCCGGGAGGGGCGGCACTGGCTCGACCGGGCACTGGCCCGGGGGTCCGGGCAGCCGACCGCGGCACGAACCGGGGCGCTGTACGCCGACAGCGTGTTCGCCGGCGTACAGGGTGACCTCCCGGTCTCAACCGTCCTGGTCGAGGAGGCGCAAGCGCTGATCCCGCAGATAACCGACCCGCTGGCCCGCGCACGCATCACCCATGCAGACGGTCTCCTTGGCCTCGTCAGCGGCGACCTTCCCCACGCCTGCACACGTATGGAGGAAGCGCTGGAGGTGTTCGGCGCCCGCGGCGACCTGGCATCGAGGGTGTGGATTCTGATGACGCTCGGGCTGGCGTACGAATTGCAGGGAGACGTTCCAAGGGCCATCGGCTGCCATCAACAAGTTTTGGAGATCACGGAATCGCACGGTGAATCGGTATACCGGTCGTACTCACTGTGGGCGCTGGGAGTGGCCTCCTTACAGCAGGGCGATCGCGGCCAGGCGGGAGAACTGCTGAAGCAGTGCTTACGGCTGAACCGGTTGGTGGACGATCCGTTCACAGCCGCGATGACCTTGGAGGCTTTGGCATGGATCGCCGACACGGAGCATGGTGCCCGACGTGCCGCCATCCTGATGGGGGCCGCAGAGGCGCTGGGCCGCGCCATGGGAAGCACCTCGGTGCTGTTCCCCACCCTGCTCGTCCGCCACGAGGATTGCGAGCGGATCACTCGCACTGCACTGGGTGAGCGCGCATTCGAGGCGGCCCGAAGGGAAGGTGCACTCCTGGGATTCGAGGGAGCCGTCGCCTACGCCCTCGGCGAGCGCCCCGAGGCCGCGACAGAGCCCGCCGGTAGCAGTGCGACGGCCCTGACCAAGCGGGAGCGAGAGGTCGCCGAGCTGGTAGCGCAGGGCCTGACCAACAAGGCCATCGCCGCCAGGCTGGTGATATCGCCGCGCACCGCGCAGGGCCACGTGGAACACATCCTGACCAAGCTTGGGTTCACCTCACGAACCCAGATCGCGGGCTGGGTCGTGGAGCACGCGCAGGGCGAGCGTGCCTAATGGGAGTCGATCGGCGAGCCTTCGACACGTGACTGCCCGTCCACGACAAGCTGATCACTGAGCCGCCTGCCGGTGAGCACTGCTCTCGCCTGGAGTGAGGTTGACTCCTAGAGTTAGATTGTGGCCCGGCCCGGTCGGTGAGGTCGCCTATAGCGCTGATGGGGTGTCGTGCCACCGAGCACTGATCCATTAGACGATATGAGGGGCTGGGCTGAGGCCCCACGCACATGTGAACGTGGGTTGCCGACAGGAAACGGGTCCTGGCCGGTAGAGCCACAAGATGTGGGAGGCCCCAGCGATGAATCAGCGTACGAGCATTGGATTGGATGTGCACGCACGATCGGTGGTCGCCTGCGGCCTCGACGGACAAACCGGTGAACTGTTCGAGCGAAGATTGACACCGAATCACGGCGAAATCGTGGGCTGGAGCAGGTCCCTACCCACGCCGGTGGCGGTGACCTACGAGGCCGGACCGACCGGCTTCGGGCTGGCCAGATCACTGACCGCGGCGGGCATCGAGTGCCTGGTGGCCGCACCGTCGAAGCTGCAGCGCCCGCCCGGCGACCGGGTCAAAACAGACGCGCGCGACGCGCGGCATCTGGCTCGTCTGCTGCACCTCGGGCAGATCGTCGAAGTGGCGGTGCCGAGCGTCGAGCAGGAGGCCGCCCGTGATCTCGTGCGCGCCCGGGAGGACTGTCGTGGGGATCTGATGTCGGCCCGGCATCGTGTATCGAAACTACTTCTGCGGCAAGGGATCGTCTACTACGGCGGCCACGCGTGGACGAAGGTGCACGATTCCTGGCTCCGCACCCAGCACTTCGACGCACCCGGTCTGCAGTTGGCGTACGAGACCGTCTATGACACCATGCTCGCGGCGGTGGACCGGCGTGATCGGCTGGATGTGGCGATCGCGGCGATGGCCACCGACAGCGACTACAGCCCGGTGGTGACTCGGCTCGGCTGCCTGCGCGGGGTCTCGACGCTGACCGCGTTCGGGCTCGCGGTGGAGATCGGCGACTGGCAGCGCCTGACCGGACGCTCAATCGGCGCCTACCTCGGGCTGGTGCCCACCGAACACTCCTCCGGCACGTCGCGCTCGCAGGGATCGATCACCAAGACCGGCAACGGCCACGCCCGGCGACTGCTCATCGAGGCCGCCTGGCACCACCGACCCCGGTATCGCCCCGGAGCGGAGCTGCGGCGCCGCTGGGACCATGCCAGTCCCGCGGCCCGGGCCCGCGGACAGCAAGCAAACCAGCGCCTGCACGCCCGCTGGGCCGGGTTCGACGCCCGTAACAAACGTCCCGCACTGGCGAACACCGCGATCGCCCGCGAACTCGCCGGCTGGTGTTGGTCGCTGGCCGTGCTCGACACCTGAGATCAGGGTCCCCGTTCCGCATCCCCGGTTGCGAGTGTGGTCGTCGACTCGTCAGGCGGCAAGGTCGGTTCTCCTCGCTGCGCTGCGGGGACTCCACCTTGCCCCCTCGTCGCCGACGACCGTTGAGCAAGGACCGGAACGGGAACCCCCCACAACGTCCGGACGAATCATGCGGTGGTGACGGCAGCGCTTGGGAGTGATCCGCGAGCGACCTATGAGCAATCCCTAACTGTACGTTGGGATCACGCTCGACATTAGACGAGCGATCCACTCCAGCCGAATAACCGTCCTGCGGTACCCAACCCGCGAATATCAGAGTTGACCACGCGTCGAAACCGACACGCTCGCCACCACCCCAGATCGACCGGGCCCGCAGAAGCGGCGCCCACGACGACGGTCCTGGACGTCGCCTCGCCCTGCGTCCTTGACAAACCGGCGTACATATCAGGTCGATGCCGGGTGCCTCTGGGCTCGAACAGGTTTCACCCAGAATTGGAGACCAAAGGAGGCGATCGATGATCTTCGTCGGAGACGATTGGGCCGAACAACATCACGATGTCCATTTGATGGATGAGACGGGCAGGCGACTGTCGTCGCGTCGGCTGCCGGAAGGACTCGCCGGCATCCGCACATTGCACGAACTGATAGCCGGCCACGCCGACGAGCCGGGTCAGGTCGTGGTCGGCATCGAAACCGACCGCGGACTGTGGGTGCAGGCGCTGACCGCCGCCGGCTATCAGGTGTACCCGATCAACCCCCTCGCGGTCGCACGCTACCGCGACCGTCACCACGTCTCGGGCGCGAAGTCCGACCCCGGTGACGCCAAGCTGCTCGCGGACCTGGTGCGCACGGACCGGCACAATCATCGCCCGATCGCCGGAGACAGCCCGGACGTGGAGGCGATCAAGGTCCTCGCCCGCGGACACCAGAATCTGACCTCGCCGCGTTGATCAGTTCCATCCACGGCCAGGCAAAGGCCCTCGCCAGCAAGAGGTACGACCGATCCGGCGCCGACCTGAGCGGGGTGGTGCTGTTCGTCCCCGACGACGGCGTGGCCATCTCCGCATGCAACAGCGACCCCGCACTGCTGCACGATCTGCTGTCCCGCGGTATCTACCTCACAGGTCCCACCGCGTTCGCGGTCATCGCAGCGGGGGCGCACCTGGCCGCAACCGGGCGAGCCCTGGATGCAGATCTCGTGACCATGCCGACCACCCTCGATAGCGCCCTGCACCCTGCCACGACCGGCCGTTGCTGAGGTTCGCTTTCTTGCCACTCATTCCGAGTTGCCGGAGCACCATGCGATCGCGATTTGGAAGGGTTTAGGCCCAATACCGTTCAGTTAGTGAACAAGAATGGTGCATTTCGGCGGTTGAGTGGGTTGTGGATGGTGTTGGTGGTGTGCGCGTTTGGCGGGCCATTTGAGGACTTTGCGTTTGACGACGCGGGGGTTGGCGCGGTGTGGGCGTGCTGGGTTGATGCGGCGCAGGAGTTTGGCGATGCCCTGATTCCACAATCGGGTGGCGGCGTGGTGGTTATGAGGGGGATAAGAGCTGTGGGACAGGGATCGTCGGGTGATCTGCAGGGCGGCGACGAAGGACATCCGGTCCGGGTCGTGACTGAGGCGGTCGCGGCCGCCGAGCACCGCGACCAGGCGGCAGAACAACACAAACTCATCGAGTCCCTGCGCGGACGCAACGCCGAGCTCGTGAGCGAGGTTGACCAGGTCCGGAGTGAATCCGAGCGCGCCGCGGCAGCTGCGACGGCCACCATGGAACGGCTTGAGGCCGATCTCACGGAGGCCCGGACCGCGTTTCAGTCCGAACGCACCCGTGTGGACACAGTCCGCGACGAACTCGCCACCGCCAGGGCTGATCTCGCCACCGCCCAAGCGCAAGCAGAGGCCGCCCGTGAACGGGCTGGCGAACTCCGCGACGAACTCGGCGCCACCAAAGCGGATCTCGTGACCGCGCAGGCGCAGGCAGCGACCGCCCGCGAGCGAGCTGATGAGCTGCGCGCTGAACTCGCCGACTCGCGGAGCGCCAGCGCGGCCACCAAGGACGGCGAACGGGGCACGAAGTGACTCCCGTGGCCGTGCGATACGTGTGCGTGTCTACTGCCGGACTGCAGCGACGGAGTCGACCCTCACGGGTGCTTTGGCGGCGAGACAGGACATCTGCTGGCGCCGCGCGACAGTTCAGGGCGCTACACCGTCTCAGGCGGACCGAACTCCGAGGGGCGGCCGTGTTCGATGACGTTGACGCAGAAGGGTCGCCGTCGAATCCGGCCAATTTCGACCTCTCGTGGGAAGCGAACTTCGAGGTCCCGGACCGGCGACGGGGAGTGGGCCGAGAACTTCCCGAGTCGGACCATCCGGCCGGGCCTCGTAGGCTCGCGGCTCGCGGAGTTTTCTGATACTGCCAGTACTGTCATCCGGTCTGTACCGAAGACCTCGAGGAGTGGAATCTGTGGCACGCAAGGTCGTAGTAGAGATGGTCGACGACATCGACGGCACCGCCTTCGGTGAGGACGGCGAGAGCATCCACTATGCCGTCGAGGGCGTCGAGTACGTGATCGACCTGAAGGACGAGCACGCCAAGGAACTTCGAGAGACCTTCGAGTACTGCATCGCGCACTCCACCCGGGTCGGCGGCCGCAAGCACCGCTCGGACCGGACGGGCAAACCCACTACCGGGAAGCGGCGCCGGGACGAAACGAAGAAGATCCGCGCCTGGGCGATCGAGCAGGGCTACGAGCTCTCCGCCCGCGGACGTATCCCCACCGAGGTCGAGCAGGCCTTCCACGACGTCCACTGAACGGCCTCGCCCGACCACGGTGTCAGCGCCGGGAGGCCACACGACGAGTCTGTGGTCAGGATGGCGTGAGCCAGGGGAACCAGGAGGCGAGGTCGAGCATGGCGCCTTTTGGTTGTGGGCGGACTCCGTGGGCCCGCTATCGCGCGTCCACTGCAGAGCCTCGAGGTTGTGCTTGCAATTGTTTCGCGAGGATATCGAGGACGGCGACGTCCTCGATGGTGGAGGGCACGGTGTATTCCTCGTGGTCGGCGATCTGCCGCATCGTCTTGCGCAGGATCTTGCCCGAGCGGGTCTTGGGCAGTGCCTGTACGACCGTCACGTCGCGGAACGTGGCGACGGCGCCGATCTGCTCGCGCACCATCGCGACCAGTTCGTTGCGGAGTGTTTCCGGGTCGATCTCGACCCCGGCCTTGAGTACCACGTAGCCGCTGGGCCGCTGGCCCTTGAGTTCGTCGCGGATCCCGACCACCGCGCATTCGGCGACCGCGGGGTGTCCCGCGACCACCGCTTCCATGCTGCCCGTCGAAAGCCGATGTCCGGCAACGTTGATGACGTCGTCGCTACGCCCGAGGACGTACACGTACCCGTCGTCGTCGATGTAACCGGAGTCGCCGGTCAGGTAGTAGCCGTCGAACGTGGCGAGGTACGACCGTACGTACCGCTCCGGGTTGCGCCACAACCCGGCCAGGGTGCCCGGGGGCAGCGGCAGTCCGATCACGATGTTGCCCTCGGTCCCGGCGGGAACCGTGTTCCCTTCGGCGTCGACCACCTGGACCCGGTACCCGGGCACCGGGACGGTGGGGGAGCCGGCCTTCAGCGGCATGGGTTCGAGCCCGCGCAGGTTGGCGCAGATCGCCCAGCCGGTCTCGGTCTGCCACCAGTGGTCGACGACGGGACGGCCGAGGACGCGGGTGGCCCACGCGTAGGTGTCGGGGTCGAGGCGCTCGCCCGCCGCGAACAGCGTCTTCAGTGAGGAGATGTCGTACTTCTCGATCTCCTTCGCGTCGGGATCGGCCTTGCGGACGGCCCGGATCGCGGTCGGGGCGGTGAACAGTGCCGACACACCGTGATCGGAGATCACCCGCCAGAACGCGCCCGCATCCGGGGTTCCGACCGGCTTGCCCTCGTAGAGCACGGACGTGGCACCGGCCAGCAGCGGCCCGTAGACGATGTACGAGTGTCCGACCACCCAGCCCACGTCGGACGCGGTCCACCACACGTCGCCCGCACCGATGTCGTAGATGTTGCGCATCGACCACGTGAGCGCGACGGCGTGCCCGCCGTTGTCGCGGATCACGCCCTTCGGCTTCCCGGTGGTGCCGGACGTGTAGAGGATGTACAGCGGGTCCGTCGCGGTCACCGGAACCGGTTCCGCGGGTGCCGCATCCGCCATCAGCGCGTCCCAGTCGAACCACGCAGCCCCGTCACCCCGGTAGTCGGCGGCCGAACCGGGGACCTGCTCCCGGTCCTTGACGATCACCGTGTGCGGAGGGGTTCCGGACAACTCCAGCGCCTTCGCCACCATCGGCAGGTAGTCGACGGTGCGCCCCGGCTCGAGGCCGCCCGACGCCGTCACCAGGACCACCGGCCCGGCGTCGTCGATGCGTGTCGCGAGTTCCTTCGCGGCGAAACCACCGAACACCACCGAGTGCACGGCGCCGATGCGGGCGCAGGCCAGCATCGCGATCGCCGCTTCGGGGATCATCGGCATGTAGACGATCACCCGGTCACCGGACACCACGCCCTGGTCCTTCAGGACGCCGGCGAACCGGGACACCTCGTCGAGAAGTTCTGCGTAGGTGTAGGTGCCGATTTCGCACGCCTGCTCGGGGGCTGCGACTGCAGCCGCGACGTCGGGTTACGCGACTGTGCGATCTTGACGGTTCTCTGGCGGCTGGGACTGCGCCGTGCTGAGGTTGCCGGGTTGAGGGTCGATGACATCGACTGGCGGCGTGGTGAAATCACGATCCGAGGAAAAGGCAACCGCCACGAGCTTCTCCCGATCCCCATCGACGTCGGTGACGCGATCGTGCGGTACCTGCACGATGGTCATCGTCGGGTCCCGCCTGCTTGCCGTGCGTTTTTCGTTCAGGTGAGAGCACCGGAAGGCGCGATGAGCCCGGGCGGTGTGGGTGACGTGGTGGCACGGGTGTCCCGCCGCGTGGGACTACCCGCGATGGGGGCGCATCGGCTCCGGCACGGCACCGCGACCCAGCTGGTGCGCAACGGCGCGTCCTGGCCCGAGATCGCCCAGGTCATGCGGCACCGCACCGCCGCGGTCACTGCGTCCTATGCCACCGTCGACCCTGCGCTGACGAGCGAGTTGGCGCGGCCCTGGCCGGGTGCGTTATGACCGACGTTGCCGCCGCGGTCGACTCCTATCTCGCCATGCGTCGTGGTGTGGGCTTCGCGCTCGTCGATGCCGGATCGTTGTTGCCGGACTTCGTCGGCTACCTGCACCACAACGGCGCCGAACATGTCAGCACCGAACTGGCCGTCGCATGGGCAATCCAGCCCGTGAACGCCGGGCCGATCTGGTGGCGTCAACGGCTGGGGATCGTGCGCGGCTTCGCCGAGTACCTGCGAACTATCGATCCGGACACCGAGGTGCCGCCACGTGACCTGCTACCGGCACGCCAGCAGCAGGTTGCGCCGTACTTGTATTCCGCCGCCGACATCGCGGCGCTGATGGCGGCTGCCCGGGCCCTGCACCCGCCGCTGCGTGCCGCGACCTACGAGACGTTCATCGGGTTGCTTTCGGTCACCGGCCTACGACTGGGAGAAGCTCTCGCGCTCAACCGCGACGACCTGGACAAGAAGCGATTACTGCTCATTGTCCGGCACGCCAAGCGAGGAGGCCGAATTATACCTTTGCACGAGACGACCTTTCGTGCCCTGCAACACTATTTCGAGGGTGTCGACCGTTGCTTCCCTGAACCGGTGTCACCGTCGGTGTTCGTGTCGATCCGGGGCACTCGGATGAGCAAAGACTCGATACATGCGACGTTTCCCGCCCTGATCGACAGGGCCGGGCTGACCGGGCGCGGGCAACGACCCCGGCCCCGGATTCACGACCTCCGTCATACCTTCGCGGTTCGCCAACTGGTCGACTGGCACCAACAGCACGCCGACGTCGATGCCC
>RRBB01000160.1:0-25594 GCA_006543605.1 Rhodococcus sp. WS4
CGTACTTGGCGCCGTCGCCGGCGAAGTACCAGCCCTGCTCTAGGTAGCGGGACCAGTAGGTTTCGCGGTAGCGGTCCATGTCGCCCCAGATGCCGCGGAGCATCGCCGGCCACGGCTTGTCGAGCACGAGGTAGCCGGAGCCGCCGGCGCCGAGTTCGTTGGCGTCGTCGTCGACGATCTTCGCGGAGATGCCGGGCAGGGGTGCCATCGCGGATCCGGGTTTGGTGGCGGTGATTCCGGGGAGCGGGGAGATCATGATCGCGCCGGTCTCGGTCTGCCACCAGGTGTCGACGATCGGGGCCGTGTTTCCGCCGATCACCTCGCGGAACCATTTCCAGGCCTCGGGGTTGATCGGTTCGCCGACCGAGCCGAGGAGCCGGATCGAGGACAGGTCGTGGGCGTCGGGAATGTCCCTGCCCCACTTCATGAAGGTGCGCACCAGGGTGGGTGCGGTGTAGTAGATGCTGACGCCGTACTTCTCGATGATCTGGAAGTGGCGGTGTTCGTCGGGGGAGTTCGGGGTGCCCTCGTAGACCACCTGGGTGACACCGTTCGAGAGTGGCCCGTAGACGATGTAGCTGTGGCCGGTGACCCAGCCGATGTCGGCGGTGCACCAGTACACGTCCTCGCCGGCCTTGTGGTCGAACACGTTGTGGTGGGTGTACGACGCCTGGGTGAGGTAGCCGCCGGAGGTATGGATGATGCCCTTGGGCTTTCCGGTGGTGCCGGAGGTGTACAGGATGAACAGCGGGCGCTCGGAGTCGAACGGCTGCGCCTGATGGGTGTCGGACGCCTTGTCGACGGTCTCGTGCCACCACAGGTCACGACCCTCGGTGGTGTCGACGTCGATGCCGGTGCGCTTGACGACGAGCACGTGCTTGACGGACGCGGCACCGTCCACCGCTTCGTCGACGGCGGGCTTGAGGGGTGCGGCCTGGCCGCGGCGCCACTGTCCGTCGACGGTGACGACGAGCTTGGCTTCGGCGTCGTCGATGCGCGAGCGCAGGGCGCTGGCGGAGAAGCCGGCGAACACCACCGAATGGGTCAGGCCGAGACGGGCGCAGGCGAGCATGGTGACGATGGCCTCGGGGATCATCGGCATGTAGATCGCGACGCGGTCGCCGGCGACGAGTCCGAGGTCTGTGAAGGTGTTGGCGGCCTTGCTGACTTCGGCGAGCAGGTCGTGGTAGGTCAGGTCGCGGGTGTCGCCCGGTTCGCCTTCGAAGTGGATGGCGACGCGGTCGCCGTTGCCGGCGAGGACGTGGCGGTCGACGCAGTTGTAGGCGACGTTGAGCCGTCCGTTGACGAACCATTTCGCGACGGGGGCGTCGGACCAGTCGAGGACCTCGGAGAAGGGTGCGTGCCAGTGCAGGCGCTCGGCCTGCTTCGCCCAGAACGCGAGACGGTCTTCGTCGGCGGCAGCCTGGAGGTCGGGGCCGGCGTTCGCCGTGGCGGTGAACCCCAGGCTCGGCGGATAGATCTCGGACCCTCTCGTGGAGATCGACATGGAGAAGCTGGGATTCCTTTCAGCTCGTTCCCGGGCCGCGATGCTGACAGTCCGGATGGATCACGACGCCAGGTACTTGGTGACGAGGTATTCCTCTATCCCTTCGGTACCACCTTCACGCCCGTACCCTGAGTGTTTCACACCTCCGAAGGGAGCAGCGGCGTCGGAGATTACACCTCTATTAATGCCGATCATGCCGGCATCGAGCGCGGCCGAAACACGCTGAGCGCGTGCATGATCAGTGGTGTAAAAGTACGCCGCCAGGCCATAATTGGTGTTATTCGCTGCGGCGATTGCCTCGTCTTCGGTGTCGAATCCCACGACGACTGCGATCGGACCGAAGATTTCTTCGGACAGAATACGGGCGTTCGCTGGAATCTGATCGAGAACTGTTGGCTCGTAGTAGAACCCGTCACGGTCTGGTGCGGTCGCGCCGGTCCGAACCCGGGCGCCTGCCTCGATGGCTTCGTCGACGAGTGAACCGATGTCGTCGCGCTGCTTGGCGTTCACCAACGGGCCGATATCTGAGCCTTCGTCGAGCCCCGGCCCGGCCACCATTCGGCTCACGGCGTCGGAAAGTTTGCTGGTGAATTCCTCGATGACCGCGTTGTTGACGTAGAAGCGGTTCGCCGCGGTGCACGCCTGGCCACCGTTTCTCATCTTGGCGGCCAGTGCTCCCGCGACTGCGTCGTCAATGTTTGCATCGTCGAAGACGATGAACGGCGCGTTGCCGCCGAGTTCCATCGACGTGCGCAGCAGTTGATCAGCGGATTGACGGATCAGATGCTGTCCCACCGAGGTGGAACCGGTGAAGGTCAGCTTCCGCAGCCGCGGATCACCCAGCAGCGTGTCCGTCACAGCCCCTGTCCTGGTCGTGGGGATGATTGACAGGACCCCGTCCGGCAAGCCTGCATCGGCGAAGACCTGACCGAGCAACAACATCGTCAGGGGTGTTTCGCGGGCAGGCTTGACGATGATGGTGCACCCTGCTGCCAGTGCTGGACCGATTTTGCGCGTGCCCATGGCGAGCGGAAAGTTCCACGGTGTCACTGCGAGAACGGGACCGATGGGTTCCTTGGTGACGACGATCTGGCCGTTGCCGGCCGGAGCAGCCTGTGCGCGGCCGTTGATGCGCGCGGCCTCTTCGCTGAACCAGCGGAGGAACTCGGCGCCATAGGCAATTTCGCCTCGGCTCTCGCGGAGCGTCTTTCCCATCTCCAAGCTCATGATCTGCGCGAAGTGTTCACTGCGGTCGCGAACGAGCTCGAATGCCGTGCGCAGGATTTCACCGCGGGTACGGGCAGGTGTCGCTGCCCAGCTCGCCTGGCTTGCCGCCGCAAGGTCGAGGGCGCGGCGCGCGTCGTCGACACTCGCATCGGCGACCTGGGTCACGGCAAGTCCTGTTGCCGGATCGATTACGACCAGTTCTGCACCGTCGCTGGCGTCGGTTGCGGTGGTACCGAGCCAGAGACGAGTCGGAGACGACTCGAGAATTCGGTCGATCACCGATGCGTCGTGGGTGGTGGTCACGATGTGTCCTCTCAGTGCAGCTGGGGTGGTCGGGATTGCTGTACGACCGAGTTGGTTTCCCAGTCCTTGATGGTGGTGATCGGTTCGAGTGCGTCGTTGGGGATGTCGCGGTCGAGCGAATGGCCGTCGAGAACACGATCCGGTCGCCGCGTCGTCACGGCCGATGCCCGGCAGATCTTCGCAGCAAGTGGGGGTTGGTCACTGCCGATTCAGCGATGGTTACTACGCCCGCGGTGCCCGGCTGGACGATCGCTGCGCCCTCGGTCGTGTAGTCGAGATTGCCCTTGACGATCGTGGGTCGATCACCTTGATCTACAGGGGCTGCCCCACTCAGCCCACGGTGCCGACATGCCGCTCGAATTCCGACAGCTTCATCGCTCGACAGGCACCTTCATTCCGTCCGATTCGTCCGCTTCACAGCGAGCACGGTGCCGTCACCCCCGCCGGCGATGTAGATCAGCCCACGATGAGAATCGAGACCGATCCCCGCGAAGCACCCATCGAGGCTTGTCATGGGGATCCCGCTGCCCCGGAGCCTGAGCTCGATGCTCTCGTGAGGAGCACCGACCGGGAGGTTGCGCGCCACCACCTGCCGCTGGCCGTCACCAAGGCCGATGCGGACGAGCTGCTTTCCAAGAACATCGAGCACGAAGACGTCGGAGCCGTCCACGGCGACGCCCATCGGTGTGCCAAGCCCTTCCGCCAGGACCCGGCTGCCGTCGGCGTCGTGGGCATGCAACCTTCCCGAACCGGCATCAGCGACGAGGACGACACCGTCCGCAGTCACTGCGACGCCGGTAGGAATGTCGAGCTGCTCGAGGAGAACTCCTACCTCGCCGTCGAAGGTGACCTGAAGCAGCTTGCCGGTCCCTGACTCCGCGACGAACGCCCGGGAGCCGTGAACCGCGATTCCCATCGGCTGCGCCAGGCCCGACGCAAGATTTGTTCCCGATGCTGCCGCATCGTCGTAAAGCACCACATCACCGGTGATGGTCGTCACTACAAGCCGGCCTTCTCCGGCATCGGCAGCGGCCCGAACCACACCTGGGAATCCCGCGTCCAGGAAGGTACCGAAGAGCGATCGCTCACCGGTTGACCCGAGCGAGACGATACTCGTGCCATCGACCGCTAACAGTTCACCATCTCGGACCACGACGTCCGATGGCCAGATAAAGCCCGGCGGAACCAGCGACGTTTCCACGCCCGGCTCGTCGATGCGAGAGACCGAGCCGTTGATCGTCGAGGAGACATACAAGTTGTCATCCTTGTCGAAGGCAAGGTTGTCGAGACCCGGAGGAACTGTCGCGCGCACCGCGCGTTCTTCACTCTTGATGTGATAGGACACGATCTCGCCGCTGGCGAAGCACGTCGTGTGCAGAACGCCGTTGCTGTCGAACTTCACCGCACTGGGCATAGCAAGGCCGTCGAGCACCTTCTCGAGTCCGGTGCCGTCGATCCCGATCCGGTAGATACTTCCTGCCATGACCGCTGGGAAGTAGATCTTTCCGTCGGGCCCCACCTGCATCCCGTTCGGGCTCGGAAGGTCGTCGGCGATCAGACGCGGCGCGGCGCCGTCGGGGAATACCTCGAAGAGACGCCCACCCTCGCGGTGCTCGTTGACAAAGGCTCGGTCCTGATACACCGTCAGCCCGTTCGCACAGGGCATGTCGTCGTACAGCAGTCGAAGGGTCCCGTCCACCTCGCGCAGCCACACCGCGCCACCGAAGTGGTCGGTGATGTACATCCGACCCGAGCTGTCGAACGCCACATCATCCGGACTGGTGATCGGGCTTCCGATCGGGATCACGGATTCGATGTTTCCGTCGTGGTCGATCGCAGAGACTCGGTTGGCGAATGCCTGCGCAACATACAGACGACCGTCCGGCCCGAACTGTATGCCGTTGGCGCCGTAGAACGCACTTTCGCCGGTAAAGGCCTCTACAGACCATCCCGACTCTGCAGCCGGAGCGGGGAGCTGCCATTCTGACCAGCGACTTTGACGTTCTTTCATTTTGTCCTTCTCTCGCTTGTGCTGAGGGTGTATTGCAAGGGCGTCGGCCAGCGTGCCGAGCGCGGGTGGACACACTCATCCCCCGGAAGGGAAGGACAGTCCTGGCGCTCATGGTGGGAACGGTCAGATCTCAGGAGTACCCGTCGATTTGAGAGCTACCGATCAGCTCTACGGTCAGGTTGGCACAGATTCGGTGCGCTTCTTACTTCGCGAAATCCACTCCGACGAGAGCCGGGCGACGTCCTCGGAACCGAATAGAGCCGCGCAGAGAGAGCGCTCGATTGCCAGGGCCGCCTCCATGGCACCGTCAGCTGCATTGTTCAGTGTCGTCTTGGCGGCTTTCAGCGCGAACGACGGTTTGGACGCCAACAGGCGCGCGACATCGATAGCTCGATCCGCCGCCGGTCCCTCGACGACCTCGTTGACAAGGCCGATCCGTTGGGCCTCCGCGGCGTCGATGCGCGCGGCCGTATAGACGAGCTGACGTGCCATGCGGATCGGCACAGCGCGGCCAAGGCGAACCGTGCCACCCCATCCGGCGATCAAGCCGAGGTCGATTTCGGCCAGACCGAACTTGGCGTCCCCGCTAGCGATGATGAAGTCGCACGCGAGCGCGAGCTCGAGTCCGCCCGCGAGGCAGTATCCGTCCACCGCGGCGATGATCGGCTTGTCCGCCGTCTCGAGTTGACGAAGCAGATGATATCCCCGCTTGGTGAACTCGTATCCGCTGTAGGAGTCCAGGTTTTCGAAGACCGATATGTCACCGCCCGCGGAGAACGTGCCGCCCTGTCCGGTGACGACGACCGCCCGCACGGAATCGTCTGCGAGAATATTTTGCAGATGGGCGTCGAGTTCTGCTACGAGCGGTGTGCTCAAAGCATTGCGTTTGCTCTGGTTGTTCAGCGAGAGGACGACGACTCCGTCTTCATCTGTCCGTTCGACCAGTCCCTCACTCATCGAGTGAACCGCCTTCGCTCGCGAGTGTCGCGGGCGTGAAGCACGGCAACGTGGGACCTTCTCCGAACGAGCTCATCGTGAGATGGACCGGCATGTCGCATTGGAGGTCTGAGTCCTCCGCGCCGACGATGCGGGTCAGCATCCGCACGTCGTCCTCGAGCGTGACGACGCCGAGGGTGTACGGGACTTGATCGATGAACGCCGAGGGGGCACTGCGATAGATGGTCGTGAACGTGTAGAGCGTGCCCTGACCGTTGGTGGTGAAATAGGTCAATTCCTTGGATCCGCACTCCGCGCAACGGCGACGAGGATGCAGCTGAGCGTTTCCGCATGCCGTGCAACGCTGCGCACGGAGTTCCCCCTGTTCGATTCCCTCGAAATACGGGGCGGCGTAATCCTGCGCCATTATCGAGCTCCTTTTCCCAGAATTGTGACGTGCGCGTCGGAATACGCGCCCCCGGCGCTGGTCTTCAGAACGATCTCGGCGCCGTCAACCTGCCGCTCGCCCGCTTTGCCCATCAGCTGACGAGCCGACTCGACCAGGGTGGCGACGCCTACGCCGGCACCGATGTGGCCGTACGAGGTCGCCCCGCCGTTGGTCGTCATGGGAAGCTCTCCTCCGGGCATTGTCGCTCCCCGCAACACGAACTCGCCGGCGTGTCCGCGCGGAACGAACCCTAGTTCCTCCAATTGGAGAAGGTAGTAAACCGGATAGGCCATGTAGAGCTCGGCGATGTCGATATCGCCGGGTTTGACTCCTGCCGCCTCGAATGCCCGTTCTCCGGCGGTGGACCAGTTCATGCGCGTCATGTCGCGATGCTGCGCATAGGAGTAGGTGTTTACGATGTGGCCTTCGCCCCACACGCACACAGGGTCGTTCGGGAGTTCGAGGGCGCGGTCGTAGCTCGACATCACGAACGCCGATCCGCCATCGCCGAGCATGTTGGCCATGAGCGCCGTCATGTTCGGCGACGCGACGACCTTCGAGGCGAGGACGTCCTCGACCGTGATCGGTTTGCGGAACATGGCGTTCGGATTGAGCGCGGCCCAAGCACGGTGCGAAACGCTCACGGCGGCGATCTGTTCGATCGTGGTACCGGTCTCGTACATGTAGCGCTGCATGGTGAATGCCGGCATGGCGTTGAAGGTCATGCCGTACACACCTTCGAATTGTCGTTCGATGCCGGCGGTCGCGAAGAAGTCCAAGCCCTCCTGTCCCGTCAGGTTCGAGAACTGTTCGGCGTGCACGCAGAGCACCGCGCTGGCCTGCCCGCTCGTGATCAACGCGTTCGCCATCTTGAGCATCGCAACGCCCGTCGAGCCGCCCGAGATGATCTGACTGTTGAGGAGCGCTTTTTCGGTCAGCCCGAGCTCATCGACCATCCGCGCGAAGGCGGCATCCGTGCTGAACCACTTGTCGCCGAACGAGGCCGCGACGAGGACGACATCGATCTCTTCCCGGGATAGACCGGAATCGCGGATCGCTTCTTCCGCGACCGTGACCGCGATGTCGAGCGCCGAACGATCCCGATCGCGTCGAACCGGCACTTCGCCGATTCCTACGATCGCTGCAGAACTATTCATTTTGTCCTTCCTCACCGCTGACCGCATCGAGACGGGTGCACATCACCCGGCCCACTTGTTTCGCTTCTTTGCGTCTCACGACTCTCCTCACGTCGTCATGCTTTCGTGGTCCTTCGTCTAAGGCTTCGAAACACCGACGGGGTCCTGGCCCTGCGGTCGATGCTGTAATTCAATCTACCGTTCGGTAGAATGAAGTACAACCCCGCCTTCCTAACTCTTTGTCGGTTGAGGTGCCGTCAGCTGAGACGGCGCTCACGCCGCGACTTGGAAAAACTGCAGGCCATCGTCCGTGACGCGGCTCGTGAGGACTCGCCGCGTTTCCAGGAGTTCGAGGTGAGCGACCGTCTCGAGAACTGCGAGGGTTTGACTGAAGGTGTCGAGTTCGTCCAGCTTCCTCTCGCGCCGCGTCCAAAGCAGCCCTTGTGCGATCGCGTAGCCGTCGCTCTCGCCCGCGTCGGTCATCAATTGTGCGCATGCGTCGAGACGGTTCTCGTGATGATCGATGAGCTCCTGGGCTCGCGCATGACTGCTTCCGCCTGTTGGCCCGTGTGCGGGGAGTAATTCGGCATCGGGAAGCTGGAGGACGATATCGAGGGAGGCGAGGAAACTGCGAAGGGGGTTGACTAGTGGAACCTGTTCGAACGCCAGGGACGGTGTGATGAGAGGGAGAATGTGATCGCCGCTGAACAGTCGGTTTCTCTCTGTGTCGTGAAAAATGACGTGTCCGCGCGTGTGTCCGGGTGTGTGCAGTGTTAAGAGGCAGCGCGATCCGACCTTCACCGCCTCGCCATCTGCCAGATACGAGTCGGGGCGCTGCCACTCTGCACTGTCGAAGTGTGGATCGATTCGGGGCAACGCATCAGCGATGTCCGCCGCGCCGGCCCTGTGGAGCAGGGCGACCTGCCTGATGGGGTCGGACGGGCGGCGCAGCTGCAGAGCTTCTATGGAGTCCCGCTCACCCTCACCGATCGCCACCTGGAACGACCACTTGTCGCGCAGAGTGAAGGCCGACGTGGCGTGGTCTCGGTGTGCGTGCGTGACGAGCACGCGTCCAACGTTGTCGACGGAGTAACCCAGAGAGTTGAGTCCGTTGGACAGGGCCGAACGGGTTTCGGCGCCTGCCTCGCCGGGGTCGATCAGGACGATCTCGTCTTCCGCGATCAGCCCGTAGCAGTTGACGGCCTTCAGGCTGTCATCGAGCGGCAGCGGAATCCTGAAAGTCGATTCGTCGATCCACACGGCTCCTTCGTCGAACCAGTTCTCCCCCGCCATCACTTGTCCGCATTGGATAGAACTGCGCCGGTGGCTGTCTCCGAATGAGTTCGCAGCTTCGTAGCGGCCCCGAGACCCATCACAGGGGCGTCGGGCGGCAGCTCCAATTTCGCGAATATCCGCTCCACCGCCCGGATGTCTTTCGTCCGTTTGGTCGCTGTCCTCGGGACCGCATCGACGATCGCGTACACGCGCGGACGCTTCCAGCGTTCCAACGTCGACAGGCAGTGCGCATCGAGGACGCGGACGACCTCGTCTTCGGTGAGGTCCTCCGAGAGCACGACGGCCGCGGCGGGAATCGTACCGAATCGAGAATGGGCCACGCCGGCAACGCCGACGTCCATCACTGCCGGGTGCTTGCGGAGACATGCCTCGACCTCCAGCAATGACATCTTTTCGGCACCCGAGTTGATGATGTCGTCCGTTCGGCCGTCGACATAGTAGAAACCGTCCTCGTCGCGATACGCAATATCGCGTGTGTGGAGGAAGCCTTGGTCGTCGAATGCCTCGGCCGTGCGCAGTTCGTCGTTGAAGTAGCCCGGCGTGACGACATCGCCGCGGATGCAGACTTCGCCGACGACGAAGGGCTCCGTGACCACATCCCCCGTTTCCTGGTCCTTGAGAAGGACCTCGCAGTACTCGATCCACTGGCATCCGGACGAACCCGGCGGCGGAAGTGGCTCGTCGAACACCGTGCGGGGACGGAACACGGCGGTGGACATGACCTCGGTCATGCCGTACGCATTGATGGCCCGCATACCTCGCTCCCGTAGCGCGACCAGCAGCTCAGAGGGCACGGGCTCGCCAGCGAGGAGGCACCCGATGCCGGTGAGGTCGAGTGACTCGTACTTGGGATGCCGCATGAGGTCGCGCACCATCGTCGGCACGAGGAAGTAAATCCAGGTCGGCCGGTAGTGTTCGATCAGTTCCACGGCACGGTCGGCTTTCCACCCACCCGACAGCACGATCGTCCCCCGGGTGATCGCCCACTTCACGGCGTCGTGCATCCCGCCCGAGTGGTAGAGGCTGATGAAGGAGACGTTCGTGTCGCGTGAAGTCAAGCCGTCGTAGCTGACGGACAGGCGTGCGGACAGCCCCAATGTGGAATGCGAGAACTTCACGGCCTTCGAGACGCCGGAAGTGCCGCCGGTGTAGTTGATCGCCGCGGGTGCGGCCTGTTCGACGCCGACGATCGGCACCCGTGTCGGGGACGGTCCGCCTTGCTCGGGCGAACGGAGATTGGTCCACGAGTCCGCGGACGAGGGGGCGTCGCACAACGCGACGGCTCCGACCACTCCGGCTTCGAGCAGCGCTCGAGCGACGGACTCGAACGTGCGGGCGACGACGAGCAACTTAACTTTCGAGCGGTCGGCGTCCATCTTGAACTTCTCGAACCCGAGGGTGCGATTGAAGCCGCTGAAGACCGCACCCACCCGGAGGGTGGCGAAGAACAGCGCGTTGTGCCACGTGTCGTCGGGCAACAGAGTCGCGACAACATCACCTGGCTGCACGTCGAATTCGCGTATCAGCCGACCTGCGATGTACTCCGCCCGGTCCCGGTACTCGCTGTACGTGACCTGCTCTCCGCTGTTCCCGTCGATGAGCGCGACTTTGTCGGGACTCTCCCGACTTGCATCTTCAAGAATCCATGCGAGATTCACTTGACACTCCGATCAGAAGCTTCGTGGCAGCCCCAGGGAACGCTCCGCGATCTGGTTCAAGATGCTCTCGTTGTTGAGAGGAGCGATCTGGATCAGACGCGCCAACGGCCACAGGGTGATGACGTCATTGTCGATAACGAAGGCGTGTCCGCCATGGACCTGGATGCAGGCCTCCACCGCAGCGAGGCACGCCTTCGCGGACAGCAGCTTGGCCATTCCCTCTCCGGAACCGTCCGCGCTTCCGGCGTCGAATTGGCGCGCCGCTTCGAACGTCAGTGCCCGGGCTGCCTTCAACTCCGCCTGCGCTGTGGCAAGAGGATGCTGGACGGCCTGGTACGCCCCGATCGGCGTTCCGAATGGCGCCCTGACCTTCGCGTACTCCACTGCACGGTCGATCGCGTATTGGCCGAAGCCGAGCATCATTCCGGCGATGAGGAGGCGCTCCGTGTTCAGCGAGTCCACTAGGTAGGAGAATCCCTTGCCCTCCTCGCCCAGCATCCACTCGTCCTTGACCTCGACGTCGTCGAGGAAGATCTCGAACTGCTTCTCCGGAACGTACCAACGGATGTCGAGCTGCTTGAGCTCGATGCCGGGGGTCGACATCGGAACGAGGAACAGCGACAGGCCGGCCGTCTTGTGAGCCGGATCGAACGGTGCCGTCCGAGCGACGACAAGCATCGCATCCGCCTCGTCAGCGGCCGAGATAAAGACCTTCTGGCCGTTGAGAAGGTAACCACCGTCGATCTTCTTGGCCGTCGAGCGGATGGCGAAGGTGTTGGTGCCCGCATCAGGCTCTGTGACAGCAAAGCAGAGTGCGACGCTCCCATCCATCGCGTCGACGACGTAATGCTGGATCTGTTCCGGGGAGCCGTGATTGAGAATCGCGCTGCGCGCGTACAGATTGAGCGGATAGATCATGGGAGGCAACCCGGCCAGCGACATCTCCTCGACCAGCGCCACGCACTCGGTGAGGCCACCGCCCTGACCACCCAGTTCTTCCGGCACCCCCACCGTGAAGAGCTCGGCTTTGGCCATTTCGTTCCACAGTTCTCGGGTTCCGCTCCCCGTGAGCGCACGGTCGAGGAAGTACTTCCTGTCGAACCGCTGGGTGATCTCGCGGACCACCTCGCGGACGGCTTGCTCGCGTTCGAGCACATTCTCGATGATGGTCATCTTGTCTCCAGTCCAGTCGTGATTTCTTCCGCCTTCGACGCGGAATAGTGCGCGTAGGTCGGTTTGCTTTTCGTGCGGAAGGCGGCGACGCCCTCCGCTGCGTCCGGGCCCGCCAGCATCGCGCCGGCCGACTCGTACTCGGCGGCAAACATCTCGCGTGGCTCCACCGTGTCGCGGGCGAGCTGTTTGGCGATGACGGTTGCGCGGGGCGAGTTCTCGGCAATGAGGCGGGCGATCCGCATGGCGGTGGCCAGAACCTCTACACGGCTCACGACGTAATTCACCAGGCCGTACTGCAGAGCGCGCTCAGCGGACAGCGGCCGACCCGTGAGAAGCATCTCCATCGCGATCGCGTACGGGATCTGGATCGGCAGGCGTAGCGTCCCACCGCCCACCGGTACAAGACCCCACCGCACCTCGGCAAGAGCGAATGAAGCGCTTTCGTCGCAGACCCGCAGGTCGCACCCCAGCGCCAGCTCCACGCCGCCCCCGATGCATGCTCCGGTGATCGCGCCGATCACCGGTTTGCGGACCCGAGAGAAGAACCTCTCTTGCGGGTCGGAGACAACGACACCTGGGTGCCCATCCCGCTGGAGGAGGGGAAAGAGTTCGCCCAGGTCGGCACCTGCGCAGAAGGCCCCGTCGCCCGCGCTCGTCAGCACGATCACTCGCACGCCGGGATCGCGGTCTGCGGCCGCAGTGTACTTCTCGAGGGAACGTATCGATTCCGCAGTCAGGCTATTCGCAGCCGTCGGACGATTGATCGTGATCAGGGCGATGGTGCCCTCGACCTCGTAGAGGACGGCGTCGTCCTTCACGGACACTGCCCACTCCGACGAACCCGTGGTGACAATCCGCACATACCGATTCCTTTCAAACGTCCGATCGGTAGAATGCGTGAAGGGGGCCGAGATGTCAAGATGGCAGGACACGTGGTGGTGGGCGCCACCTGCGACGTATCTGGATGGAAGGTGGCAAGCGAATGTCAGAAAACACCATCGCGAAGGCAGCGATTGACGAGGCGCCGAAGGCGCGGGAAGCCGAGGTGTTGGCGGCCGCTGTCGCCATCTTCAACTCGCGCGGCTACGCCGCGACGAGCATTAGCGACATCGCCAACTCTCTCGGTATCCGCAAGGGCAGCGTGTACTACTACATCGATTCAAAAGAAGATCTGCTGTTCCGGACACTCCTGTCGACGAGCGAGCGCATCGAGCGAGTTCGTGAGGAAGCGGCAAGTCCCGCAGAGGTGGATCCGTTGAAACGACTACGCGCGTACGTGGTCGGCCAGACGGCCTTCGTGGCGGAAAACATGGTGCTCATGGGGGTTTACTACCGTGAGATGCGACATCTGTCCGCCGAGCGGGCCGACGAACTCAGAGCCGCTCGCCGCAAACAGATCGAGTTCGTCGAGGGTCTCATTCTCGAAGCGCAGAAAGCCGGAACAGTCGGACGGTTCTCAGACCACGTCCTTCTCACGAAGTTCGTCCTGAGCCTGATCACCGGGGTCATCAACTGGTACCACCTCGGCGACGACCTGCCGCCACGCGAGCTCGGCCTCCACGTCTGGAATCATATCGAGTCAGGGCTTCGGACGTCCGCTAGTCACGGAGCCTGAGCGCACCAGCGATCAGGCTCCGTACGCTCCGGCTCGAAACCGAGCTGGCGCGCTGACGCCATCGGAATCGCAATCGCCTCGTCGTCCGCCGCCAATCCGTCCGACCGCGCGAGGGCTGCACGGATCGCATCAGCCGCCTGCAGATCAGGGCATCTGCGGTCGTCGAGCGGAGCTTGCCCCGTACTTGAAGCCTGTCCACCTGCCACCGGGAAGCCAGCGCATTCCGCCCGCGACAACCGCCCCCAAGTGACCGGCACCGATCGCGAGATCGGCCTGAGCGATCGGCAAGCCCGGAGCGCAGCTTGTTCACAATCGTCGCGGGGACGCTCAGCGAGATGCCCGCACCCGCCCGGATCCGGGAACGGTCCGAGGGCTGCCCAGATGGACACTGACCTCAGTTCCCGTTCCCGGAGAGTCCACCCAGAAATTTGCCACTCGGGGTCCGTCCGGCCGGCCAGACGATAACCCTATGTCGTGATCTTCAGTTTCATTGACGGGCGCATCGTGCCCCAATCAACTTGGTCCACGTGCGTGCGTCGGCCTCAATCTCGAAGACTGAAGCATCACCACCAGGATCGACCAAACGATAGTTATGTGACTAATAGCTATGTGACTAATCTCCGGCCACCCAACAAGCGCGTCATGCCAACGCACATGACAGATGCGCTGCGCACTCGGCCCGGAGAGCGCGGCCAGGGCTGGTCCGAATAGCGCGCGTGGCTCGGCCACGGAGCGCGGCGCGGACGGATCGCACATGACGAACGACTGCCGTGGACGCTCCACTGCGACCCGGCCTAAGCGTGTCCATATTTGCCCATCTACCTGGCCATTCGATCACCTGGTCCGGTCAACGGCAACATCCACATTTGTCCCCTCACTCCACCGCGACCCATGCGACATCGGCATTGATGAGCGGTACCCTCGCGGCCGGCAGCCCGTCACTCCGCTGCGAGACGTCACTCGCGAGCAGAAGGCCTCGACCGACAGTCCGAGCGCCGTTACCGCTACGGGGCTTGAAAAGTCGCCGACCGTTCGTTAGATTCGCCACATACCGTCTAAGACTCCGCCAGCGGTCGCCGGCTCCGGTCCCTCAGGGATACAAGTACCGGCGGGAGCGGCAGCAACGGGCACCAAAAAGCGAAATACCCCAATGAAGAAGAGAGTCACGATGACTACAGCCGAGGCGACGACGCCGTTGCTCGATAACCAGCTCAACCCAGCGGAGATCGCGTCCGACTGGCTCCGACGTTTCAACGACGTGGTGCTGTCTGGCAACGCGGGAACCCTTCGCGACCTGCTCGTGGAAGACTCTTGGTGGCGAGACTTCGTCGCTCTCCAGCCAGACATTCGAACCTCTCGCGGTGTACAGAAGATCATTGACTTCTTCGGCCCGCTGTTGACGTCGGAGCGTGTAGAGTCGATCAGCTTGTCAGACGTGGTCACGCCGATCCTCGATCCCGCTACTCAGATCGTGACGGCGTCGTTCACGTTCGACACATCCATCGCGCACGTTGCGGGCGTCATCCGCCTGATGCCCGATCCTGATGGGGGCTGGAAAGCCTGGACCGTGTTCACGATGTTGGATGACCTCATCGGTCACGAAGAGGAGCGGACCACCCTCCTGGGGGCAACTTCCCAGAAGGGACTGATCTCGAGGACTGAGGAAAGCTGGCACGAGCGGCGCGCACGCGAGACCGAGGAGGCCTGCGACCATCCGGATGTGCTCGTCGTGGGCGCAGGGCATGCGGGACTCAACGTGGCCGCGCGAACTCGGCGCCTCGGGCTCAAGACCCTGCTCTGCGAGAAGACCGCGCGCGTTGGAGACCAGTGGCGTAGCCGCTACCACAACCTTTCGTTGCACGACACCAAGTACTACGGGCAGCTGTCCTACATGCCATATCCCGACAACTGGCCGGTGTTCGTGCCGAAGGAGCTGGTGGCCGACTGGTTCGAGACCTACGCCTGGGTCCAGGAACTGAACGTCTGGACCAGCACGCGGGTCGTCTCCGCCGAGTTCAACGAGGCGGACCAGCGGTGGACGGTGGTGATCGACCGGAACGGAGAAGAGCACGTTGTCAAGCCGAGCCACGTCGTCTTCGGGTCCGGATCGTTCGCAGAAGGTGTAGTGCCCGAGCTTCCCGGCCGGGAGGACTTCAAGGGCTTGGTCGTCCATTCGGGTCAGCACATCGGCGGTCCGGATCTTCGCGGTAAGAACGTGGTCGTGGTGGGCACCGCGTCCAGCGCGATGGACGTGGCGCAGGACGCCTACGAGAACGGCGCGACCGTCACCATGGTCCAGCGCGGGCCGACCTACGTCGTTTCGATCGAGCACGGGATTCCCGGGATCTTCGGCATCTACAACGAATCCAGCCCCCCGGCCGACAAGCTGGATCTGCTCGCGGTGTCCCTACCGTTGAGTCTGACGATCGAGTCGATGTCACCCCTGGTCGACTCGCTCGCCGAGAAGGACAAGGAGCTGCTCGAGGGCCTCGAACGACGGGGTTTCCGTCTCACCAAGGGCGAAAACAACGGTGGTATGGCCGAGATCAGCTTGAAGCGAGGCGGTGGCATCTATATCGAAAAGGGTGCCTGCCAGATGATTATCGATGGCAAGATCGCCCTGCAGCAAGGCGAGGTGTCGTCGTACACAGCCGACGGAGTGGTGTATTCGGACGGGACGTCGGCCCCGGCAGACATCGTGGTCTTCGCCACCGGATACCCCAACATGCGTGAGCACGTCCGCAATGTTGTCGGCGACGACGTTGCCGACAGTCTCAGCGAGGTCTGGGGTCTCGACGAAGAGGGCGAGATTCGCGGCATATTCCGTCCCAGCGGGCATCCGAACCTCTGGTACTCCGCGGGTGCCTTCTTCAACACTCGCTACGGGTCGAGGCTGATCGCGCGCCAGATCAAGGCGAGCATCGAGGGGATTCGCTGATCCCAGCCTAGCCTCTTGGCGAGATGTCGACGCCAGGTGAAAGTGCCTCGTCACACCCGACGCGCACTCCATCACCTGGCGTCGGCACACCTCGAATGGTGTTACGGCATACCGCGTCGGCTCCATTGGGCGCGCGACTCACCGTATCAACGAAGAGTGCGGATAGCGGTACTAGGCCGAGTTGGTCGCCGTCGGCTGACCTGCTCCGGCGACGGCCAGGTCCGGTTCTCTCGAGCGTGACGAGAGCGTCCCGAGTGGCATCCGAGATCGACGGTTCCTTCCGGCTGAACCATGACGAGGACCTTTTCCGGTAGGGAATTCACGTCCTTGCGTCACATGCGCTCGTGGCCACATCACGGCCAGCAAGCTTCTTCTGCCGGCAACACCCGCACCCACCCCGTCCGGATCCGGTGGTAGGCGTGCGCGGTCACGAGCACGTCGGGACGGCCTAGCTAGCCCAGATACGGCAATGTTAACCGGGTGCAGATCTTCACCGTTCGTCTGGAATCGGCGGGGCCCGTTGGTGTTCACGCGCCGAACCTTCCCCGTCCGGTCGTGCCGTGCCGGGCTTGACGGAGTGGTTTCGTCGACCACCAGCGAACCAGGACGTTGGTGGGCGGCGAGGTGGTCGATGATCAAGGCTGGGTCACGGTCGCCGAATCGACCGGCCGTGGCGGCCATCGCCAGAAACTCCTCGGCCAGAGAATCTCGGAGAATCTGACCGCGCGGCCACCTTCTGGCGAATCCCGTTCAACTCCATGGGCTGCCACCTCGATCAACCAGCAGTGCGGTCGTGCCTAAGGGCGAGGAAGTCGATCTGGACACGGTCCTCGATCGGGGTGTGGGGAACGCAGCACCGCCCCGTCTTCGGTGTTGCCGATAGTGGGCCTCGCACGATCAGCGGGTTCGTTGCCAATCGCGCGGCCGGGGCCGCTCCGACGGCACGTTCCGCACGAGCGCTGATCGTTTCGCACCACCGCTCGCGTGCCTCGGCGAGATGGCGAAAATTGTGCATCCTCTCCGAGCTTGTTCGACCTTTGCGATACACCGTGGGCCCCACCTTTCGATCCGGAAGACGCCTCACTCGTTCGTATTACTCTCCCGCGGAAGCGATATCGGGAGGTCAGATCGGGCCACTGGGCGATACGGGTCCGTCCCTCGTGACCATTCTCGGATTATTGGTCAGTAGATAGGTCGGTGCGCCGTTGATGCGATGCAGTGCCGTTCTTAAGTCAGTTGATCAGCGCGGGAGTTGCTGGGTGCCTCGCCGGCACCATTCCTCGGAAGAACGCGACTTCGGCGACCATGCGCAGAACAACGGGGTACGCCGTCCACCGACCCGTAGGCCGCACCAGTAGAACTGCAGCCACATTCCGGCCGACACGTCCCCCACCGCGTGGCAGGCGCGCCGGTTGGTTGGCGCGGCAATCCAACCAATCACGGCCGAAGGAACCGTCCGGTTTCGCTTCAGCCGTGTCGTAGGCGTCCCGTGGAGTGGTGGGGTTTGGGACTGAGCGGCGCGGCTCCGGCGTAGAGAGGGCCATCGGCGGGATCTTCGGTGTGTACGGCCAAGCACGCATCGAAGAAAGAGGGCCACCGATGGCCCTGTCCCAGTCTGCCCTGTCCGAGCTACTCGACGCATTCCGGCCGGAGACGGCGTGGATCTGATCCGTGAATCGGTCCGGATGGTCATGCAAGAACTGATCGAAACCGAAGCCACCGAACAGATCGGCGCGGGCCGCTATGAACGCACCGAGGCCCGCACCGCCGAACGCAACGGGGCCAGGCCCCGGCTGGTGGCCACACAGGCCGGCGACGTCCAATTGCGGATTCCGAAACTGCGCAAGGGCTCGTTCTACCCCTCGATCCTCGAGCCCCGCCGACGGATCGACCAAGCGCTGTACGCGGTGGTGATGGAGGCCTACGTGCACGGAGTTTCCACCCGCAGCGTGGACGACCTCGTGGCGGCTCTGGGAATCGATTCGGGTATTTCCAAGTCGGAGGTGTCGCGGATCTGCGCGGGCCGGGGCGAGGTCGTCGGCGCATTTCGCACCCGCCCGCTCGACCACACCGCGTTTCCTTACGTCTACCTCGATGCGACCTACCTGCACGTACGCAACTCCTCTTCGCAGGTGCCCTCGATGACGGTCGTGGTCGCCACGGGGATCACCGCCGAGGGTGCGCGTGAGGTCCTCGGCCTCGATGTCGGGGACAGTGAGGACGAGGTGTTCTGGCGCGGCTTCCTCGCTTCGCTGAAGAAACGCGGCCTGTCCGGTGTCCGACTGGTCATCAGTGACCAGCACGCCGGGCTGGTCGCGGCATTGCGGCGCTCGTTCCAGGGGTCGGGGCATCAGCGGTGTCGGGTGCATTTCGCGCGAAACCTGCTGGCGCATGTCCCCAAGTCGCACTCCGACATGGTCGCCGCGGTGTTTCGCACGATCTTCGCCCAGCCCGATCCCGCGACCGCCGCCTCGACGTGGGACGAGGTCCGCGATCAGTTGGTCGGCCGGCTCCCCAAGATCGGTCCCTTGATGGATCAGGCGAAGTCAGAGGTCTTGGTGTTCAGCACATTTCCGCGGGCGCATTGGTCGAAGATTTGGTCGACGAATCCGTTGGAGCGGGTGAACAAAGAGATCAAGCGCCGAGCCCGTGTCGTGGGCATATTCCCGAACGAGGCGGCCGTGATCCGACTCGTCGGTGCGGTCCTGGCCGACATGCACGATGAGTGGCAGTCCGGCGAGCGCCGCTACCTCTCCGAGGGGTCGATGCCGTTGCTGGGCCCCACGGGCGATACTGGGACCATCGCCGCGATCAACCGTGGCGAGCAGGCACCGAGGATTCACCCTCAAAGCCCACCACCCCGCGGGGCCGCTATCCGTGTCGATCAGCTTTCAGCCACCCAACCGGAATTCTCGTGTCCCTCGATCCGGAGAAACCGTGTCCATTCCTCCAACCGAAGCAAACTTGACCGCTTACATTGGTAGGCTGACGTGTCCGTTTGCACGCGGCACCTACCGCACGAGGATCATTCGATCTAAAACTTCTCAGCCGAATCGATCTCACAGGCGGGCCGTATTCGGCCGAGCGCACAGATTACGTCAGCTGTTCGTTTGGCCGCCGTCGACCGGGACGACCGCTCCAGTAACGAATGACGCTTCGTCCGAGAGCAAAAACGTGACAACGTTTGCGATTTCTTCCGGGGAACCGAGCCGGCCGAGCGGCATCGCTTCGGCGAATGCTCGCTTGGCCTCCTCCGGCATGCCTGCCATCATCGGCGTGTCCACGCCACCTGGGAGCACAGCGTTGACACGGATGCTTCTGCGAAGGTAATCAGCGGCCGCCGTCTTCGTCAGACCCAACGCGGCATGCTTGCTCGCCACATACGCGCCCAGCCCAGGCGTTTGCTCGACACCCGCGATCGACACCACGTTGACGACGGCGCCACCGCCGTCGAGTAGGGCGGGGATCTCGGCGCGGAGGCTATTGAAGACGCCCTTCGAGTTGACCGCATTCACCCGCTCCCACGTCGACTCATCGATCTCGTGCACCGGAACCAGGTCGTGCGGCATTCCCGCCACGTTTGCGGCCAGGTTGAGGCGCCCGAACTGGTCGATCGCAGTAGCGACCATCCTCTCCGTTGCGGCCGCATCCGTCACGTCGGTGCACGCGAATGCGGCGGCGCCGCCTGCTGCAGTGAGCTCGTCCGCGAGGGCGCCACCGCGAGCGGCATTTAAGTCCGCGATCACGACCGACGCGCCGTCGGCGACCAAGCGACGGACGATCGCCTCACCCATTCCTGAAGCCCCGCCAGTGACAACGGCGACCTTCCCGTCAAAACGACCCACTACTCCACGCTCCTCTACATCGATGGATGCCGCGTGGCGCGTTGCCCTGCGGCGAATCGGGCGAACCTGAACTACACGGTCGATCGGCTCGGTGTGCGGCCCCTCCCCCGAGCCCGAAGGTCATGTGTTCCCGTGGCGGCACAGATGAAGGCGGCAACGCGGTCGAGTACTGCAGCGCCTGTGGGAATCTTGCCGGCCGACGTGAAGAGCCCGTGGGCGTACCCGGCGAGGTGCAGATGCTCGACCGCAGTGCCGGCGGATGCGAGCTTCGCCGCATAGGCGATGCCCTCATCCGCGAGCGGATCGTGGTCGACCGTGACGACGAACGCAGGTACTCCACACTCGGGAACCTCGTGGCGGAGGGGACTGAGTCCGGCCTGTAGCCGATCCACGCCCTCGGGAGCGTACTGATCCGCAAACCAGCGCATCGACCGGTCTGTCAGAGGGAAGCCAGTCGTGACTCGTCGATAGGAGTCCGAGTCCATGCCGAGATCGGTTACCGGGTACAGCAGGACCTGAGCCACGGGACATTCGCGATGTCCGCCGAGCGCATACTCGTTCGCGAGCACCGTGGCCATCTGACCACCGGCGCTGTCGCCGACCAGCACGATCCGCTGCGGATCGATGTGAAGGTCTTCCGCGTGGGCGAACACCCATTCCAGTGCTGCCCGGCAGTCGTCGACTGCGGCCGGATACCGGGACTCCGGTGCCCGTCGATAGTCGACGGCAATGACCATAGCGCCGGTCTTCCGTGTGAGTGCGCGGCAGAGCCCGTCGTGGGTGTCGAGACTACCGATAACCCAGCCACCGCCGTGGATGAACAGGATCGCCGGACCGATCTCCGCGGGTCGGTCCCGATACAGACGTGCAGGGATGCGGTCCGCGATCACGACATCGCGAACGTCGGCGACCTCGGAGCGCGGCATGCCGTTCGACGCGCAACTTATCTCATAATTTTGCCGCGCGGTTTCCAGATCGACGTCCTGGAACGAGATCTCGCCAGCGGCACGGTACGCTTCGATCAGAGCGAGGGCGTCCGGAGCGATCGGTCTTGAGGTCGCCAACGTCAAACCCTGGTGAAGTCGGAGAGGTCTGCGTTCTGAGTGAGCTTCTCGTACTCCTCGACCGTGCCCGACCAGTTGTTGATTACCCTACCAGCGGCATTCTTGTACCAGGAGGAACAGTCCGAGGAGTATGCGGTCGACGACAGGTCGCTCTGCAGCACGGCATTGAACTCTCTGAGTACGGATTCCTTGACATCGAGCCGCGGCATTCCGTCGTGGATCAGTTCGATCGCCTGGACGATGTACTTCTGCTGCGCCTCCATCATCGTCACGATGGAGTTGTGGTTTAGGTTCGTGTTCGGCCCGTAGATCATGAACATGTTGGGGAACCCGTCGACGCTCATCCCGAGGTATGCCTCCGGACTGTCGCCCCACCGTTCGTCGAGGGTCCGTCCGTGGCGTCCGACGATCTCCAGCGCATTATGGAAAGCCTGGCTTCGGAATCCGGTGCCGAAGATAATCACGTCCACGTCGCGGTCGGCGCCGTCTGCGGTGCGGATGCCGGTCGGAGTGATCTGCTCGATCCTCTCGGTGATCACCTCGACGTTCGGCCGTGTCAATGCAGGGTAGTAGTCGTCGCTGCGCAAGATTCGTTTGCAGCCGTATTCGTAATCCGGCGTGAGCTTGCGCCGCAACTCCGGATCGCTGACCTGGTTCTCGAGGTGCTCGCGGGCCTCCCGCGCTGCGGCCCGGTGCTCGCTCGTGTCGAGCCTGGCGCGTTGGAAGCTGGCTTCTCGGAAGGCGTGGATTTCGGCGCGGCTCTGCTCGAACAGCGCAGGTGTGGAGGCGAACTCGTCCAGCTGAGTGGGCGTGAAGATGATCTGGTTGCGCGGAAGAATGTAATTCGCCGAGCGCTGAAACACCTGCAGCTCGCGCACGACCGGGGCGATCTCCGGTACGTACTGCACCGCGCTTGCGGCGGCTCCGATGCTCGCCACCCGCTGGTCGACGAGGTCGACGTCGTAGTCCCAGCGGGCGGAGTGGAAGATTTTGCCGCGAAAATCACTGCGGCCGGGAAGGTCTGGGATGGAGGGCACACTGAGCTGCCCCCATGCCGGAACCAGCACACGTGCGCGCGTCGTGCTCCCGTCCGAGGACGTCAGTCTCCAGTGTGCTTCGGCGTCGTTCCACACCGCTGAGGTCACACTTGTGTTGAATCGGATATGGCGCCGCACGTCGAACTCGTCGACGAGCGCTTCGAGGTAGTCGATGAGTTCATCGCGACCCGCGAACATTCGGGAGACTCGAAGATTTAGGAAGAAGCTGTAGCAGTAGATGTGCGACTGCGTGTCACACGCGGCACCCGGATAAATGTTTTCACGCCAGACACCGCCTACCCGGTCGCCCCGCTCAAACACGACATAGTCGTCGATCCCGTGCCGGGCGAGCTGAGCGCCCATACCAACACCGCCGTAGCCTGCGCCGATGATGGCCGCGTCCCAGATGTGATCCGTCATGCGAGCTCCTTGTCGAAGACGATCACCTGACGCATGGCGGATGAGTCGGAAAGCCGATCCATGGCATTGTTGATGTCGTCCAGTCCAATGTGGTCAGAGATGAGCTTCTCCACGGGAAATCTCCCGCTTCTCCAAAGCTCGATGAAGACAGGGATGTCGCGTTCCGGTACGGACGCGCCCATATAGCTACCGACGATTGTGATGGCGTCAGTCGTAATTCGGCTCGGCGAGATCTCGGATCGCGCTGTGGGAGCAGCAAGGCCGACGGTGATGAGTACCCCGCCGGCAGCAACGAGGTCGAACGCGGTCTCGAAGGCTTTCGCGTTACCTACCGCCTCGAGCACGATGCGAGTTCGAACGCCGGACTCGACTGCCGCATCGGGAGTGTAAGTGGAGGTGGCTCCGAGGCTGGTGGCGAGCGCCAGCTTCTCCGGTTGACTGTCGACGGCGATGATCTCGCGGCATCCGACAGCCGCGGCCGTGAGCAATGCAGCCATGCCGACCCCTCCGAGCCCGACAATCGTGACGGTGTCCTCGGCGGTGATGCGACCGTTGTTGAGCAGGGCGCCGCCGCCCGTGAGAACCGCGCACCCGAGAACGGCGGCCACGTCCGTCGGCACGTCGGCGTCCACCGGCACGACCGACCGCCGATCGACAACCGCGTGGGTCGCGAATGCCGAAACTCCGAGGTGATGCAGCACGGGACCGGTCGAATCGGTCAATCTGGTGCCACCCTCGAGCAAGGTTCCGGATCCGTTCGCCGACGAACCCTTCGAGCAGGGCAACGCTCCTTCGGTGCGACAATTCGCACACTCACCACAGCGCGGAAGAAACGTGAGAATCACACGATCGTCTACCGCGATATCGTCGACACTGCTGCCGACGGCCACGACGCGGCCTGACGCCTCGTGACCGAGGAGCATAGGCATCGGCCGCGGGCGGCTGCCGTTTATGACCGACAGGTCAGAATGGCAGATCGACGCGGCCTGCAACTGGATGAGGAGTTCCGTCGGACCGGGCGCAGCCAGGACCAACTCCTCGATCGTCATCGGCTTACTGTCGACATACGGTCGCTGTGCTCCCGGGGTGCGCATCACTGCGCCTTCAATTCTCACTCGGGGTTCTCTCCTCGATGGGGTCGTTAAAGGTCCGAGAGCGGGCCCCGATGCAGTTCGCGCCTACGCGCATCGCCTACCCCGAAAGAGACGATCGATCGATATCGCACGCCTCCCAGGCCCAAAATCTTGCCTTCGTCGGCAGCGCCCTCGCGTCGCAACATTAGCATGCAGATTCTACCGAACGGAAGGTGGACTTTGCGCTTTAGGTGGAAACGCGCGCGCTCCGCGGACCCCGATTCCGACTCCGTGTCATCGAGCACCGATCCGAACGCTGCACGGGCTGGTCTCAGAATCCCTGCGGCGCGGCGGTGTCGACGAGCTGGGGCATGGTCGCCCGACGTGGCTCCCGAGAGCACATTCCCGGCTCGTCGCGACAGCGTGCAGGAGTTGCTGCCGTCCGCAGGCCGCTGCTGCCGTCGCGCCTGCGGCGCCAACCAGGGCCGAGTGCCGTCAGTCCACGACCGGTGCTGCCCGGGGACTGCGCCTCCTTCAAAACGGCAACAACCTGGAACTAGCTGCCACCTGTTCGACGACGCCCGTGGGCGAGGATACCGACCGTGCAACCGCTCCAGTGGGGCGCTTGACTTCGGCCCCTTCAGGAGCCAATCTAACAACCGAACGTTTGAATAAGGTGCCGGGTGAAAATGATATTAAACGCGCGCCATCTCGCACCGATCGACACAACTCACGCGCTCCTTCACGCGATGAAAGGCAGTACGACATGTCTCCAAGCACGGCGACCCCTTGGCGGCTTCACAATCGTCGAGACGACATCGATGCCTCGGTGAGGGGTGCGCGATGATCGGTGTTCTCCGGCCCGACCTTCTCGTGGGTAAAGCGGCAGTCATCTCAGGCGCGGCGAACGGGATTGGCGCGGCCGCTGCGCTCGAGATCGCCGCGGCGGGCGCCGACGTACTTCTTCTGGACGTCGTCGCACCGGACGCCACCGTCGATGCCATTCGAGCCGCCGGCGGATCCGCACGGGGGCTAGCAGTCGACATCCGAGACAGGGAAGGTCTGTCGGCAGCGATGGCGACGCTCGACCGCCTGGACATCCTCGTCACGGCGGCGGGAATCTACGGAGCCCCGAACTCGCTGGAGGAGATCGACGTCGAAGAGTTCGACCGGGTCATCGACGTCAACCTCAAGGGAACCCTGTGGACGATCGCGGCGGGACTTCCGCTGCTGAGGGTGCGCGGAGGAAATATCGTCGCTGTCGGCTCAGCTGCGGGCAAGATCGGCGGCGTGATAGCCGGCCCGCACTACGTTTCCAGCAAGGGAGCGATCCACGCCGCGCTTAAATGGGTAGCCCGCACCGAAGCGGCCAACGGCATCGTCGCGAACGGCGTGGCGCCCGGACCGATCGAGACCGCGATGATCAGCGGAAGAGGGTACTCCCCGGACTCCACCACGGTCGGACGGATCGGAACCCCGAGCGAAGTCGGAGGGCTGATTGCTTTTCTGGCTTCGCCCGGCGCTTCCTATATGACAGGCGCAGTAGTCGATGTCAACGGCGGCCTCGCGATGACGTGAGCGCCGTTCGCGCTACCCACGACTACACACTCGGGATGAGTGTGTAGCGCACTCGGCACTCTGCCGACCATCAGTGCACCGAGGCGCGCGACCTGATGGTGGACGCGCTCCGACCACCGCCCGGGTGCGGTTACTCAATACCAGTCACGGCCGCAGGGGCGGCGACGCCGACGCCGTGTCCGCATGCGTCGCCGCCCTGACCGCTCACTGGTGCACCATCCTTGTGTCGGTGGTTTCAGATGGACTGCCGATGCACCCGAGGTGCCGCCGGGTCACTGCCCTGCTCGCTTGACACGATCGATGTCCGGCATGAGTTCTGCAGGACCCGG
>RRBB01000161.1:0-25086 GCA_006543605.1 Rhodococcus sp. WS4
TCGATGAGGTGGCGGATGGGTTGGAGGCGGCGTTGGGGGAGTCGGGTGTGGGTTTCGAGGTGGCGTTCGAGTCGGTGGTGGTGTTTCGGGGTGAGGTGACGTTCGGGGTGCGGCGGGAGTTTTTGCCGTTGGTGGCGCGGGTGTTGCGGGATGAGCCGGATTTGCGGTTCGAGATGTGCCTGGGTGTGAACGGGGTGCACTTCCCGCAGGATGTGGGCCGGGAGTTGCATGCGGTGTATCCGTTGTTGTCGATTACGCATAATCGTCGGATTCGGTTGGAGGTGGCTGTGCCGGATGCGGATCCGCACATTCCTTCTCTGTATGACGTGTATCCGACGAATGATTGGCATGAGCGGGAGACGTACGACTTTTTCGGGATCGTGTTCGATGGTCATCCGTCGTTGACGCGGATCGAGATGCCGGATGATTGGCCGGGTCATCCGCAGCGCAAGGATTATCCGCTCGGCGGTATTCCCGTCGAGTACAAGGGTGCGGAGATCGCGCCTCCCGACGAGCGGCGGGGGTACAACTGATGAGCGAGGATTCGGTTTTCACGGTTGCCGGTCAGGATTGGGATGAGGTTGTCGACGCTGTGAAGGCGTCGTCGGGTGGTGCGGGTTCGGAGGGTCGCGAGGAGCGGATCGTCGTCAATATGGGTCCGCAGCATCCGTCGACGCATGGGGTGTTGCGGCTCATTTTGGAGATCGAGGGTGAGACGGTGACGGAGGCCCGGTGCGGCATCGGGTATCTGCATACGGGGATCGAGAAGAACCTCGAGTACCGCACGTGGACTCAGGGCGTGACCTTTGTGACGCGGATGGATTATTTGTCGCCGTTCTTCAACGAGACGGCGTATTGCCTGGGTGTGGAGAAGTTGCTCGACATCACGGATCAGGTTCCGGAGCGGGCGAGCGTCATCCGCGTCATGTTGATGGAGCTCAATCGCATTTCCTCGCATCTGGTGGCTCTGGCCACGGGCGGTATGGAGTTGGGCGCGGTCACCGCGATGCTGTTCGGTTTCCGGGAGCGCGAGCTGGTTCTGGACGTGTTCGAGATGATCACGGGTTTGCGCATGAACCATGCGTACATCCGACCGGGTGGGTTGTCCCAGGATCTGCCGGAGGGTGCGGTGGAGAAGGTGCGCGAGTTGCTCACGCTGCTGCCGAAACGGTTGCGGGACATGGAGAATCTGCTCAACGACAACCGCATCTGGAAGGGGCGCACCGCGGGCATCGGGTACCTCGACCTGACGGGGTGCATGGCGCTGGGGATCACCGGTCCGATGCTGCGTGCGACGGGGTTGCCGCACGATTTGCGGAAGTCGCAGCCGTATTGCGGTTACGAGAACTACGAGTTCGAGGTGAGCACTGATACCGGATGCGATGCGTACGGCCGTTATCTGATCCGGGTGGACGAGATGAAGGAGTCGCTGAAGATCGTCGAGCAGTGTCTCGACAAGTTGCGGCCCGGACCGATCATGGCGGAGGACAAGAAGATCGCGTGGCCGGCGGATCTGACGCTGGGCCCGGACGGTCTGGGTAATTCGCCCGGTCACGTCCGCGAGATCATGGATTCGTCGATGGAGTCGCTGATTCACCACTTCAAGTTGGTGACGGAGGGTTTCCGGGTGCCGCCGGGACAGGTGTACGTGGCGGTGGAGTCTCCGCGGGGTGAACTCGGTGTGCACATGGTGAGCGACGGCGGCACGCGCCCGTTCCGGGTGCATTTCCGCGATCCGTCGTTCACCAACCTGCAGTCGGTGGCCGCCACGTGTGAGGGCGGGATGGTCGCGGACGTCATTGCCGCTGTCGCGAGCATCGATCCCGTCATGGGGGGAGTGGACCGATGACCGAGCAAGCAGCACCGCAGCAAACACCCATCTTCATCGAGTTCGGCCCCCGGCCGGAGGAGAAGGGACTGCTGGTGCGGCCGGGCGCGCGGGAGGCGTATCCGCCGGAGGTCCGCGCGAGACTCGATGCCGATGCCGACGAGGTCATCGGGCGGTACCCGAGTGCGCGCTCCGCGTTGCTGCCGCTGCTGCACCTGGTTCAGGCCGAGGACGGGTACATCACGCCTGCGGGGATCGAGTTCTGTGCCGGCCGGCTCGGGTTGACCGGAGCCGAGGTGTCGGCGGTGGCGACGTTCTATTCGATGTACCGGCGTGATCCGACGGGCGACTATTACGTCGGGGTGTGTACCAACACGTTGTGCGCGATCATGGGCGGCGACGCGATCCTCGCCGCGCTGGAGGAGCACCTCGAGCTTCCCCACGGCGGTACGTCTGCGGACGGCAAGATCACCCTGGAGCACATCGAGTGCAACGCGGCGTGTGATTACGCCCCGGTGGTGATGGTCAATTGGGAATTCTTCGACAACCAGACTCCGGAGTCGGCTCGCTCGCTCGTCGATGCCCTGCGTTCGGGGGAGCAGGTGTCGCCGAGCCGCGGCGCGACGCTGTGCACGTTCCGGGAGACGGCCCGCATTCTCGCCGGGTTCCCCGACGAGCGTCCCGGTGCGCTGCAGGAGGGCGGCACCGCCGGCGACGCCACCCTGGCCGGCCTCCGCGTTGCGCGCGAACGGGGTATGGAGGCGCCGGATCCTGCGGAGACGTCGTTTGTCCCGGAGCCGCAGTCGCCGGACACCGAGTCGGTAGCGGCGGAGTCGACCAAGGACGAACCGGCACCGGCTCCGTCCGCGACCATGCCTACCGAGCGGTCCACCTCCGAAACCGATCCGGCTGCCACCGACCCTGAGCGAAAGGGAGACTGACATGCCGCTGACCCCGGTCCTCAGCCGTTACTGGGACGAGCCCGAATCCTGGACTCTGGACACGTACCTGCGCCACGACGGATACGAGGGCCTGCAGAAGGCGCTGCGCACGGACCCGGACGAGGTCATCGCGACCGTCAAGGAGGCCGGACTGCGCGGGCGCGGCGGTGCCGGATTCCCGACCGGCATGAAGTGGTCGTTCATTCCGCAGGGCGACGACAAGCCGCACTACCTCGTGGTCAATGCGGACGAGTCGGAACCGGGCACCTGCAAGGACATGCCCCTTCTGCTGGCCACGCCGCACGCGCTGGTGGAGGGTGTCATCATCGCGGCGTACGCGATCCGCGCCGGGCACGCGTTCATCTACGTGCGCGGTGAGGTGGTGCCGGTGCTGCGCCGGTTGCAGGCTGCGGTGGCGGAGGCGTACGCGGCCGGCTATCTCGGAAAGAACATCCTGGGCACCGGGTTCGACCTCGAGTTGGTGGTGCACGCCGGTGCGGGGGCATACATCTGCGGTGAGGAGACGGCGCTGCTGGACTCGTTGGAGGGGCGCCGTGGCCAGCCCCGGCTGCGGCCGCCGTTCCCCGCGGTGGCCGGTCTCTACGCGTCGCCGACCGTCGTCAACAACGTCGAGTCGATCGCGAGTGTCCCGCCGATCATGGTGAACGGCATCGAGTGGTTCCGGTCGATGGGCAGCGAGAAATCGCCAGGGTTCACCCTCTACTCGCTGTCGGGGCACGTGACCACACCCGGGCAGTACGAGGCGCCGCTCGGAATCACCCTGCGGGAGTTGCTCGAGTATGCGGGAGGAGTTCGCGCCGGGCACCGGCTGAAGTTCTGGACCCCGGGTGGCTCCTCGACGCCGATCTTCACCGACGAGCATCTCGACGTCGCCCTCGACTACGAGGGCGTCGGTGCGGCCGGGTCGATGCTGGGCACCAAGGCCCTGCAGATCTTCGACGAGACGACGTGCGTGGTGCGGGCGGTGCTTCGCTGGACCGAGTTCTACGCGCACGAGTCGTGCGGTAAGTGCACGCCCTGCCGGGAAGGCACCTATTGGCTGGTGCAGATCCTGGAACGCCTCGAGCGAGGGGAGGGCACCGACGCCGATCTGGAGAAGCTCCTCGACATCGCCGACAACATCCTCGGCAAGTCGTTCTGCGCACTCGGTGACGGTGCGGCAAGCCCGATCATGTCCTCCATCAAGTACTTCCGCGACGAGTACCTTGCGCACTTCGAGCGGGGCGGCTGCCCGTTCGACCCGCATCAGTCCACGCTCATGGCGGGGGTGGACGCATGACGACTGCGAAAGAAGTGAGCAACCAGGTGAGCGTCGTCATCGACGGCATCGAGGTCAGTGTCCCCAAGGGCACGTTGGTGATTCGCGCGGCGGAGATGATCGGCATCCAGATTCCGCGGTTCTGCGACCACCCGCTGCTCGACCCGGTCGGCGCCTGCCGCCAGTGCCTGGTCGAGGTGGAGGGGCAGCGTAAGCCGCTCGCCTCCTGCACCACGACGGTCACCGACGGCATGGTGGTCCACACCCAGCTCACTTCGCCTGTCGCCGACAAGGCGCAGAAGGGTGTGATGGAGTTGCTGCTGATCAATCATCCGCTGGACTGTCCGGTGTGCGACAAGGGCGGCGAGTGCCCGCTGCAGAACCAGGCGATGTCGAACGGGCGCGCGGAGTCGCGTTTCGGGGAGGTCAAGCGCACGTTCCCGAAGCCGATTCCGTTGTCGACGGAGGTGCTCCTGGACCGTGAGCGGTGTGTGCTGTGCGCGCGGTGCACCCGGTTCTCCCAGCAGGTTGCGGGTGATCCGTTCATCGAACTGCAGGAACGCGGTGCGTTGCAGCAGGTGGGGATCTACGCGAAGGAACCGTTCGAGTCGTACTTCTCCGGCAACACCATCCAGATCTGCCCGGTGGGGGCGCTGACGGGTACGGCGTATCGATTCCGGGCCCGCCCGTTCGATCTGATCTCCAGCCCGAGCGTGTGTGAGCACTGCGCCAGCGGTTGCGCCCAGCGCACCGACCATCGCCGCGGCGCGGTCTTGCGCCGGTTGGCGGGCGACGACCCCGAGGTCAACGAGGAATGGAACTGCGACAAAGGCCGGTGGGCATTCGCGTACGCCACGCAGCCCGACCGGATCACCACCCCCTTGGTCCGCGGCGACGACGGCGTACTGGCACCGGCCTCGTGGTCGGAGGCCCTGGCCGTCGCGTCCCGGGGGCTGGCCGCCGCGCGAGGCAGCGCGGGTGTTCTCGTCGGGGGCCGGTCCACCTGGGAGGACGCGTACGCGTACGCGAAGTTCGCGCGAATGGCGTTGGACACCAACGACATCGACTTCCGCAGCCGCGTCCACTCCGGTGAGGAGGCCGAGTTCCTGGCCGCCCGGGTGGCGGGGCAGCGCCTTGCCGTCACCTACGACGACCTGGATGCCGCACCGGTTGTCCTCCTCGCCGGATTCGAGCCGGAGGAGGAGTCGCCGATCGTCTTCCTCCGGCTGCGCAAGGCCGCACGCGCGAAGGCCGTTCCGGTCTATTCGGTGGCCCCGTACGCGTCCCGCGGACTGGAGAAGACGACCGGCACGCTGCTGCCCGCCGCGCCGAGTGCGGAGCCGGCGGTCCTGGACGGGCTCCGCACCGGTGATCAGGATCCGGGCGTCACCGGGCTGCTGCGTCGACCGGGTGCGGTGATCATGGTCGGCGAGAGGCTCGCCGGGGTGCCCGGAGGGCTGTCCGCCGCGGTCCGCTTGGCCGAAGAGACGGGTGCCCGACTGGCCTGGGTGCCGCGCCGGGCCGGCGAACGCGGCGCGCTCGAGGCGGGTGCGCTGCCCGGACTGCTCCCGGGTGGCAGGCCCGTCGGCGATCCCGTCGCCCGGCGGCAGGTCGCGTCGGCGTGGAACGTCGCGGATCTGCCGGACACCGTGGGCCGCGATGCCGCGGGCATCCTCGAGGCGGCGGAAGCGAAGACCCTCGGCGCGCTGGTGATCGGCGGGGTCGAGGCCGACGACCTCCCCGACCCGCAGGCCGCGTTGGCTGCCGTCGAGGCCGCCGGGTTCGTGGTCAGCCTCGAACTGCGCCACAGTGCGATCAGCGACCGCGCGGACGTGGTGTTCCCCATCGCCCCGGTCATGGAGAAGCCGGGCGCCTTCCTCGATTGGGAGGGCCGAATCCGCGATTTCGACACCGCGCTCCGCAACACCGGCGCCATGCCCGACCAGCGGGTGCTGCACGCCATCGCCGGCGAAATGGGTGTCCCGCTCGGACTTCCCGACGCCGCGACCGCGCGTCGCGAACTCGAGCGGCTCGGCGCCTGGGACGGAGACTTCCCCGATCCGCCCGACCACCCGGAGTCACCGCGACCGGAACCCGGGCCGGGGGAGGCGGTGCTGGCGACGTGGCGGATGCTGCTCGACTCGGGACGGCTGCAGGACGGGGAACCGTACCTGGCGGGTACGGCCCGCCTCCCGGTGGTGCGGATGTCCGCGGCGTCGGCGGCCGAGACCGGTGCCGGTGACGGGGATCCGGTCACCGTCTCGACGGACCGGGGCGCCGTCACCCTGCCGCTGGTGATCACCGACATGCCGGATCGGGTGGTGTGGCTGCCCCTCAACTCGCCCGGCTCCGCCGTCCATCGGCAGCTGGCCGCGGTCGCGGGGAGTGTCGTCCACGTCCGCCGTGCGGCAGGCATCAACGGCGCCGTCCCGGGAGGTGCGCTGTGACGATCGAGGCCGTCTACCCCGACCCGACGCTGTTCGGCCACGACCCGTGGTGGCTGGTTGTCGGCAAGGCCCTGGCCATCTTCGTGTTCCTCGTCCTCACCCCGCTTCTGACGATCCTGGCCGAACGCAAGGTGATGGCCTGGATGCAGATGCGCGTCGGCCCGAACCGGGTGGGCCCGCGGGGCATGCTGCAGAGCCTCGCCGACGGCATCAAGCTCGCCCTGAAGGAGGGGATCGTCCCGAAGGGCGTGGACAAGCCGATCTACATCGTCGCGCCGGTCATCGCGGCGGTGCCTGCATTCATGGCGTTCGCCGTGATCCCGTTCGGACCCGAGGTCTCGATCTTCGGGCATCGCACTGCACTGCAACTGACGGACCTTCCCGTGGCCGTCCTCTACGTCCTCGCGGCCACGTCGATCGGCGTCTACGGCATCGTGCTGGCCGGCTGGGCGTCCGGCTCCACCTACCCGTTGCTGGGTGGTCTGCGTTCGACGGCGCAGGTGATCTCGTACGAGATCGCGATGGCGTTGTCGTTCGCGGCAGTCTTCCTGGACGCCGGAACCATGTCGACGTCCGGCATCGTCGCCGCCCAGGAACGAACCTGGTACGTCTTCCTGCTCCTGCCGTCGTTCCTCATCTACGTCACGTCGATGGTTGGTGAGACCAACCGGGCACCGTTCGATCTGCCCGAGGCCGAAGGGGAACTGGTCGGCGGATTCCACACCGAGTACTCCTCGCTGAGCTTCGCGATGTTCATGCTCGCCGAGTACGTCAACATGGTGACGGTCTCGGCCCTCGCCACCACGTTGTTCCTCGGCGGCTGGCACGCACCGTTCCCGATCAGCCTGTGGGACGCCGCGAACTCCGGCTGGTGGCCGGTGCTGTGGTTCACGGTGAAGGTCTGGGCTTTCTTGTTCGTCTTCGTCTGGTTGCGCGCCACACTGCCCAGACTGCGGTACGACCAGTTCATGGGTCTCGGCTGGAAGATCCTGATCCCCATCTCGCTGGTGTGGGTGATGATCGTCGCCACCGTCCGCGCCTTCCGCAACGAGGGGTACGACGGCCGGACGATCGCGCTCGTCGTCGCGGGCCTGATCGTGGCCGTCGTCGTGGTGGCGCTGCTGTGGAACCGCCTCCGTCCGGGCCGCGTTCGCGCACCCGAGAAACCGGTCGAACCGCGGGGACGCGCCGACCTCACCCCGGAGACGCTCGAACCGTTCGACCCCATGGCCGGTGGTTACCCGGTACCGCCGATGCCCGGTCAGACTCTGCCTGCGTTCCGGCGCACGCCCGTCTCCGTCACCGGCTCGCAGTCCACCGGATCGACCCAGGAGAACAGTGATGACTAAATTCCTCGGCCCCATAGCGGGATTCGGCGTGACCTTCTCGACGATGTTCAAGAAATCGAATACCGAGTTCTACCCGGAGGAGAAGACGCCGACGGCGCCCCGCTACCACGGCAGGCATCAGCTCAACCGATACGCGGACGGGTTGGAGAAGTGCATCGGGTGCGAACTGTGCGCCTGGGCGTGCCCCGCCGACGCCATCTTCGTGGAGGGCGCCGACAACACCGACGAGGAACGGTTCTCGCCGGGTGAACGGTACGGCCGCGTCTACCAGATCAACTATTTGCGGTGCATCGGGTGCGGGCTGTGCATCGAGGCGTGCCCGACGCGGGCGCTGACCATGACCAACGAATACGAGATGGCCGACGACAACCGGGCCGGCCTGATCTACGAGAAGGACCGGCTGCTGGCGCCGCTCGAGCCCGGCATGGCCGAATCGCCGCACCCGATGGCACCGGGCACCACGGCCGAGGACTACTACCGCGGCACGGTGACCGCAGCGGAACCGGCGCCGCAGGACGATTCCGCGACCGAAGACACGCGCAGCCCGGGGGAGACACCGTGATCCGGGAAGGAGAGCCGACGTGGTGAACACGATGCCGTCCGCGGTCCAGTTGGTCGCGGAACCCTTCACCCAGACCTCGACGGGCGAGGGTGTGCAGTTCTGGATCCTCGGGACCCTGGCCGTGATCGGCGCGCTGGGGGTGGTCAGCGCGACCAAGGCCGTCTATTCGGCGATCTTCCTCGCGACGACCATGATCATCCTGGCCGTGTTCTACATCGCGCAGGGTGCGCTGTTCCTCGGTGTCGTGCAGATCGTGGTCTATACCGGTGCGGTCATGATGCTGTTCCTGTTCGTGCTCATGCTCATCGGTGTCGACTCCTCCGAATCCCTCGTCGAGAACCTGCGCGGTCAGCGGGTGGCGGCGATCGCGGCCGGACTGGGCTTCGGACTGCTGCTGATCGGCGGCATCGGGAGTGCGTCCGTGTCCGCGTTCACCGGTCTCGATCAGGCCAACGCGGCGGGCAACGTCGAGGGTCTGGCCGAACTCGTCTTCGTCCGGTACGTGTGGGCGTTCGAACTCACCGGTGCGTTGCTGATCACCGCGACCATCGGCGCCATGGTGCTCGCCCACCGGGAGCGCTTCGAGCCGCGGAAGGACCAGCGCGAGCTGTCCCAGGATCGCGTCCGCGAGGGTGCGCGCGTCACACCGTTGCCCAGTCCGGGGGTCTACGCGCGGCACAACGCGGTCGACATACCGGCGTTGCTGCCCGACGGCACGTTCTCCGAACTGTCCGTCAGCCGGTCGCTCGAACGGCGGCCGAGCCTGCCCGCCCGGGCACTGGGCACCGCGGACGTCGCGACCCCCGAACCCGGCGTGCCCGAAGAAGGGGGCCGGCGATGAATCCCGAGAACTACCTCTACCTGTCCGCGCTGCTGTTCACGATCGGTGCGGCGGGAGTGCTGATCCGGCGCAACGCGATCATCGTGTTCATGTGCATCGAACTGATGCTCAACGCCTCGAATCTGGCATTCGTGACGTTCGCCCGGATGCACGGCAACCTCGACGGGCAGGTCTTCGCGTTCTTCACGATGGTCGTCGCGGCCGCCGAGGTGGTCGTCGGTCTGGCGATCATCATGACCATCTTCCGTTCCCGCCGTTCGGCTTCCGTCGACGACGCCAACCTCCTCAAGAACTGACGGGTCCCCGATGACGCACATCCTCGAGAAGGTGACTTTGCCCGACGACGACACCCCGATCGGCGGTGCGGCATGAGCGGAACGCTCTCGTCGGCCGTGTGGCTCCTCCCGCTTCTGCCGCTGCTCGGCGCCGCCGTGCTCCTGCTGGCGGGCAGGCGCAGCGATTCGTGGGGTCACCTCCTCGGCTGTGTGACGGCGCTGGCCTCGTTCGCGCTCGGCGTCGTCTTCTTCGTCGACATGCTGGGCCGGGACGCCGCCGACCGGGTGGTGCACCAGACCCTGTTCAGCTGGGTGCCGGTCGGCGAACTGCAGGTGGACTTCGGACTCCAACTCGACCAGCTGTCCGTGTGTTTCGTGCTGCTGATCACCGGTGTCGGTTCGCTGATCCACATCTACTCGGTCGGTTACATGGCGCACGACCCGGAGCGTCGGAAGTTCTTCGCCTACCTGAACCTGTTCCTCGCGGCGATGCTGCTGCTGGTCCTGGCCGACAACTTTCTGGGCTTGTACGTGGGCTGGGAGGGTGTGGGTCTCGCCTCGTACCTGCTCATCGGGTTCTGGCAGTACAAGCCGTCCGCGGCGGCGGCCGCGAAGAAGGCGTTCGTGGTCAACCGCGTCGGCGACATGGGCCTGGTCTTCGCCATGATGATGATGTTCTCGACCTTCGGTTCGGTCGAATTCGCCGACGTGTTCACGGGTGCCGAGGCCGCGAGCGAGGGAATGCTCACCGCGATCGGTCTGGCGCTGCTTCTCGCCGCCTGCGGCAAATCGGCGCAGGTCCCGCTCCAGTCCTGGCTCGGTGACGCCATGGAGGGCCCGACGCCGGTGTCGGCGCTCATCCACGCCGCGACCATGGTCACCGCTGGTGTCTATCTGATCGTCCGGTCCAACGCGATCTTCGACCTGGCGCCGAATGCCCAACTGGCCGTGGTGATCGTCGGCGCGGTGACCCTGCTGTTCGGCGCGATCATCGGCTGCGCGAAGGACGACATCAAGAAGGCGCTGGCGGCGTCGACGATGAGCCAGATCGGTTACATGGTGCTGGCCGCAGGGCTGGGGCCGGCGGGGTACGCGTTCGCGATCATGCTCCTGCTGACACACGGCTTCTTCAAGGCCGGCCTGTTCCTCGGCGCAGGCTCGGTGATGCACGGCATGCACGACGAGGTGAACATGCGCCGCTACGGCGGTCTGCGCACCTTCATGCCGATCACGTTCGTCACGTTCGGGTTGGGATACCTGGCCATCATCGGGATTCCACCGTTCTCGGGCTTCTTCTCCAAGGACAAGATCATCGAAGCGGCGTTCGCCGCCGAGGGCGCCCAGGGCATCGTCCTCGGAACGGTGACGCTGCTCGGCGCGGGACTCACCGCCTTCTACATGACCAGGGTGATGTTGATGACCTTCTTCGGACAACCGCGCTGGGCTTCCGGGGCGAGCGATCCACACGAATCGCCGGGGGTGATGACGGTGCCGATGATTCTGCTGGCGGTGGGATCCGTTGCCGCCGGTGCCGTGCTCGCGATCGGCTCCTCGCTGCAGCATTGGCTGGAACCTGTCGTCGGCGCCCACCACGGCGAGCCCGCCCTCCCCGTGTGGGCGATCACGGGACTCACCCTGGTGGTGGTGCTCGCCGGAGTCGCGGTGGCCTACCGCCAGTACGCCCGGCAGCCGATTCCCGCGGACGCCCCGGTGGAGGTTTCCGCGCTCACCGTCGCCGCCCGAAGGGACCTGTACGGCGACGCGTTCAACGAAGCGGCGTTGATGCGGCCCGGACAGGAGTTGACGCGAACGCTCGTGACCGTCGACGACCGCGGAGTCGACGGCGCCGTCAACGGATTCGCCGCCCTGGTCGGCGGAACGTCGATGCGGTTCCGGCGTCTGCAGACCGGGTTCGTCCGGTCGTACGCCCTGTTCATGTTCGCGGGCGCGGCGCTTCTCGTCGCCACGATGCTGGTGAGGCTGTGGTGAGCGGGTTCCCGTGGCTGACCGCCCTGTGGGTGCTGCCACTCGTCGGCGCCGGTGTCGTCCTCGCCCTGCCCGTCGACAAGCGCGCGCTCGCGAAGTCGGTCGCGGTGGGCGTGTCCGTGGTGGTGCTGTGCCTGGCGGTCGTGCTGGCGATCCGGTTCGATCCGACCGGGGAGCAGTACCAGTTCGTCGAATCGCACGCCTGGATTCCGGCGTTCGGCACCCGGTACACCCTGGGTCTGGACGGCATCGCGCTGGTCCTCGTGCTCCTCACCGCGGTTCTGGTGCCGTTGCTGTTGCTGGCGGGGTGGAACGACGGTGAATCCGACCCCGACTACGGGCGGCGGCGGGTGGCCCACACGTACGTGGCGCTGACGCTGATGGTCGAGGCGATGGTGATGGTGTCGTTCACCGCCCTCGACGTCCTGCTGTTCTACATCTTCTTCGAGGCCATGCTCATCCCGATGTACTTCCTGATCGGGGGGTTCGGCGGGGTGGGACGATCGTATGCCGCGGTGAAGTTCCTGCTCTACAACCTGTTCGGCGGCCTGATCATGCTGGCGGCGGTCATCGGGCTGTACGTGGTGACGGCGCGTCAGGACGCCTTCGGCGGCGGCACGTTCGACTTCCGGGTGATCGTCGCCGAAGGGCTGGACGCGGACCCCGGCGTGCTGAAGGCGCTGTTCCTCGGTTTCATGTTCGCGTTCGCCGTCAAGGCGCCGCTATGGCCGTTCCACACCTGGCTGCCGGGTGCCGCGGTCGAGGCAACGCCGGCCAGCGCGGTGCTCATGATGGCCGTGGTCGACAAGGTCGGCACCTTCGGCATGCTGCGTTTCTGCCTGCAGATGTTCCCGGACGCCTCCGCGTATTTCGCACCGTTCGTCACGGTGCTGGCGGTGATCGGCATCATCTACGGCGCGGTGCTGGCGATCGGGCAGACCGATGTGATGCGGCTGATCGCCTACACGTCGATCTCACACTTCGGGTTCATCATCCTCGGCATCTTCGCCATGACGAGCCAGGGCCAGGCCGGGTCGACGCTCTACATGGTCAACCACGGCATCTCGACCGCGGCGCTGTTCCTGATCGCGGGATTCCTGGTGTCCCGGCGCGGCACTCGCGTCATCGCCGACTACGGCGGGGTGCAGAAGGTCGCTCCGGTGATGGCGGGCACGTTCCTCGTGGCGGGACTCGCCACGCTGTCGCTGCCGGGTCTGGCACCCTTCGTCAGTGAGTTCCTGGTCCTCGTCGGAACGTTCTCGCGCTACCAGTTCGCCGCCGTGGCCGCGACTTTCGCGCTCGTCCTCGCCGCGATCTACGTGCTGTGGCTCTACCAGCGGATGATGACCGGACCGGTGAAGGAGGGCAACGAGTCGGTGCGCGACCTCGTGCGCCGTGAGATCGCCGTGGTGGCGCCGCTGATCGCTCTGCTGCTCGTCCTCGGCGTCTACCCCAAACCGGTGCTGGACGTCATCACACCCGCGGTGAGCCACGTTCTCGTCACCGTCGGTCAGCACGATCCCGCACCCACTGTCGCCGAGCAGGACCCACAGGGAGGTACGCACAGATGAGTCCCTCCGCACTCGTCCTCGCCCAGTCCGCGACGCTGCGCGCGCCGGACATCGAGTACAGCCAGTTGTCACCCATGCTGATCGTGTTCGGCGTGGCCGTCGTCGGTGTGCTCGTCGAGGCGTTCCTGCCGCGGCGCGTCCGGTACTCGAGTCACCTCGTTCTCGGGCTCGGAGGTCTCACCGCCGCTTTCGTGGCCGTCGTCCTGCTGGCCGGGACCCGCGATTCGGCGGTCGTGGGAGCGGTGGCCGTCGACGGTCCGACGCTGTTCCTCCAGGGCACCATCCTGCTGATCTCGATACCCGCGATCTTGCTCATCGCCGAGCGCAGCGTCGACAGCGGGGTCGCCGCGGCGACGGCGGAGCTCACCGCGACGGCCGGGGCCGAGCCGGAGAACGGAACCGACGCCTTCACCCCGCAGGCGTTCGCAGTCCCCGGCAGCGTCGCCGAACGGGAAGCCACCAGATCCGCACCGGGACACACCGAGGTCTTTCCGCTCACCCTGTTCGCCGTCGGCGGGATGCTCCTGTTCCCGGCGTCCAACGACCTCCTCACCATGTTCGTGGCGCTGGAGGTTCTGTCGCTGCCGCTGTACCTGTTGTGCGGGCTGGCGCGCCGCCGCCGTCTCCTGTCGCAGGAGGCGGCGCTCAAATACTTTCTGCTCGGGGCGTTCTCCTCGGCGTTCTTCCTGTTCGGTGTGGCATTGCTGTACGGCTACGCGGGCACGGTCGAGTTGCCGCGGATCGCCGACGCGCTCGCCCGCGGCACCGACGACAAGGCGCTGGCACTGATCGGTACCGCGCTCCTGTCGGTCGGCCTGCTGTTCAAGATCGGCGCGGTGCCGTTCCACTCCTGGATCCCCGACGTCTATCAGGGTGCGCCGACGCCGATCACTGCCTTCATGGCCGCGGCCACCAAGGTCGCCGCCGTCGGTGCGATGCTGCGCATCTTCTACGTGGCACTGCCGGACCTGCGCGCCGACTGGCGGCCCCTGATGTGGGGAGTCGCGATCCTCACCATGGTGGTCGGTGCCGTCATGGCGGTCACGCAGAACGACGTCAAGCGGATGCTCGCGTATTCGTCGGTCGCGCATGCCGGGTTCATCCTCACCGGTCTGATCGCGGCCAACCGTGCCGGCTTGTCGTCGACGATGTTCTACCTGCTGGCCTACGGATTCAGCACGCTCGGTGCGTTCGCGGTCGTGACCCTGGTGCGCGACAGCCGCGGTGAGGCCACGGACCTGTCCCGCTGGGCAGGGCTGGGGCGGCGGTCGCCGCTCATGGGCGGGGTCTTCGCCCTGTTCCTGCTCGCGTTCGCCGGAATCCCGTTGACGAGTGGGTTCGTCAGCAAGTTCGCGGTCTTCCAGGCCGCCATCGAGGGCGGTGCCGTTCCGCTCGTTCTCGTCGGTGTCGTCAGCAGTGCTATCGCGGCGTTCTTCTACGTCCGCGTCATCGTGCTGATGTTCTTCTCGGAGCCGCAGAGCGACGCCCCGACGATCGTGGTGCCCAGCATGTTCACCGCCGCGGCCATTGCTGTCGGTGTGGTGGTGACGGTGGTGCTCGGAATCCTGCCGCAGGCGGCGCTGGACCTCGCGGACCAGGCCGCGGTGTTCTTCCGCTGACTCGGGCCGCCGCCGCTTCGCGGGGGTCGCGAGTGTCCGGTGTGACGGATGTAGTCCAAGTGGCTGGCGGGACCCGTGTGAGTGTGATGGAATGCAAACCGGACAAGATACCGACTGAGCGAGAGCGAATGTCGGAGACACGCCGGAGCGCGACCGATCGGATATGGGGGCCACAGTGCAGATTTCTCGGAGAGACCTGTTCCGGTATGCGGCAGCAGGATCTGCCGTGGCCGGGATCGCGGCGCTCACATCCACCACGTCCTCGGTCGCCATCGCGAAGGCCGACAGCCTCGGCATCCTGATCGACTACGCGGGCGGAGTTCCCTCGGCGGACGCCATCCTCGAAGCCGGATACGCCGGCGCCATCCGCTACGTGTCCGATCGGCGTCCCGGCGCCGAATGGATGGAGGGCAAGCCGATGCTCGCCGACGAGGCGCAGGCACTGCTCGACGCCGGACTGTCGGTCGTGTCGTGCTACCAGTTCGGCAAGGGCCCGACGGCCGACTGGCGCGGCGGGCTCGAGGCGGGCAAGCGGCACGCCGAACGTGGCCTCGAATTGCACCTCGCCGCAGGCGGTCCCGAGGACCGCCCGATCTACGCATCCATCGACGACAATCCCTCGCCCGCCGATTTCCTCACCATGATCGGCCCCTACCTCGCCGGGTGGGAGTCGGTGGTCGGCAAGGGCAACACCGGCATCTACGCCAACTCCAAGACGCTGGATCTGGCGATCCTCGCCGGGTTCGGATCGTGGTACTGGCAACACGATTGGGGCACACCCGAGGGGTATGTCCACCCATCGGCGCACCTGCACCAGTACGAGATCGACGCGAGCAACGTCGACGGGGTCGGTATCGATCTCAACGACATCCTGAAGCCCGACTACGGGCAGTGGTGACCGGTCAGGCTGCCGGCTGCCCGCCCATCCTCGAGAGCCACTCACGGGCGTCGTCGGGTAGCTTTCCGGCGGCTTCCGCGGCGCGGCACCATTTCTTGGCCGCCGCGAGAAAGTTCATCGGGTTGTACGCGTCTTCTTCGCGCGACCACAGGTTGTCGCCGGCGTAGTGCAGGATGGTGATGTTGGCGGCCGCGTGCTCCGAACCGTCGCCGGGATCCTCCATCGGGTTGTCGATCTCGCAGATCACCCAGCCCCGGTCCTCGTCGATCACGTACCAGTTCGCCGGAAACTCGGTCATCCGGCTTCCAGGGAACGCCGACATGGTGCGGGTGACCCAGAGGCGTATGGCTTCGCGTCCGTCGAACTGTCCGAAGGCGTGCTCGACATACGTGGCGTCCTCCGTGAAGAGGTCGGCGAAGCCATTCCAGTCTCCGAGTTCGACGCAGCGGCTGACGGTTCGCTGGTAGTGCGCGAAGGCCTCTTCGAGCTCGGCGCGACTCCACGGCATGTGTGCATCCCCTTCTCTCGTCCGGCACCCGAGTGTGAGCGCCTCCGGAAATAAGAACACGTTTCAGTTCGCGGGTGGGGCATTTTCCGGTGGATAGGACCGTGAAACGCTGACTGAGGTAACTCCGATTACCAGTCGTCACTCTTTTCACTCTGAAACCGGAAGGTCCCCCATGGATCTGATCCTCAACTCCTTGTACACCGTCGCCTCGGTCCTCTACACCGCGCTCTTCGTCAACGGATCCTGATCCGACCTCGGGCCGGGCGAGAGAGATGTGCACAGTACACACTATGCGTATGCTACACAAGACGCCTCGGGCAGAATGAGGCCAGAAGAAGGGTGACGAGTGGAGGTGGCGGTGTCCGATCGCGACGTGGTGGCAGCTGTCGAGAACGAACTGACGCTGCTCTCGCGCTACCACGCCCACGCCCAGCGCGCGGGATTCCAACTCGACCGTTCCGCCTACCTGATCCTCGGCCGTCTGGAGCTGGACCATCCGCTCAGCCTGAAGCAGCTCGCCGAGGCCTTCCGGCTCGACATCTCGACGATCAACCGGCAGATCGGCGCGTTGCTGAAGCGTGGGCTCGTCGATCGCGTCCCCGACCCGGACGGCGGTATGGCCCGCAAGGTCGAGGCCACACGTCAGGGCATCGAACAGCTGCACGCCGACCGGGAATTGGGCCGCAGGGGTGTCGAGCGCCTCATCGCCGGCTGGAGCGACCACGACCGGGACGAGCTGAGCCGTCTGCTGACGAAGTTCAACGGCGAGATCGAGAAGGTCGAGGGCAATTCCTGGCCCCGCGGCGGACGGACCTCATGACCCGAGTGCGTCAGGACTGGACGTGCGCGGTCCCGTCCCGGGCGAGGTCCGGCTCCTCGGCGATGACCGTGAGGTGGGGATGTTCCGGCGGCGAGTCGTGCCACCCCTTCCACGACATCAGAGACCACCGGGACAGCCCCGACAAGGCGGACCCGAGGCTCGCGAGCGAGGCGGTGCTCAGCGCCGACCCGGCCGAGCCGACCGAGCCGATCGAGAGCACCGATCCGACACTGCCGATGGACAGGATCGAGTAGGCCGAACCGATCGAGAGGATCGACCCCTCCGAACGGATCGAGAGAATCGAACGCCTAGCGTGTCGCGATCGCAGTGAGTGGTCCGGTGTGTGCTGCGTCGAGGGCATTCCCCGGTCTACCACGGCAGCGCCGTCGGCGAACAGGGATGCGGGTGCACGAAGGGCCCTCCGGAAGAATCCGGAGGGCCCTTCGTACGTCAGTGTCGAGGGTTTTACGCGACCTGGAACATGCCGACGGTGGGGAGGAAGCTGCACGTGATCGGCGCGGCGCCCTCTTTCTGCGTCGTCAGTCCGCCCGAGACGACGGCGAGAACGCGGCCCGGGCCGGTGTCCGCGATGGCCGACAGGGTTGCCGGTCCGTCCGGGTTGATCTTGGCCTCGTTGGTGAGGTTCTGGGTGGCGCGGCGCTGGTTGTCGAGGTTGATCCACGTCACAGTCAGCGGATTCGGCTGTTCGGCGGCAACGGAACTGGTTCCGAGGGCCGTGAACACGAAACCGGCCTGACCTGCCTTCGGTCCGGGCGGGGGCAGCACGGCCGGACCGGGAACCGCGAGTGCGGTGCCCACGGAGTCGGCGCCTTCGCCGATGCAGCCCTTACCGATGGTCGGGTAGAGGAACTGCGCGATGACGGGTGCGTTCTCCTGCGGGATCTCGGGACCGCCGCCGCCGCTGCCGTCGAGGAACGTGATGACGCGCTCGAGGGTGGACTTGAGCTCCGGCGGGATGCCGGGGGATTCGAGGAGGATGCGTGCCTGGTCCAGGATTGCGTCCTGAGGTCCTGCGGCGATGTCTTCGGTACCAGCGGCTGCGCCGATGATCGCGGGTGCGAACGACGCGAGCATCTCCACGGGGATGCCTTCGGGCACGGGCGGCGGCGTCGGCTGCGCAATCGCCTGGGCCGGCACTGCCATAGCGGCTGCTGCGGCAACAGCGAGAGCAGTAACTGCCCTGCGCATACCTCGGGTTCGAAGCACAGTCTCCCTATCCTTAGTCATAACAGCGTGGACGACAACTCAATCCACGTCTGACGGCTCGAGGGTCACTCTATGTACAGCGCCCCCGGGTTGTACAGCTCACGAGTTCGTTCACCGGTAGCTGCCGCAACCCGGTGGGAGTGTATGGCATACAGACCCCGACGGGTATCTTCCGGTGACGATAGCCTGTGGTAGGTGTGGTTCGTGTGATTGGTGATGCAACTGTTACGCGCAGCTACGGACACCTCGGGGCCCGCGAGCGCCGCCGTCTACGCTGTGCGGGACCGTTTCGGGATCGGCTGAGACATCTACACCTCACAGGAGAGCGCCACACTGTGTCCGACCATGCAGCGTCCGACGACGGAGCAGCCTCCGACCATCCGTCCGAGCGTTCTCCCACGTCGCCGCGGGGAACGTCCGCTCTGCACGCCCTCTTGCGGTGCGCGCCTGTGCTTCTCGTGCTCTCGGTGCTCGGGCGCATGGCGTGGACGCTGCTGAGCCCCAACGGAATGAACCTCGTCGACCTGCACGTCTACGTCGACGGCTCCGAGGCGCTGCACGGTGGCAGTCTCTACGACTTCACCTATTCGGAAGTGACACCGGACTTTCCGCTGCCGTTCACCTATCCGCCGTTCGCCGCGCTCGTCTTCTTTCCTCTGCACTACCTGCCGTTCCCCCTGGTCGGGGTCGGCTGGCAGCTGCTCACCATCCTCGCCCTCTACGCGTTGGCGCGCATGAGCCTGGGGCTCGTCCTCGGTGACGCCGCACGCACACCGCACTGGCGTGCGGTCGCGGTGCTGTGGACCACGGTGGGGGTGTGGGTGGAACCGGTGCGCACCACCCTGGACTACGGCCAGATCAACGTCTTCCTCGCGCTGCTGGTGATGACCGCCGTCCGCAGTTCGAGGTGGTGGCTGTCCGGTGCGCTCGTCGGTTTCGCCGCCGGGATCAAACTGACCCCGGCGATCACCGGCCTCTACTTCCTCCTGCAGCGCCGGTGGAAGGCCGCCGTCTTCTCGGGGGTCGCCTTCGCCGCGACCGTCGGAGTCAGTTACCTGCTGATCGGCTCGGAGGCGCGGGAGTATTTCACCCACCTGCTCGGCGACGCGGATCGCATCGGCCCGGTCGGCTCGGTGTGGAATCAGTCCCTGCGCGGCGCGTTGTCGCGGCTGCTGGGGTACGACGTCGAGACCGGCGTCATCTGGCTGCTGGCCGTGGCGGTCACCCTCGTCCTCGCCGCCCTGGCGTGGCGGGCGATCGCCCGCCACGATCGGCTCGGCACCCTCGTCATCGTCGAGTTGCTGGGGCTGCTCGTGTCCCCGATCTCGTGGTCACACCACTGGGTGTGGGTGATCCCGATGCTGATCTGGCTCCTGCACGGCCCGTACGGGTCGCTGCTGGGCACCCGGATCCTCGCCGGATACTGGCTCGTCACCACGCTCATCGGGGTGCCGTGGGTGCTCAGCTTCTTCCAGGACTCGATCTGGCTGATCTCCCGGCCCGCGATCCTCGCGTGGCTGGGTACCGTCGACGTCGTCGGCGCGTTCGGTGTCTACGCCTGGGTGGCCTACGCCGGTCGCCGCACGAAGCGTGCCGTCGAGGTCACCGCCACGGTCAGCCCGCCAGCGAGTCGATCTGCGCAGCAAGATCCAGATCCCGCTGCGTGAGCCCGCCGGCGGAATGCGTCGACAGCGTGTAGGTGACCTTCCGCCACCTGATGTCGATGTCCGGATGGTGGTTCGCGGCTTCCGCCGCCTCCGCGACCTTCCGCACGAGCTCGACGGCTTCGGGGAAGCTCGGCGACTCGACGGTGCGGACGAGGGAATCACCGGCTCGCTGCCACCCGGGCAGTTCTGCGAGCGCGGTGTCGATCTCTCCGTCTGACAGCAACTCGGCCATACCCCATGATGGTGCGGTGTCAGCGGAACGTGCAAGACCTGTCGACCACACCGGAGAGGTCGTGGCGGCCGCGATCATCGTCGACGGCCGACTGTTGCTCGCGCAGCGGACGCGGCCCCCGGAACTCGCGGGACTGTGGGAGCTGCCCGGAGGCAAGGCGGAGGCGGGGGAGACCGCCGAGGACGCGCTGCGCCGGGAGCTGCGGGAAGAGCTCGGGGTGGAGGTGTCCGGCGGCGACCGGATCGGCGGCGACGTGCCGTTGCCCGACGGCCGGGTGCTGCGCGCCTACCGGGTCGAACTGGTGTCGGGAACACCGGTCGCGCTCGATCACGCGGACCTGCGGTGGGTGGACGGGCACGAATTGGGGGAGATCGACCTCGTCGGCAACGACCGCGGGTGGGTGCCGGACCTGCGGCTGCACCTGAACGGGTGGGCGTGACCTCAGGCCGCGCGGGCCTTCTTCAGGCCCTTCTTCAATTCCTTCTTGGACGCGCCCTCGTTCTCGAGCTTCTTCATCCGCATGATGACCACCGGGCACTTGATGCAGCGCGTTTTGCTGCGGCAGCATTTCTTCTTCGGTTTGAGACCCGAGACCTTGCTGGCCTTCACCTTGCCCATACTCGGCTCGGCCTTCCTACTCCGGTGGATGCCGGTCTCAGCCGGCTGCACCCAGGTTAGCGTCCCCTCGGCTTTCGGCCTCGATCCACACGCACGGGAGGCCGATTTCAACGTGGCGCAGATCACTTTACGCTGGTCGGGCAGGCCCTGCGTGGTCGGCGATGCGCGAAGTAGCGGTTCGGGCGGGTAGTATTCACGTGGCCGCGATGCCTGTACTGGGCGATTTACCATCGCCTCGACGAGGATTCTGAATCGAGATGACAAGGCGGCCGCCAGAACGCCGTGCGAGGGAACTTTCGCGTGGCCGAATCAACTCAGCCAGGAGAGCCACCGCGTGACCATCACCAGCTTCCGCAACGTTGCCATCGTCGCACACGTCGACCACGGCAAGACCACCCTCGTCGACGCCATGTTGCGTCAGTCGGGGGCATTCGAGGAGCGCGCCGAACTGGTCGATCGCGTGATGGACTCCGGCGACCTCGAGCGCGAGAAGGGCATCACCATCCTCGCGAAGAACACGGCCGTCCACAAGCATCACGGCGACGGCAGTGTCACCGTCATCAACGTCATCGACACCCCCGGTCACGCCGACTTCGGTGGCGAGGTCGAGCGCGGCCTGTCGATGGTCGACGGTGTCGTCCTGCTCGTCGACGCCTCCGAGGGCCCGCTGCCGCAGACCCGCTTCGTGCTGCGCAAGGCGCTCGCCGCGTCGCTGCCCGTCATCCTGGTGGTCAACAAGACCGACCGTCCCGACGCCCGCATCGAGGAGGTCGTCTCCGAGAGCCACGACCTGCTGCTCGATCTGGCCTCGGACCTCGACGACGAGGCCGCCGAAGCCGCCGAGCTCGCCCTCGACCTCCCCGTCCTGTACGCCTCCGGTCGTGAGGGCAAGGCGTCCAAGGTTCAGCCCGAGAACGGTCACGCACCGGACGCCGAGAACCTCGACGCCCTGTTCGACGTGCTGCTCAACTACGTGCCCGCGCCCAAGGGCAACGTCGACGCGCCGCTGCAGGCTCACGTCACCAACCTCGACGCGTCCGCGTTCCTCGGCCGCCTCGCGCTGGTCCGCATCCACAACGGCGAGCTGACCAAGGGGCAGACCGTCTCCTGGTGCCGCGAGGTGGACGGCGAGCCCGTCGTCACCAAGGCCAAGATCACCGAACTGCTCGCCACCAAGGGTGTCGAGCGTCAGCCCGCCGAGAAGGCCGTCGCCGGTGACATCGTCGCCGTCGCCGGTTTCCCCGACATCATGATCGGCGACACCCTCGCCGACCTGGAGAACCCGGTCCCGCTTCCGCGGATCACCGTCGACCAGCCCGCCATCTCGGTGACCATCGGCACCAACACGTCGCCGCTCGTCGGCCGGGTCAGCGGACACAAGTTGACCGCCCGCATGGTGAAGTCGCGCCTCGACCAGGAGCTCGTCGGCAACGTCTCGCTCAAGGTCCTCGACATCGGTCGCCCCGACGCCTGGGAGGTTCAGGGCCGTGGTGAGCTCGCGCTCGCCATCCTCGTCGAGCAGATGCGCCGCGAGGGCTTCGAGTTGACCGTCGGCAAACCGCAGGTGGTCACCCGTCAGGTCGACGGCAAGGTGCATGAGCCCTTCGAGGAGCTCACCATCGACAGCCCCGAGGAGTACCTCGGCGCCATCACCCAGCTCCTCGCCAACCGCAAGGGCAAGATGGTGCAGATGGCCAACCACGGCGCGGGCTGGGTCCGGATGGAGTTCATCGTCCCGTCGCGCGGCCTGATCGGCTTCCGCACCGACTTCCTCACCGAGACCCGCGGCACCGGCATCGCGAACGCCGTGTTCCACGGCTACGCACCGTGGGCCGGCGAGATCCGCGCCCGCCACACCGGCTCGCTCGTCTCGGACCGCACCGGTTCGGTCACCCCGTTCGCGATGATCCAGCTCGCCGATCGCGGAACGTTCTTCGTCGAGCCCGGCGCCGACACCTACGAGGGCATGGTCGTGGGCATCAACCCGCGCCAGGAGGACCTCGACATCAACGTCACCCGCGAGAAGAAGCTGACCAATATGCGTCAGTCCTCCGCCGACGTGATGGAGACCCTCGCCAAGCCCATCAAGCTGGAGCTCGAAGGCGCGATGGAGTTCTGCGCCGGCGACGAGTGCGTCGAGGTCACTCCGCAGGTCGTGCGCGTGCGCAAGGTGCACCTGTCGGCCACCGACCGTGCCCGTGAGCGTTCGCGTTCCAAGGCCCGCGACAAGGCGGCCCTGTAGTCGGCACGTCCGACACGTCATACACAACCGGGCGGATGTACCTTCGGTCGATCGTCGGCCGAAGGTACATTCGCTCGTGGGTTTCCGGAGCCTTCCGGTATCTCTGAGGAAAGGCGGCGCGGTGGTTGCTGGGGGTCGACTCGCGAGAGGTCGAGCAGTTCGGGGCCGACGGCGGGGGATGGCGGTGACCGCGCTCCTGCTGGCAGTGACGACGACGGTACTCACGTCGTGCACCGCCGATCCGCCCCCGCCCGTCGAGAGCACCGACAGCCCCAAGCCGACGGTGTCGCCGACCGAGAAGCAGCCCGTGGTCGTCGCGATCGACGACGTGGGGAGCGGATTCAACCCGCACCTGCTGTCGGACCAGTCGCCGGCGAACTCCGCGGTCAGCGCTCTCGTGCTGCCGAGTCCGTTTCGGCCGGTGCCCGACCCCGCCCGACCGGGCAGCAGCAACTGGATTCCCGACTCCTCGCTGGTGGTCTCCGCCGATGTCACGTCGCAGGAGCCGTTCACCATCACGTACCAGCTGCGGAACGAAGCGCAATGGTCCGACGGCGCCCCCATCGCCGCCGAGGACTTCCGCTACCTGTGGCAGCAGATGATCAGTGCTCCGGGGGTCGTCGACCCGGCCGGGTACCGGCTGATCGAGGACGTCAAGTCGTCCGGTGGCGGCAAGACGGTGACCGTCGTGATGAAGGCCGCATACCCCGCGTGGCGCGAACTGTTCACAGACCTCCTGCCGTCGCACCTGATCAAGGATTCGCCGGGTGGCTTCGCGACCGGACTGTCCGAGAACATCCCGGTGTCGGGCGGGCACTTCCACATCAAGTCCATCGACCGCGGTCGCGACGAGATCCTGCTCGAACGCAACGACCGGTTCTGGGACAAGCCCGCGACCCCCGACCAGATCCTGATGCGCCGTGACGGCACACCGTCGCAGCTGGCCGACTCGATGCGTAACAACGACACCCAGGTCGTGCAGATCCACGGGGGCACAGCCACTTCCGCGCAGCTCGCGGCGATCCCGACGGTCCGGACCGGCTCGTCGTTCCAGCCCCGCGGACTCGACCTGACGCTGAACGGCCGGGTACCCGAACTCGCTGACGTCCGGGTGCGCAAAAGCCTCCTGGACCTGCTGGACACCGATCTGCTCGCCGTCGTCGGCGCGGGCAGCGAGGCGTCGGCAGTTCCCGCGCGGTCGCAGGTCTACGCCCCGTCCGACCCCGGTTACGCCGCGACCGCACCCGCGCGGCCGAGTCGTGAACAAGTGCTGGCGCAGCTGGCCGAGTACGGATACGTCGCCGAAACACTCACGGACACTGCTGTTCCCACTGGCACTGCGCCGGCGACCCGGCTCGTGCGCGACGGCGTCCCGCTGACGCTCGTCATCGGGACACCCGAAGGCGACGACACCGCCAGTGCAGTCGCGAACACCGCCGCAGACCAGTTGCGCGGCGCCGGCGTCGACGCCACCGTGACGGCACTCCCCGCCGAGGAACTGTACGGAGAGTCCTTGAACCGGGGCGACATCGGCGCGGTCGTGGGATGGTCGCGCGCCGGGTCCGACCCGGCCACGGCACTCGCCTCCCGGCACAGCTGCCCACTCGCGGCGGTCGCGGCAACCCCGACGAACACCGAAACGTCCGGGTCCGAACGAGATTCGGCAGCAGAGGCCGAGGCCCCGTCGAACCTGTCGGGCGTCTGCGACCCCACACTGCAACCGGCCATCGACGCCGCGCTGCGGGGAACGGGTGACGTGCCGCAGGTTCTCGCCGACGCCGATCGCAGGCTCTGGGATCTCGCGGCGGTGCTGCCGATCATGCAGGACCGCACACTGGTTGCGGCGGGACCGGGCGTCGAGGGAGTGTCGCTGTCGGGTGCCGTGCCGGTCGGAATATTCAGCGACGCAGCGGACTGGAGCAGGATCAAGGAATGAGTGAGCGGCGAATTCTGCTGGTCCATGCCCATCCCGACGACGAGACCCTCACCACGGGCGGCACCATCGCGCGCTACGCCGCCGAGGGTGCCGAGGTTCACGTCCTCACGTGCACGCTCGGCGAGGAAGGCGAGGTGATCGGCGACGAGTGGGCGCAGCTCGTCGCGGGCGCCGCCGATCAGCTCGGCGGGTTCCGGATCGGCGAGCTGACGTCCGCCCTGTCGCGGCTGGGGGCGGGGC
>RRBB01000162.1:0-24923 GCA_006543605.1 Rhodococcus sp. WS4
TCGACGCCTCGAACAACACCCGCACCGGCACCGGTGTGTCCAACGCCGCACCCAACCGCGACACCACCTGCGTCGCGATCAGCGAATTCCCACCCAAACCAAAGAAATCATCATCCACACCAACCGAATCCACCCCCAGCACATCGGCGAACACCCCCGCCACAATCTCCTCCACCGGCGTCGACGGCGCCCGGAACACCTTCGCCTCGAACACCGGCTCCGGCAAAGCCTTGCGATCCAACTTGCCCGACGAATTCAGCGGGAACTCCTCGAGTACCACGAACGCACCCGGCACCATGTACGACGGCACACGCCCCGCCACCGACACACGCAACCGATCCGGCTCGATCGAACCACCCGGCACCGGCACCACATACGCCACCAACTGGTCCCCGGCATGCACATCGCTGCGCACCACCACCACCGCCTGCGACACCACACCATCCGCCAGCAAAGCGGATTCGATCTCCCCCAACTCGATCCGCTGCCCACGGAACTTCACCTGAAAATCCGTGCGACCGATGTACTCGAGCACCCCATCGGGACGCCAGCTGACCAGATCACCCGTGCGGTACATACGCTCACCCGAACCACCGAACGGATTCGCCACAAACCGCTCCGACGTCAGATCCGGCCGCGACACATACCCCCGCGCCAACTGCACACCCGCCAGATACAACTCACCCGGAACACCCACCGGAACCGGACGCAACCGCCCATCAAGGACGAACACCTGCGAATTCCATTCCGGCACACCGATCGGCACACCACTCGACTCGGCACCGTCGACCCGATGACACGTGATACTGACTGCCGCCTCCGTCGGACCGTACAGGTTGTGCAACCCAGCACCACTGACCGCAGTGAAACCACGCGCGGTTTCCACCGGCAACGCCTCACCGATCACGAACACATGCCGCAACGACGACAACGCCTCCTCGGCGACCGCCGACACGAACACCGTCAACATCGACGGCACAAAATCCGTCACCGTCACCTGATGCTCGACAATCGTATCCGCCAAATACGCGGGGTCCCGGTGACCATCGGGAGTCGCCACCACCAAACGCGCACCCGAGATCAACGACACGAAGAAGCCCCACAACGACACATCGAACGTCGTCGCCGTCTTCTGCAAATACACATCCGACGCGTCGATGCCGTACTCCGACTGCATCCACAGCACCTGGTTGACAATCGCCTCGTGGCTGACCGCCACACCCTTCGGCCGGCCCGTCGACCCCGACGTGAAAATCACATACGCAGAGTTCGACGCCCGCAACGGCGACACCCGATCCGCATCCGTCACCGGCGCACCCGAGAATCCCGACACATCCACCGTGTCAACACAGATGACAGACCCCTGCCCCGGCACGTCGAACCCATCCCGCTCCGTCGTCAGCACACACACCGGAGCAGACGTATCCAAAATATGGCGGATCCGCTCACTCGGATGATCAGGATCGATCGGAACATAAGCACCGCCGGCCTTCACCACCGCGTACATACCGACAACGAGATCAATCGACCGCCGAATCCCCAAGCCCACCAGAGACTCCGAACCCACACCCTGGGCTATAAGAAGCCGCGCAAGACGATTCACCCGAACATCGAACTCACCGAAAGTGAGCTCCTCATCCTCGAACACCACCGCCACCGCACCCGGCGTCCGCGCCACCCGCGCATCGAACAACGACACCAACGTCGCACCCGCACCCCCACGGAGCCGATTCTCCGTCGAGTTCCACCCCTCGAGCACCAAGAACCGCTCGGAAGGAGCGAGCAACTCGATATCCCCCACCGGAACCGCAGGATCAACCGTAACCGCTTCGAGGAGGCGCACAAACCGATCCGCGAACCCCGCCACGGTGGACTCGTCGAACAGATCGGACGCATAGGTGAACTCCGCCGCCAAGCCTGCCGGTTCACCCGACTCGCCGACCACTTCGGCCAGAGTTAACTGCAGATCGAACTTCGCCACCGCTGCATCGAAGTCCACGCCCGAGACTCTCAGCCCCGGTAATTCCAAGCTGGTCTGGGCCATGTTCTGAAAGAACAGCGCCACCTGGAACAACGGATGCCGCGCCTGCGACCGGACGGGATCGAGTATCTCGACCAATCGCTCGAAAGGCACATCGGCATGCCCAAACGCATCCAGATCCACCCGGCGTGTTCCAGCGAGGACATCCATGAAGGACCCGGCCAGATCGACCGGCGTCCGCAACACCAACGTGTTCACGAACATCCCCACGAGATCATCGAGCGCATGCTCGCCGCGACCTGCGACCGGAGTACCGACCGCGATATCGTGCGTTCCCGACAACCTGGCCAGCAGCACCGCCAACGCCGAATGCATCACCATGAACAACGTCGAACCATTCGACGACGCCAGCCCATTCAGTCCTGCATGCAAGTCTGTCTCGATCATGAACCGATACTCTGCGCCCCGATTCGAGGCCACAGCAGGCCGCGGGCGGGACGATGGCAAATTCAGCTGATCCGGCAGACCAGCCAGAACCGACTTCCAATAGGCCTCCTGAGCCCACGCCAAGGAGTCGGGGTCGTCCTCAGAGCCGAGCATCTCGCGCTGCCACAAGGTGTAGTCCGCGTATTGCACTTCAAGACTCGTCCACGACGGCGCTTCCCAATGTGCCCGGGCCGCATACGCGATCATCAGATCGCGCGTCAACGGCGCCATCGACCACCCGTCCGCGGAAATGTGGTGAACCACCAAGCCGAGTACGTGCTCGTTCTCGTTGATCTTGAAGAGGCGCGCATGGAGCGGTACTTCGGTACTGACGTCGAAACCTATGGATGCCAATTCCACTAGGTACTCGTACAGTGCCTCATTGCTGGTCGTGACAGGACTTAGATCCGGAACTACCTCTGCCGCATGCAGGATTAGCTGGTGCGGACCTTCGCTCGAGTCGGGATACACCGTCCGCAACGACTCATGCCGATCTAGCACGTCGATAACAGCGATTTGAAGAGCAGTAACATCCAATTCGCCAGTCAACCGGATCGCAACAGGAAGGTTGTTGGCAGCCGACTCGGTGTCGAATCGGTTGAGGAACCACATCCGTCGCTGTGCCAACGACAACGGAATCCGCTCCGGACGCTCCCGCGCCACCAACGGCACCCGACCACCCACACCTGCATGCGACTCCACCCGCGCCGCCAACCCCTGCACCGTCGACGCCTCGAAGATGGTGCGCACCGGCACCTGCGCATCCAACGCCGCACCCAACCGCGACACCACCTGCGTCGCGATCAGCGAATTACCACCCAAACCAAAGAAATCATCATCGAGACCAACCCGCTCCACCCCCAGCACGTCGGCGAACACCCCCGCCACAATCTCTTCCACCGGAGTCGACGGCGCCCGGAAGACCTTCGCCCCGAACACCGGCTCCGGCAACGCCTTACGATCCAACTTGCCCGACGAATTCAGCGGGAGCTCCTCGAGCACCACAAACGCCGACGGCACCATGTACGACGGCACACGCCCCTCCACCGACACCCGCAACTGATCCGGCTCGATCGAACCACCCGGCGCCGGCACCACATACGCCACCAACTGGTCCCCGGCATGCACATCGCTGCGCACCACCGCCACAGCCTGAGAGACCGCATCATCCGCCAGCAAAGCGGCCTCGATCTCCCCCAACTCGATCCGCTGCCCCCGCACCTTCACCTGAAAATCCGTGCGCCCGATGTACTCCAACTCACCAGAAACGTTCCACCGCACCAGATCACCCGTGCGATATAACCGCGAACCACACTCACCGAACGGATTCGCCACGAACCGCTCCGCCGACAAATCCGGCCGCGACACATACCCCCGCGCCAACTGCACACCACCGTGGTACAACTCCCCCGCAACACCCACCGGCACCGGCCGCAACCGCGAATCGAGCACATACGCCTGCGTGTTCCACGCAGGACGTCCGATCGGCACAGTCCTCGACAACTCGGCGTCCGCACACGACGACAGAGTCGACGTCACCGTCACCTCGGTAGGACCATAACTGTTGAACAAAGCAACCCCCCGCTGCGCCACCTGCCGCGCAAGGTGCACACTCGTCGCCTCACCGCCGACGATCACTCGTTGAAGCGAGTCGGGAAAGCGCAGCGACGAATCCGATAACAACACCTCGAACATTGACGGAACGAAATGCACCATCGTGATCTGCTCGTCTTCCATCAACCGCGCCAGATACTCGGGGTCACGGTGACCGTCGGGTCGGGCAATCACCACCCGCCCACCGGTCTGCAAGACCCCGAAGCATTCCCACAGCGAGATATCGAAAGTGAACGTCGCCTTCACCAGCACCCGGTCATCAGCGTCCAGGCCGAACCGATCCGCCATCCACAACAGATGCGAACTGATCGACCGGTGACTGATCACCACACCCTTCGGCCGACCCGTCGACCCCGACGTGAAAATCACATACGCCGTGTGATCCGGCCGCAACGGAGCCAGTCGATCCACATCCGTCACCGGTGCGCTGTCGAAAACAGACAAATCCACGGCGTCGATCGCCAGCAACGGAACATTGCCTGTCGGCAGATCCTGCGCATCGCCCCGCACCGTCAGCACACACACCGGAGCCGCCGTCCCCAGCACATGCTCATTACGCTCGACCGGCTGATCCGGATCCAACGGCACATACCCGCCGCCGGCCTTCACCACCGCATACATCCCGACCAACAAATCCAGCGAACGCCGCATCGCCACACCCACCAGCGACTCCGGACCGACACCCACCGAAATCAGATACCGAGCCAACCGATTCACCCGCGCATCGAACTCCGCATACGTTAACTCTTCGCCCTCGAAGACCAGCGCCACATTCCCGGGAGTGCGCGCGACCTGCGCGTCGAACAACGACACCAACGTCGCACCCGCATCCACCGGGTGCCCGGTGTCGTTCCACCCCTCGAGCACCAACGACCGCTCGTCTGAGCCGAGGACGTCAATGTCCGCGACCGGGGTGCCCAGGTCCGCCGTCACCGCCTCCAGGACACGGACCACCCGCGCCATGACGTTCGCGACCTGAGCACCGGTGAACAGATCTGGTAGGAAATGGGCAATTAGGTGTAGTTGCGGGTCCGTCATCGCGATGATTGCGAGCGGGTAATGCGTCGGGCTGAAGGACTTGATATCGAGAACTTGGAGTCCCTCGATCCCAGCAGCGCTCAGGGTGAGCGCCTCCCGGTCGAGCGGATACGACTCGAAGACCAAGAGCGTGTCGAACAACGAGCCCAGCCCGAGTTCTTGCTGGATATCAGCAAGACCGATGTAGTGGTCGTCGAGTAGGCGAGACTGCTCGAACTGGATGCGCTGCAACAACGTACGCGCGTCGTCATTGGGCTGCATGCGCACGCGCACCGGCAGGGTGTTGATGAACAGGCCGAGCATGGTCTCCACGCCCGCGACCTCCGGAGGGCGTCCCGACACGGTGGCACCGAACACCACGTCGTCTCGTCCGGTGAGCCGGCCGAGGACGATTCCCCACGCGGCCTGCACCAACGTGTTCATGGTGACACCGAGTTCGCGGGAACGATCCGCCATCGCGGTGAGAAGGCCGTCGGACAGGTCCACGACGAGTTCGGAGGGTACCGACGCCGTCGCGGTGTGGTGCGGCGCAAGCAGCGTCGGCTCCTCGAGACCGGCGAGCGCCTGCGTCCACACGGCAACGGACTTGCGCGAGTCCTGCGCGGCGAGCCACTCGAGGTAAGTGCGGTACGGACTCGGCTGTGGGAGCGCGAGGGCGTCTCCATCGACCGCGTACAACGTGAGCAGGTCCTGGACAAAGATCGGCAGCGACCACCCGTCGAGCACGATGTGGTGATTCGTGACGGCGAACCGGTAACGGTCGTCGGCGGTGCGGGCGAGCATAAATCGCACCAGCGGGGGCGCGGCTAAATCAAATCGATCGGTCTGGTTGGCGAGCGTCAGCGCGGCGAGCTCAACCTCGAAATCGGCCTCGGGTATTCCTCTGAGATCGACGGCTTTCCATGGCACTTCCACGGAATCGACAACCACCTGCAGGCCAGTACCTTCCTCGTCGTAGACGAAGGCCGTGCGCAGAGTTGGATGCCGGGCGACGAGTGCCTTCGCGGCGCGGCGCAACCGCTCGGCATCGACCGAGCCGCCAAGGTCCATGTCCAGTTGGGTCGTGTACACATCCGTCGCCCCGACCGCGAGGGCGGAGTGGAAGAGAAATCCGGCCTGCAGTGGAGTGAGTGACCACACGTCCGCCAGTGCAGGGTAGTTTTCCTCGAGTGTCTCGATCCGCCGCTGGCTCAGCGTCACCAGGTCGAGGTCGGACGGCGTTCGCCCACCGGCGCCCGGCCTCGCCGCGTGTTCGACCACACCTTCCAAAGCCCGCTGCCAGAGTCCCACGAAGTCCTCGACGTCCGACGCACTCAGCGCGCCCTCAGGGAAGTCGATGGTCGCCAAGAGTCGTTGTTCGCCTTCGACATCGACGATCATCGCGTTGATGTCGAGGGCGAAGTGCACCGGCATCTCGCTGTTGCGGGTGCCGGTCAGCTCCATCGTGTCGGTGTCGGGCACCCAGCCCGCCGCCCGGAACGCGCCGGGAATCTCGCCGACCGACACGCGGCCCGGATAATTGAAGCTGATCTGGGGGCTCGGCAACGCCGCGAGAATCGCGCGGGTCTCGGCATTGAGGAACCGCAGCATTCCGTAGCCGATGCCGTGCTCGGGTACCCGTGCGAGTTGTTCCTTCACCGACTTGACGGCATGACCTGCGGCCACACCGCCGGCGAGAGCCTCGCGCACGTCGACGCCGGGCGCCGACAACCGGACCGGGAACATGCTGGTGAACCAGCCCACCGTGCGGGACAGATCGGCGCCGGGCAGCACCGTCTCCTCGCGGCCATGGCCTTCGAGGTGCACAAGGGTGGAGGACTCGGTGACCCCGCGGTCCGCGCGCCACGCCGCGACGGCCAGAGCGAGGGCGGTGAGAAGGCCGTCGCCCACGCCACCGTGAAACGCGCGCGGCACGTCGGTCAGCAGACCGTCGGTGACGTCGGCCGAGACCTCGAGGCGGACGCGGCCGGTGGTCGAGACGGTGTCGCGGCCGTCGAGGGCACGCGAACCGATCAGCGGGTCCGCACCGTCGAGAGCGGTGCGCCAGTAGTCGAGTTCGGCCACGCGGCGGGCGCTCCGGGCGTTGTCTGCGAGGCCGTGCGCCCAGCGGCGGACCGACGTGCCGACCGCCGGGAGCAGCGGGTCGGCCCCGGCGGCGATCTGCGCCCAGGCGGACGCGAAGTCGGGCACCAGCACTCGCCAGGACACACCGTCCACTGCGAGGTGGTGGATCACGACGAGCAGTCGTCCCGACTGCGGGGCGCTCTCGCTCTCCCCGGTGTCGCCGTCCTCGCCCTCGCGCGGCGCGAGGGCGCCGGCGTCCTGCGCGGGTGCGAACCAGACGAAACGGACCACGCTGCCGGTCGCCGGGTCCAACCTGTCCACCGTGCGCTCGAGCGCATGCGCGGCCAGTGCCTCGAACGTGTCGGTGCCGGGCCCCTCGGTGAACTCGACGCGATCGACGAGCCGGTCGACGTCGACCGAGCCGATCGGTGCGACCTCCAGCGACCAACCGGACGGAGAGTCGTTGCGCCGCAACGACGAACGCAGAGCGTCGTGGCGATCGACGACGGCCGACAGCGTCCGCACCAGGCGCTCACGCTCCATCTTCGGCGGCAGGGCGAGCAGAATGGACTGGGAGTAGCGGTGGAAGTCGCCGCCCAGCTCTGTCATCCAGTGCACGACCGGAGTCAGCGGCATCGTGCCGATACCGGCGCCCGGCAGCTCCTCGAGGACATGCACCGTCGCCGACTCGGATGCGGACTCCGCGACCTCGGCGAGCGAGGCCACGGTCTTGCGTTCGAAGACGTCCCGGGCCGTGAACAGGACGCCGGCTTCCTTCGCGCGGGACACCAGCTGGATCGAGACGATGCTGTCGCCGCCGAGCGCGAAGAACGAGTCGCCGACGCTGACGCGCGGCAGGCCGAGAACCTCGGCGAACAATCCGGCGATCGACTCCTCCATGGTGCTGCGAGGGGCCACGTACTCACTGGACTCCGCCGCGAACGTGGGTTCGGGCAGCGCCTTCCGGTCGAGCTTGCCGCTGGCGCCGACCGGCATCTCGGCGAGCACCATGAAGGCGTCGGGAACCATGTACGAGGGCACCGAGCGGCCGACGTGGACCGTCAGATCGTCGACCTCCAGCGCCGAGCCGGATTCGGGAACGACGTAGCCGACGAGCCGCTGCCCGAGGGAGCTGTCGTGCACGACCGCAACCGACTGCGCCACATGGGGATACGAGGACATCGCGGCCTCGATCTCGCCCAGTTCGATCCGCAGGCCGCGCACCTTCACCTGGAAGTCGGTGCGACCGAGGTACTCGATGCTGCCGTCGACGCGCCACTTGACGAGGTCGCCGGTGCGGTACAGCCGGGTACCGGCGGCGCCGAAAGGATTGGCCACGAAGCGTTCCGCCGTGAGATCCGGCCTGCCCTCGTAGCCGCGGGCGATCTGGGCGCCCGCGAGATAGAGCTCTCCCGCGGATCCGATGGGAGCGGGTCGGAGGTGACAGTCGAGCACGTACGCCTCGGTGTTCCACACCGGGGTGCCGATGGGGATCGTGTGGAGTGACTCCCGATCCACCTCACCCGCGGTGGCGTGCACGGTGAACTCGGTAGGGCCGTACAGGTTGTACAGTCCGGCATCGGACTTCGTCCGGAACGCGGCGGCGACTGCAGGCGGAAACGCCTCTCCCGCAACGAGAACTACGCGCAGGCTGACGAGCTGTTGGCGATCCGCTTCGGAGACGAACACCGACAGCATCGACGGGACGAACGACGTCGCCGTAACCTTCTCGCGCGCGATCACGTCGGCAAGGTAGGCGGGATCACGATGCCCCTCGGGAGCGGCGATCACGAGGCGCGCCCCGGAGGCGAGTGGGGCGAACAGTTCCCACACCGACACGTCGAACGTCGTCGGGGTCTTCTGCAACACGACATCGTTCGCGTTGAGCCCGTAGTTCGACGCGATCCACGTAACCTGGTTCAGGACCGAAGCGTGGCTCACGGCCACACCCTTCGGACGTCCGGTGGACCCGGACGTGTAGGTGACGTAGACCGGGTTGGACGGTCGCAGGTCGGCGCCCCGTTCGTCGCCGCGGATCGGGCCCGCCGGGACGCCGGTCGGATCCAGGGTGTCGATCTCCACGACGTCCTGATCGGCGGGGAAGGCGAGACGGTCACGCGCGACCGTGAGGATGCACAGCGGGCGGGCGCTCTCGAGCACGTACGCCGTGCGCTCGGCGGGGTGGTCGGGGTCGAGGGGCAAGTATGCGCCACCCGCCTTGACGACGGCGTACATCGCGACCGTGGAGTCGAGAGAGCGGCGGATCGCGAGGGCGACCTTCGTCTCGGGTCCCACTCCCCGGCCGATCAGCATTCGGGCGAGGCGGTTCACCCGCGCATCGAACTCGGCGTACGTGAGCTCCTCGCCGTCGAAGACGAGCGCCGTCGCGTCGGGCGTGCGCGCGACCTGGGCGTCGAACAGGTCGACCACGGTGCCCTTCGGCGGGGACAGGACATCGCCGTTCCACCCGGTCACGACCTGTTCGCGTTCCTCGTCGCTCATCGCGGCCAGATCTGACACCGAGGCGTCGTCACCGGCGCCGAGGAAGCGCTCGAAGAAGTCGAAGAAGCGGCTGTGATGACGGTCCAGCTCGTCCGCCGAGTATAGGTTGGGGTTGGCCTCGAAGTCGATGTGGATCTTGCTGCCGGCCACACCCTGGTAGATGTTCAGCGAGAGGTCCTCGACCGGTCCGGTGGTGAGGACGTTCTGGTGTCCGGTGACCGTTCCCAGCTTGATCTCGCTGTGGAACATCATGATATTGATCGAGGGACCGAAGAAGCCACGTTGCCCCTGGGGCGCCCCGGCGTCCCGGCGGATGTCCTCGTGCCGGTACCGCTGACGGCGCAGAGCGCCGGTCAGCTCGATCTGCACACTCTTGACCAGTTCGCGGACGGTCATCTCCGGGGTGATCTGGAGTCGGAGCGGAACGATGTTCGACACCATTCCGCCGGAGCGGCGCAATGTCGCAGTGGTTCGCGCCGACACCGGGAGGCTGAGGACGACATCCGTCCGGTCGGTCATGTGGGCCAGGTACGCGGCGAACGCGGCCACCACGATGGGCGCGGAGCTGGCGTTGCTGCTGCCCAGGGCCTCGTCGAGAAGGGTGGCGGTAGTCTCGGGCAGCGCTTCGGATGAGAGCCGCGCGAACTTGCCCACCATCGCCGCACGACCGGCCAGGCTCGGAGCCTCGGGCAGGTGCGCGGTGCGTTCGGCCCAGTATTCGCGATCCTTCGCGAACCGCTCGGAATTGCGGTACCGCTGCTCGTCCTCGACGATCCGGACCAGGTCCTCGGCGCGGCAGGCCGGCGGCTCGGCGCCCTCGACCAGCGCGGTGTAGATCTCGGCGATGCGTGCGATCAACGCCATCGCACCGAAGCCGTCGAGCGCGATGTGATGGATGCGGCAGAACCAGAAGTAGTGATTCTCGCCGACGTGGAGCAGGTAGACCACGACGAGGCGGTCCTCGAGGAGGTCGACGGGGGCGCTGTAGTTGGCTCGCATCCACTTCTCGGCGGTGTCGGCGGAATCGTCCTTGCCCCGGAAGTCGACGTACGTGATCGCGTCGTCGAGCGCCTTGTCGACATACTGGTACGGAACGCCGTCTATCTCGACGAGGCGGAGGAAACCGGACCCGAACTCTCGGCCGGTGCGCTTACTGGCCTCGGTCAGAAGGTCCAGGTCGACGTCACCGCGAAGCTCGATGTACTGCGCGATTGTGAGGGGATCCTCGCCCATCGCGTGTTGCGCGAACCAGATGCCCCGCTGCGCAGCTGACAGCTCGAATACCCCTTCTGGAGCACCGTTGCTACCCACTGCAGATACCGACCCCACGGGTTACTCCATTCTCGAACACGGGCATTGTCGCCTGTGTCATCTCTTCTTCGTCGCCTCACCACTGGCACGCGGTTCAGGCCTGTTTTCCGCTGAATGCCATCACCTAGGGCCGGCCTGCGGGGTCCGGACGTGCATTGAAGGCTGTGACCTGCACTGATCGACGATTTCCGTCACACGCGGAGTCGATGTCAGACGATTGTCCGAAACCCGATAGCCTGCGACCACGAACCCTTGAAGGTCCTGGCATCCCAAACTACTGACGGTGAGCGGGTTCATCTGTGGCTCCGTTCTCTCATCGATCCGACAAGCCGCCACCCGATCGGTGCTCGCCACCGTGCAAATCGGCAGCCAAGTATACGGCTGGGGCGGAGGTTCGAAGCACCGTCGCGATCACGACCTCGGACCTCCTCTCGTTCGTCGGTGACAGTTTCTTTTGTGGTGGCTCGTGCGGTTCCGAAGTGACACCGGGCTCTATATCGGCTTCCCACCTGCCACCGTTACCGACGACGGTGTGAGCTACCCAACCCTCGATACTTCCAGAACCACGCCTGAATTCGACGTGTGACGCGCACATGTTTAATAGGGCCAACCACATTCCAGGGTTCGCGTACAACTTCAGTCCGAATACCGTACCGAGAGTCGGAATGTTGACAGGTGTACAACTAACGCACCCAGATTCATTACCCACCTCCCGACTGCCTTCAGTGCACGATGCAGACCGGCCCGGTGGCCGATCGCGGTTGTCGAACGATCACTGCCCCGTGACCACAGTTTTCACCAACCGCTATGTCTACCAAAGCCCGATGCGAGTCTCAAAACGACACGGGCTTCCACGTGGGAAAACGACTCGTCGACAGCCTGCATTCCCACGGTGATTCGGACGACCAAACTGGACAGCCGCCATCAAGCCCGATGCGTCCACAGCTCCCCATGCACGCCTTTGACCTGCAGAGAGAATGCTCAAGACCGCCGAAACCAGGACATCGCGACCTCAAAGCCGTCGACGATCCGTGCCCTTATTCGGCACCTTCGGCCGGTTGCGCCACTGTTCGACGCCGGATTTGTCCGCCCGGTCAGGCAACAAATCCCTCTCGACATCGGGTGATTTCTCACACAGCACAATCGGACTGCAGTAGTGAGGCTAACCTAATGCTCAGTGCCGCTGTCGCACGAACCAGTCGAGCAGGTCGGGGTCGTCCACGGCGCTGCGGTCGACCGTGCGTCCGGCGTCCGCACCCTGGAAAATCCGTTTGAGGGGAACCTCGAGTTTCTTGCCGGTACGGGTGTGCGGGATGCCGGGCGCCACGATGATGTCGTCGGGCACGTGGCGGGGCGAGGCCTGCTCGCGAATCGCGCCGCGGATGCGCCGCTTCAGCGCTTCGTCGAGTTCCACCCCCTCGGACAGCACCACGAACAACGGCATCCAGTATCCGCCGTCCGGCAGATCCACGCCGACGACGAGCGCCTCCGCGATCTCCGGCAGCTTCTCCACCACCTGGTAGATGTCGGCGCTTCCCATTCGAATTCCGTTGCGGTTCAGGGTGGAATCGGATCGTCCGTGCATCAGGACTGTCCCACGATCGGTGATCGTGATCCAGTCGCCGTGCCGCCACACTCCGGGGAAGACATCGAAATACGCTTCACGGTATCGCTTTCCGTCCGGATCGTTCCAGAACGAGACCGGCATGGACGGCATCGGCGCGGTCACGACGAGCTCGCCCACCTCGCCCCGAACCGGCTTTCCCGACTGGTCGAAGGCGTCGACGGCGACGCCCAGGCACGGCGCGGACAGCTCCCCCGGCCACACCGGGACGTTCCGCGCTCCCCCGATGAACGCCGACACCACGTCCGTTCCACCGGTGATCGATACGACGGGAACGGCCCGACCTACGTTCTCGGACAACCACAACGACGACGACGCCGGCAAGGTGGACCCGGTGACCCCCACGGCGCGGAGGGAGGTCAGATCGTGCTCCCGCGCGGGCACCACACCGGCTTTGTCGCACGCGAGGACATATCCGGGACTGGTGCCGACCACGGTCACACCGAGATGGGACACCAATGCCCACAACGCATCAGGAGTCGGGGAGGACGGGCTTCCGTCGTAGCAGACGATGGTTGCTCCCACGAGCAGACCGGCCGTCTGGAAATTCCACATCATCCAACTGGGACTGGTGTACCAGAACAGGATGTCCTCGCGCCCGATGTCGAGCTGGAGCGCGAGCGACTTCACGTGCTCGAGGAGGACGCCGCCGTGCCCGTGCACGATGCCCTTCGGCAGCCCCGTGGTGCCCGAGGAGAACACCACCCACAACGGGTGGTCGAAGGGCACGGCGACAGGCTCGAGGGCTTCGTCCCGGCCGGTGGCGTCGGCCCAGGCGAGCGTGCCGTCGACGGCCGCGTCCGGGTCGAGATGAGGCACGGCGACGGTGAGGACCAACGACGACAAGCCGCGGCGAAGCTGGGCGGTCGCCCCGCGTCGATCGTGCTCCTTGCCTCCGAATCGGTAGCCGTCGGCGGTGATCAGCGCCTTGGGTTCCAGCTGGCCGAGTCGGTCGAGCGCGGCCGGCGCCGAATAGTCCTGTCCGCAGGCCGCCCACACCGCACCGAGCGACGCCGTCGCGAGGAACGCGACGACGGCCTCGGGAATGTTGGGGAGGTAGCCGACGACGCGGTCACCGGCCCCGACACCGTGATCGCGCAGGGTGGCCGCGAGCGACGCCACGCGGGAGCGCAACTCGTCCCATCCGACGGCGGTGTCGGGCACGCCCTCACCGGCGTACAGGATCGCAGGTGCATCCGGGCGGGCGTTCCGGAAGACGTGGTCGACGTAGTTGACGGTCGCACCGGGGAACCAGACGGCGCCCGGCATCGCGGCGTCGGCGAGGGCGGGTCCGGGGTCGGTGGCGGAGCGGAACTCGAAGTAGTCCCACACGTCCTGCCAGAACTCCGCCGGTTCGGACACCGACCAGCGCCACAGCGACCGATAGTCGTCGACCGTGACGCTGTGACGCCGTGCGACGAACGCGGCGAAGTCGGTGATCACCGCGTCGCGCACGTCGGCGTCGGTGGGCACCCACTGCGGATCGGCTGTCATGGGCACCATCTTCCCCGAGAGCGCGGCCGTTCCGCGCACTTTCGTACCCAGCGTCGGGGGACGCTGCTATTTCCCCTTCGCCGTGGCCTTCGCCCGGCGCAGGATCGCCTCCGCGTGGCGCAGTACCGGCGCGTCCACCATCTTTCCCTCGAACGCGAAGACCCCGCGCTCGTCGGCGACGGCGGCGAGAACCCGCGTCGCCCAGTCGACGTCCTCGTCGGACGGTGCATACGCCTCGCGGATCACCGCGACCTGAGTCGGGTGGATGCCGACCTTGATGTCGAATCCGACGGCGACGGCGTCCAGTGCCTCGGTACGCAGCCCGTCCAGGTCCGTGATGTCGAGGTAGACGGAGTCCAGTGCGAGCCGGTGATAGCCCTTGGCCGCCAGCAGCGTCGACGACCGCACCTGGGTGGCGACGTCGCGGTAGCTGCCGTCTTCGCGGCGGCTGGAGTTGCCGCCCATCGCGGCCACGAGATCTTCGGCTCCCCACATCACGCCGATGGTGCTGGCCGCCAACGCGATCTCGCTCACCGCGAGGGCGCCGAGCGGCGACTCGACCAGGGCGATCACTTCACGCGGAGCCAGCGACAGCACCTGGTCGGAGGACTCGCACTTGGCCAGCATCAGCCTCGTGTAGCGGGTGCCGTCGAGTGCCAGCAGGTCGCGTTCGTGGTCCTCGGTGCCGACCGGGTTGACCCGCACGACGGTGCGATCGGGATCCAGCGGGGTGTCGATCAACGAGATCCGGGCAGCTTCCTTGTCTGCCGGCGCGACCCCGTCCTCGAGGTCGAGGATCACGACGTCGGCCGCCGCAGCCGCTTTCGCGTACCGTTCGGGCCGGTCTGCGGGGCAGAACAACCAGGCCGGCCCCGGCAGTTCCCAGCTCATGACGGCTTCTTCTGGACGAGGGTCTTGCGCACCGCGATCGCCACGACGTCGCCGTTCTGGTTGCGGCCGGTGTGTTCGAGCGTGACGATGCCTTCGCCGGGACGGCTCTTCGATTCCCGCTTGTCCACGATCTTCGTCTCCGCGTACAGCGTGTCACCGTGGAAGAGCGGCTTCGGGAAGCTGATCTCGGAAAACCCCAGGTTCGCGACGATGGTCCCCTGCGTCAGTTGCGCCACCGACAGCCCGACCACCGTCGACAGGGTGAACATCGAGTTGACGAGGCGCTGACCGAACTGGGTGCCCTCGCTGTAGGCGGCATCGAGGTGCAGGGCCTGGGTGTTCATCGTCTGCGTGGTGAACAGGACGTTGTCGGCCTCGGTGACGGTCCGGCCGGGCCGGTGCTCGTACACCGCCCCCAGTTCGAACTCCTCGAACCACAGTCCGCGCTGGACGATCCGTGTCGCGTTGTCGGACTCGGTCACAATCCTGCCTCGCGTGCGATGAGCATCAGCTGCACCTCGGTGGTGCCCTCACCGATCTCCAGGATCTTGCTGTCGCGGTAGTGACGCGCCACGGTGTACTCGTTCATGAATCCGTAGCCACCGTGGATCTGGGTGGCGTCCCGGGCGTTGTCCATCGCAGCCTCGGAGGCGACGAGCTTGGCGATGGCGGCCTGCTTCTTGAACGGCTTGCCCGACAGCATCCGGGCGGCGGCGTCGTAGTAGGCGGTGCGGGCCGTGTGGGCGCGCGCCTCCATGCGGGCGATCTTGAACGCGATGGCCTGGTTGTGTCCGATGGGGCGTCCGAATGCCTCACGTTCCTTGGCGTACTTGACCGACTCGTCGACACACCCCTGGGCGGCACCGACGCTGAGTGCTGCGATCGCGATGCGGCCCTCGTCGAGGATCCGCAGGAAGTTGGCGTACCCGCGGCCACGCTCGCCGAGCAGGTTCTCCTCGGGAACACGCACGTCCGAGAACGTCAGTGGATGCGTGTCGGACGCATTCCAGCCCACCTTGTTGTAAGCCGGCTCGGCGGTGAAGCCCGGCGTCGACGTCGGCACCAGGATGGTGGAGATCTCCTTCTTGCCGTCCTTCGTACCGGTGACCGCGGTGACCGTGACCAGCTTGGTGATGTCGGTCCCGGAGTTGGTGATGAACTGCTTGTTGCCGTTGATGATCCATTCACCGCTGTCGAACTTGGCGGTGGTCTTCGTGCCGCCGGCGTCGCTGCCGGCCCCCGGCTCGGTGAGCCCGAAGGCGGCCAGGCTCTTGCCGCTGGTCAGTTGCGGCAGCCACTCCTGCTTCTGCTCCTCGTTACCGAATCGGTAGATCGGCATCGCACCGAGTGACACACCGGCTTCCAGGGTGATGGCGACGCTCTGGTCGACCTTGCCCAATTCTTCGAGCGCCAGGCAGAGGGCGAAATAATCGCCGCCCATTCCGCCGTACTCCTCCGGGAATGGCAATCCGAACAGGCCCATGTCGGCCATCCCCGACACCACCTCGTACGGGAAGGTGTGGTTGGCGTCGTGTTCCGCCGCGACCGGTGCCACCACGTTCTTGGCGAAGTCGGCGACCGTCTTCGCCAACTGCTGGTACTCGTCGGGAAGCTGGCCGGTGGCAAGGAATTCGGTCATGACGCGTCTTCTTTCGTGTCGGTGCTATCGGTGTGCGGGGTGACTCGTGCGAGCAGTTGGTCGACCATCACCTGGTCACCGGGCGCGACGAGGATGTCGACGACGCCGTCGACGGGGGCGGTGAGCGAATGCTCCATCTTCATCGCCTCGACCACGACGAGCGTCTGGCCTGCGGTGACGTGGGCACCCGCTTCGGCGCCGACGGCGATGACGGACCCGGGCATGGGGCTGGTGATCTCGGCCTCACCGGCGTGGACGTCGCCGGTGCGGACACTGAGTTCACGCACCTCACGCAGCATCGTCGTGCCGTCGGAACCGGCGAGCCAGATGTGCCCGTCGGTCTGGGCGACCCGGTAGGTTTCGCGCCGGCCGTCGATCACCACCGACAGGGTGGTTCCGTCGAGTGCCGCCGTCAGGGACAAGGTGTCGCCGTCCTCGACCTGCGCGGTGGCCTCGGCCGGACCGCCCGTGATCCGCACGTGGTCGGTGCGGGTGGCCGACGACAGCCGGATGCTGGTGGGCGCGTGCGTCCCGACCCGCCAGCCGCTCGGAACGTCCCAGGGGTCGGCCTGTGCGCGGTCGGGCCAGCGCTGCACCCAGCGGAACGCGGCCGCGGCGATGAGGGCGGCGTCGGTGGCCTCCGCGGCGGCGAAGTCCTCGAGCCGCCGGTCGAGCAGACCGGTGTCGAGATTGCCCGCCACCACGTCGGGATCGGCGAGCAGGAACCGCGCGAACTCGATGTTGGTGACCACTCCCAGCACACCGGTCCCGGCCAGCGCCCGGTCCAGTTTCCGCAGCGCGCCGGCGCGGTCGTCGGCGTGCGCAATGACCTTCGCGAGCATCGGGTCGTAATCGCTGCCGACCACCGTGCCGGGCCGCAGTCCGGAATCGACGCGGACACCGGGACCGGCGGGTTCGACGACGTCGGCCACGAGGCCGCCGGTGGGGAGGAAGCCGCGACTCGGGTCCTCGGCGTAGACGCGGGCCTCGATCGCGTGGCCGGTGAGGGTGATGTCGTCCTGGGTGAAGCCGAGACGCTCACCGGCGGCCACTCGCACCTGCCACTCGACCAGGTCCAGGCCCGTCACGAGTTCGGTGACCGGGTGCTCGACCTGCAGCCGGGTGTTCATCTCCATGAAGAAGAACTCGTCGGGCTTGCCCGCGGAGACGATGAACTCGACCGTTCCCGCTCCGGAGTAGTCGACGGAGCGCGCCGTGTTGCAGGCGGCCTCGCCGATCCGGGCGCGTGTCGCCTCGTCCAGCAGCGGCGACGGAGCCTCCTCGATCACCTTCTGGTGGCGGCGCTGGAGGCTGCATTCACGCTCGCCGAGGTGGACCACGTTCCCGTGACCGTCCGCGAGGATCTGCACCTCGATGTGCCGGGGCCGCAGCACGAATCGCTCCAGGAACAGCGTGTCGTCGCCGAACGCCGACGCCGCTTCGCGCCGCGCGCTGCGCAACGCCTCGGCGAGTGCGCCCGGCTCCTCCACCAGCCGCATGCCCTTGCCGCCGCCGCCTGCCGACGGCTTGACGAGAACCGGGTAGCCGATGTCGCCTGCGGCCGCGATCAGTTCGTCGTCGGACAGGCCGGGACGGGCGATGCCCGGGACGACGGGCACGTCGAACTTCACCACCGCGTTCTTGGCGGTGATCTTGTCGCCCATCACCTCGATGGCGTGCGCGGACGGGCCGAGGAACGCGATCCCCGCGTCCGCGCAGGCCCCGGCGAACTTGGAGTTCTCCGACAGGAACCCGTAACCGGGATGGATCGCCTGCGCGCCGGTGGCCTGGGCCGCCGCGATCACCTTCTCGATGACGAGGTAACTCTCCCGGGCGGCGGCCGGGCCGAGCAGGACCGCGGTGTCGGCCTCGCGGACGTGCCGCGCGTCCCGGTCCGCCTCGCTGAAGACGGCGACGGAGCGGATGCCCATGGCCCGCAGCGTGCGGATCACACGTACCGCGATCTCGCCGCGGTTGGCCACCAGAACGGTATCTATCCGAGTCATTTCAGTCATTCCACTCACATCCGGAAAACGCCGTAGGAGACCGGCTCGACCGGTGCGTTCGCACACACCGAGAGCGCCAGTCCGAGAACAGTTCTGGTGTCGGCGGGGTCGATGATGCCGTCGTCCCACAGCCTGGCCGTCGAATAGTACGGATTGCCCTGCGCCTCGTACTGCTCGCGGATCGGCGCCTTGAACGCCTCCTCGTCCTCGGCCGACCACGGGTTGCCCGCACTGTCGAGTTGCTCGCTGCGCACGGTCGAGAGCACCGACGCCGCCTGCTCCCCGCCCATCACCGAGATCCGGGCGTTCGGCCACATCCACAGGAACCGCGGCGAGTACGCCCGCCCGCACATCGAGTAGTTGCCGGCCCCGTAGGAGCCGCCGATCACGACGGTCAGCTTGGGGACCCGGGCGCACGCCACGGCCGTGACCATCTTGGCGCCGTGCTTGGCGATGCCACCCGCCTCGTAGTCGCGACCGACCATGAAACCAGCGATGTTCTGCAGGAACAGAAGCGGAATCTTGCGCTTGTCGCACAGTTCGATGAAGTGCGCGCCCTTCATCGCGGACTCGGCGAACAGCACGCCGTTGTTGGCGACGATGCCGACCGGGTGGCCCTCGATGTGCGCGAAACCGGTGACCAGGGTCTTGCCGTACTCCGCCTTGAACTCCTGGAACTCGGCGCCATCCACGATCCGGTCGATGACCTCGTGGACGTCGTACGGGGTGCGCGGGTCGGTGGGAACCACGTCGTAGAGGTCGGTCTGCGGCGCCGACGCGGGGACGGCGCTGATCACGTCCCACGGACGCTCGGCGCGCGGGCCGAGGGTCGCGACGATGTTCCGCACGATCCGCAGCGCGTCCTGATCGTCCTCCGCGAGGTGGTCGGTGACACCCGAAACCTTCGAGTGCAGATCGCCGCCGCCGAGTTCCTCCGCGGTCACGACCTCGCCGGTGGCGGCCTTCACCAGCGGCGGGCCACCCAGGAAGATGGTGCCCTGATTGCGGACGATGACGGCCTCGTCGCTCATGGCGGGCACGTAGGCGCCGCCGGCGGTGCAGGAGCCGAGGACCGCCGCGATCTGCGGGATCCCCTGCGCGCTCATCGTGGCCTGGTTGTAGAAGATGCGGCCGAAGTGCTCGCGGTCGGGGAACACCTCGTCCTGCCTCGGCAGGAACGCGCCGCCGGAGTCGACGAGGTAGATGCACGGCAACTGGTTCTGCAGCGCGATCTCCTGCGCCCGCAGGTGCTTCTTCACCGTCATCGGGTAGTAGGTGCCGCCCTTGACGGTCGCGTCGTTGGCGACGATCACGCATTCCCGCCCGGACACCCGGCCGATCCCGGCGATCACACCCGCTCCGGGGCATTCGTCGTCGTAGAGGCCGTTCGCCGCGAGCGGCGAGATCTCGAGGAACGGGCTGCCCGGATCGAGCAGCGTGTCCACCCGGTCGCGGGGCAGGAGCTTGCCTCGGCTGACGTGCCGCTCGCGCGACTTCTCGCTGCCGCCGAGAGCGGCCACGGCCAGCCTCGACTTCAGCTCGTCCACCAATTTCGTGTGCTCTGCCCGGTAGCCCTCCCGTGCAGTGGTTCCGCCCAGTGCCATCCTGCCGCCTTCTCGTCTTGACGCCCGTGCCGAGTGAGTTAATACTCGATAACTGAAACTAAGATAACTGTGATTAACTGAGTTGTCCAGACCGCACCCGGAAAAGAGCAGGGCAATGACCACAGACGTCGACGGCACCGAAGCGCCGACCACGCGCCGGGAGCAGATGAAGGCGGATCGTCGCCGCCAACTGCTCGACGCGGCCGCCCGCCTCATCGCCGAACGAGGCTTCCTCGGCGTCCGGCTCGAGGACCTCGGTTCCGCAGTGGGAATCAGCGGACCCGCCGTGTACCGGCACTTCCCCAACAAGGACGCCGTCCTCGTGGAACTGCTCGTGGGGATCAGCACGCGACTGTTCGAGGGCGGGTCGCTCGTGGTCGCCGAGTCCACCGCCCCGGAAGAAGCCCTCGAGGGGCTCATCGACTTCCACCTGGACTTCGCGCTCGGAGAACCCGACCTCATCCGCATCCAGGACCGAGACCTGGAGAGTCTGCCCGCCGACGCCCGCCGGCAGGTCCGGCAGACGCAGCGACGCTACGTGGAGATCTGGGTGAAGGTGCTTCTACAGGTGGACACTTCACTGGACGAGACGGATGCCCGCACCAAGGCGCACGCCACGTTCGGTCTCATCAACTCGACCCCGCACAGCGTCGATCCCACGACCCCGTCGCGCACCCGGAAAGTGCTCCGCGACATGACGCTTCTCTGCCTGCGCCCGTGAGTGCTTCTTAACCGCCCGCGGTTGGCAAGTACTCACGGGCGCAGCAGAAGGGCCCCTTCCTTACCGGACGGGGCCCTCCTCGTGACGGTGCGACGTGGCCTCTACACCCTGTTCTTACTCGTCATCGAGGTGTATCCGAGCGTCAGCACGGCCGCGGCGGCAATGCTGATAACCCACCGGATCCAGTCGATCCCTCCGGTGTCCCCCTTGTCGAGGAGCCCCTCCCACACCCAGTACCCGATCAGCGCACCCACGATGCCCAAGACGACGGTGATGACCCATCCCATCGCCTGCTTTCCCGGAATCACGAGACGCGCCAGAACGCCGATGACCGCACCGAAGATGATGGTGCCGATGATGTTGCCGACCATGGCCCTTGTCCTCTCAACACGCAATTCATGGTGCGAGCGGAAGGTCACCGCTCATGTCGAACATAACCACCTGGACAGCCGTTCGACAGGCCTTCGGCAAATCGTTGCCAAAAGGTTCACCCCGCGTACCGCGGGAGTCCCTCCGCTCAGCGGATGCCCTGCCGTCGCAGGGCGACGTACACGGCTGCGGTCTGGGTGTCGACATCGAGCTTCGTGTAGATGCGAGAGAGATGAGTCTTCACCGTCGCCTCGCCGATGAAGAGGGCCCTGCCGAGCTCCTTGTTGGTCATGCCCTTGGCCAGCAGGATCAGCAGTTCGGCCTCCCTCGGCGTGAGGGCCTCCTCAGGGCGCTGCATCTGCTGCAGTAGCCGCGACGCGACGGGCGGCGACAGCACACTCTGGCCGACCGCCGCGCCGCTCACGGCGGCAAAGATCTCCCGGGGTGTCGAATCCTCAGCAGGTATCCGATGGCACCGGCATCGATGGCCCGCACCAGGTCGGCATCCGTGTCGTAGGTCGTGAACACCAGTACCGGCAGGTCCCGATCGACCTGCCGGATTCGGCGAATGGCCTCCACTCCGTCGATGCCGGCTCCGAGGGCCAGATCCATCGTCACGAGCTGCGGGCCGCAGGCGCTCACGGCGTCGACCGCCTCCTCCTCCCTCGTGCCCGCCTCGGTTAGAACCTCGATGTCCGGCTGCGAGTCGAGAACCGCTCGCAGCCCGGCGCGGACGACCACGTGATCGTCCCCCAGCAGCACGGTGTCGGTCTTCATGCCGCGGTTCCTCTCGCGCACGGTATCTGGGCGGCCACCACAGCGCCTTCGCCCGGTGCGCTCGCAACCACCACGACGAATTGCCCGCTCACACCGTGGTACGTCAGATACCGCGTCGTCGACGTCGCGAGGAGGACGCGGAAGGAGACATGGATGCGGCACCGAGCGGGCCGCGCAGACTCGCGCTGTCCGACCTGTCCGCTCCGTCCACAGGTGCAGTCACGTCGATAGATCGTACGGACCTGCAGCGGGTCGCGGATCCACCGTTCGGATGATCTACCGGGGCCGGACGGATGAGTTCCGGAGCTCCGTCGGCCCGATGCGGTCACCGGAACCGCCGAGCCATGCTCCCAACTTATGGCCTACATCTAATACTAACTAGTATTCTCTGATACTATCGGTCAATACGAATTGGTGAGGCTGCGGAATGCTTGGGCATGTCGGTAGTGGGGGTGCGCAGGGCGGCATCGGAGGGCCGGTTGCCCTCTCGGCGCACCGGTTCGGGTCACCGAATCTTTTGACCGCGCGGGCCTCGACGCCTATCTGGGCAGGCCTGCATCGGAGTGTGGGAGCGACGCCGGAGCGGGTGGAGGGATTGTATCTGCCGGGTGTCGTGCTCGACAGGGCAAGAGGCGTCACCGGCCGATCGGGAAAAGATGTTGCGGGAGAGCGCTACCGGTGAGGCATGTCGACCCTGCAAGGATCGCGGTTCGGGTCTCGAGGGAGAAGCGGGGCGAGGCGCGGCCGGATGCTCGACACCCCGGCCAAGGGCCGGTTCACGGTGGTGCGGTCGTGTGGCGGGATCGATTGGCCCGCTTCGGGGTGGCGTGGATCGACCGGTACTTGTCGGAGGTCGGCGTTACAGTCGAGGTCCTGCGAGACAAGGGCGACACATCCCTGGCGGAGGAGTTGATGGATGACGTCACGGTGTTGCCGGCATCGTTCTCCGGCCGCCTCTATCAGCTGCGGTCGACACGGATTCAACACCGGCTTCGGGGCGGCGCCGCCGCACGGCTGGGAAAGGGGTAACCGGTGAGCGCCTCGGGGGATCGCGGGTCTTCTTCGACCGCGAGGGTGCTCGCCGCTCGTGAATTGTGCCCGGCATGACCGGGCCGGGATCGACTGCGCCGCGGCAGTTCGCGGTCACCACCCGCCCATACATGGCGGTCGACGAGGCGACCGGCGAGCCGATCGGACTCGACGACATCGACACCCGGGTGGGGTGGCTGCTCGACCTGGTCACCGCGGCCGGCGGCGAGTTGGTGTCGCGGCTGTGGCAGCCTGCGACGTTCGATGTGCTCGCCGCCGGCCGCGACCGCCAGGACCGCAGGCTGCCCACGCAGGGGCCTGTCGCCGCGGCACGTCTCGGCTGGAACCCCAGCTATCCGGACGGGGTCTACGTGCCGTCGCGGGTGACCCGGGTGGTGACGGCACAGGTGATGGCGACCCTGCGGACCCTGGCCTACCGGGACGCCGCGATCACGGCACTGTCGGCCCGATTCGACCCGGCCACCGGTGTTGTGGCGCCGCCGACCGAGCCGGGCGACTCTGTGCCGGCGGGTTTCGCCCGGGGCGTACGACGTCAGCTCGCCGCATACTCACGCCGTGGCGACGGGTCACCGGCCGGCCGGTTGCGGATCACCGACGTGCAGGGACCGCCCCGGATGGCGGCGATGGCCCGACTCTCCGCCGCCGATCGGCAGCTCGCACAGATCACCGTTACAGACCGTGAGCTGATGTTGACGGTGAAGCTGCCCACCAGCCCCGCCCCGGCCGGGCGGGCGCAGTGGCGCAGTGTCCGGCTGACCGCCGCCATCCCCGAGCACCTGCACGGCAGAGCGATCACCGCCTGGCATCTGCCGACCCTGGTCCTCGACCACCGGGGCCTGCTCTGGCGGTGCGCCGCGACCGAACTCGTCCCGGCAGGCGACCTCACTGCCGGGACGGTCGCGGTGGGGGTGGATTGGTCCCCGTCGACCCTGGCCGCCGCCGCCATCGTGGTAGAGGGTTCCGGCGGGTTGTCCTCGGATTACCGGGGCTGGACGTACGACGACCGCGGCCTCGGGATCAAACTGGCCCGCCTGCAGACCGAGGGGCAGCTACTGCACCACAAGGCGGCCCGGTTGACGCGACTGGCCGCCACCGCCCCACCCGAGGTTCGCGCTCAGCTGGAGGCGAAGATCGCCGTCCTGAACGCCCACCGGACCGCGGTAGGTGTCAAGAGAGGCAAAATCAACCGGGAACTGGCCTTCCACTTCGCCCGGCAGGCCACTGACTACGCCGCCGCGGGCGCGCAGGTGATCGCGGTGGAGGATCTCACCACCCTCGAGACCCGCGGACACGGGCGGGTCAACAACAACCGGGCCGCGCAGGCCGCCCGCCGCCAAGCGATCACTGCCCTCGCGCACACCGCCGCCGCAGCTGGCATCACGGTGGTCTCGGTGCCCGCCCGGGGATCCTCCGCACAGTGTCCGGGCTGCGACGAACCGCTCTCCCGCCCCGGTGGCTACCACACCGCGTGGTGCCCGGGCTGCCGGGTCGGCGGCAACCGCGACCACCTCGCCGGGGTGAACGATCCTGTTGCCTAATTTTCGGTGACACGCCGACGGTGGTGCCGTGACTGTTGATCTTCCTGTCGGATGATCGTGCAGCGGTCGTCTTTCGCTGGTCCCGACCCCGGCCGCAAGATGGGGTGTGTGGTGTCGATGCGGCCGCGGCGGCCCGTGGGTGTGCCGGTGTTGACGGCGAGGATGGCCCGGGCGGCGTTCCCGAGGGGGGCGCTGGCGATCCGGATCCGCGACG
>RRBB01000163.1:0-24476 GCA_006543605.1 Rhodococcus sp. WS4
CCCCGAGCTCGATCACGTCGACCGTCGAATCCGCGGACGCACCCGTCACCGCGGTCGCGACCAGACCTGCTGCATCCAGCGTCCGTGAACCGGGCTTGGGATTGCCCGCCACTACCGTTACCTTCATCGCTACATCACCTCTCGCGTGTCTACCCCGTCACCCTAGAGCACGCAGCCGGTCCGGTCGAATATTCTAGGGCTGGAACGAAAGTCGTGAAGCGCCCCTTCGAATCACGGCGATCCAAACCATTCCGCGCAGCGCCGGGAGGCGCTACCTTGCCAGTGACCACACTCCGTGGTCCTTCGATCTATCGTGGGGATTTTCCGTGAAGTTCAGCCGTTCTCTCGCCCTTGCCGCCGTTCCACTCCTGGCGGCACTGACAGCGTGCTCCGGTGGATCCGGCGGCGCCGACGGCGACACGGTCCGGATCGGAACCACCGAGGCCAGTGACCGCTCGTGGGAGATCTTCGAGGACAAGGCGAAGGACGCGGGTATCACGCTCGACGTCGTGAACTTCTCCGACTACTCGCAGCCGAACATCGCCCTGTCGCAGGGGCAGATCGACGCCAATCTCTTCCAGCACCTGCAGTTCCTCGGCGAGTACAACACCGGCGCCGACGACGACCTCACCCCGATCGGCGCCACCCAGATCGTGCCGCTCGGCCTGTACTCGCAGAAGCACCAGAGCCTGGCAAACATTCCGCAGGGCGGCGAGATCGCGATCCCCAACGACCCCAGCAACCAGGCTCGTGCCCTGTTCGTGCTGAAGGGCGCCGGCCTGCTCACGCTGACCGGCGACAACCCGTCTCCCACGCCCGCCGACATCGACATGACTGCGTCCAAGGTGAAGGTGACCCCGGTCGACGCCGCCCAGACGGCGCTGTCCCTCGCATCGGTCGACGGCGCGATCGTCAACAATACGTTCCTCGAGCGTTCGGGCATCGACCCTCAATCAGCTCTCTACAAGGACGACCCTTCCAGCCCCGCCGCCGAGCCCTACATCAACACGTTCGTCACCCGCGCCGAGGACAAGGACGACGCGACGTACCTCGAACTCGTGAAGATCTGGCACGACCCCGAGATCCAGGCCGCCGTGCGCGAGGAGTCGAAGGGAACGTCCGTCGAGGTGGAACGCGACGGTGCCCAACTGCAGCAGATCCTGTCGCGGGTCGAAGAGGGAATCCGTTCGGCCAAGTAGATGACACCGATCGTCCGATTCGAATCCGTCACGAGAACCTTCCAATCGGGAAAGAAGACGCTCACCGCTGTCGACGCCGTGGATCTCACCATCGAGAGGGGTGAGATCTTCGGGGTCATCGGCTACTCGGGGGCCGGGAAGAGCACGCTGGTTCGGCTGATCAACGGCCTGGAACGCCCGACGAGTGGGCGTGTCGTCGTCGACGACGTCGACATCACCGCGCTGTCGGAATCGAAACTCCGGTACGTGCGCGCGGAGATCGGAATGATCTTCCAGCAGTTCAACCTGTTCCGTTCCCGCACCGTCGCCGGGAATGTCGCCTACCCCCTCGTCGTGGCCGGCTGGCCGCGACAGAAGCGCCGCGAACGCGTCGCCGAACTACTCGAGTTCGTGGGCCTCTCCGACAAGGCGCGGGCCTACCCCGACCAGCTGTCCGGCGGGCAGAAGCAGCGGGTCGGGATCGCCCGCGCGCTCGCGACGTCGCCGGACCTGCTGCTCGCCGACGAGTCCACCAGCGCCCTGGACCCGGAAACCACACAGGACGTACTCCGCCTGCTCCGCAAGGTGAACCGGGAACTCGGCGTCACGATCGTGGTGATCACGCACGAGATGGACGTCGTCCGGGCCGTCGCGGATCGTGTCGCCGTGCTGGCGGAGGGCCGCGTCGTGGAACTCGGCACGGTGTTCGACGTCTTCTCGGAACCACAGGCGCCGGCGTCGAAGAGCTTCGTGAGCACGATCCTGCGCAACCGCCCGGAGCCCGCCGACCTGGAACGGCTGCGGTCGCGTTTCGGTGGCCGGATCGTCACCGCCGACGTGCGGGACGGCAGCCGGATCGGCGACGTTCTCTCCGACGCGGGAGGGCACGGCGTCCGATTCGAGATCGTCTACGGCGGCATCACCACCCTGCAGGACCGCTCGTTCGGCAGTCTCACGCTCGAGCTCGTCGGTCCGGACGACGGCGTCGACGACGTGATCCGCCGGTTGCGGACCGTCACCGACGTCGAGGAAGTACAGGCATGACGACGAACTGGGACAAGCTGCGCCCCGTACTGTTCGAATCCATCGGCACGACCATCTACATGGTGGTGATCACACTGGTGGTCGGCGGGCTGATCGGGCTCGTGGTGGGAACGCTGCTGTACGCCACGAGGAAGGGCGGGATTCTCCAGAACACGGCGGCCTACACGGTGCTGAACATCCTGGTGAACATCGTCCGGCCGATTCCGTTCATCATCCTGCTCGCCGCGCTGGGGCCCGTGACCCTTGCCGTGGTGGGCCGGACCATCGGAACCGAGGCCGCGATCTTCGTGATGATCATCGCGTCGTCCTTCGCCATCGCGCGCATCGTGGAACAGAATCTGGTGACCGTCGACCCCGGCGTGATCGAGGCTGCCCGCGCGATGGGCGCGGGACCCCTGCGGATCATCGTCACCCTGCTCATCCCGGAAGCCCTGGGCCCGTTGATTCTCGGCTACACGTTCGTCCTCATAGGCATCGTCGACATGTCCGCGATGGCGGGGACGATCGGTGGCGGCGGCCTCGGCGACTTCGCCATCGTCTACGGCTATCAGCGCTTCAACTGGCAGGTGACCCTCGTCGCCACCCTCGTCATCATCCTGCTCGTCCAGGCCTCCCAGTTCTTCGGCAACTGGCTGGCACGAAAGGCGCTGCGCCGCTGACCCACTGCCGTGAGTACTTGTTAACCGCCCGCGGTTAACAAGTACTCACGGGAGGCGGAGCCTCAGTTCGCGGCGACGTTCTCGGGTCACCGCGCCGCCGCTCAACGTGGGAGCCGAACCGACGAGGAGCGCCGTGTAGGGGTGCTGGGGATCGGAGATCACCTGACGGGTGGGACCGTCCTCGACGATGTCGCCGCGGTAGAGCACGACGATCCGGTCGACCAGCGCCGCGACCGCCCCCAGGTCGTGCGAGATGAACAGCTGAGCGAGTTGCCTCGAGTCCCCGAGTTCGGCGAGCAATTTCAGGATCTGGATGCGGTTGACCGAGTCGAGGGCGCTGACCGGTTCGTCGAGCAGCAACAGCGCCGGATCCAGGACGAGGGCCCGCGCGATCGCGATCCGCTGCCGCTGTCCGCCCGACAGCTCGGCGGGAATCCGCGCCGCGATGTCGGCGTCGAGTCCGACACTGCTCACCACGGCTGCCACCCGTGACCGCACCACGTCGCGGTCGAGGCCGCCGCGCACGATGAGCCCTTCGGCGATCGATTCGCCCACCGGAATGTCCGGGTCGAGGCTCAGCAGCGGATCCTGGAACACGTACTGGACGGCCCCGGCGCGCCGGTGCGCTCTGCGTTGCGCCGTGGACAGGTCGTCGACCCGCTGACCACGGATTTCGACGGACCCGGACGTCGTCGGAATCAGACCGAGAATCGTCCGGGCCAGTGTCGTTTTCCCGGAGCCACTTTCACCGATCAGTCCCACCTTCTCGCCGGCGTCGACGGTCAGGTCGACACCGTGCAGGATCTGCTTGCGGGCCCCACGGGCCCCACGCTCCACCCGGACGTCGGTCATGCGCAGCAACGACTCAGACACGAGCCGACTCCTTCCCGATGAACGACTCGAGTCCGTACTCCCGATGGTTCTCGACGAGTTGGCGGGTGTACTCGTGCCGGGGCGCGGTGAGCAGGTCCTCCGCGCGCCCGGACTCGACGACGGCGCCGTCGCGCATCACGATCACGCTGTCGCAGACCTGAGCCACCACGGCGAGGTCGTGCGAGACGAGGACGAGGGCGAGACCCAGTTCGTGGCGCAGGTCTTCGAGGAGGTCGAGCACCTCGGCCTGCACGGTGACGTCCAGCGCGGTGGTCGCCTCGTCCGCGATCAGGAGTTCCGGCTCCGCGGAAACCGCGATCGCGATCAGCACCCGCTGGAGCATGCCCCCGGACAGTTCGTGCGGGTATTGGCGGTACACGGTGTCGGCGTCGTTCAGGCCCATCTTCAGGAACAGTTCGAGGCCACGGCGTTTCGCGTCGGCGCGGGACAGTCCGAGGGTCGACCGGAGTGCCTCGGCGAGTTGTTCCCCGACGCGGATGGACGGGTTCAGATAGGACGCCGGGTCCTGGAACACTGCGGAGATGCGGGTTCCCCGCAGCGGCCGCCAGTGTTTGCGGCCGAGGTCGGTGAGTTCGATGCCGTCGAAATCGATCGAGCCGGCGGTGACACCGAGTCCGCCGGGCAGGATCCCGAGAATCGCGCGGCAGGTCAGCGACTTGCCGCTTCCCGATTCGCCGACGATCCCGAGGGCCTCGCCGCGCGCGAGGGAGAAGTCGACGCCGTGGACCAGTTCGGTTCCGTCGCCGAGTGCGATGCGGAGATCGCTCACGGTGAGCACCGGTTTGCCGGGGAGCGCGGTTCCGCGTGTCGAAGTGGCATCGAGTGTGTCAGTGGACATCCGAGGTGACCTCCTGCTTCCTGGGGGCGCGTCGTTGGGGTCGGCCGGACGCGTCCCGCAGCGCGTCGGCGATGGCATTGAGCGCCCACACGGTCGCCACGATCAACAGCGCAGGCACGACGGGGCCGAACGGAACCTGGTAGAGGTACTGCAATCCGCTGGCGAGGAGTCCGCCCCATGTCGGGTCCGGCGGAACCACGCCGATCCCGAGGAACGTCAGCGAAGACACGATGACGAGGCTGGCTCCGGTCATCGCCGCGAACGTCACCCCCACCGCCGGAAGCACTTTGCGCACGGCGTGACGACGGATGATCCAGGACGTGTCGGCCCCCATCAGTGCGGCGGCCTCGACGTACTGGGAGTTGGCGACGGTCAGTGCGGCGGCGCGCGTGACCCGGTAGAAGGCGGGTGCGATGAGAATGCCGACCGCGAACATCGCCTGCGCGAGCCCGTTTCCGAGCAGCGCGGTCATCGCGACGGCGAACACGAGGAACGGCAGCGTGATGAGCGCATCCATCAGCCGGAGCGTGAACCATTCCACGCTGCGCCCGAGGTACACCGACAGGAACCCCGGGATGACTCCGAGGATAAATCCGACGACGACGCATTGCAGCGCCGACAGCACCGACACGGTCGAACCGGCCAGCAGCCGGCTGAACACGTCCCGTCCGACGTTGTCCGTCCCGATCCAGTGAGTTCCGCTCGGGCCCTGCAGGATTGCCGACGTGTCCTGCTCGAGCGGGTCGAACGGTGCGAGCGCGGGTCCGAACACCGCGAGCACCACGATCAGCCCGAGGACGACCAGCGCGGCGCGAGCGGAGTGGTACCGCAGGATTGCTGTGAGCATGGGATTTCAGTCTCTCCGCTTGGTTGCCGGCTGCAGGGCGCTCTGGGCGATATTGACGACGATGTTGCAAAACAGCACGAACACGATCGCCACAACGAGCGTTCCCTGGACGATGGGAACGTCTCCGCGCAGCGCGGAGTCGGCGGCGAGACGACCGAAGCCGGGCATCGAGAACATCGTCTCCATCACGACGGCGCCGCCGATGAGCGTGGGGATCTTCATCCCCAGAATCGACAGCGCCGGCCCGCTGCCGTTGCGCAGTGTGTGCACGAACAGGATCCGCGACGGGCTGATGCCCCGCACCACCGCGCCGGTGACGTAGTTCTGATCCAGTTCCGCGACCAATCCGGTGCGGAGTTGCCGTGCGATGTCGGCGACGACGTCCATACTCAACGCGATCGCGGGCATGATGATCAGCGACAGCCACCGACCGAAGTTCTCGTCCGGCGGGACGTACCCGGCCGACGGCAGCCAGTGCAACCACACGCTGAGGACGAGGATCAGTCCGATCGAGATGACGAACGGCGGCAGCGTCGAGACCACCGACGTGTAGGCGGTGATCGACCGGTCGAGCAGGCTGCCCTTGTAGACGGCGGCGAGCACCCCGAGTCCGACACCGAGCACGAGTCCGATGACCAGTGCGACACCCGCGATCGAGGCGCTGACGGCCAGCCGCTCGCCGATCAATTCACTGACCGGGATCTTGCTGAACCACGACACCCCGAGATCGCCGCTCAGCATGCTCGACATCCAGTCGACGTACTGCTGCCAGACCGGCTTGTCCAGCCCGAACTCGGCGTTGATGCGGGCGATCGTCTCCGGGGTCGCGGCGTCGCCGGCGATGCCGGCGGCCGGGTTCAGCCCGCTCGCCGCGCCGAGCAGGAACGTGATCAGGGTGGAGAACAGGAACACCGGGACCACGATCAGCACGGTGCCGAGCACGACCCGCGCCGCCGTGCCGAGCGCACCCGCCGGCAGCGGGAGAGCGAATGTTCTCCCGGTACCGGCGGCCTGGACGTCTGCGGTGGTCACGAGACCGTGACGCCTTCCCACCGCACCTGGGACGGCAGGATGTTCAGGTTCTTCAGGTCCGGGTTGGACACGATGATCCACGGGTTGCTGAAGATGTAGTTCGTCGGCGACTGCTCGACGCCGACCTTGACCGCCTGCCACAACCGCGGCTTGTACTCCGGATCCTCGAGGGGCGTGCGACGCACAGCGTCGAGCGCGGCGGTGAACTCCGGCGACGCGTGCGGGCCGCTGAGGTTCATGATGCCTTCCGGACCGTAGACGGCGAGCAGGTTCTGCACCGGGGATTCACGCCCGATGGTGCCGTCCGTCGCCAGCTGCGGGTTCTTCGCGATGTAGACCTCGCTCTGCCACGTCGACGATCCCGGCGGGACCACCTTGATCGTGGACTCGACGCCGATCTTCTTCAGCTGCGACTGCACCAGCTCGGCCCGGTTGGTGGCCGCCGACTGCGCGGTGATCTCGATCGACAACTGTCCGGGACCGAAGCCCGCTTCGCCGAGGAGACGAGATGCCTTGTCGGGATCGTAGTTCCAGAGCTTCTCGATCTCGGGATTGAACGCGAGGTACCCGTCGGGGAACGGCTGACTCGTCGTGCTGCCCAGACCGTTCGTGATGACGTCGACGAATGCCTGACGGTCGAATGCGTAGCGGAACGCCTGGACGACCTTCGGATTGTCGAACGGGGCCTTGTTCAGGTTGATGGAGACGTCGTTCGCGGCCAGCGACGGCTTCACGGTGACGTCGAGACCGGCGGCCTCGGCTTCCTTGGACTGGAGTGCCGGCAGCGTCGCGAAGTCGATGGAGCCGGACTGGACACCGGCGACGAGCGTCGCCGGGTCGGGGGCGACACTGAGTTCGAAGTGGTCGATGTGGATGTTGTCGGCGTCCCAGTAGTTCGGGTTCTTCTCGAAGTACGCGTGGTCCTCGGCGACGAAATCGGTGATCGTGAACGGGCCCGCCCCGACCGGCCACACGCTGAGCTTCTGCGGGTCGGCTGCCGCGGTCGGGCTGGCGATGGCACCGGTGCGTCCGGCGACCAGATAAGGGATCTGGTAGTCGGCGTCGGTCAGGTGCAACGTCACGTCGGTGGCGCTGTCGGCCGAGACGTCGGCGACGCCCGCGAGCTGGTCCCGGAGGAACGAATCGTCCTGGGTCTTGCCACGGTCGAAGAACGCCTTGACGGCCTGGGCGTCGAGCGCGGTTCCGTCGGAGAAGGTCAGACCGTCACGCAGGGTGAAGGTGACCGCGGTGCCGTCGCCGTTGTATTTCCAGCTCTCGGCGAGCGAGGGTTCGACGTTGCCCTCGGCGTCGAGCCGGGTCAGCGACGCGTACGCGAGGCTGATGGTGTTGATGTCGTTTCCGGTCCGGCTCGTCACCGGGTCCCAGGAGGTCGGGAGGCTGAACGCCCACTTGACCTCGGCGCCGTCCGAACTGCTGCCGCCGCCGCATGCGGTGGCGACGAGACCGACGATCACTCCGAGTATTACGGCGCCGACGATCCGCCGGCTCTTCTTGCTCACTGGGTGCTCCTGACCATGCAAAAGGGGGTGGTATTTCAGACGCTCGCGGACAGCGATGCGGTGGTGCCGGGCAGCGGAGCGAGGTCGGTTCCGTCCCTCCGGGCACGGGTGTACCGGTTCTCCGCGAAGGGGAGCCCGAGGTTGCCGCGCAGGGTGTCCTGCTCGTAGTCGTCCCGGACGACACCACGCTCACGCAGGATCGGCAGCACCTCGTCGACGAAGCGGCGGAACTGCGCCGGGTGACCGATGTGGATGTTGATGCCGTCCAGGGCGTGACCGTCCAGCCAGCGCTGCAGCTCGTTCGCGACGGTCTCGGCGCTGCCCGTGAACGGCGACACCTTCGGCGCGCTGAGCGCCTCGACCGTCTGCCGCAGCGTCAGCCCCCGATCGGCGGCGAGGTCCGCGATCTTCTTCGCCTGCGTGTAGAAACTCCGCTCGGCGTGCTGCAGGGCCTCGGTGGGGAACGGCGCATCGAGGTCGTACTGCCGGAAGTCGTGCCAGCCGAAGGGGCGGCCCAGTTCCCGGAGGGACTTGCCGAAGTCGTTGTCCGCGAGCTGGGTTGCGCGCTCGACTTCTCGCGCGTCGGCGTCGGTGTCGCCCACCGTGACCGTCACGCCGGGCAGGATCACGATGTCCTCGGGAGCGCGGCCGTAGGCCGCGGCGCGCGACTTGATGTCGGAGTAGAACGCGGCACCGGCCTCGAAAGTCGGCGCGTGCGTGAAGATCCCGTCGGCGATCCGCGCTCCCAGGTCGCGGCCCTGGTCGGAGTCGCCGGCCTGGAAGATCACCGGCTGCCCCTGACGCGAGCGTTCGATGTTGAGCGGGCCCACCACCGAGAAGTGTTCACCCCGGTGATCCAGGGTGTGCAGCTTGTCCGGGTCGAGGAAGCGGCGGGCTTCCCGATCGCGCGGGAAGGCATCGTCCTCGTAGGAGTCCCACAGCGCCTTGACGACCTCGACGTGCTCGAGTGCCCGGCCGTAGCGGGTGGCGTAGTCGTAATGTTCCTCGAGGCCGTAGTTTCCGGCCGTACCCGAGTCGCCACTGGTGACCACGTTCCAGCCGGCGCGGCCGCGGCTGATCAGGTCGAGGGACGCGAACCGCCGGGCGAGGTTGAACGGCTGGTTGAACGACGTGGTCAGCGTGCCGACGAGACCGATATGTTCGGTGGCCACCGCGAGCGCCGACAGCAGCGTCAGCGGCTCGAGCCGGTTGAGGTAGTGCGGGGGCGAGTCGGGGGTGATGAACTGGCTGTCGACGATGAACACGAGATCGAACTTCGCCTGCTCGGCCAGACGTGCATAGCGGATGTACCAGTCGATGTCGACGCTCGCGTCTCCGGCAATCTCCGGGTCCAACCACGTGTACGGGTGCCCCGGCCCACCGGTGGGCGTGAGGACAGCACCCAATTTCAGTTGCCGTCTCGTCATGATCTCGCTCCTTCGTCGTCCGCCGTCAGGCACCTGCCTCGGCACGCCGCGTTGAAGTGTATGGAGCAAAATGCCGCGTGCAGAGTATTAAATTCTCGATGTTTCAAAACATATTTCGTATGTCCGGCAACGCTGTCGAACAAAGTCCGATCAGTCGAAGAACTCCCGCGACGACTCCGCGACGGCCGTCGCGACCACGTCCGCGAGCTGCCCGATCTGTTCCGCGTCGTCCGGTAGCTGGGTGGCCGACAGTCGGAGAAGTGGCCGTGCGGGTGTCTCGACGAACGAGCGGGAACCCGCCCCCACCGAAATCCCCTGCCGCGCCAACGCGACGAGCGCCGCGGTCTCGTCCGACACCGCGACCCACACGACCAGACTGTGCGGGCCCGCGAATGCGTCGATGCCACGGTCGATCAGGGCAGCCAGCAAAGACGTGCGTCTGGCGGCGTAGCGCTCGTGCGCGGCGGTGACCACGCGTTCGGCGTCGGCGCTGCCGACCAGGTGGGCGAGGGTGTTCTGCAGGATGCGGCTGTTCGAGCCCACCCCGTGACTGCGCACCTTCATCGCCTTCTCGATCAGCTCCCGCGACCCGGCGAGAACCGAGGTCCGCACATCGATCCCATATGCCTTGCAGTAGCTGCGGATCCGGACCACCCGTTGTGGTAGTTCGCCGCCGACGGACGGGGGTTGTTCGGGTTCGAGTGGACCGATCGAGTCGTCCTCGACAACCCACGCCGCCGGATGCCGGCGTAGCACCTCGGCGAGTTCACGCGTGCGCTCCGCGCTGACCGCATGATCGATCGCGAACGGCGCACCGGGCTGGAACACGAACGCCACCGCACCGGCGGTCAGGGCCGCATCGAGAGCGTCCGGCCGGGGTCCGTCGCGGTCGGCGCCGACACCGATCGCATCCAGCCCCAGGTCGCGGAGAGTGTCGAGAACGCCCGGGCCCAGGGGCTCGTCGACGGCCACGATCGATCCGGGCGGAGCCGCCGCCTCCACGGCCAGCAACAATGCCTCGGTGCCCCCGCCCGCGGTCGCCCAGGCCTCCGGTTCGAACGGCCACCCCGGAGCGACGGCATCCTTCAAACGCTCGGTCATCAGTTCACGGCCGAACACATTCAACGTCTCCGCGTCCAGACTGGATTGCAGGGCGTCGGACAGGGACGGCTGCAGTGCCAGATCCGGCGCATTCTGCGCCAGGTCGACGCCACGCCAGTCGGGGATGCCGCGCTCGGGCACGCTGTCGAGAGGAGGCAGGACGACGGTGCCGCCGCGGCGGCGGGTCTGCACGAATCCCTGCTCCTGCAGCCGGCCCCAGGCACTGACGATCGCACCGACACTGAGATCGGTCGATTTCGCAAGTGCGCGGACGGTCGGCAGTCGATCACCGGGGCTGAGGTCGCCCGACCGGATGAGGTCGGCGACAGCATCGGCCAGCTCCCCGGTGCGGCCGTCGACCCGTTCGAGCAGCCACTTCGGAGAAATCGTCTCCGACTCCAGCACCGCTGACATCCACACCCCTTCGATCGACAACCACTACCGGCCCCGCCCCGCCCGCGACGCGGTCAGGTCGCGAGTGCACCGGCCGGTTCGCGGAGAATGACGTCCGGCGTGCCGGGCAGGCGGAGTCGCTCGAGGAACTGCACGATCTCGGCGGCAACCGACCGGTGCGACACGTCGTTGAGGATGTCGTGGCGCCCCTCGTGAACGACGACGACCCGAGCGTCGGGCAACGCGGAGATGACGGTGCGCACGTCCGCTGCCCGGCTCAGGACGTCGGCACCTCCGTGCACGACGAGGACGGGAACCTGCACGTGGGCCACCGAGTCTGCCGTGGCCACCGGCGTTTCCCCACCGAGCGCCCCCGGATCGAGGGCATCGGTCGAGGACAGGACGCCCCGGTGTACCGGACATGCGGAGCGGATCTCGAGTTCGCCGTCCCACTCTCCCGAGAACGTATCGGCACCCGCGACGAGAAGACCGGCCGCCACCACCCCGGTGACCGCCGGGTGACCGGCAGCAACGTCGAGGGCGGTGAGGGCACCACTGTCCGACCCGACGACGACGACAGGGAGATCGGCCTCGGCATCTGCGATCACCCGACCGGCCGCCCCAGGGTCGTTTTCCACCACCGCGACGCGGTAACCGTCGAATGCGATCCGACGGGCGAACCGGCGGTACACGTGAGCACGCTCGCCGCGGCCGGCGATGACGATCACCGAGCCTCGTGTGGTCGCTTCGGGTTCCAGCCAGTCGATGTCCACTGATTACCTCATTCGGGGTGCTTGTTCACGGGATTGACAGCGTCACCCTGACCCACACGCGCGAGGCGGAACAAGACTAATGCTCGAGCAGAACAAAACACGTGCCTTCTCGGCGTACTTCGTGTTGTGTTCCGAACATATTCGTTTTGCTCTGCCATTCACCCGCTTTGCCATTCACCCAGGCCCAATCAGAAGTATCGACGAAGGGACAGGCTCACCGATGCCCGAGACCACAGGGTTCGCGACCCGGCAGGTCCGCACCGGCTATCAACCCGGAACTGCGCAGAACACCGCGATCCCCCCGATCTACCAATCGGTTGCCTACGACTTCGGCAGCTTCGAGCAGGCTCGCGACATCTTCTCTTTGCGACGGAAGGGAAACCTGTACAGCCGCACCGGGAATCCCACCCAGGCCGTGTTCGAGCAGCGCCTCGCCGACCTCGACGGTGGTGTCGCGGCACTGGCCACGGGTTCCGGACAATCCGCCGTCGCGGTTGCACTTCTGACGCTCGCGAAGTCGGGGCAGCACATCGTCGCGGCACGGCAGCTGTACGGCGGGACGGTCGATCTCCTCACCGACACGTTCGCGGACTTCGGGATCGAGGTCACGCTCGTCGATCAGGACGACCTCGACGGCTGGCGGGCGGCCGCGCGCCCCGAGACCCGGGCGTTCTTCGCCGAGACGATCGGCAATCCCGTCGCCTCCGTGCTCGACGTCCGGGCCGTGGCCGACATCGCGCACGCGGCCGGGGTCCCGCTGATCGTCGACAACACGATCGCCACCCCGTATCTGCTCCGCCCGAAGGACTTCGGCGCCGACATCGCGGTGTACTCGGCCACCAAGTTCATCGGTGGGCACGGTACGTCGCTCGGTGGCGTGATCGTGGACCTCGGCACGTTCGACTTCGGCGCGGAGCCGCAGCGGTGGACCCAGTTCACCGAGCCGTACCCCCGGATCGGCGACCTCGTGCTGTGGGAGGAGTTCGGTCGCGACCGGAGCGCGTACCTGGTGTACGCGAAGACCAAGCTCGTCCACGATCTCGGTCCCGCACTGTCACCGTTCAATTCGTTTCAGCTGCTTCAGGGGTTGGAGACGCTGGACCTGCGCCTGGACCGGCAGGTCGGCTCCGCGCTGGCGATCGCCCGGTTCCTCGACGGTCATCCCGCCGTCGCCAAGGTCAACTACCCCGGACTGCCGGACAACCGGTGGCACGCCGCCGCTCAGCGGTACCTGCCGCGAGGCGCGGGCTCCGTCTTCTCCTTCGATCTCGCCGTCGACGACTCGCGGGTCGCGAAGTTCGTCGATTCGCTGCAGCTGTTCGCCATCGTCGCCAACATCGGCGACGCCCGTTCCCTGGTCGTGCACCCCGCCACCACCACGCACAGCCATCTCGACGACACGCAACTTCGCGACGCCGGATTCGGCTACTGCACCGTCCGGCTGTCGATCGGACTGGAAAACCTGGAAGACCTCGTCGACGATCTGCGTGCTTCGCTCGACGCCATCACGGAGGAATGACATGCACTTCGGCTACTGGACCCCCATCTACGGCGGATTCCTGCGCAACCTCGGCGACGAGGGGATGCCCGCCACCTGGGACTACGTCAAGCAACTCTCGCAGCTGGCCGACCGGCTCGGATATCACACCACGCTCGTGCCCGAGCTCTACCTCAACGACCGCAAGGGCGTCGACGCGCCCAGCCTCGAGGCGTGGTCGCTGTCGTCGGCGATCCTTGCGGTCACCGAGCAACTCCGGGTGATGACGGCGGTGCGACCCGGATTCCACCTGCCCGCCGTGACCGCGAAGGAGTCGGCGACCATCACCGACATCGCCGGAACAACCGAAGCCGGTGCGGCACGGTTCGCGCTCAACGTCGTCGCCGCGTGGTGGGAGGAAGAGGCGCGACAGTACGGCGGTGCCTTCACCCGGCACGACGACCGGTACCGGCAGGCCACCGAGTTCGTCGACGTTCTCCGCGGACTGTGGGAACACACCCCGTTCACCTACCAAGGCGAGCATTTCACGGTGCGCGACTCGATCCTGTCGCCGAAACCCGCGATCCACCCCCCGGTCTTCGCGGGCGGTGAAAGCGAGAGCGGCCGTGAATCGATCGCGACGTTCGCCGATTCGTACGTCCTCCACGGCGGCACCGTCGACGAGGTGCGGTCGAAGATCGCGGACATGAACGCGCGGTCGCAGCGGATCCACCAGCGGGACATGGCCGAATTCGGCATGTCCACGTACGTCATCGTGCGCGACACCGAAGCCGAAGCCCGCGCCGAACTCGACCGCATCACCACCGTCGACCCCCACTCGCCCGGGTACGCGTCGTTCGAGGAGTTCGTGAAGAACTCCGAACTCGACGTCGAGCTGTCCCGGCGCGAGTACTCGGTCGGCACCCGTGGACTGCGGCCCGACCTCGTCGGCACACCCGAGCAGGTTGCCGAGAAGATCCGCGCGTACCAGGACGCCGGTCTCACACTCCTGCTCATCCAGTGCTCCCCCGCGGATGAGGAACTCGAACGCATCGCCGAGCAGGTGTTCCCGCTGGTCCCCTCCCGTGAGTACTTATCAACCGCCCGCGGTTAGTAAGTACTCACGGGCGGGACGCCCTTGACCGCACTACAACCCGCGAGTAAGGATGAATACGTTCTGTGCGCGGCGGTTTCATTCCCGGAGAGAGGAATTCACACCCCCAGGACTAATCGCGACGCATCCATTGCATACGGCCGCACGAGGGCCGCGGGGCGAGCGCGAGGGGATTTGTCATGGCAGACATCGAGGTCGACTATTGCGTCGTGGGCGCAGGGTTCGCGGGACTGACTGCGGCACTGCGCGTGAAACAGGCCGGACAATCGGTCGCGCTGCTGGAGGCGCGTGACCGGATCGGCGGGCGAACCTTCACCGAGGTCCGCGACGACGGTTCCTGGATCGATCGGGGCGGGGCATGGGTCGGACCCGGGCAGGACCGGATCTACGCCCTCATGGACGAATTCGGCGTCAAGACCTACAAGCAGTACACCGACGGCGAAGCGATGATGGTCGTCGACGGCAAGCAGTACCGGTACCAGGGCACGATCCCGTTGACGATGAGTCCCTGGGCCGCCGCGAACCTCGGCGCGGTCTTCGTCGAACTCGGTGAGGTGTGTAAGACGATCCCGCTCGAGGCGCCGTGGGAGGCGAAGAAGGCCGCCAAGTGGGATTCGATCAGCCTCGCGAAGTGGCTCAGCGACAACACGTTGTCCAAGCCCGCCCACGACCTTCTCGAAACCGCCATCGCCGGCTGCTACACGTCCGCGGCGTCCGAGGTGTCGATGTTGTTCGTCCTCTACCAGATGGCGTCCGGCGGTGGTCCGGGTTTCGTTCTCGGTGTGAAGGGCGCCGCGCAGGACTCCCGGCCGGTCGGCGGAATGGGCGCCATCTACCGTCCGATGGCGGCCGAGATCGGCGACTCGCTGTATCTTTCGCAGCCCGTCCGCCAGATCGCGCAGGACGGCGACGGTGTGACCGTCCGCTCCGCGGAGATGTCGGTACGTGCTCGGCGGGCGATCGTCGCGGTGCCGCTCGCGATCGCGAGCCAGATCCTCTACGAACCCATGCTCCCGATGGATCGATCCTTCCTGCATCAGAGAATGCCGAGCGGCGCCATCTTCAAGATCGCCGTCGTCTACGACGAACCCTTCTGGCGTGCCGACGGATTGTCGGGGCAGTCGGCGGCACCGGAATCCCCGGCCACCATCACCGTCGACGCCGGCACCGACACCGGACGTCCCGGGGTTCTGTGCGTGATCGTCGAGGGTCCCGTCGCCCGCAGGCTGGGACGACTGTCGGAGGCGGAGCGGAAGAAGGCGGTGATCGGCGATCTGACCGCGAGGTTCGGAAGCAAGGCGGCGTCACCCGTCGACTACATCGAGCAGAACTGGAGCGTCGAGCGCTACTCCGGCGGCGGCATGCTCAGTCACGCGCCGACGGGGGTCCTGACCCAATTCGGCTACACCCTGCGCGAGCCCTGCGGTCGCATTCACTGGGCCGGCACGGAGAGTTCGTCCGTGATGTGCGGCTGGATCGACGGAGCCGTCCGGTCCGGTGAGCGCGCCGCGCGGGAGGTCACCGAACGCGACGGCGCGCTGTCACTCGCCCGACCTCAGTAGTAGACGGCCCCCGGAACACCACCGCCGACGGCGACCGCGTCGCCGGTGATGGCGACGCTGCGCGGTGACGCCAGGAAGGTGACGACGTCCGCGACCTCGCCGGCGTCGATCAGCCGGTGGATCGAGTTGGTGGCCAGCCGCGACTCCAGTTCGGCCACCGGCACACCGTCGTCCTCGGACTGCTTCGCCAGGCGGTCGACAAGTCGTTCCGTGCGTGTCAGTCCCGGATGCACCACGGTGACATTGACGCCGTGCGGTCCGAGTTCGTCGGCGAGATTCTTCGTCAGCGCCGACACACCGACGTTTCGCACGGTCTGGGCGATGGAGTTTGCCTGGCGTGCACCAAGTCCGCTGATGTTGATGATCCGGCCCCACCCCTGCTCCACGAGGTGCGGTGCCACGGCCCGGGCGGTCCGCAGGTATCCGAGCACCTTGATCTCGAGTTCCTCGCGCACCACGTCGTCGGTGGTGGACGCGAAGTCGCTCGGCTTGCCCGCACTCCACGGGGTCGCGGCGGCGTTCACGAGAATGTCGACGCCGCCGAGTTCGTCCACCGTTCGCTGCACGAGGGCGCGCACCGAGTTGTCGTCGCCGGTGTCGGTGGGAACCCCGAGCACCCGCCGTCCGGTCTCCTGCGACAGCGTCTTCGCCGCCAACTCCAGCGCCTCGACACTCCTGGCAGCGAGCACCACGTCGACCCCCTCCGACGCGAGGCTCCGCGCTATCGCGAGACCGATTCCGCGACTGCCGCCGGTGACGATCGCCCGCTTGCCGCCCAGACCGAGATCCATGTCATTCTCCTCGTTTCCGCTGTCCCCCTCGCTTCGAGGGTAGATCCAGGCGGAGGTGCGGTCACGGATTCGGTTCAGTGTGAGGCCAATTGCGCTCCGCGCCCGTGCGTGGTTGACGAGTCCAGAGACTCGTCAACCACGCACGGGCGGCGAAGCCGCCTACCGCTGGATCGACTTGATCTCCAGGAACTCCTCGAAGCCGAGGACGCCCGCCTCGCGGCCGATGCCCGACTGCTTGTATCCGCCGAACGGGGCGTTGGTGTTGAACGCGCCGCCGTTCACCTCGACCTGACCGGCGCGGAGCTGCCGTGCGACGCGGTCGGCGCGATCCTGGTCACCGGACCAGACGCCGGCAGCGAGCCCGTATTCCGTTGCGTTGGCGATCCGTACGGCGTCGTCCTCGTCCCGGTATCCGATGATCGACAGGACGGGCCCGAAGATCTCTTCCTTGGCAATGGTCATGTCCTCGGTGACACCGGAGAACACGGTGGGGCCGACGAAGTAGCCGGAGTCCTGACCGGTTTCCCGGCCGTCGAGGACCGGACGCGCACCTTCCGCGATGCCCTGTTCGATGTAGCCGCGCACCCGCTTCAGCTGGTTCGAGTTCACCAGCGGCCCCAGCACGGAGGTGGCGGCCGTCGGGTCGCCGACGGAGTAGTTCTGCGCGACCTGCGCCGCGATGGCGGCGGCCTCGTCGACCTTGTCCGAAGGGACGAGCATCCGGGTGAGCGCCGAGCAGGTCTGGCCGGAGTTGAGGAAGCACTTGGCGACGCCGTCGGTGACTGCCTTCGTCAGGTCGGCGTCGTCGAGAATGACGTTGGCCGACTTGCCGCCCAGTTCGAGCGCCACCTTCTTCACCGTCTCGGCCGCGACGACCGCGACCCGTTTGCCGGCGCGGGTGGAGCCGGTGAACGAGACCATGTCGACCTCCGGGTGGCCGGCGATCGCCTCGCCGACGACGGGTCCGTACCCGCTGACGAGGTTGAACACGCCTGCCGGCACACCGATTTCGTCGAAGATGTCGGCGAGCGCGTACGTCGCGAGCGGCGCCACCTCGGTGGGCTTGAGCACCACGGTGCACCCGGCTGCCAGTGCCCCGCCGACCTTGAGCACCACCTGGTGGAGCGGGAAGTTCCACGGGGTGATCGCACCGACCACCCCGATCGGCTCACGCACGATCAGCGAGTTGCCGACCTCGTGAGCGTCGAAGTCGTAGGTGGCGGCCAATTCGGCGAAGGCGGCGAGGTTCGCGAGCGGCATGCCGATCTGGATGGGCTTCGCGAATCCGAGCGGCATGCCCATGTCGCGGGACACCAACGCGGTGAAGTCGTCGAGCCGTTCCTGGATCAGGGCGGCCGCCTTCTGGAGGTACTCGCCCCGTTCCTTGCCGCTGAGCGCGGACCACGCGGGGAAGGCGGCCCGCGCGGCCTTCGCGGCCCGATCGACGTCGTCGGCGGTGCCCTCGGCCACCACCGCGATGACGTCCTCGGTGGCCGGGTTCACCACGTCGATACGGCCCGTCCCCTGCGAATCGACCCAAGATCCGTCGATGTAGATCTTGGTCCGGTCCAGAACTTCGCTCATCGGTTCAGCCTCCAGTGAAAGTGTCGCGGATCCTCGTCCGCCCAGAGCCTACGGCCGGGATCCGCCGGCACGGGGCGATTGCGATCTCCCGGAACCACATACCGGAATGCCGCCGATCGCGGACCATCGACGTACGCCGCACGTTCATCAGGAGGAGTGATCCATGCGCACACAGCCACCGGCACGCACCCTTTTCGGGGTGCTTGCGGCCGCCGCCGTGCTCACCGCGTCGGCGTGTGGGTCGACGGACGAGTCGGGGACCGCCGAGCCCTCGCCCGGCGGCGGCGCCACCCCGACGACGACCGCGGCGACGACCACCACGACGACAACGGCCACCGCATCCGAGTCCACGCCGTCCGAGACGACCGCACCGCACCCCGACCGCTGCCTCATCGGCGAACTGCGGGTGTCGCTCGGGGAGGCGAGCGGGGCCGCCGGATCTCAGGAGATCCCGCTCGTCTTCACCAACACCGGCACACGCAGCTGTGCCCTCCACGGGTATCCCGGGGTCTCGTACGTCGCGGCTCCGGACGGTCCGCAGGTGGGGGCCGCCGCAGCCCGGGACGGCGGGACGGAGACTCCTGTGACGGTGGCTCCGGGCGCGCGGGCCACCGCCGCGGTGCGCGCGACGGTGGTGCAGAACTACCCGGCCGAGACCTGTGGACCCACCCCCGTCGCCGGGTTCAGGGTGTACCCGCCGAACGACACGGGGTCGGTGTTCCTTCCCTACCCCACCACCGGATGCGCGCAGACCGGCGTGAAGCAACTGTCGGTGCAGCCCGTGACCGGGTGACCTGGTTCACCCGCCCCGGGTGAATCGGCTACCCCTGTTCCCGACCTAACGTCGGGCTAGAGACCGTGGTCACACCGAAGGAAGGGCGGAGGCATGTTCGAGATCATCCGCGAAGTGCATTCCGAGGTTCGGCACCGCCGCGGTCCGCGGCACCACCACCATCATCTTCTGACCCGCGCCGAACGCCGGTCGCGGATCCTGAGACACCTCTTTCAGTGACCGGCCGGGACCGGTAGCCCTCTGACTAGGCCGGTTCCTTGCCTTCGCTAACCATCGGCGCGGATGGGTACTATCCGACGTCGTGACTGACAGCAGGCTGGAATCGGCGAATGTGTCCAGAGACGACTCGGACGAGTCGCCGATCGGGACCTCGCCGCAGTCGTCGCCCCGTCGACAGTCGGTCCGCTCCGCTCGCCTTCTCGCCGTCATCGCCTCCGTCTTCGGAATCCTGCTCACGCTCTCGCTGCCGTTCCTTCCGGTCGAGCAGGACAGCGCCACGCTCACGTGGCCGCAGAACGGCAACACCGGAAGTGTCGAAGCACCGCTCGTCTCCTATGCGCCGCTGAGCCTCGATGTCCGGATCCCCTGCTCCGCGGTCGGTGAGCTCGCCGACAGTGGCGGGATCCTGACTTCCACCGCCCCCTCCGGAGCCGCCGACGCCGCGAAGTACGGACTGGCCGCCAAGGTGAATCCCGCGACCGCGGACGGTCCCGCGGGCGTCGAGGTGCTGCTGCGCAACCGGGTGCTCCTGTCGTCACCGCTGGACCAGCTGCCCGCCGGCTGCACGCTCGCGGTGTCCTCGGATTCGGCGCGAACTGCCGCCGGATTCGTCACGGCGGACCAGGACGCACCGGCCGTCGTCGACGGCGACCTCCGCCCGCAGATGGTGGGTATCTTCAGCGACCTCGACGGACCGGTGCCCGACGGGCTGCAGGTGACCGCGCAGATCGACAGCCGCTTCTCGTCCACGCCGTCGACGATCAAATTCGTGGCCATGGTGGTGGGCGCGCTCGCGACGATTCTCGCGCTGGTGGCGCTGCACCGCCTCGACAACGTCGACGGCCGCCGGGCCCGACGATTCCTCCCCACGCGCTGGTGGTCGTTCGGGGCGGTCGACGCCGTCGTCCTCGGCACGCTGGTGCTGTGGCACTTCATCGGCGCGTCCACCTCCGACGACGGCTACCAGTTCAACATGGCTCGCACGTCCGAGGCCGCCGGCTACATGGCCAACTACTTCCGCTGGTACGGCGTCCCGGAGGCGCCGTTCGGATCTCCGTACTACGACGTCCTCGCGGTGCTGGCGAACATCACACCGGCCAGCCCGTTCGTGCGTCTGCCCGCGCTTCTCGCCGGCATCGTCGCGTGGCTGCTGATCAGCCGTGAGGTGGCGCCGCGACTCGGCGCCGCCGTCCGTGGCAACCGGCTCGCGCTGTGGACGGGCGGTCTGGTGTTCCTCGCGTTCTGGCTCCCCTACAACAACGGTCTGCGGCCCGAACCGATCGTCGCGGTGGGCGTCCTGCTCACGTGGTGCTCGGTGGAACGCGCCGTGGCCACCCGGCGACTGCTGCCCGCCGCGGTGGCGATTCTCGTCGGCGCCGCCACACTCACCGCGGGCCCGTCCGGATTGATCTGCTTCGGCGCCCTCGTCGCGGGCGCGCGGCCGATCCTGCAGATCGTGATCGCGCGGGCCAAGACCGTGGGATACGCGGCGTTGCTCGCGCCCCTCGTCGCCTCGGGGACCGTGATCCTGGTGGCGGTGTTCGCGGACCAGACGCTCGCCGCCGTCCTGGAGATGCAGCACGTACATGCCATCGGCCCGAACGTCCCCTGGTTCGACGAGTACCTCCGCTACCAGTACCTGCTGAACATTTCCGTGGACGGTTCGCTGTCGCGCCGGTTCGGGGTGTTCGCGATGGTGCTGTGCCTGGCGGTGACGGTCCTGGTGATGCTCCGCAAGGGTGGCCGGATCCCCGGGACCGCGGCCGGACCGTCGCGGCGGCTCATCGGCATCACGCTCGCCGCGATGGGGCTGATGATGTTCACGCCCACGAAGTGGACGCACCACTTCGGCATCTACGCGGGTCTCGCGGGGTCGCTCGCCGTCCTGGCGTCGGTGGCGGTGAGTACCGCAGTGGTGCGCTCGCCGCGCAACCGCGCCCTTTTCGCGGCCGCCGTGCTGTTCCTACTGGCGATGTGTTTCACCAGCACCAACGGGTGGTGGTACGTGTCCAGTTACAGCGTCCCATGGTGGGACAAACCGGTGTCGATCGCCGGTCTCGGTGCCGGCACGATCCTGCTCGGCGCGACGCTGGTGATGCTGCTGATCGCGGCGTGGTGCTACTTCCGCGAGCCCTACACCCGGACCGGATCCGCGCGGCGACGCCGGTTGTGGGCGATCCCGCCGCTGACGGTGGCGGCCGCCGCGATGGTGCTGTTCGAGGTGCTGTCGATGGCGAAGGGCGCGGTCGCGCAGTACCCCGCGTTCTCCCTCGCCCGCTCCAACGTCGACGCCGTCACCGGCGCGCCGTGCGGCCTCGCCAACGACGTCCTGCTCGAAACCGATCCCAACGCGTCGCTGCTGCAACCGCTGTCCGGTGACGCGGCGACAGCGCTCGCGGGCACCGGCAGCGTCGGCTTCACCCCGAATGGCGTCGCCGGCGACCTCAGCGCCGACGAGGAATCGTCGGATGCCGGCGTCGCCAACTCCGTCAAGACCGACAACACCGAGCAGACGGCGTCCAGCAACGCCGCAGGCACCGGCGGCGGCGCCGGCGCGGTGGGTGTCAACGGCAGCGCCGTGGCCCTGCCGTTCGGACTCGACCCCGACCGCACTCCGGTCCTCGGTAGCGACGGCAGTGACGGCAGTGACGGCGATGCCTCACTGACCACCGGCTGGTACCGCCTGCCGGATGCCGACTCGGATACCGGTTCGGGTGACATCGTCTCCATCGCCGCCGCGGGTCGCATCCGCTCCGTCGACGCGGACGGTGTCGTCACCTACGGCCAGAACCTCGAAGTGGAGTACGGCACCGCGCAGCCGGACGGCACGGTCGCAGCCGCCGGGCGGGTGACGCCGATCGATATCGGCCCGGCGCCGTCGTGGCGCAATCTGCGCGTCCCGCTCGATTCGCTGCCGGGCAATACGGATGTCATCCGCCTGGTCGCCTCGGACTCGGACAGCGATCCGCAGCAGTGGCTGGCGGTGACACCGCCTCGTGTTCCGCGGACGCAGACGCTGAACGACGTCATCGGATCCGAGGCGCCCGTGATGATCGACTGGGCTGTGGGACTTGCATTTCCGTGCCAGCGACCGTTCGATCACCGCGCGGGCGTCGCGGAGGTTCCCGAGTACCGGATCCTCCCGGACCGTCCCGGCGCGATCATGACCAGCCTGTGGCAGGACCGGTACGGCGGCGGGCCGCTCGGCTGGATCGAGATGACGCAGGCGAGCCGCACCATACCGTCGTACCTGAAGGACGACTGGGACCGCGACTGGGGCGGAGTGGAGCAGTACTCCCCCCTCGACGCCGGTGCGACGGCGGCGGAGATCGACACCACCCAGACCCAGCGTTCGGGACTGTGGAATCCGGCGCCGATCATCACCGCCTACTGAGCGTCGGTGACGCGCCCTGCACCGGGCGCGTCACCGATCACCTCAGAGTTCGAATTCCTCCGGAGCGATGCCGACGGCGAAACAGGCGTCGCGCACCACGTTTCGCTCGTGCTGGTCGAAGTTGCCGTCGGCGCCACCGATGACGATGCCGATCTGGATGACCGCCCGGGCCTGATCCTGCTTGGACTTCAGCTTCGCGATGGTGGCGGTGGCCTCGATCTTGCCGAACTCGAAATCGGACTGCAGCTTGCTGCAGTACCAGTCGAACTTCTGACTCAGCTCGTCCGAGGGGAACACGCTCAGCGCCTCGTTGCTGGTGATCAGGGCCGAGGTCTTCTGCCGCTCGGAAGGGTCGATGGTCCCGTCCGCCGCGGCGATGAGGGCGCACATAGCCATGCTGGCGTTGGCGAACTCCTTGTTCTGGAATTGTGCCGTCTTGGTCTTGAGCTGGCCGTTCATCTCGAACGCCTTTGCCTTCAGCTGATCCCAGAAAGCCATTGGACTCCTTCTTCGTGTGCCCACGCACGGTGCGTGTGGTGTCCAATTTGCCAGGTTTTGCCGGAGAACGTCGCCGCGGGCGGTCTACCAGCGAGGTCTCCGACATTCGCGTCACGGCCGCAGCGACGCGAGCGTCCCCTGCGGCAGGTGAATCCACCCCTCCCGCTCTCCGGTCTCGCGGTCGTCGCCGTCGGGTAGCGCGGTGCAGCCGACGGCCGCGGCCCGCGCGATGACGGCGGCCAGCACGGCGTCGAGGGCGTCATCCGAGTCGCGGCAGAGCGTCTGGAATGCACCGAGTTCCAACCAGTCCGCGGCCGCCAGGAGCGCGTCGACCAACTCCCCCAGCGTCACCCGGTTCTGCGCGCTCTTGTATCCGCGCGACACCAGCCCCCAGATGCGCAGCGCGGCCGCCGGATACACCTCCACCACCCGGCCGTCGACACGTCCGACGTCGACACCGAGTTCGCCGAGTTCCGCGAGGAGTCCGGCGCAGCGCAGCGCCACGTGCGCGATGAGATCCGCCGACACACTGAGCGGAGAGATCCCCGTCGCGGCCTGCACCACGAGGTCGGTGCGGCGTTTGGTCAGCGGGCGCCGGCCCTCGCGGTTCGCGAGACCGTTGGTCGCGGGCAGCCGCCAGGCGTGATGCTCGGACACCATCCGGACGAACGCGTCGGGCCAGCCGAACGGCGCATCGATACCGGTCCTGCCGGACGCCAGGACGGCCTCGGTGACGGCGTCGTTCCCGACCCCCAGCCGGACGGACTCGACGCGCGCGACGCCGTCGGTCCAGTCGATGACGGCGAGGGCTGTCTTCTTCGGCTCGGCGGCCAGATCGACTCCGACGGTGCGCACCGACTCAGGCTAGACCGTAGTTCCGGCCGCGCTGATAATCGGTTCTGACCTGGCATTACGGTTACATTTGCGTTACTGCAAGCGGGTGTTCTCGCTCCTACCTGCTGAATCAGAGGAAGAGATGCAACACATCACTTAGTTGTTCTGTACAGATTCAGCGCCTCCGACCATTGTGGTCTCCACTACTCGCCTAGTACTACAGGGCTATCGGTCGGCGTGTCTGACTTGATCTTGGGGCAGCGTGTGGGATCTTGCAGTGGTGGCTGCGCGTGTTGAGAATGGTCCGGTGCTCGATCCTGATGCGGTGTCTGTCGTAGATCTGGAGGAATGGGCGTCCGAGTTCGACAAGGTCCTTGCCCGCATCGAGCCGTTGTTTGTTCACGAAAACTCGCTCCGGCATGCCGGGCAGTATCTTCGGGGGCTGCTGGCGCCGATCGAGCGGAAGAACGGCTGGACCATCGCCGAGTATGTCGGGGAGAAGGA
>RRBB01000164.1:0-24266 GCA_006543605.1 Rhodococcus sp. WS4
CCACCGCCGTGCCGTTCAAGTGGCGCTACACGATCACCGACCTGCACCGGCACCTCGAACGACTCGACCATCACGATCGAACCCTGCAAGCGGCATGACCCCCGACGAATTAACGAATCAGACCACTTAGCCGACCGCGGCGGGTTCGGCCGGGCGCACCGCGTGGCCACCGAACTGTTTGCGCAGCGCCGAGACGGCCTTCATCGCGGGGGAGTCGTCCTGCCGGGAGGCGAACCGGGCGAACAATGCCGCCGAGATGACCGGGACCGGAACGGCATGGGCGATTGCTTCCTCGACCGTCCAGCGTCCCTCGCCGGAGTCTTCGGTGTAGCCGGAGATGGTTGCGAGTGCGGGGTCGTCGGTCAGGGCGTCGACGAGCAGGTCGAGGATCCACGAGCGGACGACGGTGCCGTCGGTCCAGGCGCGCATGACCGCAGGCACGTCGACGATCGAGTCTTCGGCTGCGAGGAGTTCGTACCCCTCGGCGTAGGCCTGCATCAACCCGTACTCGATTCCGTTGTGAACCATCTTCGCGTAGTGGCCGGCTCCGGTGGGGCCGGCGTGCACGAAGGAGTCCCGGCGATCGCCGAGGGGGCGCAGTGCATCGAATACCGGCATGAGTCGCTCGATGTCGCGGGTGTTCCCGCCAGCCATGAGCGCGTAGCCCTGTTCGCGGCCCCACACTCCTCCCGAGACTCCGCAATCGATATAGCCGATTCCTCGCTCCGCGAGTACATCGGCATTGACCTGGTCGTCCGAGAATCGCGAGTTGCCGCCGTCGACAACAAGATCTCCCGGCTCGAGAATGCGGGAGAGTCGCCCGATGACGTTGCGCGTCGCGTCGCCCGCAGGCACCATCACCCACACCACTCGAGGCGTTGCCAACGACGACACCAACGCCTCCAAGGACGGGACGTCGCTGGTGGTGGAGTTCGGGTCGAAACCGATCGCGTCATGGCCGCGCTGACGCAGCCGTGCCTGCATGTTCGATCCCATCCGGCCGAGGCCAACAAATCCTAATTGCATTGTCTTACTGCTCCATCTCGATAAAAGGGGTGTCGGTGATGCATCCCCGTGAACGCGGGCCGACAGGAAATCGACTACCCAGTACCCATGAGACACACAAGATCCCGGCATGCGAATGGGCGAAGGCCCTGAACCGGGTGTTCAGGGCCTTCACCGTCAGCGATGGCGTGCTACTTGGTGAGGGCATCCTTGAGTGCCTTCGCGGCTGCGGCGGGGTCCTCGGCGCTGTAGATGGCGCCGCCGGCGACGGCGACGTCGGCGCCGGCGTCACGGACGGCGGCGATGGTGTCGACCTTGACGCCGCCGGCGATCGAGAAGGGGACTCCGGCGATCTTGCCGTCGTCGAGGAGGGTCTGGATGGAGTAGCCGGGCTGGGCCTGCTCGTCGAGGCCGGCGTGGATCTCGACGAACGCGACTCCGAGTTTGGCGATCTCGCGGGCGCGCTCGACGCGGTTGTCGACGCCGATCAGGTCGGCGACGACCTTCTTGCCGTGCTTGCGGCCTGCCTCGACGGCGCCCTTGATGGTGGCATCTCCGGCGGCGCCGAGGACGGTGACGAGGTCTGCGCCGGCGGTGAACGCCAGGTCGGCCTCGAGGAAACCGGCGTCGGCGGTCTTGAGGTCGGCGAAGACCTCCTTGTCCGGGTGTGCGGCCTTGATCGCGCTGATGGCGCTGAGGCCGGCGCTCTTGATCAGCGGGGTGCCGAGTTCGATGATGTCGACGTAGGGGGCCACCTTGTTGGTCAGGGCCAGCGCGTCGGCGGTGGTGAGCAGATCGACTGCAACCTGCAGCTTCGTCATGTGTTTCTCCTGGTTGTCTATCTTCGGGGGTTCAGGGGTGCTCGGGTCAGCCGATGTTGGCGTGGCGTTTCCACAGCGCCTCGGCGGTCTGGTCTTCGTTGCTCCACAGCGCCTGGAACAGGGCGTCGAATGCGAGGAGCACGGACTGCTCGAACAGGCTGCCCGCGTACTGGGCGGTGACGGTTGCGCTGTGGTCCTGCTTGTCGGCCGCGGGCAGGACCAGCACCTCGTCGGCACGCCGGGCGAGGTGTGAGTCCGCGGACGTGGTGACGGCGAGCACCGAGGCGCCCACCCTCCTCGCGGTGTCGGCGGCACCGACCACCGATGCGGTGGTACCGGACCCGGACACGGCGATCAGCATATCCCCGGCGCCGAGGGCGGGTGCGGTGACCTCGCCGGCCACGTGCACGCGCAGACCGAGGTGCATCAGGCGCATGGCGGCCATCTGGATGGCCAGGCCGCTGCGGCCGTTGCCGATCACGAACACCGCCCGCGCGGTCGTGATGAGTGCGCCTGCGCGGTCCCATTGTTCTGCGGCAACGGAATTGAGCAACCGCTCGTTCTCGTCGAGCACGATGCGGCGCCCGTCGCGAAACCGTGTGCAGGTCTGCTCGACGGTGACAGTCATGGTCCTCCTCGGAGATGCCCGTTCTGGTCTAACCCCACAAGGCTGCCGATCCCGGGGCGCTTTGACACCCGGTCGCACGGCGGGTCCGCGCTGGCCGGTTGGCTAGTGCCATCCGGTGGCCGTCGGCCATACCCTGAACAGGTGGCAAGCGTGGAGGATTCAGGTCGGTTTCAGGGTGATCTCTGGGTGGAGATGCGTAAGGTGATCACGGGCCCGCTCCCGGACATCGCGGTCCGCCTCTCCCGGTTCCTGGGCCGGTTGTGGTCGCACGATGCCCTGGTGATCTTCACCCGCGAATGCACCGGACGCCCCCGCAAGGTGGCCGGTAACCGTCAGATCGTCGACCGGGTGACCATCGATGAACTAGACGAGATCAAACAGTCGATCGACCCGGGTGGTGTTTTCGACGGACCCGCCCTGTTGGCGGGTTCCCTCCGCCGAATCTGGGCTGTGCGCGATGTCAGTGACACCCTGCTGGTCCTGGTTCCGCGGCCGGCCCAGCCCGACGCACCCGATCCCGACGAGGTCGCGGCCGTGTTCGGGATCGTTGCAACCTCAATCCGGCAGCAGGTGGCCCAGGCCAGCCCCGATTACCTCGCCGAGTCACGGGCAGCATCGAGTGAACGCGCCCGCGCGATCGCCGAATTGACCGAGGCGCACGAGGCGACCCTGTCGTCGATCCTCGGCACCCTTCGCTCCAACGACCTCGACGATCGTCGCGCGCGGATTATCGCCAGTGAGACGGCCTCGGCCGCATTGATCGCACTGCGGTCCGCGGGTGCCGCGGATCGTGTCCTGTCCGAGGAAGCGGTCACGACCGCATTCGCCAGGCTACAAGGCGAGTTGCGGCCACTGTTGCGGCATCGGGACGTCGAGGTCGACTATGTCGAGCCGCCGGCCGACGGGCGTCCGCTTCCCGGTGAGGTGGCGCATGCGGCACGGGCGATGGTGCGCGCGATCGTGCTGGCCTTCGACGCTCAACCGGTGCTGACCCGGATGCGGGTCGTGTGGGACTGCGAGGGCGACAACGTCCTGATCGAGATCCGTGACAAGGGGTCCGGCACCATCGACAGCAACGCCCTGACACACCAACTGTCCGGACGCCTGAACACCTTGCGCGGCCGGATCGACGTCGAATCGATTCCCAGATGGGGGAGTCGGGTGACGCTGACCATCCCGTTGGATCCGCCCGCGGCTCGTCTGGACGAGCACCTTCTGTCCACCTTGAATCCCCGCGAGCTCGAAGTCCTCGCGCATCTCGCGGTGGGAAAGCGCAACCGCGCCATCGCTGACGAGCTCGGTATCAGTGAGAGCACGGTCAAGTTTCACGTTGCCGGCGTGCTCAGGAAACTCGACGTCGTTAACCGTGGGGAGGCGGCCGCGATTGGTATACGGGCTGGAATCGTCTCCGTCGAGGAACATCCAGCATCCAGCCAAAGCTAGCCTGCCGCTTTCACGCGAAATCTCCACCTGCCAGGTGTCGGTAGAAAAGAATGGTGCCTGAACCGGATGATTCGACTTGTCTAAGGTCCGGCCCATCCGAGTTCGAGGAGCACCATTCAGGTGGGCAAGTCTACTGGTTCGTACCAGTCGTTGTCCGTGGACACCACCGAAACGGGTATCGTGTCGCAGGCCGGCGCAGTAATGCTGCTGCGGACCGCAGAGAAGACGGGCCTGGTCGCCCGCATTGGCGCCGTGGCGTAGGCCCCTGGCCAAGCACGAGCCGGGCAAGATCTTGCTCGACCTGGTGGTGTCGGTGGCACTCGGCGCAGCCCCTTTACAGGGAGAACGAATGCTGTGGGCTCATTCATCCAGCCAGCGTACGGACGATCCTCGCAGCAACCTACTCAAACGGGTAGGTTAAACCATCCTGAATTGGCGTTCCCCCTATCCGCAAATGACCGGACGATGGAAGTCAGGCCCTCTGGAGGAGGAGAAGTGAATATGACCGTCACGACCGAACCCGCCTCGGAAGTAACCGGGGAAGCCATCGCCAGCAACGCCTCTCGTGTCCTGGGGGAGACCCGGCCGAGCACGTTCGGCACCGACCCGCACGGCGAGGCCCTCGACCACGAACTCACGCGCTGCGGCGTCCGGGTGATCCAGGCCGGTCATCCCGCCGCCCGCACCTCCACGACCATCACCAGCCCCGGCCGACTCGGCGCCGACACCGTCGACTTCCGCTGGGACCTCGCCCCCACCGACGTCCCGGCCTGTGCTCACCTGCACGTCGGCTCCCTCGCCGTTGGGCGAGCACAAGGCGCCGAGGATGTGGCAAAACTCGTCTCACGCCAGCACCCGGACACGACCATCAGCTACGACGTCTCTGTCAGGCCCTCGGCGATGGGCCTCCGGGACACCGCGATCGCCCGAATCGACGAGATGATCTCCCGCAGCGACATCGTCAAGCTGAGTGACGGCGACCTGGCCTGGCTGCGGCCGGGCGATCGCCGCGGTGATGCGATCCGGTGGTTGATGTCTCGGGGCCCGGCTATCCTGGTTCTCACCCATGGCGGCACCGCAGCCACGGGGTTCACCAGAAGCGGGTCCGTGCGGGTCCGCGGGCACCGGGTCGAGGTGGTCGACACCCCCGAGTGGGAGGACGCCTTCATGGCCGGGTTGCTGCACGCCCTGACTGGCCGCGATCTGCTGGCCCGCAGGACTGATCGGCGGCTACGATCGATCGGCCTCGACGACCTTCGAGGAATCCTGCACCACGCGAACCGCTTCGCGGCACGGCCCATCACCTCGGCCGGCGAAGAGCCTCCCCGCACCGACGCTCTCGCTGCCGCCGACTGATACGCATCGACTGGGTTTCCGGCAGTTATACCCCACGACCAGACGCGGCACGAGCACCAGCAACGCAACGAGAGCCGCCGTGACCGGGCCCGCCGCGACAGCGACCCACCCTGATCCATCACCGTCGCCGCGATCCAGCCTCGCCGCCATGGCCGCTCTGCTGGCCACCAACTGCATCCGCATAGGTGTACATGCACTCGGGGCGCGAAACGTGCCCAGTCTGGGGCCCCGACTCGTACCGGCGGCAGCCACACCGGGTGATCCCCTCGCCACACAGTGGCTCGAGCCACTACAAAGGAGAGACAGGCTCGTGACGCGGATGCGAACCCAACGAGCGAGAGTCGGGTATGTGACGGGCGACGTTCACGCCTGGGTGGGTTGGAGAGGAATCCGGATGAGTGATTCACGGGCAGGCCAGGCGCGCTCGGATGTGTACTGGGAGCAACAGGTGTCGATCGAAGCACGCGGACCGCGAGCTACCGAGCGCGTCCAATCTACAACCGCCGAGAAACCGGCATCCCTCGCCTATCACTACCAGCCAGTTCAGGCTGGTAATGACACCGATCAATCGGCCTGGGATGAACCGAGCCGTTTAACACCTGATGAGCAGTACCCCGGCCAGCACCGCAGGCCGGGTACCGGAGAATGAGCAGATGAGCATCGGGGACCTGTTCGCGACGATCTGGCCGATCCTGCTCGGCATCGCCACCGGCCTGTTGTTGCTCTGGGGTGCGCTCTTGATCGTGCTGTGGCGGGCCAAACCCGACCACCGACAGGCCCGGGAAGCGCTGCGGCTGCTACCCGACGTGGTGCGCCTGCTGCGGCGGCTCGCCGCCGACCCGGAACGGCCCCGCGGTGTGCGCCTTCGACTTGTTCTGCTGCTGATCTACCTGGCGATGCCCATTGACCTCGTCCCCGACTTCATCCCTGTGATCGGATACGCCGACGACGCGATCATCGTCGCCCTCACCCTGCGCTCGGTGGCCCGCCGCGCGGGACCGCAGGCCCTCGACAAGCACTGGCCCGGTACCCCGGACGGACTCGACGCCGTCCGCCGACTCGCACATCTACCGTCACCGCAGGGGTGATGTGAGGCGGGTATCCACCGCCACACGAGCTGTCGGCATCGCTGCTCGGAGATCGACTCGACGAGCGCCGGAACGAACTGAACGCCTTCCCTGGCGTCGGCGTCGGCCTCGGGAACGGGCAGCGGCTGGGGCTGTAGGAACACCTGAGGTTGCCGGTGTCGTCGAGTAGTTGGCGGCTGCGTTCAACGATCTTGCGGCGTACTACTTGCGTTGGGGTGTGCGTCAGTAGTCGCTCGCTTGGACTGTCGCTACTCGTCATCTCACCCCTTGGACGTTTCTCCCCGGCATCCGTGAACCGCACGCTATCGCCGACGCGGCCCGTCATAGTCAATGGTGGCTATATCCTTGAGTGCACGCTATCGAGAGGTGAGTTCACGGTTGTTTTTGCGCTGGTCGTGCCGCCGGGACCAGTGTGCGGGAACCACGAGCCGACGGCAGTGAGTAGACCGTTCCGATGGGTGAAGGTGATCCGCGCGATACGCAGCGGTACGTCGTCCCCGTTGTGGCTTCGGAACTGAGTGCGGCTGGTTTCGATGACGCCGAGGAGATCGGCCGCGGCGGTTTCGGTGTGGTCTACCGCTGCACCCAGGCGGAACTGGATCGCACGGTGGCGGTAAAGGTGCTCACCGTGGAGCTCGATGAGGAGAACAGGGCACGGTTCTTCCGGGAGCAGCGGGCGATGGGCCGGCTGACAGGGCACCCGAACATCGTCAACATTCTGCAGGTCGGTGCCACCAACAGTGGCCGTCCCTACATTGTGATGCCGTATCACCCGCAGGATTCGCTGGAGGCCCGGGTCCGGAAGGGCGGTCCGCTCGCCCTGGATCAGGTTCTTCGGCTGGGGGTGAAGATGGCCGGTGCGGTGGAGACGGCGCACCGGCTCGGGATCCTGCATCGGGACGTCAAACCCGCGAACATCCTGCTCACCGATTACGGCGAGCCGGAGTTGGCCGATTTCGGCGTCGCGCACATCAGCGGGGGCTTCGAGACGGACACCGATGCCGTCACGGGGTCGCCGGCGTATACCGCGCCGGAGGTGCTGGGGGGTGATCCGCCGAGTCCGGCGGCCGATGTCTACGGGCTCGGTGCCACACTGTTCAGTGCCCTCACTGGCCATGCCGCGTTCGAACGTCGCAGCGGGGAGCAGGTGGTCGCGCAGTTTCTGCGGATCACCACCACGCAACCGGTGCCCGATCTGCATGAGCACGGGATTCCCGAGGATGTGTCCGACGCGATCGCGCGCGCGATGTCCCGGACTCCGGATCAGCGCCCGGCCACCGCGGCCGGCTTCGGGGAGGATCTGCGAGGCCTGCAGCGCAACCACGACTTTCCGGTCGACGAGATGCCACTTCGCGCCGAACCCGACACAAAGGGCAACGCCCGGCGGCCAACGCCAGAAGGACGACCACGGCGAGCGGGTCCCTCCACTCCGAGCGCGTCGGGGAATCTTCCCCTGGAATTGACCAGTTTCGTGGGCCGCCGACACGAGCTCACCGAGGCGAAGAACTTGCTGGCCGTGTCGAGGTTGGTGACGTTGAGGGGGATCGGCGGTGTCGGCAAGACGCGGCTGGCGATGCGTGCCGCGGCGGCTGTGCAGCGCGAGTACGCCGACGGTGTACGCCTGGTCGAGTTGGGTGAACTGCGCGACGAGTCGTCGCTGGTCGACACCATCGCCGGCGCCGTGGGATTGCGAGATCACTCGGCGAGGCCGTTGCGTGAAGTCCTCATCGAGTTTCTTACACCGCGAGAACTGCTGTTGGTCCTCGACAACTGTGAGCACATAGTGAACGCCGTGGCGGAGCTCGCCGGCCCCCTGCTGCAGGTGTGTCCGCGGTTGCGGATTCTGGCCACCAGCCGCGAGGGTCTCGGCATCGGTGGGGAGGCGGTGCTGCGGGTCCCCCCGTTGGCCGTTCCGGATCCCGAGCGGCGGCCGTCGCTGCGGGGGTTGCCCAAATATGATGCGGTGACGTTGTTCGCTGAACGCGCCGCTGCCGCGGTTCCGGGTTTCGTGCTCACCGAGGACAACGCGGCGGCGGTGGCCGGGATCTGTCACCGGCTCGACGGGTTGCCGCTGCCGATCGAATTGGCGGCGGCGCGGTTGCGGGCGATGTCGCCCGAGCAGATCCTGCAGCGGCTGATCGACCGCTACACCCTGCTGACCCGCGGCAGCCGGGGTGCGCCGGCGCGTCAGCAGACTTTGCGGTTGTGCATTGACTGGAGTTTCGAGTTGTGCACCGCCGGTGAGCAATTGGTGTGGGGGCGGGCGGCGGTTTTCGCGGGAAGTTTTGAACTGGATGCGGCGGAGCAGGTGTGCGGCGCGGACCTGGCCCCGGACGAGTTGCTCGACACATTGGCCTCGTTGGTGGAGAAGTCGATCCTGATCCGGGAGGATTCCGGTGCGGTGGTGCGGTTCCGGATGCTCGAGACTCTCCGCGAGTACGGCTACGAGAAACTCGAGCAGACCGGCGAAGACATGCCCGTGCGCCGCCGGCACCGGGACTGGTACGAGGCGTTGGCGCTGGCTGCGGAGGCCGAGTGGATCAGCGCACGCCAGGTCGACTGGATCGACCGCCTGAACCGGGAACAACCGAATCTGCGGGAGGCCCTCGAATTCAGCGTCGATGACGATCCCGCCGCCGGCCTGCGCGCCGCCGCCGCGCTCCGCTGGTTCTGGGGCTCCCAGGGCGGCGGCTACAACGAGGGGCGGCGTTTGCTCGACCAACTGCTCGCCCGACAGAGCGGACCACCCACTCTCGAGTGGGTCAAGGCGCTCTACTGCGCCAGCGTGATGGCCAACGTGCAGGGCGATTTCGAGGCCGGAACCGCGCTCGTCGAGGAGGCACGGACTCTCACCGCGGACACGAGCGATCCGATGATGCGCGCTCTCGTTGCCGACGCAGACGGCATGCTGGCCCTCTACCGCGGTGACCTCCCACATGCGTCCTCGCACCTGGAAACCGCCCTCGCGGGGTTCAGAGAACGCGGGGAACGCACGCTCGAGACGAGCGTCCTCTACCAGCTGGGGATGGTATACGGGCTGTCCGGCCTGACGGGCCAGGCGATTGAATGCCACGAACGGGTTCTCGCGATCACAGAGATGCACGGCGAGAAGGTGTATCGATCGCATTCTTTGTGGGCCTTGGGAATTGCCGTGTGGCGACAGGGTGATACCGATCGCGCGGTCCGTCTCGTGGAGCAATCGCTGGAGCTTGCCCGTCAAGTGCACAGCCCCCGCGTCGCCGCGTCATCCATCGAGGCGCTGGCCTGGATCGCGTGCGAGCGGTGCGACGCAGCTCGGGCAGCCGTCCTGATGGGCGCTGCAGAAGGGTTGGCGAGGTCGGTGGGCAGCTCCGCGGTCATTCATTCCAATCTGCTTGTCTACCAAGAGGAATGCGGCCAGAAGGCCCGGAAGAAACTCGGAGGTGCAGCATTTGCGGCGTCCCACCGCAGGGGCCAGGGACTGGGCTTCGACGCGGCGATCGCATACGCTCTCGACGAGCAACCGACCGCCACCTCCGCACCCGACACCCACGCGTCGACGCGACTGACCAAGAGGGAACGCCAAGTCGCCGACCTGATCGCCGAAGGCCTGACCAATCAGGCCATCGCCGACCGTCTGGTGATTTCACCGCGGACCGCGCAAGGCCATGTGGAGCACATCCTGGCAAAGCTGGGTTTCACGTCTCGGGCGCAGGTCGCGGCCTGGGTCGTGGAGCGGACCGACGAATAAAAGTTCGCTGCATCTCGACAACACACGTTTCGCGATGCAGGGACGATTGGCGAAGCGCCCACAGGGAATTTTGACGAAACGGGTTGAATCCGCCGCGTCGATCAAAGTCATGGTGAGAGCGCGAACTCGCCTATGCCATGCTCTGTGGGGTGATCTGGCCCGTGAGCGATCCCTTCGACAGCGGGCCTCTCGAGCCCGAGGCCATCCCCGGACGCCTCGACCGCGTCGCCGACATCACCGCGTTGTTGGTGCGAGGGCGGCTCGACACCGCCTCACCGCTCGGCAACGCCTGGCGACTCGCCCAGGAACTACTGCTGTGCGAATTCCACGTCATCGGGGGACGAGGGCCACGGCGTAGGTGGGTCTAACAGGACAGGTCTCGACCACCCGTCGATCCTCCGCCCCCAGACGGATCAGGGTCGTGTCGAGAGCGGATCCGGTGCTGCTTGTCATGGCTCAGTGCCCTCCCCCTGCGGATCGTGCCAGTAGATGTGCCTCTCGCAGCCTCAGGGCGTCTCTGCCTCTCCGAGAAGTCGCGCCCGGATCCGCTCGCGGGCCGCTCGAGCGGCCATCGCGGCCCTCTCCGCTCCGACGGTGGTGTCGTGGCCGTGGCCGGTGTGGACGACGGTCTCGTGGGGCAGAGCGAAGAGTTGGGCGCGGATCGAGGCCTCGAGGGTGGGCAGGTCCGAGTAGGACCGCCCGGTGGCGCCCGGGCCACCATGGAAGAGGGTGTCGCCCGTGAATACGCACCCCAGGTCGGCGGCGTGCAGGCAGACCGCGCCCGGCGCGTGACCGGGGGTGTGCAGCACCTGGAGCGACGTACCGCCGACCTCGATGACGTCCCCGTCCGCGAGGTCGACGTCCCACAGCTCGTCGCGATGCGTCAGCTCCCACAGCGGCCGATCGTCCGGGTGGAGAAGGATCGGCGCCGTCACCCGCTCCCGGAGCGCCGGCGCCACCCGGACGTGGTCGTCGTGCGCGTGGGTGCACACGATCGCGCGAACTGTCCGGTCGCCGACAATGGCCATGATCTGCTCAACCGAGTGCGGCGCATCGATGACGACGCACTCGTGGTCGTCCCCGACGACCCAGACGTTGTTGTCGACGTCAAACGTCTCGCCGTCGAGACTGAATGTCCCCGACGTGACGCCGTGGTCGACGCGGACCCCGCCAGCGCCCATCAGACGATCACCACTACCTGTTGCATCTGACTTCCTCTCGTGACGTTGTTGCATCTCGACAGACGCTGAGATGCAACAAATCGTGATGGCACTTCAGTGTTGGTGCACTTCGCAGGCGCAGTACATGTTCCGGCACGTGTAGCACGCGGGCATCGTGGTGCAGCGAGGGCACACACAGCTGATCGGCTCGGTGTGCCGAGCGGTATTCACCGACGTGTATGGCTCCCCGCAGTGGTAGCACGGCGGCCGCACGGTGTCGTCGCCCTGGCCGGTGACCCCTGCACCGTTCATCACGCCACCTTCCTTCCGGCCAGGGACACGACCCATGAGGCCCTCACCCTTGGAACACCATCACGCCGGCCAGCACCAAGATCACCGCGCCGCCGAACAGGTCAGTGCGGATCGGCACTTTGCTGGCCGCGAGCCTCCCCAGCGTCAGCCCCAGCAGGGACATGAGCAAGGTGAGGACACCGGCCACCACGCCCACGGTCACCGCCGAGTAGCCCAGCGCACCGAGGCCGGCTCCCGCGAACAGATTGTCGAGGCTCAACGGCACCGGCAGTCCCAGAATTACCCAGGGATTGTCGAGATCACCAGCCTGCTCCGTGCGCAGGGCATGCACTAGCAGGTAGATGGCATAGATGGCCAAAAGACCTGCCCCTATATACTCCGCGGTTTCACCCATGTAGTCGCCGAAGTAGCCCCCCACCCAGACACCGAGCATGGGAGCTAGGGCATCGAATGCAGCGAACACCAAGGCGCACTGGAGGATCCGGCTCCACGATGGCTTCGTCGTTCCCAGCCCGATGGACGATTGGAAGTTGTCCAGGCTGAGTACGAACGCGATCAGGACGAGGGATAAGAAAGCAGTCATGAATTTACCTCGAGTTTGGTCTGCGACCGGGTGCGGCCCGGATTCGGTCGGGGAATCAGGACGCCGTCCCGCGGCCGCGGCGGGTCGTTGGCTGCCGCCACCGCCGCCTCGACCAGCTCGTGATCCGGGGAGAGGTGACAGACCGGGTCGGTGCGGGCGGCGTCGCCGGTGAGCGCGAGGGCCTGGCAACGACAGCCGCCGAAGTCGATGTTGCGACGTTCGCAACTGCGGCACGGGTTAGGCATCCACTCCTCGCCGCGGAATTGCTGAAACAGTGGTGACGACTCCCAGATCCATTCCAGGGAGTGCTCGCGCACACTGGCGTGGGGAAGACCAAGGGAGCCGGCTATCTCATGAGCCGTCGGGCATGGCAGCGCTTCGCCGTTGGGCGCCACGGTGAACTGGCGGCTGGCCCAGCCGTCCATGCACGGCTTGGGGTATTTGCTGTAGTAGTCGGGGATGACGTAAATGATCTCCATCCGGTCCCCGAGCCGCTCTCGGGCCGCCCGCACCACTGCCTCCGCGCGCTCGAGTTGGTCCCGGGTCGGCAGCAACTCGGCACGGTTCCTCCCCGCCCACCCGTAGTACTGCGTATTGGCCAGCTCTATGCGGTCGGCCTCCATCGCCGCCGCCATGTCGAGGATGCCCTCGATCCGGTCGATGTTCTGCCGGTGCAGCACGACGTTGAGGGTGAGCGGCCAGCCCAGCTGCTTGACGAGCCGCGCCGCCACATGTTTGCGCTCGAACGACGGGGTGCCGGCGATCCGGTCGGACAGGGCCTGCTCGTCGGCCTGCATGCTGACCTGGACGTGGTCGAGGCCCGCGTCGCGCAGCTGCTCGGCGCGGCGGGTGGAGAAGCCGAGACCGCTGGTAATCAGGTTGGTGTACATGCCCAGCTTGTTGGCGCACTGCACCAGGTCGACGATGTCGTGCCGCTGCATCGGCTCGCCGCCCGAGAGGTGCAACTGCAGCACGCCCAGCTCGGCGGCCTCGGCAATCACCCGTTGCCACTCCTCGGTCGTCAACTCGTCGCGATAGTCGTCCAGCGCAAGCGGATTGGAGCAGTAGGGGCAGTGCAGCGGACAGGCGTAGGTGAGCTCGGCGAGGAGCGCGAAGGGCTTATCCATGGTGTACCTCCATGCAGTGCTTGGGGATGAGGTCGGCCAGGAAGCGTCGTACGTCGCCGTCGGCAACCTGCTCGTACCGGTTCTGAAGCTCAGACTGGATCTCGGCGACGGTCCTGCTGCCGTCGCACAGCTCCACGATCGCGGCACCGGTGTCGTTGAGGACCCAGACCGTCTCCGGCGACAGCAGCGCGTGTTGCCCGCGCGCAGCGTCGAACCTCATCCGTACGTGCGGCGCCAACCGCGGCCGGGCGGCCTCGTCAGTGATTTCCATAGGCCTGGTCAATCGCATCGAGCATGCTCCACAGCACGTCGCACTTGAAGGACAGCGCCGACAGCGCGGCGGCCTGCGTTTCTGGGGTGACGCAGTACTTCCGCACCACCTCGAGACCGTGCTCGGAGTCGCGGGGCGCCTGGGTGATGCGAGTCCGGAAGTAGGCGAGCTCTTCGGGGTCGATCCAGGTGTAGTGGCGTTCGAACGCCGCGAGCCGCTCTGCCATCAGGTCGGGTGCGAACAGCTCGGTCAGTGAGGATGCCACCGCCTCCACCCATGGCCGGGTGCGCGTGAAGGTGACGTAGGCGTCGACGGCGAATCGCACGCCCGGGAGCAGGTGTCGTGCGTCCTCGACTTCCTCCCGGGTCAAGCCGACGGCCTCGGCGAGGCGCAGCCACGACTCGATCCCGCCGGTTCCTTCGGTGGTGCCGTCGTGGTCGATGATGCGCTGGACCCAGCGGCGCCGTATCTCACGGTCCGGGCAGCTGCTGAGGATCGCCCCGTCCTTCCGGGGGATGTTCGCCTGGTAGTAGAAGCGATTGGCCACCCAGCCCCGGATCTCTTCCCGGCTGGACTGTCCGTTGTTCATCCGCCGATGGAAGGGATGCTGGTGGTGGTAATCCTTGACGTGCGCGCGGAGCGCTTCCTCGAATTCACCAGGCGCGAGTGCTGCCGTCATCATCGTTCCTCAGATCTCTAGTTCCAGCCCGTCCACGGCGACCTCCATGCCATGCCGGTCGAGGTGCAGTCGTTCCGGCGAGTCGTCGAGCAGGATCGGGTTGGTGTTGTTGATGTGGAGGTAGACCTTGCGGTCGATCGGCAGCGGTGACAGCAGCTCGAGGCTGCCGCCGGGGCCGTCGATCGGCACATGTCCCATGTCGCGCGAGGTCTTGCTGGCCAGGCCGAGGCTGGGCATCTCGTCGTCCCGCCAGCAGGTGCCATCAACCAGCAGGGCGGAGCAGTCGGCCAGCTCCTCGAGGACACCGGGGGTGAGCTGCTGCACACACGGCAGGTAGACCAGGCTGCGGCCACTGCTGGTGTCGGTGACGCGGTAGCCCACGACCCGGCCGTGCGCCGCGGCCCCGGGGAACCGCATCGGCTTGTCGGTGGGGACGTCGAACGCGCGGTACGACAGCCCGTCGCCGAGCGACACCTCGGTGCCGGGCAGCACCGGCTGCCACTTGACCGGGCAGTACGCCTCGAGCGTCCGTAGTATCCCGGTTCCGGTGTTGAGGGTCTCGTGCACCGATTCGGTCGCGTGCACTTCGAGGCCGCGCCCCTCCCGCATCAGCAGCAGGCCGAGCGTGTGGTCGAGCTCGGCGTCGGTGAGCAGCACGGCCTGCAGCCGGACCACCCGGCCCTCGTCGGGGTGCAGGTCAGGGAAGGACTCGATCTGTGACTGGATGTCCGGTGAGGCGTTGAGCAGGAACCACTGCTGCCGGTCAGCGCTCACCGCGATCGACGACTGGGAGCGTGAGCTGCAGGGCCGCGAGCCGGTCCGTGCCGCGCGACATGGGGGGCACGTGCAGTTCCATTGCGGGAATCCTCCGCCGGCTGCTGATCCCAGCACTCGCACCCACAAACCGATCACGCCTTTCGTTGTGTCCCCGACGGGACGCCGGGCCAATTCGGCCCAGCGCCCCATCGTGATCGACTAGTTGGCCCTGCCCATGATGGCCACGTATGCGGTCACCTCGGCGGACACCCGGATCTCCGTGAACGTGGGGGATTCCCACTTCTGCAGAGTGCTGTCAGCGGTCTTTCGTTCCATGGTGTTCTCTCTTCCTCTCGGGTTTTCTGGACGGTATAGCGGATGGGAATCAGTCGGGCAGGGCGAATGCGATCAACGCGCTGCCGTGGCCCGCGCCGAGCATTCCGGGGATGATGCCCTCGAGCCAGCCACCCCAGCCGACCGGCACGACGACGTACTGCTTGCCGTCGACGCTGTAGGTCGAGCAGCTGCTGTGGTGGCCGCTACCACACTGGAACTGCCACAGCTTCTCGCCGGTGCGGGCGTTGAGCGCGACGAACTCGCCGGTCGGGGTCCCTGCGAACACCAGGTCGCCTGCGGTGGCGAGCACCGACGCGGCCATGGGGTAGTCGAGGCGCCAGCGCCACTTCTCCTCACCGTAGGTGTCGAACGCGCTGACCGAACCGGCCATGTCGTCGATGTCTACCTGGACGCCAGCGCTCCAGTACGGCATGCCCTCCTTGAACTCCCGGCGCCGACGAGTGGCAGTGGCGCCCACGTCGGCGACCGGTACGTAGAACATGTCGGTCCGCGGGCTGTACGCCGCGTGCGTCCACTCCTTCGCACCGGCCGGGCCCGGGTAGAAGTGGACCGGCTCTCCCTCCTTGTCCGGATACTTCCGCGGCGTCACCTTGCCGTCGCGGGTGATGACGCCCCAGTCGATCCGGTCCACGAAGGGAGTGACGTGCTGCAGCTCACCATTGGTGCGGTCCAGCACGAAGAAGTAGCCATTCTTGTCGAAGTGACCGAGCAGCTTCTTACCATCCCGCTCGAACAGGGTCATCTCCATCGTGGAGTCGTAGTCCCAGAGATCGTGCGGGGTGAACTGGTAGTGCCACTTGATCTCACCGGTATCGACGTCCAGCGCGACGACGCTGTCGGTGTAGAGGTTGTCGCCCTCGCGGACGCCGCCGTCGAAGTCGGGTGCCGGGTTGCCGGTGCCCGCGTAGTACAGGTTCGTCTCCGGGTCGTACGTCCCGGTGACCCAGTGGTTCCCGCCGCCGCGCGCCCAGGCCTCACCGTCGGCGGGCCAGGTCTCCGAGCCCGGCTCGCCGGGCTTGGGCACGGTGTAGGTGCGCCACAAGTGCTCGCCGGTCTCCAGGTCCCAACAGTCGATGTGGCCACGCACACCGAACTCGCCGCCGGCGCTGCCGGTGATGAGCGTGTTCTTGATGACCAGCGGAGCGAGGGAGGCGCTCTCACCCGAACGCACGTCACCAATGGTCTTTTCCCAGACCATCTCACCGTTGGTGGCGTCCAGCGCGAGCAGGTGGGCGTTCGGGGTCACGAAGTAGACCTTGCCGTTGGCCACCGCGCAGCCGCGGTTGACGTTCCCACAGCAGAGCGAGACATCGAAGGGCACTGCGTGCTTGTAGCTCCAGAGCCGCTGGCCCGTCTTTGCGTCGAGAGCCCAGAACCAGCCGTCCCAGCCGGTGACGTACATGACGCCGTCCACGACCATCGGGCACGTCTCGAATGCGTAGGTCGACGCACCCGCGATCGAACCGGACGTGCCGGCCTGGAAGATCCAGGCAGGGCCGATCTTGCTCACGTTCTCGGTGTTGATCTGGTCCAGCAGGCTGTACCGCTGGCCATCATAGGCACCGTAGTAGGTGAGCCAGTTCTGCGACTCCGAACGCGCGTTGAGGAGGCGGTCGTAATTGACGTTGGTCGCCACCGCGGGTGCGGTTCCGGGTGCGGCGCTCAGCGCTCCGTGGTTGATCGCCTCGCCGGCGTCCAAGTATTCGACAGTCATCTTCGTTCCTTCCTACGGGCGTGGCTGGTCGGGGCGGTCGAGACGGGCTTCCGGCGGCACCTCGCCGAGCACGACGATGGCGGCGGTCAGTCCCCGGCCTTCGTCGTTGCCCCCGGGCGAGCTGTACCAGTAGTAGCCCGGGCCATCCAGGTTGAGCTTGGCCCTGCCCTTCGAGTGGTTCATCAGCCAGAGGAACTTCTGGTCGCCATTGCTCGGAAACAATGCGGAGTGCGTGTTCTTGTCGTCGTTGATGACCGTCAGTTCGAGATCACCGCCGTGCGGCAAGACCAGGATCGCGGGGTCCCAAACACACTGGTCCTCCTCGATCCGGATCGTCGCCTCCATCGTGCCGTCAGCCCGTTCGGTGGCCCTGGCGATGGAACCAGTTCCGAGTACTCGACCAATGGATGCCCGGTTCTGTGCGTCCAAGCCGAGTTCGCGCAGTAGGTCGGATCGTTCTTGACTCTCGGATTGTTCTTGAATCATCGTCACGGGACCTCACCTCCTCATCAGTGAAACTTCGTAGTTGTTGTGCGAAAGCCGTTCAAGACGGGCCGCATTCACTTTCAATTCGTTGAATCGGCGAGCCGAAACTCCGGTTAGCTGCCTGCATGGTTCCTCGGCTCCACCTGGTCAGATACATCTCGTTGCCGTCGCTCGTCGAATCACTTCGCTCAGCCGAGCGCCCGTTTCGAGCATGTAACGATGTGAACGATATGTTCGGTAAACCCCTACGTATAGGCATGACCGCCGGACGGTCGCACCCTGCCGTTCGCACGCCGCTAGGCGCCGCTCATGGTGATGCCGGTCACACCTTGGCGGTGTTACCGGGAGGTAGGGGGTCGCGGGCGCGGGGAGTTGCCGCGGTTTGAATCCGGGCAGGTCCACTTCGTCGGGCGGCTCAGTAGCCGGGATGTGGACGTGCGCGGTGAGCCTGGACCGAACGCCGCCGCGCGGGCCGCCGATGCGTGGGATTGGATTGGTGACCGTCTCTGGTCGTGCCGAGGATCGGGTCCGCGTTCGTCAATCACGTTGCCGATCTGATGGGGGCGTCGGCGTGGGGTTGATCTTGGTGGCCTCCACCGAGGTCCTGCCCGTCGTGCTCGGACGGTGTTGGTGGGGTTAGGGTTTCGACCGTTCCCGCCCCGGTGGTCGGGATGGTCGCTCTGGGTGCGCCCGCGGTGGGCTCGGTGAGGGCCGCGATCACCACGCGCTTCAGGACTGCCGTGGTCCTCGGCTCGGTGACGGCCGTGCTGGGCGCCGTCGCGGCCATTGCTGGTCGGTTGCTCTCGCCCGGGTGGCCACCGACGCCGACACCGGATTCCGCAACATCAGTTGCCCCTGCCGCCGAAAAGGTGATGCGTCATCGTCGCGGGTGTGACTGCCCGGCAACAGGTCCGGGCAGCGCGATCGACGAATGAAGGGTCGGAGCACGGGTGAGGTATTCGCGGGACACACTCGACCGCCGGTTCCGCCGCTACCGAGCCGGCGCTGGCGGCGCGCGGTGTCCGGGATCGGTCTACGGTCCACAACGGATCGGCGTTCGTCGACGCGTGGCTGCTGCGGGCCTGCGCGAAACTCGGTATCCGGTTGGTGCATTCGACCCCGCACCGCCCGCCGGGCCGCAGGAAGATCGAGCGGTTCTTCCGCACCGTCCGTGAGCAGTTCCTCGTCGAAGTCACCGACACCACCGCCGAGGACCTCACCGCCGCGGGTATCGATCACCGAACCGCATTGTTGGAGCTCAACCAGTTGCTGACCGGATGGATCGAAACCGAATACCACCGGTGGGCGCACTCGCAAACCGGGCAGAGTGCACTCATGCGGTGGGAGGCCGGCTGGTCCCGGCTGGGGCGGACACCTGCGATGCCGACGGCCGCCGATCTGACCGAGGCGTTCCTGTGGTCGGAGTATCGGACGGTCACCAAAACGGCGACGGTGTCGTTGCACGGCAACACCTACCAGGTCGATCACGCCCTGGCATGGAGGAAGGTGGAGTTGGTGTTCTCCCCGTTCGACCTGGAGACCGTCGAGGTCCGCTACCGCGACGCCTCACACGGGCGGGCGGTGCCGCACACCATCACCCGGCACGTGCACCCCAAAGCACGGCCCGAAACACCGGAACCGCCGGCACCGGTTGTGACGGGTATCGACTATCTGGCGTTGACGGCGCACCTGCACCACGAGCAGGTGCGCAGCGATCGGCGGATCGGGTATCACGCCCTCTACGGACCCACCGACAACGATGACGGTGGTGAGCAGCTTCCGGGGCAGCTGGGCATCGACGACATCACCGACGGGTTTCACCGATCACAGCGGGCGGCCGGCTGAGTATCCAACGCTTGCAGTCGTACGGCTTCACCTGGATGCCGTTCGGCCGGGGTCTGGCACCGTCGATGCTGTACCGGCACGCCGAAGCCGTCGCCCGGATGTCCTGGTGCGTGGATCAACACGCGCTCGGGGTGATTACCGGAAGGTCGCGCCGGGAAAATCGCCTTCCGCGCGGCAACCTCCGCGGGGGACCCGCCCGACACGTGGTCATCTACCTGCCGAAGCCGTCGGTGGGGATGCGGGGGATACTTGCATCACATCGTTCACGCACTGGGCCGGGTGCCGAGTTTCTGCACCGCGACGCCTGCGTCGCAGGCCGCCGAATCGTTGGCAGCCGAATACGCCGAGCGGGCCGCACCCCCCGTGGTGGTGAATCGACGAGTCGCATCTGCTTGTCAACGCGCACATGGAAGCGATCGGCGATTCTGACCAACCACGACTTGGATTCGGGTCCGCCGACGTTGGCATTCGATTGCGGCTGGGAGTGCTCGCCGCGTTGGATCAGCGGATCGCGGTGCGTTATGCGCCGGCCGGGATGAGTCCGCCGGATTCGGCGGACTACATCACCCATCACTGCAAGATCGCCGGCCGCACGGATCCGTTGTTTTCCGACGACGCGGTCACGCTGATTCACAATGCGGCGCGGGGATATCCGCGGGCGGTGAACAACCTGGCGGTGCAAGCGTTGACGGCGGCGTTCGCAACGACAATGTTCCTCGTCGACGAGAAGTCCGCACGGGTGGCCGTTACCGAAAGTGGCCACGATTGAGTCACTGATCGTGCGACGTCACCACGCCGACGATGCCGTCACCACGCCGACGAAGGCCCTCCTCATATCGGCATCATCGACATCGACAGTGACGGCTGCATCGGCGTCCTCAGCGACGGACAACATTGGATCAGGATGGTCGAACAAGTCGAGGTTCATGACCTTGTGCCACGCGGACACGAAGTCGCGTACGAACTTCTCCTCGGCGTCCTGGCTCGCGTACACCTCAGAGAGTGCGCGCAGCTCGGCGTCGGCCGCGAAAGCGAGGTCGACGCGACTGGCGATCCCCTTGACTTCGCCGGTGTGCCGGTCGCGGCCCTCGTAGGTCGTCGTCCCGGCGGCGTTGTCCGTCCTCGGTGCCCACTCGGTGTCGATGTCGAGCAGGTTGACGAAGAAGTCGTTGGACAGCGAGCCCGGTGTCGAGGTGAACACGCCCAAAGGGGACTGGCCGTGGTTGACGTCGAGCACACGCAGGCCACCGAGCAGCACTGTCATCTCGGGGGCGCTCAGGGTCAGCTGACTCGCGCGGTCGATGAGCAGGTGTTCCGGCGGCAGCCGGTTGCCCTTGCCGACGTAGTTGCGGAATGCGTCCGCGGTCGGCTCGAGCGTGGCGAACCACTCGACGTCGGTCCACTCCTGCGTTGCGTCCGTACGCCCCTGCCGGAAGGGGACTTCGATGTCGTGACCGGCCTTGGCGGCGGCATGTTCGATCGCGGCGCACCCACCGAGCACGATCAGATCGGCAAGCGAGATCTTCTTGCCTCCGCGCTGGGAATCGTTGAACCTCTGGAGGATCTGCTCCAGGGTGCCCAGTACGGCCACGAGTGTTTCAGGCTCGTTGACATCCCAACTCCGCTGCGGTTCGAGACGGATGCGCGCCCCATTCGCCCCACCGCGCTTGTCACTGTTTCGGAATGTCGAGGCCGAAGCCCACGCCGTGAAGACCAGTTGCGATACCGACAGGCCCGACGCGAGGATTTGGCTCTTGAGCGCGGCGATGTCGTCGGCATCGACGAGGTCGTGATCGATGTCGGGCACCGGGTCCTGCCAGAGCAGTCGTTCGGACGGGACCAGTGGCCCCAGGTAGCGCTGGATCGGGCCCATATCGATGTGGGTGAGCTTGAACCAGGCCCGCGCGAACGCGTCCGCCAGCTGATCCGGATTCTGCAGGAATCGCCGCGCGATCGCCTCGTAGATCGGATCCTCCTGCAACGCGAGGTCGGTGGTGAGCATCGTCGGGACATGGGTCTTGGATGGGTCGTGGGCGTCCGGAACGGTGCCAGCCCCGGCACCGTCGCTCGGGACCCACTGCCACAGCCCGGCAGGGCTGAGCACCACATCCCACTTGTAGGCGAATAGAGTCTCGAGGAAACTGTTGTCCCACTTGGTCGGCGTGGGCGTCCAGATCCCTTCGAGCCCACTGGTGACGGTGTCGGCTGCGTTGCCGGTGCCGAAACTGTTCGCCCAGCCCAGGCCTTGTGCCTCCAGCGGCGCGCCTTCGGGTTCGGGCCCGAGGCAGGTGCCCGGATCGGCCGCTCCGTGGGTCTTGCCGAACGTGTGCCCGCCCGCGATCAGCGCGACGGTCTCCTCGTCGTTCATCCCCATCCGGCGGAACGTCTGACGGATGTCGCGCGCGGAGGCGATCGGGTCGGGCATGGTGGCCGGACCCTGAGGGTCGACGTAGATCAGCCCCATCTCTTCGGCCGCCAGGGGCTCGTCCAGATCCCGGACGCCGCTGTGTCGTTCGTCGGCGAACCACGTGTTTTCCGGACCCCAGTAGGTCTCGTCGGCCTCCCACACGTCTGCCCGGCCACCGGCGAACCCGAACGAGGTGAAGCCCATCGACTCCAGCGCGCGGTTGCCCGCGAAGATCATCAGGTCGGACCAGGAGATCTTGCGGCCGTACTTCTTCTTCACCGGCCACAGGAGTTGGCGCGCCTTGTCGAGGTTGCGGTTGTCCGGCCAGCCGTTCAACGGGGCGAAGCGCTGCATCCCCGCGCTGGGACCACCCCGGCCGTCACCGATGCGGTAGGTGCCGGCGCCGTGCCAGGCCATCCGCAGCACAAGCGGTCCGTAATGTCCGAAGTCGGCGGGCCACCAGTCCTGCGAGGTCGTCAACACCTCGTCCACATCGCGTGCCAGTTGGTCGAGATCCAGGGACAGGAACTCCTTGGCGTAGTCGAAATCCTCGTCCATCGGGTCGGCGGCGCGGCTGGGCCGAGCCAGGATCTTCAGGTTGAGCCGGTGGGGCCACCAATCGAGTTGGTCTCCGCTTGCCGCGGGTTGATTGTGGCGCCTGAGCGATCGGCGCGCGCCCACGGTCTGGTCGTAGGTCCTGTTGACGTAAGCGTCGGGGCTCTCGGGCATGGGTCTCCTTCCGTTGACTCTCGGGTCTCAGATGCCCAGCGCAACGCGTACCGCGCGAGCGTTCCGCCGGGACACCGGAACCATGGTGTTCTCGTGATCGTCCATGACCAGAATCAGCTCGCCCTTTTCTCGACGTTCGACCTCCCGAATACGGTTGAGGTTGACGACGTACTGGCGGTGTACTCGCAGGAATCCGGCGTGGGTCAGTTCGTGGTCGAGCTTGTCCAGGCCGGGCGAGGCGGCCCGCAGCCTGCCCTGGTCCGTGGACAGCCATACGTCGTTGCCGTCCGATTCGGCGAACAAGACTTCTGGCAATCGCAGTAGCACCATCCGGTTCTCACGGACGCCGACCACTCGACGGGGTTGTTCCTCAGGGTGCGCGGCTGCTTCCGCCTGCGGCAACTGCTCGCCGTCGGAGACACCGAAAGAGATCAGGTGTCCGATCAGATTGCCGTGCCGGAACACTGGACAAATTCTGATCGGCGACGGTTCGTCAGTGAGGTGGGTGAAGATCTGTGTCGTGCCGATCCACTCGGGGTTGTGGCTCGCCCGCTTGCTGGCGTACCGGACGGCATGGATGAATGCCGGGAGGCTCGGATTCCAGCGCACTGCCGGGTCGACTGCCGGGGTGTTGCCTGGCACGCCGAGCAGGACGCTCGCCCTGTCGTCGGCGATCACCACCTTGCCCGCCGTGTCGACGGCGACTAGTGGCCCAGTCGACCGTGCCCGGGCGTGGTTGTACGCGCCGAGCAGTTCGGCGCCGCCGTCGCGGGCGCATACGCGCAATCTGCTCTGGGTGTGGGCGGCGGCGTTCGCCAGCCATGTACTCGCGGACGTTGGCAGGTCACCGCGCCAACAGGAGATGTTCAGGCCCGCGATCGGCTCCTTGCTCACCACGTCCCGCACCGCGACGCCCGCGCAGGTCCAGTCGTGGAAGGCCTGGCACCAGTGTTCTTCGCGCCTGATCACCAGGGGGTGTCGCGTTCCGAGGGCGGTGCCTATGCCGTTCGTTCCCACCGCGCTCTCCGACCAGCAGAACCACGGTGCGAGGCCAGTCCCGGCGGCGAGGGAAAGGGTGGCCTTGTCGCCCCACTCGGCCAGGACTCTGCCGTTGGCGTCGGCGATTATCAGGATGCCTCCGAATTTGGTCACCTCGTGCACCATGGCGGCGGCGCGAAAACCCAGCTCCGCGAAGACGACATCGTGTTCGAGGGGATGGTCGACCTCCGCTACTGCCGCCGGCGCTTCGGGCAGGAACGGGTCGACGCGGTACTGGTCCCGACATCGATGCCAGGAGATCGCCACTTCGGGCCGCACGCCGCGGACGTCGTCCTCTCCCTGTACGAAGCGTTCCCACGCGTCGTGCATGGCAGCCTTGTTCGTGTCGTGGGATATCGATTCGAGCCCCTGTACACCTGACATCGGAGACCACCTTTGGTCTGCTTGACTCTGATAGGCGAAGCCGCAGGTGCGTGAGTGGGCACCCCGGGCGTGCCTCTACCGAGCACTGGGCGTTGTGTGACGTGCATCATACACCTGCACGGGTGTAAGCGTCTCGGGCAATGGGAGCCAAGGACAGTTCCGACATGGGCGGAGCGGACCGAGGGTTCCCAGCTCAGTCACGCTCTACGCTGGCTAGCCGCAAAGCCGTGTAGTTAACGGGGACGGCTGGCGGTCAAGAATGCGGGTCTTGGGCGTGTCGTGCGCGAATGGGTAGCGGAGCTCCGGTAGAAGAGGGCGTCCTCCAAGACATCCTCGACCCAGGAGCT
>RRBB01000165.1:0-24196 GCA_006543605.1 Rhodococcus sp. WS4
CGTCGCGGATCCGGATCGCCAGCGCCCCCCTCGGGAACGCCGCCCGGGCCATCCTCGCCGTCAACACCGGCACACCCACGGGCCGCCGCGGCCGCATCGACACCACACACCCCATCTTGCGGCCGGGTCGGGACCAGCGAAAGACGACCGCTGCACGATCATCCGACAGGAAGATCAACAGTCACGGCACCACCGTCGGCGTGTCACCGAAAATTAGGCAACAGGGTCGTGAACCTGGCCAAACGCGCACTGCTCGGCAGAAACAAGACCACCAGGCGGCGCGGAGGACTACCGGCGGTCCGGGTCGCCGAACATGCGCCGGTACGGCAATCGCGCGACAAACACGCTCCCACCCCGAGCAGGCCGCGGCATCGCCGGGTCCGCCGCAGCCTGCCCACCGTGACACCGCGGTTGGGGGTGACTCCGAAACAGCATGTTCCTGCACCACAAGCGTCGGTGTGGGGCACGGTCAAGCCCGCACCGCCGCACGGTGATGCGGGTAGCCGTGAAGAACATACATCTCCAACGCCAGCCACTTCAGTGGCAGGAAGTACGAGATCTATGTAGACGCTCCCCCACCCACCGAAGCCTCGGCCTCGCTACCTCGAGGTGTGGGGCGACACCGTGGTCGGTCGAGATCTCGCGCTCTCCATCGTCATCGGAATCGTCGTGAGCGTCTGCGCGCTTCTCGGCGCCACCGCGTTCTTCAACTCGTTCGTCACGGATTCGTCTCTGGCGGAGGCGTATGCGCTTCTGGTCGGGATCGCGGCCTCTCTCGTCGCCGGCGTCGTCAGCGGAAAGTTGTTCCGGCCCAAGCGGAACATCGCCGTCGACTCGTCCGAGGGCGACCACCGTCGGCGACGTGATCCGGGTACTGCAGGAAGAGCGTCAGGGGCTGGGATCGGTCACCGACCTTCCCGCCCAGACGGTCCGAGAGTTGAAGGATCTCGACCTCTACGACCGGTTCGTCGAGGCGGAGACGCAGGCACCCGAGACCTGGGGCCGATCATGAGCGTGCTGTTCACCAACGACGTCCTCGTCGCTATCGCGCTCGGCGTAATCGGCGCCATCGTGTTCTCCCTGATCGGGCTGGTGTCCGGGACCGACGAGACGGCCACCATCGCCCCGCTGACGCTGCTGGTCATCCTGCTCGGCGCCCCGCCCGCGGCGGTGTTCACCTTCTTCCTCGCCGGCGCCGTCGCCAAGCACATGACCCACGCGGTGCCCACCACGTTGCTCGGCATCCCCGGCGACACGATGGCCGTGCCGCTGATGCGTGAGGCGCGGTTGCTGCGCAGTCTCGGTGTGCCGCACATCGAGCTGCGCAAGGCGATCTCCGGTGCCATCATCTCCGCGTTCATCGCCGTCCCCGTGGCGGTCCTGTTCGCGACGCTGCTCGCCCCCGTCGCGGACACCGTGCAGTCGGTGGCACCGTGGCTGTTCCTCGTCGCCGCGGTCGCGATCGCCTACACATCACCCGGCAAGTGGTCCGGGGTGGCTGCGCTCGTGCCGTTCGTCGTCCTCATCCTGGCGCTGAAGTCGCTGACGAAGAGCTACGACATTTCCCTGAACATCAGCTACTTCCTCGGCATCGCCGTCGGCCCGCTCATCGCGGACCTGTTCGTCGTGCTGGGTGCGCCCGGGCGAACCGGCATGGCCTGCAAGGAGCCGGCGACGGTGTGGCTGGCGCCCGAGATCAAGGGGTGGAAAGGATACTTCCCCAACCCCTTCCGGATGCTCGACGGCAAGCAGACGGCGCGGGTCGCGGCCACCGCCACCGTTTCGAGTGCCACGTTCGTCTTCAGCCCGGTCGCGATGACCGTGCTCATGGGTGAGGTCGTCGGCTCACGGGTCAAGCAGGGCTACCATCGGCTGACCTCGGTGATCGCCGCCCGGAACGGAACAACCGAGTCGACGTACATCGCCGAAGCGCTCATTCCGCTCATCGCGTTCGGGCTGCCGCTGAGTCCGGTCGCCGCCGGGCCGGCCGCTCCGCTGTTCAACGCACCTCCGGTCTTCACCACCGACGACGGCACCGGGCAGATCCGCAACCTGTCCACGGCGCTGACCAACTGGGAGTTCCTGCTCTACGGTCTCGGCGCAGTGGTGATCGCCGCGATCATCGCGTACCCGTTCGCGATGAACTTCGCTCACCGCCCCGCCACACTGGTCGTCCGGCACGTCAGCCACGAGGCGATCATCGCCACGTTCACCGGCTTGGTGGTCGTGATCAGCATCTGGGAGGGCGGCATCCTCGGACTCGCCGTCACCCTCACCGTCGGACTCGTCGGCGGCCTGCTGTCGAGGGCGTTCAAGATCCACGCCGGAGTCCTGTTCATGGAGTACTATGTCGCCGTCCTCAGCGTTCCCGCCATCCTCGCGCTCTGACCGTGACGACTACGCGGTGACCAGGTCGATGGCGATCGCCGATCCCTGCGGATTGACGACGGCGTCGAGGATCGTCTTCTGCGTCTGGCTCAGATGCCGGGTGCAGGCCGCGGCAGCTGCGGCTCCGTCACCGGCGAGGATCGCACGGCACACCGACAGGTGCTCGGACAACGAGACGTCCATGCGGTCGGGCTGGGAGTGGGCGATGTTGCGCAGCCGCTCGGTGTGGGGGCGCAGATCGGCGATCGAGCGGGCCAGCTGCGCGTTCCGGGTGTGCGCGATCACGGCCTGGTCGTAGCGTTCCGCGAGTTCGTAGAACCGGTCGCGGCGAGCATCGGACGGAGGTTCCTCGGCGATCTTCTCGAGCTCGGCCGCGACGTCGTCGAACTGCTGCCGTGCCGCAGCGTCCTGCGCGACGGCTTCGGCGACCATCCGCGTGGCCGCCGACTCGAGCAGGATGCGCAGCTCGAACAGATCGCGAACACTCTTGATCGAGATCGGCGAGACCCGCGCTCCTTGCCGATCGATGAGCGAGACCAGACCCTCCCCCTCGAGCCGCAGGAACGCCTGCCGGACCGGGGTCCGGGACGCCGAGAACCGCGTGCCCACGTCGATGGCACTCAGCGACTGCCCGGGCGACAGAACTCCGTTCAGAATGTCCTGTCTGAGTTGTTCGTATACCTGCTCACCCTTGTTCCCGGCCGCCATGCATACATCCTAACGTCCGAAAAGGTATCTGTTAGGGTATACCTTCAAGTACACCATCGAGCCGGGGTGTCGGCCCGGGGAAGGCGTCCACCTGTGAATGATCTGCGCTTTTCCGACCGGTCCGCGACCACGACCCGCACCGCCGGATGGCTTAGACGCGGACTGCGCTGGACGGCACTGATCCTGCTCTCCCTCGGAGGATGGGCCCTCGGCGAGAGCGTCGGACTGACGGCGGCGGGCCTTTTCTCCGCTCTGATCGTCGCGGCGACGCTCGCTGTCACCGGGCAAGGACCGGCCCGCGTGCCCCGACCGCTGGGAAAGCTCGCACAAGGCGTGCTGGCCAGCGCGGTCGGACTGATGGTGCACCGGGAAACGATCGCCGCTCTGGGCTCGCTGTGGGTGCCGGTGGTCTCGATCGCCGCGGCGACGCTGGCGATCAGCGTGGCGGCGGGCGCTCTCCTTGCGTTACATCGTGACGTGGACGCGGTCACCGGATCCCTGTCCATGACCGCGGGCGGCGCCACCGGACTCGTCGCGATGGCGCGCGAACTCGGCGGGGACGACCGAGTCGTCGCTGTGGTGCAGTACCTGCGCGTGGCGCTCGTCGTGCTGACGATGCCGATGATCGTGACGTTCGGTTTCCGGGCGAACACCGGCGCCGAGACCGTGGCCGACACCGACAGCGGCGGATCCGAATGGTATGTCGCACTGGCATTCCTGGCCGTGTTCATCGTGGCCGGAACGGCCGTGGCGTCACTCGTGCGGCTTCCCGCACCCGCCACTCTGGGACCGCTGGCCGTGAGTGCGGGGTTCGAACTTGGCGGGTGGAGCGACGCGATCACGGTCCCGCCGATGCTGATGACCGCCGCGCTGATTCTCATCGGCTGGCAAGCCGGCCTCGCCTTCGACCGGGCAAGTCTGCGGGCGATCGGAAGGATTCTCCCGTACGCAGCGGCGCTCACCCTGCTGGTCGGGGCGGCCTGCGCGGGACTGGGCGTCCTACTCGCCCACCTCACCGGCGCGAGCCTCCTCGAGGCGTACCTCGCCACGACTCCCGGTGGCCTGGCAGCGGTGCTGGCGGTGTCGGCGTCCACGTCGTCGAACGTCACGTTCGTCGCAGCCGCTCAGGTGCTGCGCCTGGTGATCATGCTCGTCACCACCCCGATCATGGCGAAGGCGTTTGCCCACTTCAGTTCTCGACGCCGACGGACCGGTGTGAGCTGACGACCGCGTAGCGCGGGAAGTGGTTCGTCGAATGTCGGCGCATGGCATCTACCTCCGATACTTGTGAGCAGCTACCAGCTGCGTGGTGGGTGTGTCGGGTTGTGCGGTTAGCCGTAGACCCTCGTGATGAAGGCGTCGAGGTTGTCGCGGACCCGCCCGATCCGCTCTTCGGGTTCGAGATCCTCGCGGTACTGCCTGCCGAGTGCCGGCGATTTCTTCCGCCGCGCATACAGCGAGCACGCGAGGTCTTCGCATATGTAGGTGCCGATCGAGTTTCCTCGGCGACCGGATTCACCCGACTTACGGGCGGTCATGAGCGACACACCGCCACTCGCATGCGTAGTCATGCAGATCGTGCACATTTGCGCACGGCGGTATCCGCCGGTTTCGTAGCGCAGTGCAACGCCGACGAGTCCGCCCTCCCGCGGTACGACGACATAACAGCGGCCCGGAAACGACGGGTCACTCCAGCCGAGGAAGTCGAGGTCGTCCCACGGTCTGTCGTCCAGGTCGCGGGGGACGGGTAGGCGCTTGGCGTCGCCTTTGGAGCAGTTGATGAACGACGACCTGATGTCGCGTTCGGTGACGGGATCCATGACGAGATGAACTCCTTCTGTCGACGGGTTGGCAAAGCCACGTGACAGTACGGACAGCGGTGGCGTCGAGCAACGGATTTTCGCGAGGGGAGGCTGTCCGGACTGCCTGCTCGCATGCTTCGACCGCCGTTTTGCGACGACAACGGAACGGTCGGTCTCGATCAGTGAGAGTATAGGTCTGTGAGCGCACAGGCAGAGCACGAGGAGAGACGCCGCCCGACCCCGGGAACCCCGCTGGGCTACCTCGAGCAGCTACCTGCCCTCGTCCTGCTCGAGCGTCTCCCGGTTCCCGTGCTGGCGGTCGAGGAAGACGGCACCGTCGTCCACGCGAACAGCGCATTCGAGGCGATGCTGGGCCATCCCGTCGATACCCTGCGCGGACGCCCGGTCTCCGAACTGCTCGATCTGGACGGGGCGACCACGGGTGCCGACGCTGTCGAACACCTCCGCGAGAGCGCGACCACGCCCATCGACCTCACCCATCAGGACGGATCCCGCGTGCGCGCGCTCATCAGCCGGCCGATGCTGCGCCGGCAGGACGACCCGGTGACCCTCGTCTGTTTCCACGACGTCACCGAGCAACTGTGGAACGGCGGCCGCGCGCCGGGCTTCTGACCCCGCCGCCGAAGACGCACGGACACTGGTGAGAAACCTGCGCAATTGCCGGTGAATCCGGCGAATGTCTGTGCAAACGTCGCGACTGAGGATGCACCGCGGGTTACGTTGGCTGCATGGCGACCGGCAAGAGCAAGGCTCCCGCTGTCGAGCTGGAGGTCGGCGACCGGACCGTGCGGATCTCGCACCCGGAGCGCGTCTACTTCCCTGCCACCGGCGCCACGAAACTCGACCTCGCGAACTACTACCTGAGCGTCGGCGACGGGATCGTCCGCGCACTGCGCGAGCGCCCCTGCATGATGCACCGGTTTCCGGACGGGCTGAGCGGCGAGAAGGTCCACCAGAAGCGGTTGCCGCACGGCGCGCCCGACTGGGTGCAGACGGTGCGGGTGACGTTCCCGCGATACAACCGCCACGCCGACGAACTGTGCGTGACGCATCCGGCGGACGTGATCTGGGCGGTGCAGATGTCCACGGTCGAGTTCCATCCGTGGAACTCGCGCCGCGCCGACGTCGAGCGTCCCGACGAGTGGCGGATCGATCTCGATCCGATGCCCGACTGCGGGTTCGACACGGTGCAGCGCGTCGCCGGGGTTGTGCACGAGGTGCTCGACGAACTGGGTGCCACGGGCTGGCCGAAGACGTCGGGAGGAAGCGGGATGCACGTGTACGTGCGGATCCGGCCGGACTGGGGATTCGGCGACGTCCGGCGGGCCGCGCTGGCCTTCGCTCGCGAGGTCGAGCGCAGGTCGCCGCAGGACGTGACCACCACCTGGTGGCGCAAGGACCGGGACCCGGGCAAGCTGTTCGTCGACTACAACCAGAACGCCCGCGACCACACCATCGCCAGCGCGTACTCGGTGCGGGGTGTGCCCGACGCGACGGTATCGACACCGGTGACCTGGGACGAGATCGACGATGTGGACCCGCACGAGTTCACCATCGCCACCGTCCCCGACCGGTTCGCGAAACTCGGCGACCTGCACGCCGGAATCGACGATGCCGTGTTCTCGCTGGAGCCGCTACTGGAATGGGCCGACCGCGACGAGGCCGCCGGCAAGGCGGATCCTGGTGGCGCGGAAGAGTAGACGACCCTACAAGTCCAGAACCACGTCGTCCGCCGGGTGGGTGCAGCAGATAAGGGTGTTCCCCTCGGCGGGTCGTTCGACGGGTTCCGGGTCGTAGTCGACGGGTCCGAACAGCAGAGCTGTTTCGCAGGTGTGGCAGACGCCGGTGCGGCAGGACCAGCGGGTGGGGACGTCGCAGGCCTCGGCGAGCTCGAGCAGCGTCCCCCGACCCGGATCCCACGGCACGGTGAGCCCGCTGCGCGCGAACGAGACCGCGGGGCCGGCACCGGGTGATCCGGGCGGAGGGTGGGGCGCGACCGACGAAGACGACGGAACCACACCGGGATTGAGAGCTCCTTCCGCACCGAACGTTTCGACGTGGATCCTCGCCGGATCGAGTCCGTGCCCGGCCAGCGCGGAGCCGAGGTCGGCCATGAACGAGGCGGGCCCGCAGAGGTACGCATCCGCGTCGTGGGGCAGACCGAGACTGCCGATCAGTTCCGCGGAAAGCCGCCCGGCCGTGGCATAGTCGACGCCCTTTCGGTCGGTGTCGGCAGGCCGGCTGTACGCGATGTGTGCGCTGCTCCCCGACAGCCGGCGCAGAAGGTCCCGACTCTCGTCGGCGAAAGCGTGTTCGGACCCGTCGCGGGCACCGTGGACCCACCACACGGACCGAGTCGAATCCGCTTCTGCCAGTGCGTACAACATGGACAGCACGGGTGTGACACCCACGCCCGCAGACACGAGCACCACCGGCCTCTCCGCGCCGTCCAGGAAGAACGTCCCGCGCGGCGCCGCCACCTCGAGGGTGTCACCCACGCGCACACGCGAATGAAGGTAGCGTCCGGCCGCGCCGTGCGGCTCCCGTTTCACACTGATCCGGTATTCGGCGGCGCCGGGACGATTGGACAGCGAGTAACTCCGAATCAGCGTCGCGCCGTCGCCGGGGTGCACCCGGAGCGTGACCGACTGACCCGCACGCCACGACGGCAGGGCCGTCCCGTCGGCGGCAGCCAATCTCAACGAGAGCACGTCGCGGCTCTCCGCGTGCATCCCGGTGACCGTCAGCGCCCGGAACCCGGCCCACGCCGGCGGCGGGCTGCCGGCCGTTCTCGTCAGTCCGGTGTTTCCGCCTGCCCCCGTGTCGGCCTGGTCCAGAAGGCTCCGCAACGAGCCTTTCCACCCGGGACTCAGTGCGGGGATACGCAAGGCACGTTCGAGCGCGTCCCGCGGATGGCCGGGCAGGTACAGGAGCGCATCGATCTCGGCGACGGACACCGCTTCCGGACCGGATGCGATCTTGACGATGTTCTGCCCGGCCTCCACCTCACCCTCCTCGATCACCCGGAGGTAGAAACCGGGCCGCCGGTGGGAGACCAGCAGCGCCGCCATCTGCGGTTCGTTCATCCGCAGGCCCACCCGGTAGCACGTCACGCGGGGCTGGGTGACCTCGAAGACCGCGGTCCCGATCCGGTAGCGGTCGCCGATGCAGACCTCGTCGTCGGGCAGACCGTCGACCGTGAAGTTCTCGCCGAAATGTCCCGGCTCGAGATCGTCGCGTCGCAGGTGCTCACTCCAGTGACGGTAGGACTCGGTCTGGTACACCAGCACCGCCCGGTTCTCACCACCGTGGCCGCCGAGGTCACCCTGGCCGTCGCCGTCGATGTTGAGCCTCCGGACCGTGCGCGGGCCGTCGACGGGCCGCTTCCAGACACCGGTGTGTACCGTCCGTCCGTGCCAGGAAACGTCCCGGGGCATCCCGACATTCACTGAATTGAGCGTAGCCACGGCATCCGCCTCGCTTGGTTGGCACGACTCCCGATCGACCCTGGTCGATCATCCGTCATCTCGCTCCGCGGAGCAACGAGGGCTCCCGCGGCCTGCGGGTGGATTCGCACCACCCACCGGCTCAACCCATTCGGCCGATGACATCGAGCACGTCGCGCAGCGCGGACAGCGAATGTGCGGGGAGGAACGCATCGCAGAAGGGCAGTGCGGCCGCCATCGAGCCGGCGAGCGGCCGGAAGTCCGGATCACCGGCACGCGGGTTGAGCCACACCACGCGGTGGGCGCGGCGCCGCACCCGGGTGAGCGCGTGCGCGAGACGTGCCGGATCGTCGCTGTCCCAGCCGTCGGAGGCGACGACCACGAGTGCGCCGCGCAGCGCGTTGCCGTGCGGCGAGGCCAGCAGTTCGCTCAGGCTGCCCGCGATGTGGGTGCCACCGAATCTGTCGACCACATTCTCGTTCGCCTTACGGATCGCGGTCTCCGCGCTGCGGTGGGCCAGCACGGGGGTGAGCCTCGTCAGCGACGTGGAGAAGGCGAACACCTCCGGCCTGCCCGCCGTTTGCCGTTGCACCGCGGCGCGCATGAGGTGGAGGTAGATCGCGGCGTACGGCTGCATCGACCGGCTCACGTCGCACAGCATCACGATGCGCCGCGGACGGTGCCGGGCGCGGGTCCTGGCGAGGACCACCGATTCCCAGCCCGTGGACCGGGACCGGTTCATCGTGGCCCGCAGGTCGATACGACGGCCGCGGCGGTGCACTTCGCGTCGCCGGGTGCGGCGGGTCGGCCAGCCCGCGGTGGCCTGCTCCAGCCAGGATCCGAGGAGCCGGAGATCGGCGGCATCGAACCGGGCGAAGGGTTCGTCGGCGCGGGCCACGAGCCGGCTGGGCAGGGTGTCCGGCACCGCCGTCGGAGAGTCCCGAAGCTCGTCCTCGCCGCTGTCGTCGCCGCCGGTCATCATCGGTCGTGTCATCCACGGCACGCCTGAAACGTCCTCCGCGTCACCGGGCCGGTCGCGTCCGTCGCGGACACCGGCCAGTGCAGGGTCTCGCCCCGGGGCGGCGCCCCGCCGCGCGTGCGGGTCCACCGACAGGACGGCATCGTCGAAGACCGCGGCGAACACCGCGTCGAACGGCGCGAGATCGTCGACGCGGTTGACGAGCGTCAGCCGCGCCGACCAGTACAGCCGCGACCGGGAATTGGGCGGCGACAGGTGCAGGGCCTGCACGAACACCGCAGGGCCACTTGCCGAGACCACGACGCCGCGAGCGCGCAGCCTGGCGACGAGGGCCACCGCGAACGACGCCAGGTCGACGCCCCGCAGGACGCCCGTCGCGCTCATCGCCTGCGGCGGCCCACCACGAGCACGACCACGATTCCCGCGAGGACGGCGGCGAGAATCGGGGCGTACCGCTTCCAGGCCCCGGCCCCCGACAGTGCGAGAAGGTCCAGCGGAGCCGGTTCCGCGGCCGGCGGTGCCACGGACAGCGTCGCGGTTCCGGTGGAGTCGGCTGCGGCGGGCGCGGATGCCGACTCGTCGCCGGGACCCCCGGTGAGCTTCGCTTCCAGCGACTCCGCGAACTGCCCCATGAGTTTCTCCGACACCTGTTGAATCATCCCGCTGCCGAACTGCGCGAGTTTGCCGACGATCTTCATGTCGGTGTCGACGGTGACGCGGGTGCCGTCACCGGTCTCGTGCAACTGCGCGGTGATCGTCGCGGACGCGTTGCCGGATCCCCGCGAGTCCCGACCGCGGGCGTCGATCACGGCGCGATGCTCCTTCGGGTCACGCTCCACGAACGTGGCCTTGCCCTTGAATTCACTCGTCACCGGGCCGACCTTGACCTTCACCTTCCCCAGGTAGTCGTCGCCTTCCCGTCCGGTCATCTGTGCCCCGGGGAGCAGCGGGGCAACCTCCTCGAGATCGCTGAGTACCTCCCATGCCTGCTCGATCGGTGCGCTGACGGTGAACTCGTTGGCAAACTTCATGGCAGAAGCCTCTCATCCGGTGGCCAGGCCGTGCGCGTACTCGGCGAATGCGTCCTGAACGATCGCGCGGTCGTCCGGGGTCTTGGCGAGCGCACTCAGGCTCGAGATCGCGTCGTCGCGAACCAGGTCGGCCACGCCGAGCGCCGCGAGTGCCGATACCCAGTCGATCGTCTCCGCGATGCCGGGCGGCTTGTCGAGGTCGAGTTCGCGTGCACGGCCGACGAAGCGGGTGGCGTGCTCGATGAGGGGCGCCGCGGCGGCGGGCACCGTGCGGCGCACGATGGCCGCCGCCCGCGCCGGTTCGGGATAGTCGATCCAGTGATACAGGCAACGCCGGCGCAGGGCGTCGTGGAGGTCCCGACTCCGATTGGACGTCAACACCACCACCGGGTGGTGTTCGGCCGTGAACGTTCCCAGCTCGGGAACGGTGACCGAGGCCTCCCCCAGGAACTCGAGGAGAAGCGCCTCGAACTCGTCGTCGGCCCTGTCTATTTCGTCGATCAGCAGCACCGGCGGCGTCGGCCCCCGATATCTGACGCAGTGGAGAATCGGGCGCTGAAGCAGGAATTCCTCGGCGAACAGGTCGTCCTCCGTCAGTCCGTCGCCCCGCGATTCGGCCAACCGGATGGTGAGCAACTGGCGCTGGTAATTCCAATCGTAGAGGGCCTCGTTCGCGCTGAGTCCCTCGTAGCACTGCAAACGGATCAGCGGTGCGCCGAGGACGCTCGCGAGCGCCTTGGCCGCGGTGGTCTTGCCGACGCCGGGTTCCCCTTCGAGCAGCAGCGGACGCCGCAGGACAGCCGCCAGATACAGGGCCGACGCCGTACCGACATCGAGGAGGTAGTCCTCGGCATCGAAGCGCCGGACCACGTCCGCCACGTCCTCGAACGCCTCCGTCATACCGCTCCCGTCTCCCGCGCGAACGACGCCCGGCACATCGGACCACAGAACCAGAAGTCGTCGCCGCCCCGCCGCAGGTGCACGGTGTCCGGACCGACGACGACACTCATCCCGCACACCGGGTCGATCGCCTCGAACACCCCGGCCCGAGGACCCGAATCATGCTCGGGCGCTCGAAGTCCCGCGGTCCGCAGTTCGTGCACCAGTTCCGCGGCGATCGACACCGCGATCTCCGCCGACGTCCTCGCCCCGATGTTCAGGCCGACCGGGGTGTGCACCCTGGCCCGCTCGGATTCGGTGAGACCCAGGGTGTCGAGAATGGCCCCGCCCCGGGTGCGGCTTGCCACGAGCCCGACGTATCCGACCCCGGCGTCGAGCGCCGCGCGGATCACGTCCGCCTCGGGCCCGCCGTGACCGGCCAGCACCACGGCCGTCGTGCCGGAGAACTGTTCGAGACCGGCGTCGTCGTGCTCGACGGAGAACTCCAGCAATTCCGAGATGCGCGCCAACGCCTGCGCGATCGGTGTGGTGCCGTAGATCCTCACCACCGGCGGCGGCAGTTGCGGCTCGAGGAAGATCTCCATGGCGCCACCGGACAGGCACGGATTCACCACGACGGACGCGCCCGGCATCTCAGGGAACTGCACGGCCCCGTCGGGAAGGACCCGCAGCAGCACGCTCTCGTTGGTTTCCAGCACACCCAGGGCGGCCGTGCGCACCGAGTTCTGCGCGCACTGACCGCCGACGAAACCCTCGATGGTCCCGTCCTGCAGGAGAATCGCCTCGTCGCCGGTATGACTGGACGTGGGTGGCTGCGCTCGCACCACGGTCGCGTGGACGAACGGCCTGCGGTCGCGCACCAATTGCGCCGCACGCTCTTTCAGATCCATCGGGCCTCCTGCCGAGTGCCGGGCAACATTCAGATCGGCGGTGTCGCGCGGCCCTGCATGGCCTCCCACACCCGGGACGGGGTGAGCGGCATGTCGGCGTGCCGCACACCGAACGGGGCGAGCGCATCCACGACGGCGTTCACCACGGCCGGCGGCGACCCGACCGTCGCGGACTCGCCGATGCCCTTGGCGCCGATCGGGTGATGGGGCGACGGGGTGACGGTGAAGCCCGTCTCCAGTTTCGGCACCTCCAGCGCCGTGGGGATCAGGTAGTCCATCAGCGATCCGCCGAGGCAGTTGCCGTCCTCGTCGAATTCGATGATCTCCATCAACGCCATCCCGATGCCGTCGACGATGCCGCCGTGAACCTGGCCCTCGATGATCATCGGATTGATGCGGGTGCCGCAGTCGTCGACGGCGAGGAACCGCCGCACCTTCACCACCGCGGTGCCCGGATCGATGTCGACGACGCAGAAGTACGCGCCGTAGGGGTACGTCAGATTCTCGGGGTTGTAGCAGATCTGCGCGTCGAGTCCGCCCTCGATGCCTTCCGGCAGGTCACCCGCCCCGTGTGCCCGCATCGCGATGTCCTGGATGGTCACCTTCGCCGAGGGATCACCCTTCACGTGGAATTCGCCCTTCTCCCATTCCAGATCCGCGACCGAGGCCTCGAGCATCCCGGACGCGATGATCTTCGCCTTGTCCCGGACCTTGCGGGCCACCAGCGCGGCGGCCGCTCCCGAGACCGGCGTCGACCGGCTGCCGTACGTGCCGAGCCCGAACGGTGTGTTGTCGGTGTCGCCGTGCACGACGTCGATGTCGTCCGGCGGAATCCCGAGTTCTTCCGCGACGATCTGGGCGAACGTCGTCTCGTGCCCCTGCCCCTGGGTCTGCACCGACAACCGGAGGACGGCCTTCCCGGTGGGATGCACGCGCAGTTCGCACCCGTCGGCCATGCCCAGGCCGAGGATGTCCATGTCCTTCCGGGGCCCGGCGCCGACGGCCTCGGTGAAGAACGACATGCCGATACCCATCAGCTCACCGCGTTCGCGGCGCTCCTTCTGCTCCTCCCGCAACTGCGCGTAGCCGATCATGTCCATGGCCTTGCGCAGGGTCGTCTCGTAATCGCCCGAGTCGTACACCCAGCCGGTCTTGCTGGTGTAGGGGAACTGGTCGGGGCGCAGCAGGTTCTTCAGCCGAAGCTCCGCCGGATCCATCTTCAGGTCGAACGCCAAGCAGTCGACGAGCCGCTCGACCAGATACACGGCCTCGGTGATGCGGAACGAGCAGGCGTACGCCACACCGCCGGGCGCCTTGTTCGTGTAGACCGCCGTCATCGCGCAGTGCGCGGCCTCGATGTCGTAGCTGCCGGTGAAGACGCCGAAGAAACCCGCCGGATACTTCACCGGCGCCGCAGTCCCGTTGAAGGCGCCGTGATCGGCCAGCACCTTCGTGCGGATCGCGAGCATCTTGCCTTCTTTGGTCGCGGCGATCTCACCGACCATGATGTAGTCCCGCGCGAACCCGGTGCTCATCAGGTTCTCGCTGCGGTCCTCCATCCACTTCACCGGTTTGCCGGTCACCAGCGACGCGACGATGGCGCACACGTATCCCGGGTAGATCGGGACCTTGTTGCCGAAACCCCCGCCGATGTCCGGGGACACCACCCGGATCTTGTGCTCCGGGATACCCGAGACCAGGGCGTAGATCGTCCGGTGCGCGTGTGGCGCCTGCGAGGTGGAGTACAACGTCAGCTTGCCGGACACCCGGTCGACGTCCGCTATCGCGCCGCACGTCTCCATCGGCGCGGGATGCACCCTGGGGTAGACGATCTCCTGCTTCACCACCACGTCCGCCTTCGCGAACACGGCCTCGGTGGCCGCGGCATCGCCTGTCTCCCAGTCGAAGCAGTGGTTGTCCTTCTTGCCGTCGAGGTCGTCGCGGATCACCGGAGCGTCGGGCGAGAGCGCCGCGCGCGCATCGACGACGGGATCGAGCATGTCGTACTCGACATCGATCAGTTCCAGCGCGTCCCGGGCCGAATAGCGGTCCTCGGCGATGACGAACGCGACCTCCTGACCCTGGAACCGCACCTTGTCGGTGGCCAGCACGGCCTGCACGTCGTTGGACAGCGTCGGCATCCACGCGAGGTTCTTCGCGGCGAGATCGGCACCCGTCACCACCGCCGTCACCTTCGGGTGCTCCTGCGCCGCACTGGTATCGATGCTCACGATCCGGGCGTGCGCGACCGGCGACCGCAGGATCGCCAGGTGCAGCATGCCGGGGAGGGTGATGTCGTCGACGTAATTTCCGAGCCCCCGGATGAAGCGGGGATCCTCCTTGCGAAGCATGCGACCGTGGCCGCAGGGCTTCTTGTCGTTGTCTACGACGTCGGCGTCGCCCGAAGGCGGACGCGATTCGACGGTGGTCATGACTTACTTCCCGTTGTCGCGTGTTCCTCCACGGTCATCGGGGCACCCTCGGCGCCCCGCGTCGTGTCTTCCTGGACCTCCGCGTCGAAGTCGCCGGCCGGTTCCGGTTCGGCGGCCTCGCCCGCCCGGTGGTCCGCCGCCCACTGGATCGACCGCACGATCGTGGTGTACCCGGTGCAGCGGCAGATCTGCCCGGAGATCGCTTCGCGGATGGTGTGCTCGTCCGGGCTCTCGACGCGGTCGAGCAGTGCCCGGGCCGTCATCATCATTCCGGGGGTGCAGAACCCGCACTGCAAGCCGTGGCACTGCATGAAACCCTGCTGGACGGGATCGAGTTCGCCGTCGTGTTCGAGGCCCTCGACCGTGCGGACGTCGTGCCCGCCCGCCATCGCCGCGAGCATCGTGCACGACTTCACCGGATCGCCGTCCACGGTGACGACGCACGTGCCGCAGTTGCTGGTGTCGCAGCCCCAGTGGGTCCCGGTCAGGCCCAGTTGATCGCGGAGGAAATGGACCAGCAGCATGCGCGGTTCCACCTCGGCGCTCACCGCGTCACCGTTGACGGTCATGTTCACCTGCATGGCTATGCCTCTTCTCCGGTCGGTTCGTGCTCCACATCGCTGCGGAGCACCCGGTCGACCGCTGTACGGAGTGTGCGGATCGTGAGCTCGGACGCGAGATGGCGTTTGTAGTCGGCGGTGCCGCGCGCGTCTCCCACGGGCTCGCAGGCCTGCGCGGCCATCCGTCCGGCCTGGGCGAACGCCTCCTCCGAGGGCGGCCGCCCCGTCAGGTAGTCGGCGACATCCGCGAGTCCGGACGGATCCGGGTTGACCGCGGTCAGGCCGACCGCGGCGCGGGCGAATTCGCCGCCCTCGACCGTGACCGCGGCGCCGGCCGCGGTGACCGCCCAATCCCCGGTCCGCCGTTCGACCTTGGCGTACGCGCTGGAGCTGTGGCCGTGGACCGGTATCACGATCTCGATGAGCATCTCGTTGTGCGCGAGTGCCGTCTCGTACGGGCCGACGAGGAACTCGGCCATCGGGATCTCGCGCCGTCCGCCGGGTCCGCGCACCACGCACGTGGCGTCGAGGACACCGCAGACGGTGGTGAGGTCCTCGGCCGGGTCGGCCTGGCACAGCGACCCGCCGATCGTCCCGCGGTTGCGCACCACCGGGTCGGCGATCACCTTCTCCGCATCGCGAAAGAGTGGGAACACCGCCGCGAGCTCGTCCGATTCGAGAAGCCGGCGGTGCCGCGTCATCGCACCGATCCGCAGCATCGCCCGCTCGGTGGTGATGTATCCGAGTTCGCCCTCGAGGTCGTTGATGTCGATGAGGTACTCGGGGTTGGCGAGGCGAAGCTTCATCATGGGGAGCAGGCTGTGGCCGCCCGCGACGAGCCGGGCTTCGTCGCCCAGCCGGTCCAGCAGGGCGATGGCGTCCTCGACGCCCGTTGCCCTCTCGTATTCGAAGGATCCTGGTACTTGCATTGTGACCTACCTCACAAATGTGGATGCTCTCAGCCTCCGCAAGAACCGGTGGTCCGTCAACCCCGGCGAACCGCCCTATTCGACGCCGGATTCGACGGGTTCCTCGTGGTGGATCCGACCACTGGACTCCCCCAGCGGGCGCCCGGTGCCACCCCACCGGCGGGCGATGATCTCGGCGGCGATCGACACCGCCGTCTCCTCCGGCGTCCGGGCACCGATATCCAACCCGATGGGACTCGACAACCGGGCGAGTTCGGTGTCGGTCAGACCGACCTCCCGCAGGCGCTCCCGCCGGTCCAGGTCGGTTCGGCGCGATCCCATCGCGCCGATGAACGCGACGTCGGGGATGCGCAGTGCCGTCTCCAGAAGAGGGACGTCGAACTTGGGGTCGTGGGTGAGGACGCAGATGACGGTCCGGCCGTCGATCGCCCGGGCCTCGGCCTGGGCAGCGAGATACCGGTGCGGCCAGTCGACCACCACCTCGTCGGCCGTCGGAAATCGCGCGTGCGTCGCGAACACCGGACGGGCGTCGCAGACCGTGACCCGATATCCCATGAACGCACCCTGCCGTGCCACCGCGGCCGCGAAGTCGATGGCCCCGAACACGAGCATGCGCGGCCGTGGCGCGTAACTGGCGACGAACACCTCCATGCCCTCGCCGCGGCGCTGACCGTCGGCGCCGTAGGTCAGGACCATGCTTCCGCCCGCCGCGAGGAGCCCTCGGGCGTCATCGGTGATCGCGGAATCGGCGCGCCCCGAGCCGAGTGACCCGCTCGCCTCCTCGGGCCGGACCACCAGCCGGCGCCCCACCCACGAGGCGTCGGGATGCGCGACCACGGTCGCCACCGCGACCGGTCGGTGGTTCTCGATGTCGTCGACGATCGCGCCCAGTTCCGGAAAGCTGTGACGGGCCACCGGCTCGACGAAGATGTCGATGATTCCGCCGCAGGTGAGGCCCACCTCGAATGCGTTCTCGTCGCTGATCCCGTACCGCTGCAGCACGGGGACCCCCGACTCCGCGACCTCGGTCGCGAGTTCGTACACGGCCCCCTCGACACACCCACCCGACACCGAACCCGACGCGGTCCCGTCGGGTGCCACGACCATCGACGCCCCCGGCGGCCGCGGGGCGGACCGGAACGTGCGGACCACCGTCCCGACGCCCGCCGTGCCACCCGCGGTCCACACGGTCATCAGGTCTGCCAGTACGTCCCGCATCAGCAGCCTCCCAGTCGAGTCCGGCGTGGGATACACGCTCAGCTACAAGACTATCGCCGCGGCGGGTTCGGCTCAGGAGACCGGAACGTCGACCTCGACCGGTGCCAGAGGAAACGGCGGCGCCCCGACCCCGGCGATCCGGAAATGACCCCACGGGTCACGTTCGGCGAGGGCGGCGGGCGCTGCGGGACCGTCACCGATCGTGAGGAACAGCGGGATGCGGCCACGCTGTTTCGCCGCGTCGACGCCGTCCCCGACGACGCGGCCGTACCAGTGGTAGACCCCGTCCAGCGGTTCGACGTGGCCGTTCAGAAAGACCTCGACCGGCACCGTCAGGTCGCCGGAGGTGAGTACGCCGGGCCCGGCGTACTCCGTGTCGTCTTCGCGCTCCGCGAGTGAACTCAGCTCGAAGTGCCGGTCGTCGGGGGTGCGCAGACGCCTCCAGTAGGACGCGCTCGAACCGGGCCAGGCCGCCCGATTGTGGCCGGTGGCGTCGAGGTACCAGCTGTCGCATCCCCCCGAATTCCACACCGAGCCCTCGAGTTTGCGATGCACCACCCGGTTGAACTCGCGCTGGGCGCCTGCGCGCACCTCGATCCGCGTCGCATCGCGCTTCTTCATCAGCGCCAGGCACCGGATGACGTAGTGCGTCTGTGCCTCGATGACGAAGACGATGGACTGATTGCCGCCGCCGGAGTTCGGTCCCATCATGAGAAAGAAATTCGGGAAGCCCGACACCGCGACCCCGAGATACGCCTCCATCCCGTCGCGCCACGCCCGCTGGATCGTCAGCCCGCGACGGCCGACGAGGTGCTCGTTCGCGAACCGGTCACCGACCGCGAATCCTGTGCCGTAGACGATGACGTCTGCCTCGTGTGTCGTCCCGTCCTCGGTGCGGATCCCCCGGGCGGTGATCTCGTCGATACCCGAGGTGACCAGGTCGACGTTCTCTCGTTGCAGCGCCGGATAGTAGTTGCTGGACACCAGAATTCGTTTGCACCCGATGGTGTAGCCGGGGGTCAGCGTGGCGCGCAGTGCGGGGTCGAGCACCTGCCTCCGCAACAGCCCTTTCGCGGCCGACTCCAGCACCGTCATCAGCCGCGGATGCAGGAAGCCGGCGATCAGCGATTCGTGACTCCAGTAGATCGCCCCGCGGTAGGCCTTCTGAATACCGGGAAGGGCCGCGAAGACCGCCTTCTCGGCGGTCGTGATCGGACGGTCCAGCTTCGGCAGGATCCAGTGCGGGGTCCGCTGGAAGACGTCGACGTGCGCTGCCGTTTTCGCCACCTCCGGCACGAACTGCACGGCACTCGCACCCGTGCCGACCACCGCCACCCTCTTGCCCGCCAGGTCCACCGAGTGATCCCACTCGGCCGAATGGAATGTCGCACCCGCGAACGACTCTCGCCCCGGAAAGGCCGGGACGCTGGGCTTGTGCAGCGGCCCAGGGCCCGCAACGACGATGCGAGGGTGATAGACGGCACCCGACCCGGTCTGCACCCGCCACCGGTCGGTGGTCTCGTCGAAATCGTAGGAGATCACCTCGGAGCGGAACCGGATGTGTGGTGTCAGGTCGTAGTCGCGGACCACCCTCTCGATGTACTCGAGAATCTCCGGCTGTCGCGCGTACATCCGGGTCCAGTTCCGGTTGGGCGCGAACGAGAACGAGTACATCAGCGACATCACGTCGCACCCGCACCCCGGATACGTGTTCTCCCGCCACGTCCCGCCCACCCGGTCGGCTTTCTCGAGGACGACGAAGTTCTCCTCCCCCGCCTCTTTCAGCTTGATCGCCATGCACAACCCGGCGAAACCGGTACCGACGACGAGGACGTCCGGCTCGGAGGTCCCGGGGCTCACAGGAATCCCCCGCGCCGCCACAGCGCGCGGGAGGTGGCTCGCATCAGCCCGTTCTCCTCGAGGAACGCGGCCAGCGACTCGAATCCGCGTCGCTGATTCTCGCGAAAATTGGGGTTTGCCAGCGCCTGTCGACGCGCTTCCTTCGGGTCGAGTCCGGCCCGCTCGTACATGGCAGGGTTGGTGAACAGCCGCTGGAACAGCGGTCCGCCGACGCCCTGCAGCGTCCCGACCCACAGCCGGTCGATCCGGTGGCCTTCCGCGACGCGTCTGCGCACCCCTTCCCGGGCGAATCGGATGTGCCGGGACTCCTCGGTGACGTGGATCCGCATCAGCCGGGAGATCATCGGCTGCAACTGCGGGTCCTCGAGGACGCGCCGCTGCGTGGCGTCGAAGATCTCCTCCCCGATCAGAGCCGCAACCCAGAGCATGGTTCCGCGAAATGTCTTGGGCAGCAAATTGACCACGACGGCCTGATACCACCGGAGCTGGAACGGCTTGGCGCCCATCTGCTCGATGGCCCGCCCGAACATCGTCATGTGCCGGCATTCGTCGCCCATCTCGGTGAGCATGTACCGCGCGTGGAGTGAGCTCGGGTCGTTGTGGAGCAATGCGCGCAGGAGCGCCTGGTTGAGAATGTTCTCGAACCAGATTCCGACGCTGAGAATGTTCGCCGATTCCTGCCGGGACAGCTCGATGCGCTGCTCCTCGCTCATCCGGTCCCACATCTCGGTTCCCCACAGAGACAGGACCCGTGGCGGCAGAAAGTACTTTCCGTCCTCGAGCGGCGCGTCCCAGTCGATGTCGACGACGGGCGCGTACGACCGCTTGACGGATCCCGCGACCAGCCGGCCGGCGACTTCCTCGCGGTCGATCGTGTGTGAACGCTGAGACATCGCTGGTCCCTTCGTCGAGAGCGATTTCATCTCATTGCCGTTGATAGGTAAAACGTAAACCCGGGTGTGACGCAGGTCAATGGTTATGTGTGACTCGCGTTCACATTTGCAGCTTTCTCTACGGTCATATTCCTTGACGCGTATATACGCGTGAGCGCATACTCGGAGCATGGCACCCGATGTGTTCACCGTGGTCGCCGAACCGCAGCGGCGCAGGATCCTCGAACGGCTGCGAAACGGTCACGCCAGCGTCGGCGAACTCGTCGACCAGCTCGCCCTGCCTCAGCCGACCGTGTCGAAACACCTGCGGGTACTGCGACAGGCCGGTTTCGTCACCTGCCGCACCGCGGCCCAGCAGCGCATCTACAGCCTGCACCGTGAGCCGTTCGACGAGTTCGACGCGTGGCTGCAGCCGTACCGCCGGCTGTGGACCCACCACCTCGACGCTCTCGAGCGGCACCTCGATTCGAAGGAGAACTGACATGACCGAGCCCGACGCGCGACGCGACTACCGACCCGGACCACTCCGGCACGTCGAGGCGAGCCGCGACGGCACCCGGTGGGCGCTGACCTTCGTCCGCGACTTCACCCACTCCGCCCCGGCGTTGTGGACGGCGCTCACCGATCCCGGCGAACTTCCACAGTGGGCGCCCTACACCGCCGACCGCGACCTCGGATCCGTCGGACCCGCCAACCTGATCATGGTCGACGGTCAGGACCGCATCGAACTCGATGGCACCGTTACCCGGGCCGACGCACCCCGCGTCCTCGAACACGCATGGGGCGACGACGTCCTGCTGTGGACCATCGAGGCAACCGACGCGGGCACCCGGTTGACGTTGCGTCACACGCTCGACGACCAGCGCACCGCGGCGATGACGGCCGCCGGGTGGCACATGTGCCTCGACGTCGCCGAGGCCCTGCTCGACGGCAACCCCATCGGACCGATCGTCGGCGCCGACGCGATGAACTACGGCTGGCGCGAACTCAACGAGCAGTACTCCGAGCGCCTCGGCGTCGAACCGATCGATCCGACGCTCCAGTGAATCCCTGACGGCGGTCCCCCGGCCCCAGTAACGTCGACACATGGGACTGCAGTGGGAAGCCGTGGTGGTCAACGCCGTCGATCCGACGTCCCTGGGGCGGTGGTGGGCCTACGCCCTGGGCTGGGCCGCCGTGACCGACTCCGACGGCGACGTCCACATCCGGCCCGACGCCGACAGCCACCCGGAAATTCTGTTCGTGGCGGTGCCGGATCCGAAACAGATTCAGAACCGCCTCCACCTCGATTTCCGCCCCGAGAATCAGGAAGCCGAGGTCCAGCGGCTTCTCGCGCTCGGCGCCCGGCACGCGGATGTCGGTCAGGGCGAGCAGAGTTGGGTGGTGCTCGCCGATCCCGAGGGCAACGAGTTCTGCGTGCTCTCCGGTCGGCGCTGACGTCCGATCAGGCCGCCGTCGGCCGTAGCGTCCGCAAGGCCTCGTGCTGCACGACGAGGACTCGGCCCACCGGCAGTCCGAGCACGCCCGCGGTGTCGTGAACGGACAGCCCGTCGATGACCCGCAGCAGGACGATCTCTCGGGCGGTGGGGTCGAGACGGTGCAGCAACCGCGCGACTTCCGGCGGGACGTCGGAACTTCCGGCCCCGCCGGGGTACGCGTCCGCGACGGTCCTGCTCACCACGCGGTACACCTCCCGCACGGGATGATCACTGCGCGCGAGGGACGGAAGCTTTCGCGCCACCGCGAGCAGGGCCTCGTGCGCGACCTCGTCGGCCGGCCGTGTGGCCTGCAGGGAATTCCCCACGCGCGTCCGGCAATAACGCACCACCTGCGGCCACAGCGTCGTCATCACTCGCTCGACTGCCTCGCGGTCCCCCGCCGCCGCGGCCGCCGCCGCCGAATGCAGTTCCTCGTCAAGCACACTCATGTCGCCCTCGTTCCCCCGACCTCGCCGCACCCGGTGACCCGTCACGGCGCTTCCGTACTCATCTTCCGACACACGAGGAGTGGACACATCCGGGACATTCCCCATTTCCCGGTGCGTAAACCCCCTTACACGTCCGGCCTCCTCCGCAGGTTCTTGGTCTGGCCGCGTTGCTTCTTGGCCTCGAGTCTTCGTCGGTGCGACCCCTTGGTCGCCTTGGTCGGACGACGGGTGCGGGGTTCGGCCAGAACGGCTGCGCGCAGCAGCGCCGCCATCCGTGCCCGCGCGGCGCGCCGATTACGTAGTTGCGAACGGGTTTCGGACGCCGTCACGGTGACCACCCCGTCGACCAGTCTGTGCCCCAGCTGCAGCTGCATGCGTTCGAGTCGAGCGGGCGACAGAGTCGACAGCGTCCACAGGTTCACCCGCAGCTCCACGCGCGAGTCCGTGGTGTTGACACCCTGCCCGCCGGGACCGCCGGAGCGGGAGAACCGCCACTGCAACTCCGCGGCCGGGACGACGAGCGACCGCGTGATCTCGAGGTCGTCGGTGACGTCGCCGTCGGGAGATACGGGAGGTACTCCGCTCACACTCCCAGCGCCCGAGCCAGCACCGGCCACGAATCGTGAAGGTCGTCCTGCCAGTACCCCCACGAGTGTGTGCCCGAGTTACGGAAACTCACTGTTGCAGGTATTTCAAGCTCTCCCAGGCGATCCGTGAATCGATGGGTGCAGTAGTTGGTCACCGCCGCGATGGGTCCACCCGCGTAGATCTGACGCGCGAGCTGCGCGACATTCCCGTCGATCCCGGGACCGTCCAGGGTTTCGTAGCGTCCCGGAAGACCGTTGCCGTTGGAGAGGAACAGTTCCGTTCCCTGCAGTTTGCCGGCGTTGACGTAGGGGTCGTTCGCCGCCCACGCCGGATCGTCCGACTCGCCGTACATGTTGACCGGACTGCCGTACCCGTAATTGTCCATGGTGATCTTGATGAAGAGCTGACCGAGCGGATCACTGGTCAGGGCGCAACCACTGTAGGCCGCCACGCCGCGGAACAGGCCGGGAGCGGCGATCGCCAACTGCAGAGCCGCCGTGCCCACCCGTGACATGCCGGCCAGCGCGTTGACCCCGTTGGTGCCGAGGGCAGCGTCGACCACCGGCGGAAGTTCCTGAGTCATAAAGGTCTTCCACTTGTTCACCCCCATCACGGGGTCGGGGCTCTTCCAGTCCGTCCAATACGCGTTCTCGACGCCCGAAGGGCTCACGACATTCACGTTCTGACCTGCGAGGAACTCTTCGACGTCGGTCTTCTCCCTCCGGACCTGACCGTCGAGGAAGTACAGCGTCGGCCTCGGCACACTCGTGTCTGCGGGGCGCTGGACGTCCACCGGCACGACCCGCTGCATCGACGCCGAGAAGACGTGCAGCGTCAGATGTCTCGGATCGATCACGGTGACGTGATCGATCTTCGAACCGTTGGGCGCCGCCGCGGAATCAAGCGCCCGGCCGGTGTCGATGATCGGATCGGCGGTCGCAACCGCGCCGCCGAGACCGAGGGACACCACGGTCACGGCCGCGACGGCCGCTGTGCGCAATTTCCCCCGAAACATGTGTCGTCTCACGACCGTCTACCGCCGTTCATGCTGAGTGTCGTTTTAGTGCAGTCTGCATGAGTATCCGGGTTACCCCGGTCACGTTCACCACCAGGTGGTGTTCCCGCAGCGATACCGTCAGCCCACCGAGTGGCGGGTCTTATGGTTGGTTTCTGTCGGGCGTCTTTTACGTCTCGTCCGCAACTCGCCGAAGACGCACCACCCTCAACAACCGCTGCGAGTGCAGCGAGGTTGAGAGCAGCATTGTGATCACGATCAGCGCGGAATCCGCACGCATCGCAGGTGAACACCCGAACATTCAGAGGCAGTTTGGCTTTCACTACCTGACAGTTCGAGCAGGTCTTACTCGACGGATACCAACGATCCGCCACGTGCAGTCCGGTGCCGGTCCACTCGGTCTTGTACGTCAGTTGTCGCCGGATCTCGCCGAGCCCCGCATCACGCAGAGCTCGATTCAATCCGCGTTTGTAGACGCCACCGACCCTGTTGCCTAATTCGGTTACGCGGCGAGGGCCAGATCGAGGCGGGTCAGGTGGCTGGTGCGGGTGCGGTCGAGGGGGTGGTCGGTCCACCAGGCGTCGAGTCGGATCATGTTGAGGGCGACCG
>RRBB01000166.1:0-24175 GCA_006543605.1 Rhodococcus sp. WS4
CCGACGAGGCGATCGCGATCGCCAACGCCACCGACTACGGCCTGGCCGCGACCATCTGGACGCGCGACGTGTCGCACGCCCACACCCTCGCCGGCAAGGTCCGTGCCGGAGCGGTCGGGGTGAACGGGTGGGCTCCCATCGACCCCGCCCTGCCCTGGGGCGGCATGAAGACCAGCGGCACCGGCCGCGAACTCGGCTGGGCCGGAATCGAAGCCAACACCGAGGAGAAGGTCGTCACGATCGTCCTTTGAGCGCCCCAGCATCGACGTCACCGGACAGGAGCAGAAGCGATGAAGACTCAGGCCGCAGTGTTGTGGGAGCCCGGACAGCCCTGGCAGATCGAAGAACTGGAACTCGACCCACCGAAGCACGGAGAGGTGCTGCTGCAGTTGGCGGCGTCGGGGATGTGTCATTCGGATGAGCACGTCCGGGACGGCAGCTTGCCGCTCGAGTACTACCCGTTCATCGGCGGCCACGAGGGCGCCGGAGTCGTACTCGAGGTCGGACCGGGTGTCACCAGCGTCGAGAAGGGCGATCACGTCGCTCTCGGATTCATCCCGGCGTGTGGCCGGTGCCGGCAGTGCGCGACGGGGCAGTCCAGCATCTGCGATCTGGGCGCCCACCTGCTCGAAGGCTGGCAGATCTCGGACGGTACGGCGCGGCATCACGTGCGCGGGAAGGACGCCGCGATCCAGTGCCTGATCGGGACGTTCTCGCCGTACACGGTGGTCAACGAGGCGTCGTGCGTCAAGATCACCAAGGACATTCCGCTCGACAAGGCCGCCCTGGTCGGCTGCGGTGTGACGACCGGCTGGGGGTCGTCGGTGTATGCCGCCGGCGTTCAGGCCGGTGAGACCGTCGTGGTGATCGGTATGGGCGGCGTCGGGTGCGGGGCGGTTCAGGGCGCCGCGCTCGCCGGGGCCCGGCACGTCGTGGTCGTAGACCCGTCGGAGTTCAAGCGGGAGCAGGCCAAGATCTTCGGCGCGACCCATACGGCGGCGAGCATCGACGAGGCGCTGCCGCTCCTCCAGGATCTGACGTGGGGCCAACTCGCCGACAAGGTGCTCATCACCGTCGCGAACGCGAGTGGCCGCATCATCGCGCCGGCGATGAGCCTGGTAGCCAAGGGCGGCACCTGCGTCCACGTGTCGGTCGGCGACGTCACGCAGAACGACGTCGACCTGAACCTGTTCGATCTGACGGCGATGCGCAAGACTCTCAAGGGCGCGTGGTTCGGCAACGCGAACATCCGGTTCGACATCCCTCATCTGCTCCGCCTGTACATGGAGGGCCAGCTGAAGCTGAACGAGATGATCACGAGGACATACACACTCGATGAGATCAACGACGGTTACGAGGCCATGCGGAGGGCCGAGAACGTGCGCGGAGTCATCATGTACTCGTAGATCGGCACAGTCGGGAGCGGTGGGGCGATGCACGGCTCTCCGCTCCCGGCATGGTTCCCTGTCCCGATGCCGCGGCGAAGGTATTCGGCCTGGGTCTCGTCGTCTCGGGAGTGGTCGTTCTCAATCTCGGCGGGGTTCATTGATACCGTGGTCGCATGATCGCTGGTGGGGCAGGTACGCGTCGTGCCTAAGCTCGTGGATCACGACGAGCGTCGGCGAAGCATCACCGCCGCTGCCTGGCGGTTGATCGCCGCCCGCGGTATCGACGCGGCCAACATGCGCGACATCGCGACGGAGGCCGGGTACACCAACGGCGCCCTGAGCCACTATTTCGCCGGCAAGGACGAAATCCTCCGGACGTCGTACGAGCACATCTCCGAGGCCACCGATCGCCGGATCTCGGAGGCGCTCGGCGACGCGACCGGGCTGGACGCCCTGCGCATCCTCTGCCGCGAAGTGATGCCGATCAACGAGGAGCAACTCCTCGAAGCCCGGATCGCCGCGTCGCTGTGGCCTCGGGCCATGTACGACGAGCAGATGGCCGCCACCAACCGCCGGACGATGGACAACTGGCGTGAGCAGATGGCCGTCTTCCTGGAGCAGGCGCGCGCGGAGGGCACCGTCGGCGACATCGACGTCAGCATCGTGGTGGAGCAACTCCTGAACATGATGATGGGCATGCAGATTCTCGGTGTCCTCACGCCGGGCGAGACGTCGGCGGCGCGCCAGTTGGAGATGCTCGAGCAGTTCGTCGCCTCACTCTGAACCGTCGGCGGCTCCACCAAACTCGTTGTCCCGGAATCCGATAGAACTCCATTTTTGACCGAACGGTCAGTATGTTCAGGGCGGAAACTCACTGTTTACACGAGGGCACCTCGGCTGTAACGTACGTCACTAAGCTTTTTATTCAACACCCGTAGAACCAAAGGATCGCGACATGCCCACCCTTTCCCCCGCGCGTATCGACCATCCGCTGTCGCTGCCGACCGTCGAAGAGATCGCATCCCTCCGCGAAATCCTCGAGGCCGCCGACGCGCTGACCGAGCAGACGCGATTCGTCTACGTCGGCCTCGAGGAACCGGACAAGTCCACGCTGTACACGGCCGAGGCACCCGAGACCGATCGCCGATTCCGCGTTCTGCTGCACGACATCTCGTCGCCGAACGCGGTGGACGTCGTGGTGTCCGTGACGCAGCGGTCGGTGATCAGCTCGGTGGTGCTCGACGCCGCCCGTGACGGTCAGATGCCGGTCCTGGACGAGGAGTTCGAACTCGTCGAGCAGGTGCTGTCCGGCGACGACCGTTGGCTGGCCGCGCTCGCCGCCCGCGGCCTCGACGTCGCCGACGTCCGGGTCGCTCCCCTCTCGGCCGGCGTCTTCGATTACGAGGGCGAAGAGGGCAAGCGGATCCTGCGGGGCCTCGCGTTCCGCCAGGACCACCCGAAGGACCACGCCTGGGCTCACCCGATCGACGGGCTCGTCGGATTCGTCGACGTCATGAACCGGACCGTCACCGACGTTCTGGACCTCGGCGCCGTCCCGATTCCCGAGGAGTCGGGCAACTTCGACGACCTCGCCGTCACCGGCCCGCTGCGCACCACGCAGAAGCCCATCGAGATCACCCAGCCCGAGGGCCCCAGCTTCGTCGTCGACGGCAACCGCGTCGACTGGGAAAAGTGGTCGTTCCGCGTCGGTTTCGACGCCCGCGAAGGCCTCGTCCTCCATCAGCTCGGATTCGCCGACGGCGACCGGGTCCGCCCGATCATCCACCGCGCGTCCATCGCCGAGATGGTGGTGCCCTACGGCGACCCGTCCCCGGTGCGGTCGTGGCAGAACTACTTCGACACCGGCGAATACATGGTGGGCCGCTACGCCAACGCCCTCGAACTCGGTTGCGACTGCGTCGGTGACATCACCTACTTCGACGCCGTCATCGCCGACGAGTTCGGCAGCCCCAAGACGCTGAAGAACGCAGTCTGCATGCACGAGGAGGACTTCGGTGTGCTGTGGAAGCACACCGACCTGTGGGCCGGCTCCGCCGAGACCCGCCGCCAGCGCCGTCTCGTCATCTCCTTCTTCACCACGATCGGCAACTACGACTACGGCTTCTTCTGGTACCTGTACCTCGACGGCACCATCGAGTTCGAGGTCAAGGCCACCGGCGTCGTCTTCACGTCGGGTCACCCGGGCGGCGACTACCCGTACGCCTCGGAGATCGCCCCCGGCCTCGGCGCCCCGTACCACCAGCACCTGTTCAGCGCCCGCCTCGACATGATGATCGACGGCGACCACAACTCCGTCGAGGAGGTGCAGACCAAGCGGGTGAAGATGGGTCCCGGCAACCTGCACGGGAACGCCTTCACCCTCGAGCGCACCCCGCTGACGAAGGAGTCGGAGGCGCAGCGCCTCGCGGACAACAGCGTCGGACGCGTGTGGCACATCAGCAACCCGAACAAGCTGAACCGGCTGGGCAAGCCGGTGGCGTACGCACTCCACCCGGAGGGCCAGCCGATCCTGCTGGCCGACGACGACTCGTCGATCGCAGCGCGGGCGACGTTCGCCACCAAGCACCTGTGGGTCACCCAGTTCGACGAGAAGGAGCGCTACGCGGCAGGCGATTTCGTGAACCAGCACGCGGGCGGCGCCGGACTGCCGAGCTTCGTCGCCGGCGACCGCGAACTCGAGAACGAGGACGTCGTCGTGTGGCACACGTTCGGGCTCACCCACTTCCCGCGCCCGGAGGACTGGCCGATCATGCCCGTCGACTACACCGGATTCACGTTGAAGCCCAACGGCTTCTTCGACCGCAACCCCGCCCTCGACGTCCCCCGCACCGCGTCGAAGCACTGCTCGACCGGGGGCAGCAGCTGCCACTCCGACGGAGGATCCGATGTCTGACGCCACCACCACGACCGGCAGTGCCGGCAAGTTACGCGGATCCATCGGCGTCGTCGGGATCGTCTTCCTCGTCATCGCTGCCGCCGCACCGCTGACCGCGATCGGCGGCGCGCTGCCCGTCATGATCGCGATCGGCAACGGCGCGGGCGCCCCGACCGCCTATCTCATCGCGGCGCTCGTCCTGCTCGTCTTCAGCGTCGGGTACGCGGCGATGAGCAGCCACATGGTCGACACCGGCGCCTTCTACGCCTACGTCGCCAAGGGCCTGGGCGAATCCTGCGGGCTCGGTGCCGCCGGCCTCGCTCTGCTGACCTACACCGCAATCCAGGCCGCCGTCTACGGGCTGGCCGCCGCCACCATCCAGGGCCTGGTCGTCCAGTACGGCGGACCCGACCTGCCGTGGTGGATGTGGGCGCTGGTTCTCATCGCCCTCGTGGCCGTGCTCGGCTACCGCAGCATCGACCTGGGCGCCAAGGTTCTCGGGGTTCTCCTCGTCCTCGAAATCGGCATCATCCTCGCGTTGTCGTTCGGCGTGCTGATGCGGGGCGGGGCCGCGGGTATCGACTTCGCGTCGTTCACCCCGACGTCGTTCTTCAGTGGATCCCCCGGTGTCGCATTGATGTTCGCGATCGCGTCGTTCATCGGATTCGAGGCCACCGCGATCTACGGCGAGGAGGCGCGCAACCCGCGCCGCACCATTCCCATCGCCACGTACGCGGCCGTCATCGTCATCGGACTGGTCTACGCACTGGCGAGCTGGGCCGTGGTGCTCGCGTTCGGCAGCGACAACGTGGCCGCGGCCGCCGCCGACGACCCGGCCGGGCTGACGTTCGCCGCAGCCGCGCACTTCCTGGGCGGTCCCGCCGCCGACGTGATGGCGATCATGCTGGTCACGAGCCTGTTCGCCGCGCTCCTGGCCTTCCACAACGCCATCTCCCGGTACGTGTTCGCCCTGGCCCGCAAGGGCGCCGCCCCGCGGGCACTGTCGCGCACCCACGCCAAGCACGGTTCCCCGCACATCGGCTCGATCGCCCAGACGATCTCCGCGACGGTGGTCGTGGGAGTGTTCGCCCTCGTCGGCGCGGACCCGGTGCTGGAACTGTTCACCTGGATGGCGGGTCTGGCCACCGTCAGCATCCTGGTGCTGATGGTCCTCACCAGCGTCGCGATCATCGCGTTCTTCGCCCGCACCCGGCTGGACACCCGGATCTGGCACACCCGCATCGCTCCCGTCCTGGGCTGCGTGGGTCTGGTCGCGGTCACCGGATTGGTGCTCGACAACTTCACCACACTGATCGGCGGGTCGGCACTGCTCGCCGACATCCTGCTGGCCGTCATCGCACTGTTCTTCGTCGCCGGATTGGTCGTAGCCCGATTTACTCAACAGAGCCGGGCGGACGTCGAGCAGCGTCGCGAACTCACACCCACGATCTGAGTCCGACGATGTTCGAGATCCCGGCCGTGCACGCGGCGATGTTGGTCGGAGCAGTCGGCGCCGTCATGCCGATGTGGCGGGCGCACGGCACGGACTGCAGGGTCCGGATCGCGCACGGCGCGATGGCGGTGTCCATGGTGGCCATGATGATTCCCGGTGCGCCGGCGTGGATCCATCTGATCGAGGGTTGTGTCCTCATCGCCCTCGCCCTGTTCGTCACCGGCGAAACGATGCACCGCCGGACCGCCGTCCCCTGTGCGGTGGACCTCACGGCCATGGGAGTGCTGTTACTGCTCGCTCCGACGGCAGCACCGATGCCGGTGGCGTCGGCCTCGGTGCCGCCTGGCCACCATCACGGCGGCGCCGGAATCTCGACGGGCTGGCTGCCCGTGGTCGTCCTCGTGTGCTGGGCCCTGGTGGCACTGCACCTCTTTCGATCCACCCCACCCCGCGAACGCCGGTCCGGCGTCAGGACCGCGGCGGCGGGATCCGCACTGATGATCCTCGGTATGGCCCCGATGGCCGTCTGACCGCTCTCCCCGACAGCAACCTGGAGGAACCGATGAGTTACGCCGATGCCGTCTACACCCACGGCAAGGTCTTCACCGTCGACGAGAACTTCACGATCGCCTCCGCCCTGGCGGTGCGTGACGGACTCGTCCAAGCGGTGGGCAGTGACACCGAGATCGAGGCGTTGATCGGGCCGGACACCGTGGTCACCGACCTGGGCGGGAAGACCGTCCTCCCCGGAATCAACGATTCACACCTGCACGCCATCGCGTACGGTCTGGACACGCCGCCGCTGTCGCTCGACGTCTCGTTCCCGACGGTCCGGTCGATCGCCGACGTCCGCGAACTCGTGCGTGAGGCCGCGGCAGCGGCCGAGGACGGCGAGTGGATCATCGGAACCGGATGGGACGACGGCTATCTCGACGAGTGCCTCGCCGAATCCGGACGGACCCCGACCCGCTGGGACCTCGACGAGGTGTCCCCGAACAACCCGGTGTTCCTGCAGGACTTCTCCCGGCACACGTCGTGGGTGAACAGCGCGGCGCTCGCGCTCGCCGGGGTCGACGAGACGACCCCGCTGCCGCCAGGCAGCCTCATGCCGGTCGGTAAGGACGGACTGCTCACCGGCATCGTCATGGAGGGTGCGCAGGCCCTCGTACAGCGAGTACTTCCCGCCCTCACCCGGGAGCGCCGCGAGGAGGCCCTCCGCTCCGCGATCTCGATCCTGCAGAGCGAGGGCATCACCAGCTTCACCGATCCTGCGATCGGTCCCGGCGGCGAAGCCCTCGCCGGTGGCGCGATGGGGGCGGAGGGCCTCGAGGTGTACGCAGACCTGGCCCGCCGCGGAGAACTGGGTGCCCGCGTCAACCTGCTCCTCCTGCCCACCGGAATGTCAGGTTCTGCCGCGGATTTCGGGCAGAACCTCGTGGGGATCGACGTTCCGGGGACCACCGATCCGCGGATGTTCCGGGTGCTCGGGGTGAAGGTGTTCGCCGACGGCATTCCGCCCAGCAAGACCGCGTGGATGCACGAGGAGTACGTCGGCGGCGGCTGCGGTTCGCTCTGCGTCGGCGGCGACACCGACGAACGTCAGGTGTACGAGGTGACCGAGATGATCCGCATCGGCCACGAGGCCGGCCACCAGATCGGTGTGCACGTCACCGGCGACCGCGCCATCGACACCGTCGCGGACGCGATCATCGCCGCACAGAATGCGCACCCACGCGAGGACGCCCGGCACTACCTCATTCACGGCGACTTCATCAGCGAAGCCACCCTGAAGCGTCTCGCCGAGAACGGTATCGGCGTCAACATGAACCCGACGATCAAGTGGACGATCGCCGACCTCGAGGTCGGGGTGGTCGGGGCCGAACGCGCCGCCTACGAATGGCCGTACCGCAGCGCCGTCGAATCCGGGGTCCACCTGATGAGCAGTTCAGATGCGCCTGTCACCCCGCCCGATTGGCGGCAGGGCATCTCGACGATGGTCCTGCGCGAGAGCAAGGCCAGCGGCGTGGTCAGCGGACCCGATCAGTGCATCGGACTCGCGGACGCCGTCCGCACCTACACCGTCAACGCGGCCTGGCAGGACTTCGCCGAGGACTGGAAGGGATCCCTCGAACCCGGCAAGGTGGCCGACCTGTGCATCCTCGACGGCGACCTCGAGACCGCCGACCCGCACGACATCCCGGGAATGCAGGTCGTCACCACGGTGCTGGGCGGGAAGGTCGTGTTCCAGCGCGTGCTCGAGAGCGTCCGGTAAGCCGTCTTCACCGGTATCCGAACAGCCGGTCCGCCTCTTCTCGGCGGACCGGCTTTCGGTGTTCTATCCGATCCACCGGTTCACTGAGCCCACGCCGCCTCGGCGATCCAGTATTCACTGCCGTCGGCGCTGATTCCGCGTTGCCAGTCGGTGGTCCGCCGCAGGTTCGGCTCCACACGGGCAGTGGCCGCGTCGGCGCCGTCCGGTCCGTCTTCGCGGGTCTGCCAATGGACCCAGTTCACCTCGTTGCCGTCCTCGTCGTGCACGAAGAGGTCGACGTGGTGCCACCCGTACCGGTGCGTGTCGGCGTAACAGGTCAGGAATGTCCGATGATGATGTGAATAGTCCACGAGATACCTCCGGGGCCGCGGCGATCTTTCGCCCTACGCTAGAAGCGGTTCGAGCCCGGCGGAAGCCGAGAAACCTTTACCTGCGTGGGGGTCACCCGGTCAGTGGTTCGTGCCGGCCGGCAACGTGAACGTGAAGACGGCCCCGTGCGGATCGTTCTCCCGCGCACCGAGCGTGCCGCCCTGCCGGGTGATGATGCGATGGCTCAGCGCCAGCCCGATTCCGTGTCCCGTGGACTTCGACGTGAACGCCCCGTCGAAGATTCGCCCGTCCGGGATGTGGGAGAGGCCCTTGCCGTGGTCCTCGACGCTGACGACGCCCTCCGATTCGGTGGCCTCGGTGCGGACCGTCACGACACGCTCGGCCGGCGGCCATTCGGCCATTTCGTCGATCGCGTTGAAGCACAGGTTCAGGACGACCTGCCCGGTGAGCACGCGCTCGCACACCACGGACACGTCCGCGTTCGCACGGAGATACTCGACGCGAACCCCCTTCTGCCGCGCTCGAATATCGATGATGTACGCGCATTCGTCGACGATGTCGTTCAGATCGACGATCTGCTGCGACTCCTCGAGTTGCGTCACGTATTCGCGGAGGCTCCGCACGATCTGATTGGCCCGGTCGAGTTGCTTGCGCGCTTCCCGGAGCCCCCAACTCACCTCGTCGCGGCGGCTCTCACCGTCGTCGAGGCGGCTCTGAGTTCCCGCGATGAAGTTGGTGGCGGCCGCGAGTGGCTGGGCGAGCTCGTGAGCGATCGCCATCGCCATGTCGCCCATCGCGTTGTAGCGGGCAAGGTAGTTGAGGTACTGCGCATCCCGTTCGTGCTCTTGTTCGGTGTGGACATGTTCGGTCACGTCGTGAAAGAGCAGCAGGTGGCCGCTCAGGTCGTTCTCGATGGCGATGTGCTGGCAGCTACCCGCATGCCAACGACGTTGTGCGGACGGCAGTTCGACTTCGTAGCGCAGGCCTTGCGAGCCGCCGTCCGCGGTCGTCAGCTCGAGGGCGCGTCGCACACTCTCCCGCGATTGTCCGGCCCGGCAGAACTCCGTGAAACGCTCGCCCACAAGCGATGCCACCGGGACCTCGAGGAGCGACGACGCCGCCTCGCTCGCATACGTGATCCGGCTGTCGTCGTCGAGCACCAGAATTCCCTCGGCCATGTTCCGCAGAAAGGCCGCCAGCCGTGCCTCGGTGCGGGTGAGATCCGCCTCGGTGCGGGTGAGGTCGCGGCGCATCGAGGCTTCCTGCTCGATGTCGCGGAACTGAACCATCACCACGGTCCTCGTGTTCAGTTCGACCCGCACCGCGATCGCTTCGGTCAGGACCTCTCTCCCGCTCTTCGCGCGATACGCCCACTCGGTGACAGCGACTCCCCGATCGACCGCCTCCTGAAGCCATCGTCGCCCCACCGATCGCCGGTAGCGCTTCGCGCGTGAACTCATGTCCGGCGCCTTGAGCGGTTTGAGCTCCTCGACCGTGAACTCGAGCAATTCCGATGCGGCCCTGTTCGCCCAGAGGATGTCCTTCGTCGCCGCATCATGGACCAGGACGCAGTAACGGAGGGACTCGACGAGTCGCTCGTAGTCGGACGGCGCGAGATCGGACACGGCAGCCTCCTTCGGCTCGATCCGAGTCTACTGAGCGAACGGACGCCGGACGCGATAGGGAATTCCTTCAGTCCGGGGCGACATCTCTGCACGCAGGCGGGGGGAAGCACCGATTGAGTGAGGCCGGCCGGCTCAATAGCGTGAATGTCACACGAAACACGCCACACCCCTTCTACTTCGCGTCGATCGGAGTATTCGATGACCAACGCACCGACCCTGGACACGACGGACACCACTGCGAGCACACGGTTGTCGTTCGAGGACGTCCTCGAACACGTCGCTGTGCGGCGGGAGGAGTTCGCTCGCCAGAAGTTCGTGCCCCGCGACATGATCGACGAGTTCAAAGAGATCGGCATCTATCGCGCGGCGACGCCCCGTCAGTTCGGTGGCGACGCACTGCCGCCCAGCGAGTTTCTGCGGATGATCGAACGCATCTCCGCGGTGGATGCGTCCTCGGGCTGGGTCGCGAGCTTCGGCTCCGCCCTCGTCTATCTGGCGGCGCTGCCGCTCGCCACGCAGGCGGAGCTGTACAAGGACAGCCCGGACCTCGTGTTCGCCGGCGGATTGTTCCCGGTCCAGCCCGCCGAACAGGTGCCGGGCGGCCTGAAGATCACCGGGCAGTGGAAGTTCGCCAGCGGTTGCAAGGGTGCCGACATTCTCGGTGTCGGAATCCGCGGCGGCGACTCCACCGCCGGAAAGCCGCGCACCGCGCTGCTGTGGCCGAAGGACGTCGAGATCGTCGAGAACTGGGACGTCGTCGGTCTGTCCGGAACCGGGAGCCACGAATTGAAGGTCGACGGGGTCGTCGTGCCCGAGGACTGGACCTTCATCCGAGGCGGAACCCCGACCGTCGACGAACCCCTCTACCGCTATCCCTCCATCGCCTACGCCGCTCAGGTTCTCGCCGTCGTCAATCTCGGCGTGGGACGTGCAGCCCTCGACTATGCGATCAAGGTCGGTGCGGGACGAACGGGCATCACCGGGGCGCCCAAGCTCGCCGATCGGGCGTACTACCGCATCGACCTCGCGAAGGCGGAGGCGACGCTGCGGTCGGCCCGCGCCTTCTTCTACGAGGTCACCGACGAGGCGTACGCCACGGTCGTCGCCGGCGATCCGGTCCCGGACCGGCTTGCGGCGCTTCTCCGGCTGTCCTCGACACACGTGGCCAAGGCGGGAGCCTCCGCCGTCCACACCGCGTTCCAGCTGTCCGGCACCGGCGCGATCTACGACGGCAACGCGATGCAGCGCTACATGCGCGAGGCCCTGGTCCCACCGCAGCACGCATTCCTCGGGGACGGCATCTACGACAGCGCCGGGGCAGTACTCATGGACATTCCGCCCTTCCCCGGCTTCATCTGAGCATCGACCGAATTCGCCACTCACCTCTCGAGGAGCACAGCCATGACCGCACCACTGCGAGTGTTGTTCTGCATCGGCATCAACCAGAACTTTTTCGACCTCCCGACCGGCCAAGGCGGGCTGGTGTGGAAGGCGTTCTCCGGAATGATGGACGCGGTGGCAGACACACCCGGCGTTCGGGTGATCGGGGACATCGACGACGACAGCCATATGGTCGGGCCGTCGGACGGCTGGCCCTGGACCTGCTACATCCTCGCCGACGTCGACACCCAGGAGACGGTCAAGGCCGTCTGCAACCTCTTCCGCACCACCCAGGTGGGCGAGTACACGCTGTGGCGGTACGCGAAGATCGAGGCCCGCATCGGTCGTGCGCTCACCGTCCGTGAAGACGTCGACCTCGGCGTGTGATCGTCGTGCAGTCGGCGGCGCTGACCGAGCGCATCGAGAGACGTGAGGCCGTTCACCGCGTGATGTGCCGCTACATGGAGTTGTGCGACGTTCCGTCCGTGAACTTTTCGCTCGACGAGCTCGCGTCGCTCTTCACTCACGAAGCGGTCTGGGAGGGAATCGGCAGCGACTACTCCGGCAAGTTCGGTAAGCAGGTGGGCCGCCGCGCGGTGATCGGGATGCTCGCCGAGTATCTCCCCCCGAGCACGCATTTCCGCAGAAACGTGCACCTCGTCGGAAGTGCGCAGATCGACGTCGACGACACCCCGGCGCGGGGGCGGTGGATCATGCAGCAGCTGTCCACGTACGAGGACGGATCGTCCGAACTGCTCGTCGCGCGTGTCACCGCCGAGTGTGAGATTCAGGGCGGTACCGCCCGAATCAAGCACTTCACGACCGAAAAGCTGTTCGTGACTCGCCTCGACGAGCCGACACGACTGTTCGAATCGAATTGAGAGAGAACGTGATGACCACTTCACTGGATCCCACCGCCACCGGCACCCACTTCGCGGACCTCGCGGCCGACGACCGGGTTGCCGGGTCGCTGTACACCGACCCCGACATGTTCGAGGCCGAGCTGGAGAAGATCTTCTACCGCACCTGGGTGTGGGTTGCCCACGAGAGCGAGATCCCCGAGTCCGGTAGCTACAAGATGGCGACCATCGGCCGGCAACCGGTGATCGTCAACCGCGACCGCAAGGGGAACTTCAACGTCCTGCTGAACCGGTGCCGCCACCGCGGGGCGAGCGTGTGCGAGGCGCCCAAGGGCAAGGCCAACGGCTTCACCTGCCCGTACCACAGCTGGTCGTACGCCCTCGACGGTCGTCTCCGCGGGATCCCCTACCCCGACGGTTACGACGAGGACCTCGACAAGAAGGACCTGCCCCTGCAGAGCCTGCGGGTGGAGTCCTACGCCGGGATGATCTTCGCCAGCTTCAACCCCGACGTCGAACCCCTCGACGACTTCCTCGGCGACGCGAAGGTGTGGATGAACCTGTTCATGAAGCAGGGCGCCGGATTCCCCATCAAGACTCAGGGCGAACATTGCTTCCGCTTCCGCGGAAACTGGAAGATTCAGTTGGAGAACACCACCGACGGATACCACTTCCCGATCGTGCACCGGTCCTGGATGTCCTCCGTGGACGCCGAGACCGCCGACATGCTCTCCTTCATGACCGACGACAACGCCGTGACGCACGCGCTCGGAAACGGCCACAGCGTCGCGATCATGGTCCCGGAGCACGTCGACCTGGACCACGACGACGGCACCGAGAAGATTCAGGCCCGTTTCGACCACATCGTCGAAGAACTGTCGAAGACGATGCCCGCCGACAAGGTCCGCCGCATCGTCCGCTCCATGCACGGCGCCGGGTTCAACCTCAACATTTTCCCCAACGTCGCGATGTCGATGTCGTTCTTCCGGGTACTGCGCCCGATCTCGGTCGACGAGACCGAGATCCGGCACATCGCCCTCGGCATGGACGGCGGACCGGAGATCGTCAACCGGGAACGCCTCCGCATCCACGAACATTTCCAGGGCCCGTTCGGGTTCGGCAGCCCCGACGATTCCGAGGCCTGGGACCGGGTACAACGCGGATCCCGCGGCGCACCCGGAATGCCGATCATGGTGAACCGCGGTCTCAATCGGGAAGCGCTCGACAGCGACGGACACCGCACCTCGCACGTCACCGACGAAACCGGAATGCGCGAGGCCTACGCAATGTGGAAGAGGATGATGACCGATGAGCACTGATCTGATGACCGCCCAACTCGCCGACACCCGGGTACTGCAGGCGATCGAACTCATCTGGCACGAAGCGGCCCTCCTCGACGCCAAGGACTACCAGAGCTGGGACGCGCTGTGGACGGACGGCGGCCGGTACGTCATTCCCATCGACCCGGACACCGACGACTTCGACGGATCCCTGAACATGGTCAACGACGAAACCCGGATGCGGCGCATGCGCATCGAACGGTTGACGTCCGGCTATTCCATGTCCGCGCTGGCCGCAGCCCGGACGGTACGCACGGTGTCCCGCTTCACGGTCGAGGAACGGACCGACGACTCGATCACGCTGCGGTCCGCGCAGATCCTCGTCGGATTCAAGCGCGACGAACAGCAGACTCTCGCCGCCGACGTCACGCACCGCGTCCGCTACACCGACACCGGGCCGCGCCTGGACCTGAAGGTCATCCGGCTCGTCAACTCGCAGGGTGCGGTCAACGCCTCCGGCTACCTTCTCTGAGCTTCTCCCTCTTCCCAGCCGACAAGGAGTTCGACATGGATCATGTCGCAGTAGTCACGGGCGCCGGACGCGGACTCGGCGCCGCCATCGCCCGTCAGCTGCACGACCGCAGATATCGAGTGGTGGTCGCGGACATCGACGAGACCGCAGCGAAAGAGACCGCGGCGGAGCTGGATGCCTCCGGGAACAGCGCCGTCGCCGCGCCCCTCGACGTCCGGAAGAAGACCGACTTCGAGTCTCTGCGCGACCAGGTCGTCGACCTCTGGGGTGGGGCGGACGTGCTCGTCAACAATGCCGGCCGATCCCAGACCGGCTCGTTGATGGACATTGCGCCGGAGGAGTTCTCGGACATCGTCGAGATCAACCTCAACGGTGCGTTCCTCGGCTGCCAGGTGTTCGGACGTTACTTCGCGCAGCGCGGCTACGGGCGCATCGTCAACATCGCCTCCCTGGCCGGCCAGAACGGCGGCACGGCGACCGGGGCCCACTATGCGGCCGCGAAGGGCGGCGTCGGCACGCTGACCAAGGTCTTCGCCCGGGAACTCGCGGCGTCGGGTGTCACCGTCAACGCGGTGTCCCCGGGACCGCTGGACCTCCCGGTGGTGCGCGAGACCGTGCCCGCGGACAAGCTGGCGGCCATTCTCACCACCATCCCGGTGGGCACACTGGGGTCGCCCGACTTCATCGCCGAGACGGTGGCCCTCCTCGCGTCTCCGGCGGCCGCGTCGGTCACCGGAGCCTGCTGGGACATCAACGGCGGCCTGTACATGCGGTAACCCGTCCGCGCGACGAGAAGGATCATCATGAGTTTGTTCACGGTCACAGTGGCGGAGATAGTCGAGGAAGCGCCGGACATCAAGTCCTTCCGGCTCGTTCGGACGGACGGCTCACCGTTCGACCCGTACCCTGCCGGCGCCCACATCGACATTCTCGGGCCCACCGAAGTCCTCACCCAGTACTCGCTGTGCAGCCCGCCGCACCAGTCCGACTCCTACGTCGTGGCGATCAAGCGGGAGAACGGACCGCGCGGCGGCTCGGCCGCACTGCACGATCGTGTGACGCTCGGCAGCGAGTTGCAGATCAGCCGGCCGCGAACTCTGCTCGCCCTGGCCGAGGAGGCCGATCGTCACATCCTCGTCGCCGCGGGCATCGGCCTCACCCCGATGCTGAGCCTGGCGTTCGCGTTGCATCGGCAGGGACAACCGTTCGACCTGCACTACTTCGCCCGGGCGAGAGGACAGGCGGCCTTCGTCGAGTTGCTGGAGGCGTCCGAATTCCACCGGGACGTGCACCTGCATTTCGGCCTGACGAGGGACGACCAACTCTCGGCGCTCGAGAAGATCCTGGCGGACGCGTCGGCCACCACGCACGTCTACACCTGCGGCCCCGAGGGTTTCATGACCCGGGTCCGCGAGTTGGCGGAACCGGCGGTCGGCGAGGACTCGGTTCACTTCGAGCATTTCGAGGCGGCCGCCCCGGTCTCGACAGGGGAGGACACGGCCTTCGAGCTGGAACTCGACACCGGCGAGGTATTCGAGGTTCCGGCCGGAAAGTCCATCGCCGAGGTGCTCGAAGAGAACGACATCGAGATCGACACGTCGTGCCGGGAGGGCATCTGCGGGACCTGCGTTCTGGATGTGCTGGGGGGCGAGCCCGACCATCGGGACAACTGCCTCACCAAGAGCGAAAGGAAGGCGGGCGACAGAATCGCGGCGTGTGTGTCGCGCGCTCGATCCGGGCGGCTCGTCGTCGAACTTCCGTGAGGACGTCTCACCGTCGATGACGGCGAGAAGTCATCGCGGAACGGCAATTCCGGCCTGCAGGATGCCGCGAACGAGAACCGCAATGCTGTCTGCTCCGGTCTTCTCCTTGATCCGGGTGCGATGCACGTCGACCGTCTTCACGCTGATACCCAACTCCTTGGCAATGTTCTTGCTCGGCAATCCTTCGAGCACGAGCGCGAGAATTTCTCGCTCCCGCGCCGTGAGCGCGTCGATCCGGGCCTGCAATTCGGCTCTTGTACGCCGCTCACCGAACCGTTGACGCGCCACCCGGAGCGCATCCTGGATGACGTCGAGCATGTGCTGCGGATCGTAGGGCTTCTCGATGAACGTCAGCGCGCCCCGTTGGAGCGCCCGCACCGACATCTTGATGTCACCGTGCGCCGACACGAAGATGATCGGTATCGGCGATTCGTCCGCCAGCAGCACCTCCTGAAGCTGGAAGCCCCCGACCTCCGGCATCCGGACGTCCAGAACCAGGCAGGCCGGAATGTCGCGCCGGTACCCCTCGAGGAACGACTGCACCGAGAAGTAGGACTCCGCCTTGATGTCGACCGAATCGAGAAGCCACGCAAGCGATGCGCACAACTCCTGATCGTCGTCGACGATGTACACGCGCGTTTCCTGCTGCTCCATTGAATCCTGCCTCGAGACGACTGCCTGCTTCACCGTCCAGTGAACACCGACGCTGTCGGAAGCGATAGCCAACTGAAGAAATCCCCTACTCGGATAGGCGACTTACTGCGAGAAAGTAGCGTCGCCGCCACTGTTCCAGCACATGACGTGCGTCATATTCTTCTCGGGGGAAGGCGGATGCACTGCGAATACACGACTTCCTGTTCCGACTCATGGAGGCTGAAATGCCCGAACTCACTACCATGCAATCGACCTTTCGTGCCGCGATGGCGAACCTGCCGGCCGCGGTCAACATCGTGACCACCGACGGCCCTGCCGGGCGCTGCGGAATGACGGTGACGGCCGTCTGCTCGGTCACCGACTCCCCGCCCACCGCGCTCGTGTGCGTGAATCAGAACAGCGCCATGCACAACGTGTTCCAGACCAACGGCCGAGTCGGTATCAACGTGCTCTCCGGCGACCACGAAGAACTCGCCATGCACTTCGCGGGGGCGACGAAAGTCGCGATGGCGGACCGCTTCCAGTGGGACATCTGGGAAGAGGACACCGCCGACGGTGTGCCGATCCTGCGCGCCGCCCATGTCGTTCTCGCCGGCCGGATCGCGGACAGCAAGACCGTCGGGTCGCATTCCGTGATGTTCGTCGAACTGGACCGCGTCCAGACCCGTGAACAGGGCGACAGCCTCGTCTACTTCCAACGCAAGTTCCATCGCCTGTCGGTGCCCGTCGAGTCGCCCGACTGGTTGTTCTACGACGAATGGTCCGATCCGATCACCGTGACGCCCGCCCTCGTTCCAGCCCATTCCGGAGGTAAGTAAACATGGCCACCTCGTCGCCACCCGACCGCATCGCGTCGGATTCCGACCTGCACGTGCTCGCCGATACCCGTGCCGCCCTGACGTTTCGGCTCAGCGCCCTGGTGCTCGCGCTGTTCCTGCCCCTGCCGATCCTCGGTGGGTTCACGTCGGTTCTCGACGGCGTCGTCTTCAGCGGGGTGACCGTGGCGTGGCTCTACGCGGTCGCGCAGTTCGTCGTCGCCATCGTCGTGGCCCGGTACTACATGACGCGGGCCGCCGAACTCGACTCGCGAATCACTGCTCGGGCGAGGGGATAACGCACCATGAACCTCGTCTCTGCGTCGCTCTTCGCAGCCCTCGTCGCCGTCACCCTGATGATCACCGCGTGGGCATCGCGGCGAAACAAGTCCGCCGCCGATCACTACGTCGCGGGCGGCAGCCTCACCGGCAGGCAGAACGGTGTCGCTATCGCCGGCGACTTCATCTCTGCTGCCTCGTTTCTCGGAGTCACCGGCGCGATCGCTCTGACCGGTTTCAACGGTTTCTATCTCGCGGTGTTCGTGCCCGTCGCGTTCGTCCTTGCGATGCTGCTGATTGCGGAACCCCTGCGCAACCTCGGCCGCTTCACACTGGCGGATGTCCTCGCCACCCGGTTCCCCGGCAAGGACGTGCGGTCGATGATGGCCGTCAGCACCGTCGTGATCAGCGTGGTCTATCTCGTGTCCCAGTTGGTCGGTGCCGCGCTTCTGGTGTCGTTGCTGTTCGATCTCGACTACGTGGTGGCCGTGTTGATCATCGGAACTCTCACCACCGCGTACACACTGGTGGGTGGGATGCTCGCCACCAGCTGGATCCAGATCATCAAGACCGGTCTCCTCATGGTCTGCGCCGTGGTGCTGTTCGTTCTCGTGCTGGTGCGGTTCGATTTCAACCCGTTCGGCCCGTTCAGCACGGCCCTCGCGGAGTTCGGGCAGTCGTTCGTCGCGCCGCAGCGCACGTCGGGCGCAGCGTCGTTCGACCAGCTGTCGCAGACCGTCGGGCTGGTCCTCGGCGTGCTCGGCCTGCCGCACGTCATGATCCGATTCCTCACCGTTCCGGACGCCAAACAGGCGAGAACGTCCGCCTACACGGCCATCTGGATCTTCTTCGCGTTCTACCTGCTGGTTCCCGTGCTCGGCTACGGCGCCGCCAAGCTGGTCGGTGTCGAGGTGATCAAATCCGAGAACCGAGGAGGTAACCTCGCGGTTGCCCAGCTCGCCGAGACGGTTGGCGGCGGAGTACTGCTGGCGTTCGTGGCCGCGGTCGCGTTCGTCACCATCCTGGCCGCACTGTCCGGCCTGGTGATCGCCACCTCGGGTGCGATCGCGCACGATCTGTACGGGCAGGTGATCCGGAACGGATCGGTGTCGGCGAAGGCTCAGCACCGCGCGGCGCGGGTCGCGACCGTCGCGACCTGCGTCATCGGCGTCGCGATCGCCTTCGCGGCGCAGAAGCAGAACGTCGCGTTCCTCGCGTCACTGGGCATGTCCATCGCAGCGTGCGCGAACCTGCCGGCACTGCTGCTCACCATGTACTGGAAGCGCATGACGGCACGGGCGGTCATCTCTGGCATCGTGGTCGGACTGGTCCTGTCGGTCACCGTCATCCTGCTCAGCCCGGTGGTGCAGGGACCGGACTCCGTTCTCGGATTCTCCAACCCGGCACTCGCCGTGGCGCCCCTCTCGCTGGCCGTGTCCGTCCTCGTCGCGCTGATGACCGCGCCCTCCGGAGAGACCAAGGACCGCGCGGACCGACTCTTCTCCGTGATGCGCACCCGTGCGCTCACCGGGCAGACCGAGCCCACCAACGACGAGAAGATTGTGGCGGTGCGATGAAGACGGAATTGCGGGCGCCGAGTCCACTGCGGGACCTGGTCGAACAGCTGTCGACGGGCGGGACAACGCCGATCGACGTGGCGGAAGCGGCTCTCGCACGGATCACGGACCTCGATCCGGAAATCCACGCATGGGCTCACCTCGATGCCGACGCGGTGCGGTCCGCGGCCGCCCGGATCCAGGACGGCAGCCCGCGCGGCGCGCTCTGGGGCGTTCCCGTCGGGGTCAAGGATCTGATCGACGTCGCCGGTATGCCGACGCGATGCGGTAGTGAGCTGACGAGTGCGGAACCCGCGGCCGCCGACGCCGAGTGCGTGGCACGTGTGCGCGCTCTCGGCGCACTCCCGATCGGCAAGACCGTGACCACCGAGTTCGGGTATTTCAGGCCCGGCCCGACCCGGAATCCCCGCGCCGTGGAGCACACGCCCGGTGGGTCGTCGAGCGGCTCGGCGGCAGCGGTGGCCGCGGGAATGGTGCCGTTGGCGTTCGGCACCCAGACCGCGGGGTCGTTGACGAGGCCGGCATCGTTCTGCGGAGTCGCGGGTTTCGTCACGGCCCACGGCGATTTTCCGACGGACGGCATCACCGGGTTGAGTCCCAGTCTCGACTCGCTGGGGCTGCTGGCGCGCACCGTGTCCGATCTCCACTTCGCGTGGACGGCTCTGCGCGACGGCACGTGCGCGCCCGTCCTCGAGCCTTCCGCTCCGCGCCGGCTTCGCCTGTGGAGTGGGTTCGAGCTCGGCGAGGTGTCCCGAGAGATGACGGCGGCGCTCAGGACGACCGCCGATTCCGCCGCGTCGGCGGGGATCGGGTGCCGCGAGTTGGACTCCGCCGCAACGATTGTGGCACTGACAGAACTCCACCACACGGTGATGGCGTACGAGGCGGCCGGAGAACGCGCCGCCGAGGCCGCGCAGACCGACAGAATTAGCGCGGCCCTCGCCGAACTGTTCGCCGCGGGGGCAGCGACCACCGAGGCGGACTACCGCGCCGCCCTCGCCGGAATCAGCGAGACCCGACAGCTGCTGCTCGCGGCGTTGGACGAGGACGAAGCCATCCTCGGGCCCGCGGCGCTCGGCGCCGCTCCACCCGGGCACGACGCGACCGGGACGCCCATCCTGAGCCGACCGTGGCAGGCCATGGGACTACCGGTCGTCACGATCCCCGGCAGACGCGACAGCGCGGGCCTGCCGCTGGGACTGCAACTGATCGGACGGCCCGGCGCCGAGCAGCGCCTCTTCGAGATCGCGGCGTGGCTGGAATCCGCACTCTGACAGACGGAATGCCGTCAGTCGGCGAAGATCGACGGCTGGCGGTCCTTCCACGGTGCGGCCTGCTCGTACTGCGCGGCCACCTGCAGCAGCAGATCCTCTCTGCCGGTGGCCGCGACCAATTGGATTCCGATGGGCAGGCCCTCGCGGCTCGACGCGAGCGGCAGGTTGATTGCGGGGTTGCCGGACAGGTTGAACGGTGCGGTGAACGGCCCGAATTCGAAGATGCGGCGCAGCCACGAGCGGACGCTGTGCCGGGGGTCGTCGTAGTCGAGGGTGCCGTGCGGCACCGGAAGCCACGCGACGGTCGGGGTGACCAGCAGATCGAAGTGGGTGAAGAACATCCCGATGGATCGGGTCACCCGGTGCTGGGCGTCGAGCGCTGCCGCGACGTCGAGTGCGGTGAACGACTGGGTCTCCTGGAGCACCGTGCGTGACACCGCCTCGAGCAGAGCGGGATCCGGCCTGCGCGGGGCACGAAGGATTGCCGCGCCGGTGGACACCGCAGTGAGCATCGACGCCTCGACGACGTCCTCCGCGTCGAATTGCGGTCGGTCTTCGGTCACGGTGTGGCCGATCCATTCGAGGATCGCGCCCGCCGCGACTGCTGCCGCCGACACCTGCGGATCGACCGCACTGTCGCCCCACGGTTCGGTCGTCAGAGCCACCCGCAGCCGCCCCGGATCGGCACGCATCGCATCGGCGTACCGGCCCGCAGGCGGTGGCGCCGCATACTTTTCGCCGATCGGCGGGGCGGCCACGGCATCGAGCAGATGCGCCGTGTCGCGGACGGTCCGCGTCAGCGCGAATTCGTAGATGTGCCCGAACCCGGCCTCCCCGACCAGTGGGCCGCACGGGATTCGGCCGCGGCTCGGCTTCAGACCGACGAGTCCGCAGCACGACGCCGGCACCCGCAGCGACCCGGCGCCGTCGTTGCCGTGCGCCAGCGGAACCGCACCCGCGGCCACGAGCGCCGCGGAGCCACCGCTCGACCCGCCGACGCCGCGGTCCCGTGCCCACGGATTGCGCGTCGGCCCGTACCGCACCGGTTCCGTCGCGAAGTTGAGCCCGAATTCCGGCGCGGTGGTCTGGCCGAGGGTCACCAGGCCGGCCGATCGGAACCGGGTCATCAGGTCGTGGTCCACTGCCGCGACCGCACCGCGGATACTGCGGCTTCCGAGTGTGAACGGCACGCCTTTCGCGAACGGGCCGCTGTCCTTGATCACGAACGGCACCCCGGACAGCGGACCGTCGGGTGAGTGATCGAGTGCCGGGTCGAACATCGGCAGGGTCAGTGCGTCGAGGTCGGCGGCGACCTTCTCGATCGCCGCGCGCGCAACGGATTCGACCTCCGTCGCCGTCACCTCGCCCGCCCGGATCAGCTCACGCAGGCCGACGGCGTCGAGCCCGGCGTACTCGTACAGTTCCAGCGGTCCCACTCCTCGGGTCGCGATACCCAGCTCCAGTCTGACGTGGAGCGGGACGCGGCGCGACCGAATTTCCGGGTCGCGGTCACGCCGTGATCGGCAGCGATTCCTGTTCGCGGAAGGCGCGCGGCGACACCCCGTAGGTGTCCTTGAACAACCGCGAGAAGTGCGACGAGTTGACGAGACCGTGACGGGCACAGATGGTTCCGATGCTGTCGCCCCGGAATCGGTCGTCCCGCAGATCCCGGCGGCACAGTTCGAGCCTGCGGTGCCGGATCCAGCCGGCGACGGTGTGCCCGTCTGCCTCGAACATCTTCTGCAGGTGCCGCGTCGACACGTGGTGATGGGACGCCACGGTGGTGGTGTCGAGGGCCGGGTCGTGCAGGTGCGCGTCGATGAACGATTTCACGCGGAGCAGCAGCGTCGCGCCCGGTGCCGCGACGTCGGCAGGCGCCTCCGATTGCACGGCCGCGCTGAGCAGGTCGACCACCGCGTCCTCGACGAGGGGGGTCGTCGGCATCGTGCCGGTCACGACCGAGTGGTGGAGGTTCTTCAGGAACGGCGACACGAGCGCGCCCATGCCGGTGCTGCCGGGGATGCGGCGTGCCGACACGGTACCCAGTTCCCGTGAGGCGATGCGCAGCAGTTCGCGGGGGAACATCAGCACGAACATGCTGAAGTCGTCCGCGAAGTGCAGATCGTACGGTTTGCTGGTGTCGTAGACGGCGAAGTCGCCGGGCCCGAGGACGGCCTCTCGATCGTCCTGGACGATGACGCCGCGGCCCGACAGTTGCAGGCCCACCTTCACGAGCCCGGGGTCGGACCGTTTGATGGACGTCCGCGTCCGACGCACGTCCACCGCCCGTCCCCCGACCTCGCTGAGTTGCAACCCGCCGAGCGCGGTGGTGCGTAGGGTCCCGGTGAACCTGGCCGCTCCGTCCTCGGCCGTGGACACCACGGCGAGCGGGACGAATGCCGTGGAGACGGCCTGCCGCCAGTGCTCGAACTGCCCGTCGTGACGCGCGTGTTCACCACCAGGACGCACCTTCGATCACCTCACAGAGCGGTTGTCGATCAATCGCCGTGCCTTGCCGATCGAACGCTCGAGTGCGCCGGGGGCCACCACATCCACCTTCACGCTCACTCCGATGCGGTTCTTGACCAGCTTCTGGAGTTCGGCGGCGGAACGCGGATGATCGGTGGCGGACGCATCGGGACGGGCTTCGACTCGTACGGTCAGTTCGTCCATCCTACCGGGGCGGTCGAGGATGCACTGGAACTGTGGGGCCAGCCCCGGCACGGTGAGGATCAGTTCCTCGATCTGGGTGGGGAACAGATTCACCCCGCGCAGGATGATCATGTCGTCGGTGCGCCCGGTGACCTTCTGCATCCGCCGCACCGACCGCGCCGTTCCCGGCAGCAACCGGGTGAGGTCGCGGGTGCGGTACCGGATGATCGGCATGGCCTCTTTGGTGAGCGAGGTGAAGACGAGTTCGCCCTCCTCACCGTCGGGCAGCACTTCCCCGGTGACCGGGTCGATGATCTCCGGGTAGAAGTGGTCTTCCCAGATGTGCAGGCCGTCCTTGGTGTCGACGCATTCCATCGCGACGCCGGGGCCCATCACCTCGGACAGTCCGTAGATGTCCACGGCGTCCATGTTCAGCTGCTTCTCGAGTTCGGTGCGCATCTCCTCGGTCCACGGCTCCGCCCCGAACACACCGGTGCGCAGCGACGTCTTCGCCGGATCGATGCCCTTCTTGATCATCGCGTCGACGATCGTGAGCATGTACGACGGGGTCACCATGATCGCGTCGGGCTCGAAGTCCTCGATCAGCTGGATCTGCCGGTCGGTCATGCCACCGGACATCGGGATCACCGTGCAGCCCAGTCGTTCCGCACCGTAGTGCGCACCGAGTCCGCCGGTGAACAGGCCGTACCCGTACGCGACGTGCACCTTGTCCGACGGCTTCACGCCACCGGCCCGCAGGCTCCGGGCGACCAGGTCGGCCCAGTTGTTCAGGTCGCCCGTGGTGTATCCGACCACCGTCGGGCGACCAGTGGTCCCGGAGGACGCGTGGATGCGCGAGACCTTCTCCTGCGGCACCGCGAACATCCCGAACGGGTAGTTCGCCCGCAGGTCCACCTTCGCGGTGAACGGGAACTTCGCCAGATCGGACAGGTCCTTCAGGTCACTCGGGTGCACGCCGGCGTCGTCGAACGCCTTCCGGTAATGCGGAACGTTGGTGTACGCGTGGAGAAGTGACCACTGCAGGCGTTCGAGTTGCAGCGATGAGATCCGGTCGCGCGTGGCGAACTCGATGTCCTGCGAGGGCGTGGCGATACTGGTCATTCTAGTCTCCGGGGTGGGCGGGC
>RRBB01000167.1:0-23956 GCA_006543605.1 Rhodococcus sp. WS4
TACCAAGCCCTGCTGGCCCACCTGGCCACCCTGACCCGCAACGACCTCCAATACGGCGAGGTCGGACCGATCGTGGCGACCCTCGCCGTCCCCACCCCGACCCAACGACGCGCCTTCGAACTCCTCGACACCGCCATCCCCCTGACCGTCAGGTAGCCAGAACAACCACAACCGAAACCAACGAACCCCCAGCCCAACTGGGGGTTCGCTCGTCCACCTGACCGTAACTTCGGGCTAGCTGATGGCCGATGCCGGATTCACTGCGCTGCGGCAGTTCTCGTTCACCACCCGCCCCTACCTGGCTGTCGATGACGCGACCGGTGCGCCGATCGGGCGGGGCGACCTCGACGTGCGTGTCGGGTGGCTGCTCGACCTGATCTCGGGCGCCGAAGCGCACCTGTTGTCGCGGCTGTGGCAACCGGCCACCTTCGATGTCCTGGCCGCCGGATCTGACAGCCACGGCCGGACACTGCCGATGCACGGTCACGTCGCTGCTGCGCGTCTCGGCTGGACCCCGCATTACCCGGACGGTGTCTACGTTCCCTCGCGTGTCACGCGGGTGGTGACCGCGCAGGCAGTAGGCACCTTGCGGGCGCTGGCATACCGAGACACCGCGATCATCGCACTGTCGGCCCGGTTCGACCCGGCCACCGGCCGGATCGCCGCACCCACTACTGCTGCGGAGTACGTGCCGTCCGGTTTCGCCCGGGGCGTGGTGCGGCAGCTCACCGCGCGCGCACGCGCCGCCGCCGGCGCGGCACACGCGGCAGACGCGCGGCTGCGGATCACCGACGTGCAGGCACCACCCCAGGTGTCGGCGATGGCTCGGCTTTCCGCAGCGGATCGACAACTCGCCCACCTCACCGTCACCGACGCCGTCATGACGTTGACGGTGAAACTGCCCACCGCCGCCGCCCCGACAGGCCGCGCGCAGTGGCGACGGGTCCGGTTGACCGCCGCGATCCCACCGCACCTGGAACGGCGGCCGATCAGCGAGTGGCATCTCCCGACCCTCGTCCTCGACCACCGGGGTCTGCTGTTGCGGTGCGCCGCCACCGAGGCGGTCCCGGCCGCTGATGTGACATCGGGAACGACGGCGGTGGGCGTGGACTGGTCTCCGTCCACTCTCGGTGCCGCCGCCATCACCTCCGACAGCCCGGAGGGGCTGGTGTCGGACTATCGGGGTTTCACGTACGACGACCGGGGCGTCGGGATCAAGCTGGCCCGCCTGCAAACCGAGGGGCAACTGCTGCACGCAAGGCTGCTCGCCTGCGCCGGCTCGCCGCGACCGCACCCCCCGAGGTCCGAGCACAACTGGAGGAGAAGATCGCCGTCCTCGACGCGCACCGCACCGCTGTCGGGGTCAAACGGGCAAAGATCAACCGGGAACTGGCGTTTCACTTCGGCTGCCAGGTTACCGACCTCGCTGCCGCGGCGGGGGCGTCGGTGATCGCGGTGGAAGACCTCACCACCCTCGAAACCCGCGGGCACGGGCGCGTCAACAACAATCGGGCCGCGCAGTCCGCCCGCCGCCAAGCCGTCGACGCTCTCACGCACACCGCCGCCGGTGTCGGTGTCGGTGGTGTCCGTACCGGCCCGCGGATCTTCGGCGTTGTGTCCGGGCTGCAACGAACCACTGGCTCGTCCCGGCGGTTACCACCGGGCATGGTGTGAGCAGTGCAAAATTGGCGGAAACCGTGACCATGTGGCGGCCGTGAACCTGGCCAAACGAGCATTGCTGGGACGCGGACAAGCCGTTCGGAAGCGCGGCCGGAATCCGCAGATCCGGGTGATCGAGCATGCGCCGGTGCGCCGATGCCGCGACAAGATGTGCCCCACTCCGAGCAGGCCGCGGCATCGCCGTGTCCGTCGCAGTGCTCCCGCCGCGACACCCCGGGTGGGGGTGAACCAGACAAAGACTGTTCCTGCGCCACAAGCGTCGGTGTGGGACACGGTAAAACCCGCAACACCGCACGGTGTCACGGGTAGCCGTGAAGAACATACATCTCCAACCCCAGCCACGTCAGTGGCAGGAAGTATGAGATCTATGTAGACGCTGGCTCTACTGGTTCATGCTGATCATGGTGCTCGGCGCCGAGATCACCGGCGCCTCCGGCATCGTCAGCGGCTGGTTGCCCGGGGTGGTCGTCGCGCTCGTGTTCGTGATCTTCTTCGCGGCCGTCAACCTCGCGAAGGTCAGCAACTTCGGTGAGTTCGAGTTCTGGTTCGCCGCCATCAAGGTCACCGTCATCATCGCGTTCCTGGTGATCGGCGTGCTGCTCGTGTTCGGCCTGCTCCCGGACACCGAGCCGGTGGGCACCACCAACCTCTTCGGCCACGGCGGTTTCATGCCGGAAGGCTTCGCCGGTGTCGCCGCAGGACTGCTGGTGGTGGCCTTCGCGTTCGGCGGCATCGAGATCGTGACCATCGCAGCCGCCGAATCCGAAGACCCGGAACGCTCGATCGCCGTGGCGGTGCGCAGCGTCGTCTGGCGGATCAGCGTCTTCTACCTGGGCTCCATCTCGATCATGGTCCTCGTCCTTCCCTGGGACTCCTCGGACCTGAAGTGCGGACCGTTCGTGGCGGTCCTCAACCAGGCACACATTCCGTATGTGGCCGGGTTCATGGAACTCGTGGTCATGGTCGCATTGCTATCGGCGTTCAACGCCAACATCTACGGCACGTCACGAATGGCGTACTCGCTGTCCCGGCGCGGTGACGGTCCCGCGTTCATTGCCCGGATCTCCAATTCGGGTGTGCCGCTGAACGCGGTGCTGCTGTCGGTGTTCTTCGGTTTCGTCAGCGTGCTGCTCAACTGGTGGCTGCCCGACGACCTTCTCGGACTTCTCCTCAACGCCGTCGGGTCGGCACTTCTGGTCATCTGGATCTTCATCGTCGTCTCGCACCTGAGGTTGCGCCCGCAGCTCGAACGCGAGGGCAAGCTGACCGTGCGGATGTGGCTGTTCCCGTGGCTCAGCTACGTCACGCTCGCGATGCTCGCCGGTTTCGTCGTGCTCATGCTCTTCGACTCCGATGCCCGCACCCAGCTGATCTCGACGTGCGTCCTCTTCCTCGTCATCGCGGCACTCGGTGTGCTCAACACGCGGCTGCGCCGGCATTCCCAGACGGTGTGATTCCGGGCCGGTCGCTCACCGGCCCGGGTCCGGATCCTGCCCCGCTGACGATCGCGCCGCGTGGGCGAGCACCTGCGGTCCGGTCACGAACGCCTTCCGCCACGGTGCGACACCCTCGATCTCGATCTCGATCGACAGACTCAGCACGGTGCGGATCAGCACGATCACACCCAGGACCGCCGCATCCGTCAGCGACGGTGTCGACGTGACCGTCTTGACGATGTCCGCGGCGACGAGCAATTCCAGACCGAGCAGGATCGCGCCGCCGAGCGACTCCCGCAGCGTCTTGAACGCCTGAGCACCGTCGCCGGTCCTCCTCCAGGTGCGCACCGCGAGGACGAAGGCGAACACGAACCCGAGAACCATGGACGAGACACCGAGCACTTCGAACGATTCGGTCGCGACCTCGAAGAACCGGTGAGTGTCCATGATGTGAGTGTTCCTGTTCGGGAGGGTGTTCGCGGTGGAAACCCCGTCCGATCGACGCGGGGTGAGCCGCCGCGTCCCGTCGTCAGCCGTCCGGTTGTCGTGTGTGCCGCCCCGGTTCGGCCAGTTCGTGGTCGATGATTTGCGCGATCTCGGCGAGGGGACGAGGCTGATCCATATCGGCGTGCGTGCTGTGAACGTCGTGAGTCACGATGTCACCGGTGACGTATACGCGCCACCCGTCGGACGAGGACTCGCTCGACATCGTTCCGTCATCCGTCAATGTCGGACGGAGAAACACCACGTCGCAGTGATAGATCTGCGGTACGTGGCCGGCGGACAGCCGTAGGTCGTTCCGATAAATTGCCTGTGCGGCATCCCAGATGGGCGCAGTATCGGGCGAATCGACGATCTCGCCGTAACGGCTCTGCGCCCACGCCCGGATCGACTGTCGAATGTCCTCATCCGAAGGTGCCGCCTCTCCGGAGAGGAGATCCCCGGCACCGGGCACGCTGTCCATCATCGCGAGGAGTGCAACCTCGAGTCCTCGGCGTTCCAGCGCCGTGGCGATCGCATGGGCGACAAGGCCACCGAACGACCATCCGAGCAGAAGGAACGGCCCGTCTTCCTGAACGGTGAGGATCTGCTCGAGATAGTCGGCGGCCATCGTCTCGATCGACGTCGGTAGCGGCGTCACTCCATCGAAGCCCCGTGCTTGCAGACCATAAATGGGCCGGTCGGGGAGGTGGGCGCGAAGGCCCATGTAGCACCAGCTCAGTCCGCCGCCCGGATGGATGCACCACAGCGGCGGTCCGGACCCTTCACTTCGGATCGGCAAGATCACCGCGAACGGATCGAGCAGGCCGGGTTCGATTTCCTCACCGAGGCGGGGTGCGAGTTCGGTGATCGTCGGAGACTCGAAGATCACCCGGATCGGGACCTCCACCCCCGACACCGACCGAATCCGGCTCACCAACTGCGCCGCCGACAACGAATGCCCACCCAGGTCGAAGAAACTGTCGTCGATCCCCACCCGGGAAACCCCGAGAACCTCGGCGTAGAGCGCCACCAGCGTCTCCTCCACCGGCGACCGCGGCGCCCGGAACACCCCACCGGCGAACTCCGGTGCCGGCAACGCCCTCCGATCCAGTTTCCCGTTCACCGTCAACGGCAACCGGTCCAGCACCACCACCGCCGCCGGAACCATGTAGTCAGGCAGCATCCGGGCCACGAAACGACGGACCTCGAGACCTGTGCCGGTGTCGGCGAGGTCGGAGACCACGTAACCGACCAATCCGGTGCCGGTGGTCGTGTCCCGGGCCACCACCACCGCCTGTGTCACGGCCGGATGTTTCAGTAGAACGGCCTCGATCTCCGCGGGTTCGACCCGGAATCCACGAATCTTGACCTGCGCGTCCGCTCTGCCGCGGAACTCGAGCACTCCGCCGGCGGTCCAGCGCACCAGATCCCCGGATCGGTACATTCGCGCACCCGGCTCCCCGAACGGGCAGGCCACGAACCCCTCCGCCGTCAGCCCTGACCGACCCACATACCGCTGAGCCAACTGCACCCCGGCGATGTACAGCTCCCCCACCGCACCCACCGGAACTGGAACCAGGCCCGCACCCAGCACGTACACCCGCGTGTTTCCCACGGGCGCCCCGATCGGCACACTCACCCGGTCGGCGAGTTCACCCGACTCCGGTAGCACGAAAGTTGCCGCGAAGACCGTCGTCTCGGTCGGCCCGTATCCGTTGACCAGAATCGGAGGATTCACGCGCTCGCCCCGATACCATCCCTGCAACCCGGCCGGATCCAGCACCTCACCGCCGAACACCACCATCCGCAGCACCGAATCCGCCCCCAGAGCGGGATCCTCACGCTCGACCTCGGCGAACTCGGAGAACGCCGACGGCGTCTGACCGAGGACAGTCACCCGCTCCCGAACCACGACCTCCCACAATCCGACCGGCGAACGCACAATCTCCCACGGCACCACCACAACCCGGGCCCCGTGCACCAACGCTCCCCACAACTCCCACACCGAGAAATCGAACGCTACCGAATGACACCACCCCCACACGTCCCCGGCGTCGAAACCGGCCCACCCTGCAGTACCGGCGAACAGCGACACCACACTCCGATGGCTGACGGCGACACCCTTCGGAACACCCGTCGACCCGGAGGTGTACATCACGTACGCGGTGTTGTCCGGTCGTAGCGGTGTTGCGCGGTCGCTGTCATCGGGGTTTCTCTCCTCCGAATGCCCACCCTCGCCGGAGAGGCCATCGAGAAATAGTCGGGGGATGTCGTTGTCGGGCAACATCTTTTCGGTCACTGTGTCGCTGAGGATCAACAGCGGAGCGGCGTCGGCGAGGATGGTCCCGGTTCGTGCACTCGGATACGTCGGGTCGATGGGAAGGTATGCACCGCCAGCCGCGAGGATGGCCAATAGCGCGACGATCAACTCGGGTGACCGCTCCAATGCGACCGCCACCAGCACTTCGGGTCCGACACCTGCACCGATCAGGCGGTGCGCAAGCCGATGTGCTCGACTGCTCAGCTCCTGATAGGTCAGATTCCGGTCACCGAACGTGACCGCCACCGCGTCCGGAGTCGCGGCTACCCGGGCTTCGAACAAGCCGGGAATTGTCGACTCCGGTATCGGTGTGCGCGTGTCGTTCCAGCTGTCCAGTACCAGTGTGCGTTCATCGGGCTCGAGGATCTCGTACCCCTCGATCCGCGCCTGCGGATCCGCGACGATCAGTTCCAGCACGCGCACGTACCGGCTCGCGATGCCCTCCACGGTTTCCCTGTCGAACAGATCGCACGCGTACTCGACGACCCCCGCCAGACCCTGCTGCTCGTCGAGGGTGAGACTGAACGACAAATCGAAACGCGACGTCCCGGTCGGCGCCGGCAACACCTCCCAGCCCAACCCCGGGAACTCGACCTCGGGAAGAGCGTTGTTCTGCAGAGTAAACGACACCTGGAACAACGGATGATACGCCGTCGAGCGAGTCGGATTCAGCAACTCCACCAACCGCTCGAACGGCGCATCCTGATTCTCGTACGCTGCCAATGCCTTCCCGCGGACCTGATCGAGCACGTGCTCGAACCGCGGATTCCCCGACAGATCCGCCCGCAGGACCCACGTGTTGACGAAGAACCCCACCAACTCGGTCAACGCGTCGTCGGTGCGACCCGCGATCGGTCCACCGATCGCAATATCGCTCCCTGCACCGAGTCTGCGGAGCAGCACCGCCAGCACCCCCTGGAGCACCATCGATGGTGTTGCTCCCGTGCTGCGGGCCAGTTGGGTTACCTCCGAGCCCAGTTCCGGTGAGGTTGAGAACTCCACCGTGCCGCCGCGGTAAGTTGGCGCCGGCGGACGGCGCCGGTCCGTGGGTAGCTCGATGCACTCCGGCAACCCCGCCAGCTCGCTACGCCAGTAGTGGACCTGCGCCGCCAGCACACTCTCCGGATCCGACTCCTCACCCAGGACCTCCCGCTGCCACAGCGTGTAGTCGGCGTACTGCACCGGCAACGGAACCCATCCCGGCGCGCGGCCCTCCGCGCGGGCCGCATACGCGACCGCGATGTCACGGGCCAACGGTGCCAACGATTCCCCGTCCCCGGCGATGTGGTGCAGCACCAGAACCAGCACGTACTCGAATTCTGAAACCCGGAAAACGCTGGCCCGCAGGGGAATTTCCGTCGACAGGTCGAATCGATAGCCCGCCGCCTCCGCGACTGCATCCAGCACAGTGCTGTCGTCGGCATCGACGACCTGAGTCGTCAGTTCCGCCGCGACCTGCTCAGCGGGCAGGATCCGTTGGAACGGCACACCGTCTTCCTCACCGAACACGGTTCGCAGGCTTTCGTGCCGGGCGACGACGTCCGCGACAGCGGCTGCCACCGCCCCGGTGTCGAGGTCGCCGGTGAGTCGCACCGCCACGGGAAGGTTGTACGTAGCCGACGGTCCCTCGAACCTGTGCAGGAACCACAACCGGGCCTGCGCGAACGACAACGGCACCCGGTCGGGCCGCACCCTCGCGGTAAGTGGCACCCGGACCGGGCCTGCCCTGAGTCTGGGCGCCAACTCCGCGACCGTCGAGGACTCGAACACCGCCCGGATCGGGACCTCCACACCCAACTCCGACCGAATCCGGCTCACCAACCGCGTCGCCGACAACGAATGCCCGCCCAGGTCGAAGAAACTGTCGTCGATTCCCATCTGCGGGACGTCGAGCACGTCCGCGAACAACGACACCAGAGTCTCCTCGACCGGCGACCGCGGACCCCGGAGCGCGCCACCGGTGAACTTCGGTTCCGGCAGGGCTTTCCGGTTCAGTTTCCCGTGGGCTGTCAACGGCAACTGATCCACCACCGTGATCACCGCCGGAATCATGTAGTCCGGCAACAACCCGGCCACGAAACGACGAACCTCGGCTGCCGAATCACGTGAGCCGTCGACACCGTCGATGTCGAGAACGACGTACCCGATCAGCTCGGTGCCATTGCCGGTGGCGCGGGCCACCACCACTGCCTGCGCCACCGCGGGATGCGTCAGCAGCACCGTCTCGATCTCCGCGGGTTCGACTCGGAATCCCCGCACCTTCACCTGCTCGTCCGTGCGCCCCACGAACTCGAGCTCACCCTCGGCAGTCCACCGCGCCAGATCCCCCGACCGATACATCCGCGCACCCGGTACCCCGAACGGACACGCCACGAACCGCTCCGCCGTCAACCCCGTCCGGCCCAGATATCCGCGGGCCAATTGAATCCCGGCGATGTACAACTCCCCCACGACACCCACTGGAACCGGAACCAACCCCGCACCGAGTACGAACACCTGTGAATTCCACACCGGCGAGCCGATCGGCGCGCTCGTCTCGCTCGACGGGCCGCACTGATGGTGGGTGACCTGAAGGGCCGTTTCGGTCGGTCCGTACAGGTTGTGTACCGCTGTGCCGCTGTGCTCCATGAAGTGGTGTGCGGTCGACGACAACAGGTTTTCGCCGCCGCAGAAGACTCGGAGCAGGGAGTCACAGTCGGCCGGCTCGAGTCTCTCCTGGACCATGGCGAGCATCGACGGAGAAAAGTCGCCGGTGGTGATCTTCTCCGATCTGATCATCTCCGCGAGATAGGTCGCATCGCGGTGTCCCTCGGCCTTGGCGATCACCAGCCGCGCCCCGACCTCCAGTGGGAGGAACATCTCCCACACGGACACATCGAATGTCGCGGGGGTCTTCTGCATCACCACGTCATCATGGTCGAAGCCGAAATGGTCTCGCATCCACAGCAATTGATTCACGATCGCCGCATGGCTGACAGCGACACCCTTCGGCCGGCCCGTCGACCCGGACGTGAAGATCACGTACGCCGTGTTACCCGTCCTCAACGGGGTGATTCGATCCTCGTTGCGGACGGGTGCGGAGTCGACATCAGGTCCTTGCCGGCCATCGATCTCCACCACGGGGACGCCGCCCGGAATCTGTACGCGGTCGGTCGATCGCGTCAACACACAGGCCGGTGCCGCGGACTCCATCAGGTGCCGGATATGTTCGCTGGGGTAGTCGGGGTCGATCGGCACATATGCTCCACCCGCCGTCACGACCGCATAGATTCCCACCACGAGATCGATCGAACGTCGTACGGCGACACCGACCAGAGACTCCGGACCGACACCGTGCGCGATCAGTCTCCGAGCCAACCGGTTCGCTCTCTCGCCGACCTCTCGATACGTCAACTCCTCGTCGTCGGAGGTCAGTGCCGCCGCCTCCGGTGTGACTGCCACCTGGCGTTCGAACAGGTCGGGAAGTGTCACGTCCGGCACGGGGACCGCAGTGTCATTCCACGTGTCCACCACCAAGCGACGCTCGCCCGGTTCGACGAGGTCGATACGGTCCACGGCGACCTGAGGGTCGTCCGCGACTGTCTGCAAGAGGCGGGTGAGCCGCCGGGCGATCGTTTCGACGGCTGCGGTGCCGAACAGGTTCGGCAGATACGCCACGGTCAACCGAAGTTGGGAGTCGACTCTCGCGATCAGAGTCATGGGGTAGTGTGACGCGTCGATCGTACGGACACCGGTGACGGCCATTCCGTCGGTGGGGATTGCGGCTGCCGCCACGGCGCCATCGATCGGGTACGACTCGAACACGATCAGAGTGTCGAACAAGTCGCGCACACCGGCGGCCTCGAGGATGTCCGTCAACCCGAGGTAGTGGTGATCGAACAGGGTGGCCTGCTGCTCCTGCAACCGGGTCAGCAAGTCCGCAGCGGTGTCGCCCGGCGTGGACTGCACCCGCACCGGCACGGTGTTGATGAACAGGCCCACCATCGACTCGACGCCGGGCAGTCCGGCCGGCCGGCCGGAGACCGTCGCGCCGAACACCACATCCCGTCGGGCGGACAACTGCCCCAGCAGAATTCCCCACGCTCCCTGAACGACGGTGTTCAGCGTGACACCCAGTTCGGCGGCCCGCACCGACAATTTCGCGGCGAGATCGGCCGGCAGTTCGACCGATACGTGCTCTTCCCCCGACGCGGTGTCCCGCTCCGGGTGCACGGGCGCCAACAGGGTCGGTTCGTCCACCCCGCCCAGGGCCTCTGCCCAGATTCGAGAAGATTCGACGCGGTCGCGCTCGGCCAGCCAGACCAGGAAATTCCGATACCCGCCCGCCCTCGGTAACGCGGCGGCGTCGCCTCCCGAAACGTACAGCGCGAGTAATTCCTCGGCCAGCAGCGGCATCGACCACCCGTCGAGCAGTACGTGGTGATTGGTGATCACCAGTTCGTATCGATCCTCTCCCATCGTCACGAGCGTGAACCGGATCAACGGCGGCGTCGCCGGGTCGAAATGTGTGGCCTGATCCTCGACGAGAAGGCGTTCGAACTCGCCGTCTCGAGTGTCCTCCGGAAGGTTCCGCAGGTCGATCTCGCGCCAGGGCAACGCGACTGCGTCGAGGACGACCTGCACCGGCCCGGTGTCGGAATCGTCGGCGAACGCGGTCCGCAGGTTCGCGTGACGATCCAGCACTGCCTGTCCCGCAGCGAGAATCCTTTCTGGATCGACCCTTCCGCCGAGATGCAGAACGAGCTGGGTGGTGTAGGCGTCGAACGACGACCCGGCGAGCATCGAGTGGAACATCAGGCCGGACTGCATCGCGGTCAACGGCCACACGTCCACCACGCCCGGGTACCGGTCCTCCCACGTGTCGATATCGCGTTGCGACACCGGCACCAACGGCACGTCGGACGGTGTCAGCCCGCCGGCCCCGGGCCCCTGCACGTGCCGAGCCAGTGCCGAGACCGCGTCGCACCACAGGTCGGCAAGTTCCTGGACGTCGTCACGGGAGAGCACCCCGGCGGGGAATCCGAACTCGGCACCGAGTTGCGGCCCGTCCGGACCGTCGGTCACCATCGCATTGATGTCCACTTCGGCCAGCGCCGGCATATCCGGATCCATCGTCGCGGACAGTTCCGTTCCCTCGCTCGCGGGCATCCAACCGAGGTCACGCAATTCGTCGGGAACATCGGCGGCCGAGATCCGCCCCAGATAGTTGAAACTGATCTGTTGGCCCGGATACTTCGCGAGTTCCGGTGCGGTGTCCGCGTTCAGATACCGAAGCAGCCCGTAACCGATGCCGCGGTCGGGCAGCGCCAGCACCTGTTCCTTGACCGCTTTGATCACGATCCCGGCAGCGGTCCCGCCGGCGAACGCGTCGTCGAGATCGGCGCCGGCGATATCGAGACGAATCGGGAAGGCTGTCGTGAACCAGCCGACCGTGCGGGACAGATCCGCGCCGGGTATGACGTGCTCCTCGCGACCATGATTCTCCAGGGATATCAACGACGACGATTCGGCCACCCCGCGACGGCGGCGCCAGCGGGTCAACGCCATCGCCAACCCCGCCAGCAGACCATCGTCGACTCCGGCACGGAAAACCCTGGGGACCGCGGTGAGCAGCGACGCCGTCGCAGGTGCGGGCACCTGCATCCGCACGTGCTGCACCGTGGACTGAACATCGAGGTTCGGGTTGCACCTGCGCGAACCCAACTTTGGGTCGGGACCCTCCAGAATCGATTGCCACAATGGCAACTCGGCCACTCGCCCGGGCCGCAGTGCCTCGTCCCCCAGTCCGTGTGCCCACCGCCGCATCGACGTCCCGCCCACCGGCAGTACCGGGTGTTCGCCGATACGCACCCGCGCCCATGCCGCCGCCAGGTCCGGGATCATGATTCGCCACGACACGCCGTCGATGACCAGATGGTGGGCCACGACCAGCAGCCTGCCCGGACGTCCCGCCGACTCGTCGCCGGGACGGGGCGCGAGGTCCAACCACACGAACTGCACCATCACGCCCGCCGCCGGATCCACACGCCCCAGGGCCGCATCCAACTCGGACGACGCCCGCCGCAGCCACGCCGGAGAGCCCGGTGCGTCATCACAGTGGACCTGTCGAATCAGGCGGTCCACGTCGACCGCATCCGGCGGATCGACCCGAAGTTTCTGCTCCCCAGCGTCATCGGTCACCAGACGCGACCGCAACATGTCATGACGGACCACGACAGCGCCGATGGTGGCGACCAACCCGGCCCGATCGATATCGTCGGGCAACTCCAACACCATCGTCTGCGCGAATCGGCGGAACCCACCACCCCGTGCGAGGAGGAACCGCCCGATCGGCGTCAACGGCATCGATCCCACTCCCCCACCGGACAACTCTTCGAGCACAACGTGATCCGAGTCGCGGTTCAGGACTGCAACCTCGGACAGACTCCGCACCGTCCTGTGCTCGAACACATCTCGCGCCGTGAGTAGCACACCCCGCACTTTCGCGCGCGATACCAATTGGATCGACCGGATACTGTCGCCGCCCAGATCGAAGAATCCGTCATCGATCCCTACCTGCTCCACTCCGAGTACCTCGGCGAACACGCGGGCGAGGATCTCCTCGGTCTCGGTCCGTGGAGACCGGAAAGCCCTGCTCGACGAGAACTCCGGTTCCGGCAACGCGCTGCGGTCGAGTTTGCCGGCCGGTGTGAGCGGCAACGTCTCGAGCACCACGATCGCCGAGGGCACCAGGTACTCCGGCAAGCGGCCCGCCGCCACCGTCCGCACCTTCTCGGCGTCCACCTCGCCCCCGGGTGCGGGGACCACATATGACACCAGCACCGTCTGTCCGGACGGGCCATTCCGATCGACCGTCACCACGGATCCGATCCCGGGTTGCTCGGTGAGCGCAGCGTCGATCTCGCCCAACTCGATCCGTCGGCCCCGTACCGTGACCTGGAAATCACTGCGTCCCAGATACTCCAGCACAGGACCGGACTCCCGCTCGACCCAGCGCACGACGTCGCCCGTGCGATACATCCGCTCGCCCGGTGAGCCGAACGGATTCGCCACGAATCGCTCCGCCGTCAGTCCCGTCCGATCGTGATAACCCCGAGCCAGCGGGGCCCCGGCGACATACAACTCCCCCGCCACTCCCGCCGGCACCGGACGCAGCCACACGTCCAGCACCACCAGGGACGCACCCCGGACCGGACCGCCCAGAGTCACCGGACCGTGCGGTGGGAGCGGCGGCGAGGTCGCCACCGCCACCGTCGCCTCGGTCGGCCCGTAGAGGTCGTGCATTCGCCGTCCCGCAGCGAACAATTCCACCACCGATACCGGAACCGCCTCCGCACCCGTCAGCAGGCATCGCACCGACGACATCCGCTCGACCGGAATCGTCGCCAACATCGTGGGGGTGAGGAACGCGTGCGTCACCGCTGCACTCTCGAGAATCCGGCCCAGCTCCTCGCCACCGACCACACCCGCCGGAACCACCACCATCGACGCTGCCGAACCCGTCGCCAGCAGGTACTCCAGCACCGAGGCATCGAAACTCGGCGACGCCACCTGCAGCACGCGTGCATCCGCCGTGACGGCGAATCTCTCCGCCATCTCCGCCGCGAGACTGACCAGTCCCCGATGCGGCACGACGACGCCCTTCGGCTCACCCGTCGTCCCCGACGTGTAGATCATGTACGCCGGATGATCGGCCCGCAGTGGAGTGATCCGGTCCGCATCGGTCACCGATTCAGCGGACCATGTAGACCACTCGGCTCGCGTCTCCGGATCGTCGAGCACCCACCAGTCGAGTGTTCTCGGCAGGGTACGGACGCATTCGGCGACCGTGATTCCGAACACCGCGGCGGAATCGGTGATCAGGTAGTCGAGCCGACTCGCCGGATACGACGGATCCACCGGAACGAAGGCCCCACCCGCCTTCGCCACCGCCCATACCGCCAGCACCGACTCCACCGACCGCGGCACGGCCACGGCGACCGTGGATTCCGGCCCGACCCCGCGTGCCACCAACACCCGTGCGATGCGACTCGACTCGTCGTCCAACTCCCGATAGGTGAGCGAGCGGTCCCCACACACGACCGCGACCGCACCCGGATCGTGTGCGACTGAGGCCGAGAGGATCTCCGGCAGCGTCCGGACCGTCTCCGCCGGCGCGCCGCGCACAGGGACAAGCAGGTTCCGTTCCTCCGGTGCGAGAAGGTCGATGTCTCCCGTCGCGGCCTCCGGCGCAGCCGCCAGCGATTCCAAGACCCGGTGGAACCTGTCCGCGATCCGCTCCACCTCGTCGTCGACGAACAAGGCTGGATCGTGCCACAGTGATACGGATGTCCGCTCACCGGCGTCCACCGCGAGTGTCAACGAATAGTTGGTTCCCCCATACGAATCCAGGGACGTGATCGCGAGGGAGTCGATCGACTCGAGCAGGGAGTCGAGGCTCCGCCGATCGTTCGGGTACGACTCGAACACCGTCAACGTGTCGAACAGGGCCCCCACGCCGGCGACCCGCTGAATCTCCGGCAACGGAACATGATGATGCTCGATCAACTCCGCCTGCTCCGCCTGAACCCGGGCGATCAACCGGGCGATGGATTCCCGAGGATCCAGCCGGACCCGCACCGGGAGCGTGTTGATGAACAGGCCCACCATCGACTCGATGGCGGGAATCTGCCCGGACCGGCCCGATACCGTCGCGCCGAACACCACATCACGGCGGCCGGTATACATGCCCAGCACGATCGCCCACGCGACCTGCACGAGCGTATTCACCGTCACCGACAATCGAGACGCCAGCCCCAGTAACTCCGACGACAGGTCCTCGTCGAGCTCACGCCGGAGCACCGACGCTCCCCGTGCCGACTCCGCACGCCCCGTCGCGAGCAGCGCAGGCTCCGCACCCTCGAGCGCTTCCTCCCATGCCTCCAGCGACCGCTGCCGATCCTGGGTCGCGAGCCACCCCAGATAACGGCGATACGAGACCACCGGTTCCAGCACCGATCCGTCCCCGCCGGCACCGTAGACGGTCAGCATCTCCCGCATCAGCAAGGGCATCGACCATCCGTCCAGCACTACGTGGTGATACGAGAAGACCAGCCGGAAATCTCCGTCGCCCATTGTGACCAACCCGAAGCGCAGGAGCGGCGGCTCCGACAGATCGAATCCGGCAGCCGCATCGTCCGCCAGAAGCTGTGCCAGCGCGTCGTCTCGCTCCCGGGCATCGACACCACTGACGTCGGCTTCCCACCACGGCACCACGAGGCCCTCGAGCACCACCTGCACCGGCTCGACCACCCCGTCGGTGAGGAACGCGACCCGCAGATTCGCGTAGCGATCGAGTATCGCCTGTGCCGCGGACTTCACACGGTCTGCATGCACCTGCCCGGATAGACCCAGCACCGTCTGCACCGCATACACATCGGGCGATTCCGACGCCAGCATCGCATGAAAGACCAAACCCGTTTGCAGCGGTGCGAGCGGCCACACCTCCACGGCCCGGCGATAGCGCGCCGCGATGGCGGACAACATTTCCGGAGTCGGACTCGGCAACGGCACTTCCTCGAAAATGACGGAGTCTTCATCCCTCACCGGATTCGCGACGGAGGCCAGCCCGGCGACGGTCCGTCGTTCGAATACGTCTCGAGCCGACACCAGCACTCCTCGAGTCCGTGCCCGCGACACCACCTGGGTCGACATGATGCTGTCCCCGCCGAGCCGGAAGAAGTCGTCGTCGAGACCCACCCGATCGACGCCCAGGACGTCGGCCAGCACCGCCGCCACTGTCTGCTCGGCAAGGGATCGTGGAGCCCGGTACGGAATGTCGGATGCGAGATCGGGCTCGGGAAGTGCTCTGCGGTCGAGTTTGCCGACCGGTGTGAGAGGAATCCGGTCGACGACGATGATCGCCGACGGCACCATGTAGTCCGGTAGGCGGCCCGCCGCCCACCGTCGCAACGCCTCGACGTCCACCTCGGCCCCGGGCGCCGGGACCACATACGACACCAGCACCTTCTGCGCCGACGGACCTACCCGGTCCACCGTCACCACGGAGCCCACCGCGGGGTACGAGACCAACACCGATTCGATCTCTCCGGGTTCGACCCGGATTCCGCGGATCTTCACCTGCTCGTCTGCGCGGCCCACGAAGTCCAGCACACCGTCGGTCGTCCACCGCACCAGATCACCCGAGCGATACATCCGTGAGCCGGGTGCGCCGAACGGGCACGCCACGAACCGTTCCGCCGTCAACCCCTGCCGACCGATGTACCCGCGGCCCACACCGGATCCGGCGATGAACAACTCCCCGACCACACCCACTGGAACAGGCACCATCCCTGTTCCCAATACGAGTGCGCGGGCATTGCCGATCGGCACTCCGATCGGTACGCCGGCCTGGTCGTCGAAGCGCTCCGAACCCGACATCGAGTACGCGGTGGCACACACGGTGGTTTCCGTCGGCCCGTACGCGTTGACCACGGTGATCCGCGGAAGGCGAGCGAGGACGCGTCGTACGGCGCTCGGCGACACCACGTCGCCCGCGGTGACCACCTGACGTAGCCGGTCGAGTGCTCCCCTCGCATGTTCCGGCGACTCGCTCAACAGGTGAAACAGCGGGGTCGTCAAGAACATCGACGTCACACCGACCGAGTCGACGACCCGCTCGAGCACCTCGATGTCCAGTGACCCGGGCGGAGCGACAACCAACCGGCCTCCGCCGAGCAGCGTCGGCCACAACTCGTACGCCGATGCATCGAACGCCATCGACGAGTGCAGCAACACGCGCTCACCGGGTCCGTCCGGCCATCCGTGCAACGCCAGGTTGACCACATTGGAGTGGTCGACGGTGACCCCTTTCGGGGTGCCGGTCGATCCCGAGGTGTACATCACGTACGCGGTGTTGCCCGGCCGAAGTGACCTGGTGCGGTCGACGGGGGTGATGTCGTCCCGTTGTCCGACCTCTTCCGAGGACGCGTCAAGCAGCAGTGTGGGAATGCCGTTGTCCGGCAGCGCACTTGCAGTGGCGGTGTCCGTGAGGATCAGGATCGGCGCGGCGTCGGCGAGGATGAACCCGGTCCGCGCACTCGGGTAGCGAGGGTCGATCGGCAGATACCCACCCCCGGCCTCGAGGACCGCGAGCAACGCGACAACCAACTCGGGTGACCGCTCCAATGCAACCGCCACCAGCACTTCCGGGCCGACACCCACACCGATCAGATGGCGTGCCAGCCGCTTCGCTCGACTACTCAGCTCCCGGAAGGTCCAGTTCTCGTCACCGAATGTCACCGCCACGGCATCGGGAGTTGCCGCGACCTGCTGACCGAACAGGCCTGGGATCGTTGTGTCCGGGATCGGTGCGCTCGTGTCGTTCCAGGTCCGCAGTACCCGCTCGCGCTCGGGCGGTTCCAGGATTTCGTAGCCTTCGATGCGCCCGCGCGGTCCCGCCACGATCAACTCCAACAGGCGCACATACCGGGCCGCGATGGACTCCACCGTTGCCCGGTCGAACAGATCGCTCGCGTACTCGACGAACCCGGCCAGACCCTGGTGACCGTCGGGGGCGAGGGTGAAGGACAGATCGAAACGAGAAGTCCCGGTCGGCGCCGGAAGTGTGGTCCATTCCAGCCCAGGGAACTCGACCTCGGGGAAAGCGTTGTTCTGCAGGGCGAACGACACCTGGAACAACGGATGATACGCGGTTGAGCGGGCCGGATTCAGCAACTCCACCAACCGCTCGAACGGGGCATCCTGATTCTCATACGCACCCAGGGCTTTTACCCGCACCCGGTCGAGCACCTGATCGAATCCCGGGTTCCCCGACAGCTCCACCCGCAGCACCCAGGTGTTGACGAAGAACCCCACCAACTCGGTCAACGCGTCGTCGGTGCGGCCCGCGATCGGCGACCCGATCGCGATATCCACCCCGGCACCGAGCCTGCGGAGCAGTACTGCCAACACCGACTGCAACACCATCGACGGTGTCGCGCCGCTACCGCGGGCCAATTCGTCAACTCCCGAAGTCAATTCGGCATCGATCACGAACTCCACCGTGCCGCCACGGTAACTCGGTGCAGCCGGCCGACGACGATCGCAGGGTAGCTCGATGCAGTCCGGCAACCCCGCCAACTCGGCCCGCCAATACTCGACCTGCGCGGCCAGCACGCTCCCCGGATCATCCGCACTACCCAGAAGCTCCCGCTGCCACAGCGTGTAATCGGCGTACTGCACCGGCAACGGCACCCACCCCGGAGCCTGCCCGTCCGCGCGGGCCGCATACGCGACCGCCACATCCTGAGCCAGCGGCGCCAACGAGCCCCCGTCCCCCGCAATGTGGTGCAGCACCATCACCAGGATGTGCTCCCGGGGTCCGGATTCCAACAATGTTGCTCGGATGGGAATTTCGTGTGCAATGTCGAACCCATACCCCGCCGCTACCGTCACCGCAGCCATCACGCCGGGCGGGTCGAGCTTCTCCACGTGCACCGGAGTTGGTATTTCCTCCGTGGGGAGGACCCGCTGAACGGGTGCACCGTCCAGGTCTTCGAATACCGTATGCAGGCTCTCGTGCCGGGCAATCACGTCCCCGATTGCTACCACCAGAGCCTCGGTGTCGAGGTCGCCGGTCAACCGCACCGCCACCGGAATGTTGTAGGTAGCCGACGGTCCCTCGAACCGGTGCAGGAACCACAACCGGGTCTGCGCGAACGACAACGGCACCCGCTCGGGGCGCACCCGCGGAGTCAACGGCACCCGTCCCGGGCGGTCCCTCAGTCGGGGTGCGAGTGCGGCGACCGTCGGTGATTCGAAAATCATCCGGATCGGGACCTCCACCCCCAGCACCGTGCGGATCCGGCCGACCAGACGTGTCGCCGACAACGAGTGGCCGCCGAGATCGAAGAAACTGTCGTCGATCCCGACCCGGGGAACTTCGAGAACCTCGGCGTACAGCAAGGCCAGCATCTCCTCCACCGGCGACCTCGGCGCCCGGAACACCCCACCGCTGAACTCCGGTGCCGGTAACGCCCTCCGATCCAGCTTCCCGTTCACCGTCAACGGCAACCCGTCCACCACCACGACCGCCGCCGGCACCATGAACTCCGGCAACAACCCGGCCACGAACTCCCGCAACCCGGCGGAGTCGACACCGGTCCCGAAATCGAGAACCGCATAGCCCACCAACTCGATGCCCACGAGGGTTTCCCGGGCGATCACCACTGCCTGCGAAACGGCAGGATGCGACAGCAGCACCGCTTCGATCTCCCCCGGCTCCACCCGGAACCCCCGTACCTTCACCTGCTCATCCGCGCGCCCCACGTACTCGAGGACACCCTCGGCGGTCCACCGCACCAGGTCCCCGGATCGATACATCCGCGATCCCGTAGACCCGAAGGGACACGCCACGAACCGCTCCGCGGTCAGGCCCGGCCGGCGCAGATAACCGCGCGCCAACTGCACCCCGGCGATATAGAGCTCCCCCACCACACCCACCGGGACCGGCATCAACCCAGCACCCAACACGAACACCCGCATACCGGCCACTGGTTCGCCGATCGGCACACTCACCCGATCACGACCACTTCGAGATTCGCGTAGCGAGTACATTGCCGCGAAGACCGTCGTCTCCGTCGGTCCGTAACCGTTGACCATCCTCACGTGTGGATGGCGGGAGTCCTCACCCGGACGCCAGCCGCGCAGCCTGGTGGGGTCCAGCACCTCTCCGCCGAGCACCACCGTCCGCAACACCGAGGCGGCCCCCAGCACCGGGTCCTCGTGCTCGACCTCTGCGAACTCGTAGAACGCCGACGGCGTCTGACCGAGAACGGTCACGTGTTCGCGAACCACCAACGCCCACAACTCGTTCGGTGAGCGGACCACGTCCCACGGCGCCACCACCACGCGGCCACCGTGTATCAGCGCACCCCACAGCTCCCACACCGAGAAGTCGAATGCCGCCGAGTGGCACCACACAAACACATCCGTAGCGTCCACTCCCACATGGTCTGCAGTGCCGGTCAACAACGACACCACACTTCGGTGGCTCACGGTGAGACCCTTCGGAATACCGGTCGACCCCGAGGTGTACATCACATACGCCGCGGAACCGGGACTCAACGGGCTGATCCGATCGCTGTCGACGGGATCGTGGTCGGCGCGACCCCCCACGACGGCTGCGGTCTCGAGGTCCAGGTCTGCATCGAGCAGTACCCGGTCACTCTCGTGGTCGGGCAGTGTCGCCACGGTGACAGTGTCGGACAGGATCAGCCGCGGAGCTGCGTCGGCGAGAATTGTCGCGGCGCGAGCACTGGGATAGTTCGGGTCCATGGGAAGGTAGCTGCCGCCGGCCTTGAGCACCGCCAACAACGCGACGACCAACTCTGCCGAGCGCTCCAGTGCGACGGCCACGACGGTTTCCGGGCCGACCCCCGCACCGATCAGATAGTGCGCCAGCCGGTTTGCCTGTGTGTTGACTTCTCGGTAGGTCCAGCTCCTGCCGGAGAAGGTCACCGCTGCGGCGTCGGGTGTCGCCGCCACTTGTCGCTCGAACAGTTCCACGACAGTGGTCTCCGAGAAGGGGGCTGCGGTGTCGTTCCAGGTCCGGAGTAACACCTCGCGCTCATCGGGCTCGAGGATCTCGTACCCTTCGATCCGCGCCTGCGGATCCGCGACGATCAGCTCCGACAAGCGCACGTACCGGCTCGCGATGCCCTCGACCGTCTCCCTGTCGAACAGGTCGCACGCGTACTCGGCGACCCCGGCCAGACCCTGGTGACCATCGGGGGTGAGACTGAACGACAAATCGAAACGCGACGTCCCGGTCGACGCCGGCAACACCTCCCACCCCAACCCCGGGAACTCGACCTCGGGAAAAGCGTTGTTCTGCAGAGTAAACGACACCTGGAACAACGGATGATACGCCGTCGAGCGAGTCGGATTCAGCAACTCCACCAACCGCTCGAACGGCGCATCCTGATTCTCGTACGCTGCCAATGCCTTCCCGCGGACCTGATCGAGCACCTGCTCGAACCGCGGATTCCCCGACAGATCCACCCGTAGCACCCACGTATTGACGAAGAACCCCACCAACTCGGTCAACGCGTCGTCGGTACGGCCCGCGATCGGCCCACCGATCGCAATATCAACCCCTGCACCGAGCCTGCGGAGCACTACCGCCAGCATTGATTGCAATACCATCGATGGTGTTGCTCCACTGCTGTGACCCAATTCGGTTATCGCCGTCACATGTTCGGGTCCGATCGAGAACTCCACCACTCCGCCGGCACAACTCGGTGCGGCCGGACGTCGCCGGTCGGTGGGTAGCTCGATGCAGTCGGGTAGCCCCGCCAGTTCAGTTTTCCAATAGTCGAGCTGTACGGAGAACACACTGCCCGGATCGTGCTCGTTGCCGAGCACTTCTCGCTGCCACAGGGTGTAATCGGCGTACTGCACCGGCAACGGAGACCACCCCGGCACGTGCCCCTCCGCGCGGGCCGCATACGCGACAGCGATATCACGTGCCAGCGGCGTCAACGATCCCCCGTCCCCCGCGATGTGGTGCAGCACCAACACCAGGATGTGCTCCTGGGATCCGGACGCCATCAACGTTGCCCGGATCGGAATCTCGTGTTCGACATCGAACCGATACGCTGCCGCCATGGTCACCGCCGCGGGCAGTTCGTCGGCCCCGACCTCGATTGTCTGCACTGCCGCGGGCACCTGGTCGGCGGAAAGGATTTCCTGGAACGGGATCCCCTCAGCTTCACCGAATATCGTTCGCAGGCTCTCGTGCCGGGCAATCACGTCCCCGATTGCTGTCACCAGAGCCTCGGCGTCGAGGTCGCCGGTGAGCCGCACCGCCACCGGAAGGTTGTAGGTGGCCGACGGGCCCTCGAAGCGGTGCAAGAACCACAGCCTGGCCTGGGCAAACGACAACGGCACCCGCTGAGGCCGCACGCGCGGGACCAGCGGCGCCCGAACCGCACCAGCACCGAGTCGCGGCGCCAGTGCGGCGACTGTCGGGGATTCGAACACCACCCTGATCGGGACCTCCACCCCCAGCACCGTGCGGATCCGGCCGACCAACCGTGTCGCGGACAGCGAATGCCCACCGAGATCGAAAAAGCTGTCGTCGATCCCCACCCGCGGAACGTCCAGGACGTCAGCGAAAAGCGAGACCAGGGCCTCCTCGAGCGATGACCGCGGCGCACGGAACACCCCGCCGGTGAACTCCGGTGCCGGTAACGCTTTCCGATCCAGCTTCCCGTTCGCCGTCAACGGCAACCTATCCACCAGCATGATCACCGCCGGCACCATGTACTCCGGGAGCCGTTCCGTCACGAACTCTCGCAACTCCACACCCGTGACGGTGTCGGTGGGTTCGAGGACGACGTAACCCACCACCTGGCGCCCCACACCGACAGTCGCCGGAGTGTCGCGGGCAATGACCACTGCCTGCGCCACCGCCGGGTGTTTCAGCAGTACCGCTTCGATCTCCCCGGGCTCCACCCGGAACCCCCGGACCTTCACCTGCTCATCAGCACGTCCCACGAACTCGAGCACACCCGCAGCAGTCCACCGCGCCAGATCCCCCGATCGATACATTCGCGTACCCACCGCCCCGAACGGACATGCGACGAACCGCTCCGCGGTCAGGCCCGGCCGGCGCAGGTAACCGCGCGCCAACTGAACCCCGGCGATATACAGCTCCCCCACCACACCCACAGGAACCGGCCGAAGCCCCGCACCCAGCACGAACACCTGCGAATTCCGTACCGGCACACCGATCGGCACTGCTCCACCGGCACACCTGTCCGACGACTCCACAACCTGGCTCGTCACGTAGACGGTGGCCTCGGTCGGACCATACCCGTTGACAACCCGGACACCAGGAATCGCGGCAAGAACTGCACTGAGCAATCGACCTGACAACTGCTCACCGATGAACACCACCGTCTCGGCACTCAGCGTGCTCTCGATCTGATCGAGTACCTCCGCGAAGGCCGACGGGACCGTACTGATCACACCCCCGCTCCAGCTGCGGTGTTCGCCGAGCACGAGAACGTCACGGACCACGTCGATGCTCCCGCCGGCGCACAACGCAGCGAAAATCTCCAACACCGACACGTCGAAACTCACCGACGTACTTGCCAGCACCCGCGCCAGCCCCGGCGCACCGAGACTCGAGGCCACCTGCACCATGCAGTTGACGACATTGTGGTGGTTGACCGTGACCCCTTTCGGGGTGCCGGTCGATCCGGAGGTGTACATCACGTACGCGGTATTGTCCGGTCGCAGTGGTGTGGTGCGATCACTATCGTCAGGGTTGAGGCCCTCTGCTCGCCCGTCCTCGTCCGAGACGACGTCGAGGAGTATCCGGGGTATGTCGTTGTCCGGCAGCGCACTTGCAGTGGCGGTGTCGGTCAGGATCAGGATCGGCGCGGCGTCGGCGAGGATGAACCCGGTCCGCGCACTCGGGTAGCGAGGGTCGATCGGCAGATACCCACCCCCGGCCTCGAGGACCGCGAGCAACGCGACAACCAACTCGGGTGACCGCTCCAATGCAACCGCCACCAGCACTTCCGGGCCGACACCCACACCGATCAGATGGCGTGCCAGCCGCTTCGCTCGACTGCCCAGCTCCCGGAAGGTCCACTTCTCGTCACCGAATGTCACCGCCACCGCGTTCGGAGTCGCGGCGACCTGGGCTTCGAACAAGCCGGGGATCGTCGAGTCCGGTATCGGTGTGCGCGTGTCGTTCCAGCTGTCCAGTACGAGTCTGCGCTCGTCGGGCTCGAGGATCTCGTAGCCTTCGATCCGCCCGCGCGGATCCGCCACGATCAACTCCAACAGGCGCACATACCGGGCCGCGATGGACTCCACCGTTGCCCGGTCGAACAGATCGCTCGCGTACTCGACGACCCCGGCCAGACCCTGGTGACCGTCGGGGGCGAGGGTGAAGGACAGATCGAAACGAGAAGTCCCGGTCGGCGCCGGAAGTGTGGTCCATTCCAGCCCAGGGAACTCGACCTCGGGGAAAGCGTTGTTC
>RRBB01000168.1:0-23855 GCA_006543605.1 Rhodococcus sp. WS4
GTGTCGTCGTGGTGGTGGTGGTGACCGCCGCCCGCGTCCGCCACCCAGCCGACGCTGCCGCCGGTCACCACCACCACCACGACGACACGTCCGGTGATCACCATCCCGCCGCTCACCACCAGGCCGCGAGGCCAGTAACCACTCCGGTCCGCCGGCGCCCGGCACTGCAGTCGGTAAGGTGGCTTCCCGCCGGATTGGGGGGTCCACTCCGGGACCGGAGCGTCCAACCATCGGAGGTCGGGGATGAATGGCGGGGAGAATTTTCAGTCGGGCGCGTGGAACCATCACGCCATCAGGACCGCGGTCGACGCCCTGAACCCCGCCGAGTCGGGGGCGGTCGCCGCGGCCTGGGACGACCTCGGACGGGCCTTCCAGGAGTCGGTCTCCGCATTCCACGATGCGACCCGCGCGGCGATCGACAACGGCTGGCGCGGACGGACCGCGGTGGCGGTTGCGTCGACGGTCGAAAACTACGCCGCCCGGGCGGAGCACGTGAGCGGGAGATTCACCGAGGTCGGGAATGCTCTGCGGGTCGCGACCACCGGCGCCGAAGCGGTGCGCGGCGCGGTCGGTCAGCCTCTCGAACCCCCGGCCGACTGGACCCGGGTGCTGCCGGGGAACTGGACCGCAGCCGCCCAGGCCGACGCCGCGGAACAGAACGCGAAAGCCGCCATGCAGTCCCTGTACGCGTCGGCGTACCGGGTGGCGGACGAACAACTGCCCGTCGACGGCCTCGCCGCAACCCACGTCGCGTCGACCGCTGGGCCGGTGGGTTTCGACGTCGGACCGAACGGGGTGCACGGCATACCCAGCGATCAGCAGGTGGCCGAGCCCGATTCCGAGGCCGGGCAGTCCGATGAGCACCGGAAGGGTGACGAGGACTTCCGGCGCGAGACGTCGCAGGAGACCGCGCAGGCCGCGCCCGGTTCGATCGCGGGTGCGGCACTGGCCGGGGCCGTCGGCGGCGGGGTGGCGCAGTACGCGCACAACGTCGTGGCGGCGCACCGCGCCCCCACCCCCGAACGGCCGAGCGAGCCCGCCGCACCCGCCGAGCGTGACGACGAGGAGGAAACCCCGACCTACCTCGAAAGCATCGACGAGGGAAGCGAACTCGTCGGGAGGCTGCCGTTCGTCACGCCTGCCGTGATCGGCGAATAGTCGTGGGGCACTGGGTGTTGAGCGGGCCGCAGTTCTCGGCGTTGTGGGCCCGCACCGGCCAGGACCGCATCCCGTATCCGTTCGAGGTCACCAGCGCGCTGGCGACGGCCGGCGAGTACGACGCCGAGCAGCGCCGGATCCGCGCCGACTTCTCCGGGCCCGAACACGACCCGCTCGGGTCGGCGTTGCTCGTGCTCGCCGAACCCGACCTCCGCATCGAGATTTCCGGTTCGATCGGGGCCGCGGGGACCCCGATCCGCATGACGGGAGCGCTCTCGCGCGGGCACGGGATCGCGGCGGTGCAGCACCCGGGCTCCGAGGTGGTGATGCGCAGCTGCGAACCGTACGACGTCGGCCGGCAGCTGATCGCACAGCTGCCCGACACCGAAGCGGGCGGGGCGGCGGGTGTCGTGGTCCCCGTGACATCGGCCGGGAACGCACCGGCGGCGGCCCGGATCCTCGACCGGCCGGCGACGAGCCAGGGGGTCGTCACCGTCGTCCGGGGCGCGCGGCACTCGCCGCGACCCGTGGGCGGTCTCGCGTGGCGGGACATCGAGGGCGACGGCCGGTACCTGGTGTGGGGCGATACCGCCGTCGCGGTGGAGCCGGGCACGTCGTGGGACCTCCTCGACGCCGTCACCCGGCTGACCGGACGGATCGCCGCCGGTCATCCCGTCTGACCCTGCCGCACCCTCCCGCGCTGCGGTATGGGCCATCGCCGCTACCGTATAGAGCGGAATAGGTGACTCGTGCCGACCCGGACGGAGCAGACATGCAGGACTTCGATCTGGATTCGAGCGTGAACCGCGACTGGGCCGAGTTCCAGCGGCGTCTCGCGGACTATCTGGCAGCGATGCAGGACGAGGACCTTCTGGTGCTCGAATCGGGGTTCGAGGAACTCGACGAATCCCAGGGGCTGATGCCATGTATCCAGTTCGTCGTGTGGGACGGCGACACGGTGCGCTGCGAGGTGCCGTCGAATCATTACCTGCACCCCGACCGGGTGCTGACCGACGCCGAGCAGGCGTACCTCACCGAGCTGGGCTGGAACCGGCCGACCCGCGGCCCCGACGACGAACCAGACGACGGCTCCCCCGCGTTCTACGTCGACAAGACACTGTCGTGGTCGGATCAGCTGGCCGCGATGGCGGTGGCCGCGTTCCGGGACGTCTGGGGAATCACGCATCCGGCGTTCCTGAGTACCGAAACCTCGAGCACCGATCCCGAGGCCACGTTCGACCCGGTCGCGGTGCGGCCGCCGCTGGTGGCGCAGCTCGACCCCGCCGCGGCCGTCCTCCCGCGCGACGTCGAGCACCTGCACGAGCTGATCACCCTCGCGCTGGTGCCGATGCTCGGTCTGCTGCCCGAACGCGACCCGGACGGAGACGTCCCGATCCGGATGGGCAACACCATCCTGTTCGTCGGCCCGCTCGCCGACTCCGTCGACGTGCAACTGTTCGCGCCGCTGGTGCACGACATCAGCGACCGCACCCGCGCCGCCGAGGTCACCGCCGACCTCAACCGCACGTGGTCGCGGATCAAGTTCGTGCTGGTCGACGACCGGTTGTCGGCGTTCCTCGAAGTGTCGGGCAACCCGTTCGTTCCGCAGCACCTCACGGACAGCTGCAAGGCGTTCGCCGATTTCCTGCGCACCGTCGACGGCGAATTCGCGACACGATTCGGCGGCGAACTGTTCTTCAACCGCGAGTCCGCACCGGACGAGGAACTCGAACCGGAATCGGGCGGCCGCACCGAGAGCCGGATGTCGTCCACCGACCTGCCGAAGGAACTGTTGACGCTGTTCCATCTCGATCCCGGACCGGCGGCCGACAGCGATCCGGCTGTCGTCGCCGACGTCTGCGGGCACGACCGCGACCGGATCCTCGCGCTCCTCGACACCGGCACCGCCTGGGTCACCCAGTTGCGGGAAACCGAAGACGCGACCGCGGACCACTGGGAACGGATCGTGGGCACCCTCCGCCATGCCCTCCGGACCGTCGTGCTGCCGCCGACCGCAGGCGGACCCGACACCAAGCCGCGGCCCGAGCAGATGGGCCTGTTCAACAACCCCGAGGAGCAGACCCTGTTCGACGATCCGTCGTCCTAGAAGGGTGCCCTTTCGACGATCGGTCCGGGTTTCCCGGGATATGGCGTACTGTCGGCTCTATCGGAGCCGTCCAGGTTCCGCATTCAGGGATGGTCCATGGCTGACAAATCGCCCCGCAATTCCATGTCGAAGAAATCCGGTAAATCGCTGAAGGAGAAGCGCGCCGACAAGAAGATGAAGGCGACCGGACAGAGTGATCCGGAAATCGTCTCGCACGTCAAGAAGCGCTAGCGCCCGTGCGCCTTTCTGGTAGCAGCAGCAACCACAAAGGCGCACAACGCTGTCAGGCGACGACGGATCGCTGGGGGACGCCCGAATACTCGCTGAGCGGGCGGATCACACTGTTCGACGCGCCTGCTCGATGATGTGGGCGGTCCACCCGGTGATTCGGCTCATCACGAACATCGGCGTGAACATTTCCACGTCGAACCCCATGAGGTAATACGCCGGACCGGTCGGGAAGTCGAGGTTCGGCGCTATGCCCGTGGCGCCGGCCATCGTCTTCTCCAGGATGTCGTACATCCGCACCCACTTCTCGCCGCCGGTGTGGGCGGCGACGTCGAGCAGCGCCGCCTTCATCGTCGGCACCCGCGAGTCGCCGTTCTTGCAGACCCGGTGCCCGAAACCCATCACCTTGTCCTTGGCGGCGAGTTTGCCCAGCAGCCACTGCTCGGCGCGGTCGGGTTCACCGATCTCTCGTGCGTGGGTAGCGAGTCTCTGGACTCGTCAACCACGCACGGGCGGTAACGCTCGTCACGATTCCGGCGAATAGGACTTCGGATGCTCCCTCGTTTCGGAGTGGGCGCCTGCGATTCGGGTGGGGCACATGGGCGACGGGGTGGACAGGCGCAAGGACCACTGGACGACGGGTCTGGTCGTGGTGTCGATCATGGCGTGCGGGGTGATCGTCGCGGGACTGCTCGACTCCGGTTCCGGCACGGCCACGGTCGAGGACGCTCCCGGGTTTCCGTCGTACGTCACCCCGACGGTCGAGTACCCCGTCGACATCCCCGGTTGCGACACGGTGGAACCGCCATCCGCGAGCGAGACTTTCGCCCTCTCGATTTCCGGAGAGCAGAGCTACGACAACACGCGCTACCCATGGTTCTCGGCACTGAAGGCGTCGGCCATGACCGCTGCCGTGCTCGACGCCCTGCCGGAGGCCGTGGAGATACCGCTGGTCAGCCCCACCGAGTCGCTGCTGTTCGAGCCGATTCCGGTGTACGACCAGCCGGAGATACCGGACTTCGAGGACGACTTCGGCGGCGTCACCAGCGCTCGGGGACCACTGCTCCGCGACTCGGCGCCCGGGTCGCTGTGGCTGTCGGTCAGCAACGCGAACCGGCCGATTCCGCCGTGTGTGGCCGGGGAACTCGACCGGCGGACGACCCTGCCCGACGGCACGGTCCTGGATGCGGATGACACGTGGACCGAGTACGACGGCCACCGCACACTGTCCCGCTCTGTCGCCGGCTACTTCCCGGACGGCACCTGGATCCATGCCGACGCGACCGACGAGAACTTCGCCGAGTCCGACCCTGGCACGAAGTACAGCGGGCAGATCCCGCTGTCGGCTGAGGAACTCACCGCCATCGTGCTGCGGCCCGGATTGCGGGTGAGCACACCGGTCCCCGCGGGCACCCCGCCTCCCCCGACGTTGTGTGGGTCCGGGATCGGCTCCGAGAACGACGGACCGCCGCTGACTCGCGAGGATCTCGACCGGTTGAATTCCGTCCTCGACGCCGCCTGGGTCGAGCAGAGCGTCGCGCTGTCGAAACCGCTCGGCTCACTGCAACTGGCCGAGTACAGCGACAACTCGGTGTGCGAGAGCATCGACGTGGTCACTCCCGGATCCGAAGGCACTCTGAGCCTCTCGATCGAGGGCGGATACACCATTCCCGCCGAGCCGGACAAGTACGACCCGTCCTACGACCCGCATGCCGCGAAGGCCACCCGGCTGCCCGACGGCTCGGTGCTGGAGCGGCGGGACGGATACACGTCCACCGCGTCCGAGCCCGGAACACCGTCCGTCACCGAGGCCGGCCACTACGTCACGCTGACGCGGCCGTCGGGCACCCAGGTTTCGGTCAGCTCGACCACGACCGCCCCGGTCACCCCGCTGCCCTACGAGCTTCTCGAATCCCTGGCGACGACACCCGGACTGGAGCTGTAGGCGTCATGGGCCTCGACAAGAACACTCGAAACCTGTGGGCCGCAGCGCTCGTGGCGGCCGTGACGGTGGCCGGCGCGGTCACCACCGTGGTCACGCACGAACCGGAGTACCCCGAGGTGAACATCCCCGGGCTGACCGGCTGGGTGAGTCCCGCCGCTCCGGAGGCGTCCCCCAACGCACCGGGAGCGGAGTGGTCGCTCGATGCGGCCGCCACGTACGACCGACAGTTCGCGGTCTTCCGCAAACCCGGATCCGGCAGCGGATTCGACTCGGGCGAGCCGGGTTTCGTCGACGCCGGAGACGTGCTGGTGACCATGATCGGATTGGTGAACCAGGAGACGTCGGGGCTGGACGAGACCAGGCTGGTCGGGGTGGACGCCGACACCGGGACGGTGCGGTGGGAGACGCCGGTCGAGTCGCTGGGCGGGTGCGCCGACACTCTCGCCGTCGGCCGGTTGGTCTGCTACACGACCCCGTTCGAGGGCTCGCCCGTCCTCCTCGCCGTCGATACCGAGACCGGGTCCGTGACCCGCACTGCCACCGACTGGACGATCCTCGCGCTGACGGTCGCCGACGACTGGCTGTACGTCATGGAAGGCGACCCGGAATCCGACGACATCCGGGTGCACAGCGGCGTCCCCACCGATCCCGATGCGCGCTGGTCGCAGAGTTTCGATCTCGGTTCGGCGTGGGAGGACGCGTTCGGCCACCTCATGAGCATCGACCACGGTCAGGGGGTGCTCGAACTCGGCGGCGAGGTGGCGGGATTCGATCTCGCAACCGGACGTCCGACGTTCACCCGCACGCTGCCCGACTGCACGCAGTCGGCTCGGGCCACCGAGGGCGGGGTGGTCGTCCGCGTCCGCAGCGACTGCAGTCTCAGCACGGTGCTCGGCTCGGAGGCCGTCGACCGCGCCGGTCGCGTCATCGCGACGTCGGACGTGGAAGCCGTGCACACCCTCGACATCGACCACCCCACCGACACCACCGTTCCGCTGTTGCTCGGTGACGGCGCCTACGACCGCACGACGGGCGAACTGCGGTGGACGAGCCCCGATCTCGTGTCGACGCCGCACATCAATACGCCGGAGTCGTACGGTCCGAACGCGACGCAGGGCACCGCATTTGCCGTCGTGGGCGACGTCGCGTTGCTGCGCGACATCGAGGGCGGGACCCGAGCCGCTGTCGACCTGAGGTCGGGGGAACGGTTGTGGCGCCAGGACTCCGACGCGTCCGGCACCGTGATCGCCGCGGAGGGCGACACGGTGGTCCTGCTGGAATCCGACACCCTGCGTGCCGAGAACGTGCGGTCCGGCGAGGAACTGTGGGTACTCCCCCTGCAGACGGTGATCGACGACGACTCGTGGGGCAGCACGCCCGTCGTCGCGGCGTCGGATACCCGCCTGGTCTACATGACGTCGGGGTCGATGGTCGGGTTGAGTTCGGCCGAGTGACACACCCGGGGCTACCCGGTGGGCGCGTCCTGTGCACCGAGCCGCCACAGCGACGTCACTTCCCGCTTCCGCGCGGCGTGGAGTGCGTCCGAACGGTCCGAGACCTTGCCGTGCCGCGGCGTTACGTCCCGTCGGCCGAGGACGGTCAGGCCGGCGTCGTCGATCAGGGTCAGCAGGTCGTCGCGGGTCCGCAGCCCGAGGTGCTCGGCGATGTCGGACAGGATCAGCCAGCCCTCTCCCCCGGGCTCGAGGTGCTCGGCCAGGCCGCCCAGGAATCCGCGGAGCATCCGGCTGTCCGGGTCGTAGATCGCGTACTCGATCGGTGAGGTGGGCCGGGCGGGAATCCACGGCGGGTTGCACACGACCAGCGGCGCCCTGCCCTCGGGGAACAGATCCGTTTCCACCACCTGCACCCGGTCGGCGTATCCGAGCCGGTCCAGATTGGCCCGGGCGCAGGTGAGCGCGTTCGCGTCGAGTTCGGTCGCGGTCACCTTCTCGACGCCGCGGTGGGCGAGGACGGCGGCCAGCACTCCGGTGCCGGTGCCGATGTCGAACGCCGACGTCAGGGACGGGAGCGGGGTGTCGGCGACGAGGTCGACGTATTCGCCGCGAATGGGTGAGAACACGCCGTAACCGGGGTGGATTCGCGCCCCGAGCGCGGGAATCTCGACGCCCTTCTTCTGCCACTCGTAGGCGCCGATCGCCCCCAGCAGGTCACGCAGACTGCTGACAGTGGTCTGGTCCGTCGGTCCGTACGCCTCGAGCACGGCCTGCCGCACGTCGGGGGCGCGGCGCAACGGGATCGTCTGGTCGGCGTCGAACGGCACCAACAGCATCCCGAGGATGCCCGCCCGCCGCGACTGCGTCTGCCGGTGCAGGTGGAACGCCGTCGCGGGGTCGGTCGACGTCTTGCGGGACTTACGGTCGGCACGGGCGGCGACGGCGGTGCCGAGTTGGCGGGCGTTGTGGAAGTCACCACGCCACAGCAGCGCCGTCCCCTCACACGCGAGGCGGTACGCCTCGTCGGCGGTCATCGAGTCGTCGGCCACCCGGACCTTCTTCGGGGGCGTCGCGCCGCTGGTGGACCGCCACACCGCCGAATGCTCGATGCCGTCCTCGGTCCAGCGGACGAACTCGGTTTCCATCGCACAACCATAGGCCTGCGGCCCGTGCGTGGTTAACGAGTGCAGGGACTCGTCAACCACGCACGGGCGGCGGAGCCGCCTCACCGCAGGGTGAGGACACTCTTCCCGACGGTGCGGCGGTGTTCGAGGTCGAGCAGTGCGTCGGCGGCCGCCTCGAAGGGATAGACCGTCGGCTCGGGCACCGTCAGCACACCCGACGCGAGGAGGGGCGCCAGTTCGCTCCACTGCGACGACAGCCGTCCCGGATCCTCGGCCCACCACGAACCCCACGCGACGCCGACCGCGGACGCGTTCTTCAGGAGGAGCCGGTTCACCTTGACGGACGGGATGTCCCTGCCGGTGAAGCCCATGACGAGAACCCGGCCGCCGGCAGCGAGGGATCGGATGCTGTCGGTGAAGCGATCGCCCCCGACCGGGTCGACCACGACGTCCACGCCACGACCGCCGGTGATCGTGAGGACCTCGTCACGCCAGTTGCCGGTGAACACGACGTCCGACGCGCCGAGACTCCGCACGTAGTCCGCCTTCTCCTCGCTACTGACGACGGCGATGGTCCGCGACGCGCCGAGGTTCGGGGCGAGGGTGAGTGCGGCGCTGCCGATGCCCCCTGCCGCGCCGTGCACGAGCACCGAATCGCCCTTCTCGAGCCGGCCTCGGTGGACGAACGCGAAGTGCACCGTGAGGTAGTTGAACAGCAGGGCCGCTCCGCCGGACATCGACACGGTGTCGGGCAGAGGGAACGTCGCATCCGGGGACAACGCGACCATGTCGGCCATCGCGCCGCCCACACCGGTCAGTCCGACGACGCGGTCTCCCGGTGAGAATCCGCTTCCGTCGGGCGCCGACCGCACGATTCCGGCCACTTCGCCGCCGAGGACGAAGGGGAGGTCCGGCTTGTACTGGTACCGGTCCTGTGTGAGAAGCAGATCCGGGAACGACACTCCGACCGCGTGCACGTCGACGAGAAGGGTGGATTCGTCCGCGACGGGATCGTCGATCTCGACCGCAGTCAGAGACCGGGGACCGTCGAGGGCGGTCACCATCATTGCGCGCAACTCAGTGGCCCCTGTCCGCGTGGATCGGAAGGTCGCGGACCGCCGCTCGGCGCAACTTGCCCACCTCGGTGCGCGGGAGGTCGGGCCGGAAGTCGACGACCCGGGGTGCCGCGTAGGGCCCGACGCGTTGCGCGACGAGGTGTTTCAGTTCCGCGGTGAGTGCTCCCTCGTCGTCCGTGCGGCTGGGTTCCCGGACGACGACGGCGCGGACGACGCCGCCGCGAATCGGGTCTTCGTACGCGACGGCGGCGACGTCCGCGACCGCCGGATGCTGAAGCAAGGCGTTTTCGACCTCGACGGGGCTGATGTTGTGCCCCGACGCGATGATCATGTCGTCGTCCCGTCCGAGGATCTGCCACCCGCCGTCGGGGTTCTGGATCGCCCGGTCCTCGGTGAGGAACACGTCGCCGCGCCAGCGGGCGGCCCACAGATCGGTGGCGTTCTCGTAGCCGCTGGACATTTGGTGCCGGGGCCGCCGGACCGCGACGAGGCCGGGTTCGCCGGCATCCACCGGTTCGCCGTCCCGGTCCGCGAGGAAGGTGTCGAAACCCGGAATCGTGGCGGACATCAGTCCCGGCCCGGCCGGGGTTTCCGTGCCCTGGGTGTCGCCCAGGAGCATGCCGACCTCGGACAGTCCGTACCCGTTGCGCACCACCGGTGCACCGGTGTCGGCCCAGGCGGCGGCCACCGCGGCGGTGAGCGGTTCACCGGCCGCGGCGACGGTGCGCAGTGACGTCGGGACGCCCGTCTCCGCGAACGTGGCCGTCAGTCGCCGCAACGCGGCCGGGGCGGTGGTGAGGATCGTCGCCTTCTCTTCCCGGATGACGCGATGCCAGGCCTCGGGGACGAACTTCCCGGAGTACATCACCCGGGGCACGCCCAACGCCATGACGGCAGCGCCGGTGCTGTGCAGCCCGAACGCCCACGCCGGATCGGAGGTGGAGAAGACGACACTGTCGCGGGCCGACCCGAGGACGCTCTTCGCGTAGGGCATGACCGAGACGAACGCGGCGTGGGTCATGGTGCACGCCTTCGGTGTTCCGGACGTTCCACTGGTGAACAGGAGTGTCGCGGTGTCTCCCAGGGCGGTGGTCGCGAGTGGGCCGTCGGCGTCGACAGCGTCCATCGCGGACCAGAACGACGTGTCACCGCTGCCCGGTGTGTCGGGCGCGACGACGAACACGGCCGGATCGAGTCCGTACCTCGACTGTGCCTCCGCGAGCGCAGGCCGGTAGACGGCGTCGACGACGACCGCGCGGACGCCGGCCGCGTCGAGGCGCAGACCGATCGCGTCCGGGGCGAATCCGCCGAACAGCGGCACGTACACGAGCCCGGACCGCCACACCGCCAGTGCGGTGATCCAGCTCTCGACCTGCCGGGAGAGCAGTCCCGCCACGCGGTCTCCGCGCTGCAGTCCTGCGTTCGCGAACACCCGTGCGGCCTTCGCGGCCCGCCGGTCGAGTTCGCGGTAGGTCCAGCGGTCGGCCGACCCGTCCTCGTGGCGGACGGTCAGCGCCAGCCGACTCGGGTCCGACGCGTAGCGGGTGCAGGTTTCGTGCGCGGTGTTGAAGTCGCCGCCGAAGGGGTCGCGGTCCAGGAGTGATTCGATCTCGTGCCAGGCGCCGGCGAGGGTGGACGAGGGTGCACCGTCGAGAGACATCAGTGGGTCACCTTTGCAGTTTTCGCGAGGGTCAGGACGAGGACGGTGACGGCACACGCCGCCGCGATGTACGCGGCCAGGGCCCACTGACCGTCCGTCTCCGCGGCCACCGCCACCGCGATGAACGGTGCGGGGGCGCTGAAGACGACGCCACCGAACTGATAGGCGACGGATGCGCCCGTGTACCGGACCTCGGCCGGGAACAGGCTGGTGACGTATCCCGCCACCGCGGAGTACGTGACCGCGTGACCGATCGTGATGATCAGGATCATCGCCAGCAGCACGCCGGCCGCTGTCCCGGTGGAGAGCAGCCAGAAGAACGGATACGCGATCGCGGCCATGTAGAGGGACCCGAGGATCAGCATCTTCCGCGGTCCGATCCGGTCCGCGACCATCGATGCGTACGGCACGGACACGATGTCGAGGACACACGCCACGAGCAGGCTGAGCAGGATCATCTGCCGCGAGAGGCCGAATTCCTTCGGCCCGTACGACAACACGAAGACGGTGACGAGGTAGAACGGCACGAGCGAGGCTGCCTGGGTGAATATTCCGACGCCGAGCGCCCGCTTCTCACCCCGCAGCACCGCGAGGATCGGGAAGTCCGCAATCTTCTTGTCCCGCTTGACATTCTCGAACTCCGGCGATTCGACGACCTTCAGGCGCACGTACATGCCGACGGCGACGAGGCCCGCGCTCGCCAGGAACGGAAGTCGCCATCCCCACGCCAGCACCTGCTCCTCCGGCAGCCGTTCGACCAGGAGGAAGGCGAGGGTCGCGAGGACGAGTCCGGCGGGAACGCCGGCCTGAGGCCAGCTGCCGTAGAACGCGCGCTTCTCGCGGGGGGCGTGCTCGACGGCCATCAGCACCGCTCCGCCCCATTCACCGCCGACCGCGAAGCCCTGGGCCAGGCGTGCGACAACGAGCAGCACGGGCGCCGCGACACCGATCGCGCCGTAGGTGGGGATCAGCCCGATGGCGACCGTCGCAGATCCCATCAGGACCAGGGAGAACACGAGCATCTTCTTCCGGCCGACCCGGTCGCCGAAGTGCCCGAAGACGATCGCGCCCGCCGGGCGCGACACGAAGGCGACGCCGAAGGTCGCGAACGCCGCGAGCGTCCCCGACAGCGGGCTGAGCGACGGGAAGAACGCCGTCCCGAACACCAGCGCGGCCGCGGTTCCGAAGATGAAGAAGTCGTACCACTCGATCGCGGTGCCGACGAAGGAAGCGAAGGCCACCTTCCCGGGTTTGACCCGGGTGGCCTCCACGTCGTCGATAACTCTCATGTCGAATCTCCCATCACTGCTGATGTAGGGCGGTGCGGCTGCCGCGTGCCGTCGCACCTCGGTCGGAGGTGGTCGTGCGGCCTTCGCGTCCACGCTGTCGCCACGTGGCGACCATCACAGGTTTAGCACGACCGTCGGCCACCTGGCAAGACTTTTGTACCGTTCGATCCACACCTTGTCGAGGTTGTATGAGGACCTCAATATAGCTTTGAAGTGCAACTACATTAATTTCCTGGACATCTTTTGGATCGATCGGTACATTCCTGGCATGGACGAGAACGATCACGACGACGACCGCGTCGCACTGGTCTCCGGCGGCTCGCGCGGCATCGGGGCCGCCGTCACCACAGCCCTGACCCAGCGCGGCTGCAGGGTGGGATGCACATACCGCACGGGGCACGACGAAGCCGAGAAGCTGGCTGCCGGCGCCCCCGATCAGGTGTTGCCGGTCCACTTCGACCTGGACGACGAATCCACGGCAGCCCTGGCCGTGGAACGCGTCGTCTCCCACTGGGGACGCCTCGATTCGCTGATCCTCAATGCGGGCCAGTGGTCGGGCGGACGGCTCGCCGAGACCGAACCGGACGCCTGGTGGAGCGTCATCGAGACGAACCTCCGCGGCACCGTCGCACTCGCACGAGCCGCACTCCCGCACCTCGTCGACGGCAGGTCACCGAGCATCGTGCTGGTGTCGTCCGTCGTCGGCGTCATCGGCCACGCGGGCGACACGGCCTACGCGGGCGCGAAGTCCGCGATGATCGGATTCGGCCGATCCCTCGCCAAGGAGGTCGCGCGGGACGGCATCCGGGTCAACGTGCTCGCCCCCGGCTTCGTCACCACCGACATGACCGACGCGGTATCACCCTCCGCACGCAGACGCATCGAAGAGGCAACCGTCCTCGGCCGGTTCGGCACCGCCGACGAAATCGCCAAGGCCGCAGTGTTCCTCAGCGAAGACGCCACCTTCTGCACGGGATCCGTGCTCACCGTCGACGGGGGTTGGGCGCTGTGACGCTCGCCTCACGTCACCACTCATCAACGAAAAGGAAGTCACACCATGACCGCGACACTCCCCCAGACCGCCGGCCTCCCCGAGGTGGACTACATCGCCCTCCGGGATCGCATCTTCGAGGCGATCTGGTCCGAACTCGATCCGCTCGAACGGCGGATCGAGAACGAGGAGCAGGTTCCCTACGACATCGTCCTGCCCATTCTCCGGCGGATCGGCGCATTCGGCCTGCTCGTGCCCCGCGAGTACGGCGGCAGCGGACTGTCGATCGCGCAGTACCTGCCGATCATCGCCGAATTCGCCAAGGTGCAGGGCGGGCTCAGGGTCATCGTTCACGTGCACAACTCCTTCGCCCACGCGCTCTCCGAGATCGGCAGCGACCAGCAGAAGGCAGATATCCTCCCGGGCACCGCGACGGGACGGAACTCGGTGGCGTTCGCACTGACGGAACCCGGGTTCGGGACCGGCGCAGACCTCGGCTCGACCGCGGTGCGCGATGGTGACGACTACGTGATCACCGGCGAGAAGTGGCTGATCACCAACTCGGACATCGCTTCTCACTTCATCGTGTTCGCCAAGACGACCGACCGCGAGGTGTCCGCCTTCCTCGTTCCGCGCGACACCCCCGGCCTGTCGATCGCCGCACTCCCCGAGACGATGGGATGCAAGGGCACCGAACACGGACGGGTCACCCTCGACGCCGTCCGCGTTCCCGCCGACGCGCTCATCGGCGCCGAAGGGCAGGGGAACGAGCACCTCGAACGTGCACTGGAGATCAGTCGCGTGTTCATCGCGGCGAGTTCCCTCGGCACGTCCGAGCGTGCCCTCGAACTGTCTGTCGCTCACTCGAAGAGCCGCGTCACGTTCGGCAAGCCGATCGGCACGCGGCAGGCGATCCAGCGGTACCTCGCGGAGATGGCCACCGACGTCTACGCGCTGCGCGGGATCCTGGCCGATGCCGCACGGAAATGGGATGCCGGCGAACGGATCCCGGCCGAGGCGAGCATGTGCAAGCTGTTCGGACTCGAGGCCGTCGGCCGGGTGACCGACCGCGCACTGCTCATCCACGGCGGAATCGGCTACACGCGTACACATCCGATCGAACGCCTCTACCGCGATGCCCGGCTGAATTGGCTCGAGGAGGGAACGCCCACCATCCAGTACATGGTCACCGCGGGACGACTGCTCGACGGGTACGCCTTCTCCGACGCCTTCGAGCGGCGGGCCACCGGCGGAGGAAAACCGTGACGACCACCGACCCCACCGTTCTCGTCGCGGGCGCCCGCACGCCGTTCGGGCGGTTTCTGGGAACGCTGTCGCATCACAGTGCACAGGACCTGGGAAGCCTTGCGATCGGTGGTGCCCTCCGCGCCGCGAACGTCGACGCGCACCTCGTCGATCAGGTCGTGATGGGCCAGGTTCTGACGGCCGGTGGTGGCCAGCTCCCCGCGCGGGTCGCCGCCGCGGCCGCAGGCATCCCCATGACGACGCCGGCACTGAACATCAACCGGATGTGCCTCTCCGGAATCGACGCGATCGTGCTGGCGCACCGGATGATCGGCAGCGGCGACGCGGACGTCGTGGTCGCGGGCGGTCAGGAATCGATGAGCAACGCCCCGCACCTGCTGAAGAGCAGTCGCCGCGGGCAGAAGTACGGTGACACGGTTCTGATCGACCACCTCGCGTTCGACGGCCTCGAGGACGCCTTCACCGGGTCGTCGATGGGAGCACTGACCGAGTCGCGTAATCCCGACTACGGGATCACGAGGCAGGCCCAGGACGAGTGGGCCGCACGTTCGCATCGCGCCGCGGCACGCGCCCGCAAGGACGGATTGTTCGCCGACGAGATCGCCCCCGTGCCCGGCCCTGCGACACGGGGCGAGTCGAGCGATATCCGCCACGACGAGGGTATCCGGGCCGACACGTCGGTAGCGGACCTCGCCGGGCTGCGTCCGGCGTTCGACGTCGGCGGATCGCTGACGGCGGGCAACTCCTCGCCGATCTCCGACGGCGCCTGCGCGGTGGTGGTTACGCGGAAGTCCACCGCCGTCCGGCTCGGTCTGCCGTGGCTGGCCGAGATCGGATCGCAGGCAGTCGTCGCCGGGCCCGACTCGGGCCTGCACGAGCAGCCGTCGAACGCGATCCTCGCCGCATGCCGACGCGAGGGAATCGCACCGCGCGACCTCGATCTCGTCGAGATCAACGAGGCGTTCGCGGCGGTCACCCTGGTGGCGACCGAACGCCTCGGCATCGACGCCGACCGGGTCAACGTCAACGGCGGTGCGATCGCCCTCGGCCACCCGATCGGGGTGTCGGGCGCGCGCATCGTCCTCCACCTCGCGCTCGAACTACGCCGGCGCGGCGGCGGTGTCGGCGCCGCGGCCCTCTGCGGGGGCAGCGGCCAGGGGCAGGCCCTGATCCTGCGCGTCGGTCGCTGATCCCGGTGCGGACAGCCGGTAGCACGTCGATGAGTACCAAGTACGACCTGAATCGTGCCGAGATCCTGCGTGTCTCCGCCGAGCTGTTCGCCCGGTCGGGTTACCACGGGACCGGGATCGCCGATCTCGGCACCGCGGTAGGCCTCGGCCGCGGCGCGCTGTACCACTACATCGGCAGCAAGGAGTCGGTCCTGTACGAGATCAGCAGTCGGCAACTCGCGCAGATGAACGACGTGGCCGACGAACTCGCGTTGACGGAACCGGACCCGGAACTCCGCCTGCGCGGGTTGGCGCGGACCCTCCTGCGCAACATCGCCGAACACCGTGCGGAGTGGACGGTATTCTTCCGCGAATACCACGCGCTGACCGGTGATCGGCGGGCCCGGGTCGTCGCGACCCGCGAACGGTACGAATCGCATTGGCGGCACGCATTCGACCAGGGCGTGCGGGACGGGATGTTCACGCCGCTGCCACCGTTGATGATCAAGGGTGTGCTGGGCATGTTCAACTACAGCTACCTCTGGCTCACGACCGACGGCGCGCGGACACCCGAAGAGATCGCGGACGGTTTCCTCGACACCCTGCTCACCGGGCTGACCACGTCGGCCCGGGATCGGTGACCCGGCGGGACGTCTAGACTCACATCTTCGACCGCGAGGAGACAGAGGGGCCGTTCGATGAGCGACAAGTACGACGCCAACCGGGACCGAGTCCTGCGAGTGGCCGCCGAGTTGTTCGCGAAGTCGGGGTATCACGGCACCGGGATCGCCGATCTGGGCACAGCGGTGGGCCTCGGCCGCGGCGCGCTGTACCACTACATCGGCAGCAAGGAGGCGATCCTCTACGAGATCAGCAGTCGCCAACTCGCCCAGATGAATACCGTCGCCGACGAACTCGCGCTGTCGGAGGCGGATCCGGAGAAACGGCTGCGGGGCCTCGCCCGCGCGCTCATGCGCAACATCGCCGACCACCGCGCGGAGTGGACCGTGTTCTTCCGCGAGTACCACGCCCTGACGGACGAACGTCGTGACCGCATCATCGCCGAACGGGAACGCTACGAATCACATTGGCGGAACGCGTTGGAGCAGGGCATTCGCGACGGCCGGTTCCACGCGCTCCCGCGGCTGATGGTCAAGGGTCTGCTCGGCATGTTCAACTACAGCTATCTGTGGATCACACCGACCGGCGCCGAGACTCCCGAGGAGATCGCGGACGAGTTCCTCGACGCCGTCTTCGGCGGGATGCGCGCATGAGGCGCTTCGCGCCCGTGCGTGGTTAACGAGTCTCTGCACTCTTTCGCCGCGCACGGGCGGCGAAGCCGCTGAGTATCCTCGTCGTATGAGTCCGTCGCCGGCCACACCCGCCCGCTGCTCCATCGCGCGCACCCTCGAATTGCTGGGCGACAAGTGGACGCTGCTCATCGTCCGCGACGCCTTCTGGGGTCACAGTCGCTTCTCGGAGTTCACCCGAAGTCTCGGTGTGGCGTCGGATGTACTCACCGCCCGGTTGGCGATGCTCGTCGACGAAGGGATCCTCGAACGCCGCGCCTACCGCCAGGAAGGGTCGCGGGAACGTCGGGAGTACGTGCTGACGGAGAAGGGACAGCAGTTGCATGTCGTGATCGGGGCACTGGGCCAGTTCGGTCGCGACCACCTGCCGCGCCCGGGCAGCACCTCCCCCGAGTATTCCGACGAGACCACCGGCGAGGCCGTGTCCCTCGCCTTCGTCACCGACGACGGGCGGCGCGTTCCTGCGTCGACCCTGCACGTGCGGCAGGGAACTCCGGCGCCGGTGGGCGATTCACAGAGTTAGCCGCACCGCCCACCGCACACTGACGAAGAACGGGGCCGCGACCTCGTCATATCCGTGCTAACTTGGAAATTCCAAGTTAGCGAGAGGCAAGGAAGCCATGTCTGTACAACACGGAGTTCACGCGGTCGAGAATTTCTGGGCCCGGGTGTGGCAGTCACCCCAGGACCCGCACGCGATCGACGAGCTCGTCGTCGACGATTTCGTCATCGTCACCGGCGGGGAGGCGATCCGCGGCCGGGACGCCTTCAAGGAATGGGTGCTGAAGTTCCAGTCGACCGTCGAGGATCTGGAGTTCATTCCCGGCGAAACGTTCCAGAACGAGGACGGTTCCCGCGTCGCGTCGCTGTGGGAAATGACCGGCCGCAATCGCGGATTCATGGGCACCGAACCCGAGGGGCAACCCATTCACCTCACGGGTACCGCGGTGTGGAACGTCCGCGCCGACGGGATGCTCGAATCCAACCGCGTCGAGCGCAATGCGTGGGAGCTGCACCGCCGCCTCACGGCGTAAGCGCTTCGCGCCCGTGCGTGGTTGACGAGTGCAGAGACTCGTCAACCACGCACGGGCGGCGGAGCCGCCTACTTGGCTGCGGCGATGCGGGCCTCGGCGACGGCGTCGGCTGCGGCGCCGGCGAGGATGCCGTCCCGCTTCGCGACGTCGAGGATCTGCACGACGGTGGCGAAGATCTTCTCGACCTGCGCGCGGACGTCGTCGGCGGACGTGCCGAGCCGTTCACCGGCGACCTGGATGAGTCCGCCGCCGTTGGCGACGTAGTCGGGCACCCAGGTGATGCCGCGTTCGCCGAGGTCGTGCTCGACCGCGGGGTGGGCGAGCTGGTTGTTCGCGGCCCCGCAGATGATGTCGGCGGTGATCGCGGCGACGGACTCGTCGGTGAGCGTCGCACCCATCGCGCAGGGTGCGTAGACGTCGAGTTCCTGGTCGATGACGCTGGACGCGACCTTGACCTCGGGGAAGTCGCGGGCCACCCGGTCGAGGGCGGCGGCGTTGACGTCGGTGGCGATCACCGAGGCGCCGTCGGCGAGCAGCAGCGCGATCAGCTGGTAGCCGACCTTGCCGGTGCCCTCGACGCCGACGGTGCGTCCGGCGAGGCTCGGGGTGCCCCACTTCTCCTGGGCGGCGGCCCGCATGCCCTGGAAGACTCCGAGCGCGGTCATCGGGGCGCTGTCGCCGGACCCGCCGGCGGCCGTATTGCGTCCGACGACGTACTCGGTGGCGCGGCCCATCACGTCGAGGTCGTCCGAGTTGGTGCCCACGTCGCCGGCGGTGATGTACCGGCCGCCGAGTGTCTGGACGAAGCGGGCGTACGCCTCGAGCAGCGCCTCCGACTTGCCGGTGGCCGGGTCGCCGATGATGACGGCCTTGCCGCCGCCGAGGTCGACTCCGGCGATCGCGGACTTGTAGGTCATCCCGCGGGACAGCCGCAGCACGTCCTTGAGAGCGGCGGCCTCGTCGGCGTAGGGGTAGAAACGGGTGCCGCCGAGCGCGGGTCCGAGGGTGGTGTCGTGGATCGCGACGATCGCCTTGAGGCCAGTGCCGGGATCCTGGAAGAACGTCACCTGCTCGTGTGCATCAGCGGTGGGGAAATCGGTGCGCTCGAACACTCCCGCGCCCTCGGGCAGTGCGGTGTCGTGACGTTCCGCGGTGACAGTCATGTGTTCTCAGGACCTTTCCGGAGTGGTGGCAATCGTGATGGTGGAGGTGTCGACGCCGAGTTCGGCGAGACGCTGGAGGTAGACGGTGACGTTGCGCAGCTTCACGTCCTCGTAGCCCCGCACGAGGTCGGGAGTCGCGGCGATCAGCGTTGCGGTGTCGTAGTTGTCGGAGGAGAGGTCGGCGATCAGTCCCGCGACGGTGGTCTCGTAGTGCGCGAGCAGCTGCCGCTCGAGGCGGCGGACCTTGGCGTAGCCGAACGGGTCGAACGCGGTGCCGCGCAGGAACTTCGCCTTGGCGAGGGTCTTGAGCGCGACGTGCGAGCGGGGGCCGAAACCGATCTTGGACTTGCGGCCCATGGCCTTGAGGACGGGCGGGTGCAGCTTGTAGGTGAGCTTGCCCGCGCCGGGGACCTCGCCGGCGGCGGCCTCGAGGAACGCCTGGTCGGTGAGCATCCGGGCCACTTCGTACTCGTCCTTGTAGGCGGTGAGCTTGTGCAGTCCGGCGGCGACGGCCTCGCTGAACTCGGTCCGGCTGCCCAGCGCGCGCTCGGCGTCCCACGCCTGCTGCACCAGTGCGATGTAGCGGGCGGCGATGCGGTCACCCTGGAAGGCAACGAGATTCGCGGCGCGGCGTTCGGCGAGTTCGAGGGTCGCGCCGCCCACGGTGGATCCGGCGAACAGGTGCGCCGGGACGACGGTGTCGCTGCGTTGCGGCACGGCGGCCGAACTGGTGGCGGCGAGGAACGCGGCCCGGTCGGCGACGGCGACGCGTCCCCAGTGGAACGCGGCCTTGTTGGACTCGACGGCCACGCCGTTGATCTCGAGGGCTTCCTCGATGAACCGGGCGGGGACGGGCAGTCCGCCGGCCTGGTACGCGGCGCCGACCAGCAGGAAGTTGGCGGCGGCGGTGCTGCCGAACAGTGCGGTGGCGGCGGCGAGTCCGTCGATCGCGGTGAGTTCGCGGGCCGAGACGTCGAGACGCTCGAGCAGCTTGTCCTCGTCGGGGTAGCGGACGGCGGGGTCGTAGACCATGTCGCCGGTCGGGGTCTGGCTCGTCGACGCGACGGTGATGGTGCGGTCGGAGCTGCCGAAGCCGGCGTACTTGGCGTCGGCGGCGGTCAGCAGGTCGAACGCGAGGACGCAGTCGGCGGTGGCGGGGCTGATCCGGTTGGACGGCGCGGAGCTTCCCGAGCGGGTCTTCTGATCGCTGAGCCGCAGGTGCGACGTGACGGGTCCCGCCTTCTGGCTGAGACCGGTCTGGTCGAGTCCCTCGACGTGCAGCCCGGCGCGCAGCGCGGCCATGCCGAGCACCTGGTTGACGGTGACGATGCCGGTACCACCGACACCGGCCATGAACAGGTTGTGCGTTCCGGTCCACACGGCGGGATCGGGATCGCCGACCTCCGGCGGAACGGGGATCTCGCGCAACGTCTTCGGCGCGCCTTCCTCGGGCAGCTCGACCGTCACGAACGACGGGCAGTCACCCTCGAGGCAGGAGTAGTCGGTGTTGCAGCTGGTCTGGTCGATCTTGGTCTTGCGGCCGAATTCGGTGTCGACGGGCTGCACGGACAGGCAGTTGGATTTGACGCCGCAGTCGCCGCAGCCCTCGCAGACGGCCTCGTTGATGACGACGCGGGTGCGGCGGGCGGGCAGCTTGCCGCGCTTGCGCTTGCGGCGGGCCTCGGCGGCGCACTGCTGATCGAAGATCAGCACGGTGACGCCCTCGATGTCGCGGAGGACGCGCTGCGCCTCGTCGAGCCGGGTGCGGTCCCACAGTAGGGTGTTGGCGGCGAAGTGGGCGCCCTTGTGCCGCTTCGGGTCCTCGGCGCACACGATGATCCGCTTGACGCCCTCGGACGCCAGCTTGTGCGTCAGCTGCGGCACGGTCAGCCCGGCCTCGGCGTCCTGCGCTCCGGTCATGGCGACAGCGGAGTTGTAGAGCACCTTGTAGGTGATGTTGACACCGGCGGCGACGCAGGCCTGGACGGCGAGCTGGCCGGAGTGGAAGTAGGTGCCGTCGCCGACATTCTGGAACATGTGCGGGACGTCGGTGAACGGGGCCTGCCCGATCCACTGCGCGCCCTCGCCGCCCATCTGGGTGAGCATGGTGACGGCACTGTCGGTGCGGCCGGACATCGTAACGAGGGTGTGGCAGCCGATGCCGCCGCCCGCGATCGATCCCTCGGGCACCGCGGTGGACCGGTTGTGGGGGCAGCCGGAGCAGAAGTACGGGGTGCGCGACGTCGGGAGGACGGTCAGCTCGAGGCGCGGCGGCGGGGCCGGTGTCAGAGCGACCCGGTCCTTCAGGACGCGGCGCAGCGGCCCGGTGAGGCGGGCGGCGGTGAGTTCACCGTCGACGGGGATCAGGTTCTTGCCCTGCGCGTTCTTCTTCCCCAGCACGGCGGGTGCGCTCGCACCGCCGTACAGGATGTCCTTGAGCTGGGACTCGACGAACGGCATCTTCTCCTCGACGACGAGGACCTGCTCGACGCCGTCGGCGAGTTCACGAACCTTGTCGGCGCCCAGCGGGTAGGGCATGCCGACGCGGAGGATGCGGATGCCGGCGTCCTCGAGCTGGGTGTCGCCGAGCCCGAGGTCGAGCAGGGCCTGGCGCAGCGAGTCGTAGGCGGTGCCGACGGCGGCGATACCCAGCCACGCGGTGCGCGGGTTGACCTCGATCTTGTCGATCTCGTTGGCGGCGTTGAACGCCTCGACCATCGCCCAGCGCGGTCCGTAGAGGTCGGCCTCGGCGTAGACGCTGTCGGGCGGGGACGCGAGCACGCGCTGCCGGTACGACCACGGCTTGCCGTTCCACTCGATCTCGGGGAGCACGATGTCGAGGTCGGCGAAGTCGCGGTCGAGGGTCCAGAGTCCGTCGGCCACGTCGGCGACGATCTTCATGCCCGACCAGCAGCCGGAGATCCGCGACAGCGCCACCCCGTAGAGGCCGAAGGTGATGACCTCCTCGGCGTTGCGCGGGAAGAACACGGGCATGCCCATCGCGGCCATGGACCGTTCGCTGGCGCAGGGGATGGTGGAGGACTTGGCGTTGGGGTCGTCGCCCACGAGGACGAGGACGCCGCCGCGCGCGTTGGCGCCGTACATGGCGGCGTGCCGGATGGAGTCGCTGGCGCGGTCGAGACCGGGACCCTTGCCGTACCAGACGCCGACGACGCCGTCGTGGGTACGCTCGCCGGCGGGAAGGTCCACCTGGCTGCCCCAGACGGAGGTCGCGGCGAGTTCCTCGTTCATGCCGGGCACGAACTTGACGTCGTGGTCGGTGCTCAGCGTGGGGATGGCGGCGATGGTGCGGTCGAGGCCGGCGAGGGGGCTGCCCTGGTAGCCGGAAACGAATGTCGCGACATTCAGCCCGGCGCGGCGGTCGCGCTCGTGCTGCTCCACCAACTGGCGGGCGATGGCCTGCACACCGGTCATCAACACCGGGCCCGAATCGGCCCGGTATCGGTCGGCGAGATCAAAGGATGCTGCACTGGTGCGAGCGTCGTCTAGCTGAGTCATCTGCGATTCCCGATCCGTCGCGTTGAGCATTTCGTGAGCTTGATCCTGTATCTGGTCTAAGATTTGGTCAACGCAAATCGGATCAACTGATCAGTTCACGCAACAGGTGACGGTCGTCACTTCCCGGAGGTACCCAAAGTGCTCAGCATCGACAAGCTCGACGTGCAGTTGCTCGGACTGCTCGGCAAGGACTCACGCATGAGCGTGGCCGAACTCGCCAACTCGCTGGGCGTCGCCCGCAACACCGTCCAGTCCCGCATGAAGCGCATGGAGACCAGCGGGCTGCTCACCGGGTTCCGCCCCAACCTCGACCTCGCCGAGGTCGGGATTCCCATCCAGGCGTTCGTCGGCCTCGAACTCGAGCAGGGCAAGCTGACCGCCGTCGGCAACCGACTCGTCGACCTGCCGGAGGTCATCGAGATCCACGCGACCACCGGCCGGGAAGATCTGCTGGTGCGGGTGGCGACGTCGACGCACGCGGAGCTGCAGAAGTTGCTCGAGAAGATCGCGAACCTGCCCGGCATCACCCACTCGACCACCACGATCGCGCTGACCAGCCCGCTGCCGTACCGGATTCAGCCGCTGCTCGAGCACCTCACCGACGACTCGGGGTGGGGCCGGTCGACGGCACTGCCCCGTTCACAGCACTAGCACCGGTGCAGTAGTTTCAGACCATGAGTGAGAGTCAGGGACGAATCGCGTTCATCCAGGCCACATGGCACCGCAACATCGTCGACCGCGCACGCGAAGGATTCACCGACGAGGTGACCACGCTGGGGTATTCGAAGGACGAGCTGGACTTCTTCGAGGTGCCGGGCGCGTTCGAGATCCCGCTGCACGCACGCCGGCTCGCGCTCACCGGACGTTACGACGCCGTCGTCGCCGCCGCGCTCGTCGTGGACGGTGGCATCTACCGGCACGAGTTCGTCGCGACCGCGGTGATCGACGGCCTGATGCGCGTGCAACTCGACACGGACGTGCCGGTGTTCTCGGTTGTGCTGACGCCGCACCACTTCCACGAGCACGACGAGCACCTCAACTACTTCCACGATCACTTCGTCAAGAAGGGCGCCGAGGCCGCTCGCGCCTGCGTCGCCACCGTCACGTCGCTGAAGTCGCTGCCGTCACGTCGCTGAAGTCGCTGCCGACCGCGTAGCGCTACCTGTTCGAGGCGTGCCGGTGCTGGACGAAGAGGAGCCAGAACACCGGCGCGCCGACGACGGCGAGGATCGTCGCGAACACGCGCAGCCCCACGTTCCCTTCGCCGAAGGGGGCGATCATGAGGACAATCGTGCAGAAGACGGCGCCGAGGAGTTGCCAGTGCGCGCCGAAGAAGCCTGCGACCATCGCCCACGCGTTGCG
>RRBB01000169.1:0-23846 GCA_006543605.1 Rhodococcus sp. WS4
GGCGCCACCCGCACCGACACCTCCTGCAGGGCCGTGGTGCCGTCCGGATACCGGTAGCTCACCGCGTCGGCCTCCACCCGAGGCACACCGTGTCGTGTGGTCGTCATTTCCGCGACAGCTCCTCGAGATTCACACCGAGTTCGGTTGCCGCGTCGCGGAAGATCGCGAAATCGCTGTCCTGTGCCGTCTCGAAGCTGGTCGCGCCGACCACCCCGAGCGCCGCTGTGTTGTCGCCGCCCACGAACGCGTCGACGATCCCCTGCTCGATCGCGGGGTCGAGGCCCTTGCGCGCGATAATCACCAAGGAGACCGGGATGGGGTCGGACTCGGCGAGGATCTTTTGAGCGGAGCCGTCGATGACTCCCTTGTCCACCATGGACTGGTACGAGGACCGGGCGTCCGCGGCGCAGTCGACCGAGCCCTGCTTCACCGCGAGTTCGGCGGTGTCGTGGCCGCCGGCGTAGGTGCCTTCGATGTCGGTGTCGGGGTCGATGCCCGCCCGCTTCAGCAGAAGCTTGGGAATGTAGTTGCCGCTGGTGGACCCGGCGTCGACGAACGCGATCTTGCGGCCGCGGAGGTCGTCGATCGAGTCGATGCCGGTACCGGTGCGGCACACGAACACCGAGCTGTAGGCGGCGCCCTTGGCCACCACGAGCGGCTCGACACCGGCGACGGCCTCGGCGAGCGGGGTGGGGAAGGGGCTGAATGCGGCGACGTCGATAAGTCCGGACCGCATCGCCTCGACGATCGACAGGTAATCGCTCGTCGGCTTCACGTCCACCGACTTGCCCGTCCCGTCCGCGATCAGCGAGGTGATCGGTGCGAACTTCGCCTGCAGGTCCGCGTTGGCCTCCGCGGGCGGCAGCCCCACCTTCAGTACATCGGGTGCGCCGTCCTGGGCGGAGGAGTCGCCGCAGGCGGCGGCACCGCACAGCGTGACCGCGCAGGCAGCGGCGGCCAGCGTGCGGCGCAGGGTCGGGTGGATGCTCACGGGCGGGGCCTTTCCGAGAAGTATTCGACGTTGATGCCCGAATATTCATCTAGACAAGTAGCGTAGACCACGCTCACGGATGTCCGGCAAGTGAATGGGTCTTGAACAGGTCATATGCGATTTCGTCGACGCGCAGGCATCCTCGAATGTCCTCTAGACTTGCCGCATGCCGAGCAAAACCTCGCCAGGCCGGGTACCGCTCTACCGACAGGTGCAGGACGTCCTCCTGCAGCGACTCGACAGCGGCATGCTGGAACCGGGAGACCGGCTGCCGCCCGAGACCGACCTGGCCGCCGAACTCCGGGTCAACCGGCTCACGGTCCGCCAGGCGATCGGCGAGCTGACCCGCGCGGGCCGACTGGTGGCGCGGCAGGGGTCGGGCACCTTCGTGGCTCCGCCGCCCCAGCACTTCCCCATCGAACTCGTCGCCAGCTACATCGGCGGTCCCGACGGACTCGGCGCCGCCTTCACATCAGTCGGCCGCACGTTGAGCGAGACGCCCGTGGGCAGTGAGATCGTACTCGGGGGCAGTGCGCCGCAGGCGGAGGAGTATCTGCCAGGCCGCCGTCTACGTCGCATCGACAGCGTGCTCGCGGTCGACGGTGAACCCTGGTTCGCGAACTCGGTGTGGATGGACGATCGCCGGTTCGCCGGCATCGACCGGCACCTGCAGGACGGCGTCCCGCTGTACACGGTGTGGCGCGACGTCTATGACGTGCGACTGAAGGCCGCCTGGAGATCGTTCGCCGCGGCGGCTGCGTCACCGCGCGTGGCGGAGATACTCGAAATCCCTCCGGGCGCACCGGTACTGCTACGCGAGGGCCTCAATCTCGACGAGGACGGCAGCCCGACTGTGTACATCCACCGGTCGTGCCGCAGCGACCGCGTACGGTTCGTCGCGAACTACCTAAAAACGGACTGAGCCTCCGAACATCTTGTCGCCCACGGCCAAAGGCAGAGGTCCGCGAGATCGTTCAGTGGCGAACAGCTCGACCAATGAGGGCACTCATGGTCCATATCGACTTCATGGACCGCTACGGCATCCAGGCGCAAGCCCTTTCGGTGTCGGACCCAGGATTCGAATTCCTCACCGGAACAGAAGCAGCCGAGATGTCGTGCTACTGCAACACCTACACCGCCGATCTGTTCAAGCGGCATCCCACCCGATTCGGTGGCCTGGCCGTACTGCCGATGCGCGATACCACCGCCGCCCTTCGGGAACTCGAGTACGCGCTCGACACCCTCCACCTCGACTGGGTTGGCCTACTCTCGGCCTACGAAGGCGCCTACCTTGGCGATCCCCGCTTCGAACCACTGATGCTCGCTCAATGCCGGTCGGCATATGTGTTCGTCCACCCCGCGGCCATTCCCGCCGACGCAAAACCCGAACTCCCCCTTCCCGACTTCCTCGAAGAGTTCACTTTCGAGAACCCACGGAAGTAAGCACAGGGCAGCCGGTGTATTGGTCACGAACGGCGACGCCCCGCATAAAGCTCAACCTCCGCCACCTCGTCAGAAACGACTCGGCCCGTTCCCGTAGTGGTCTAAACGGTCACAGTGGGCCAGAGATGCTTCCAACATCCGTAAAACCGTGTCATCGACTTTCCGGCGGAGGTTGCTGCGGTGCGGCATCGCTCGATTTCGCCGATTCCACTACCCATGCCGCAATTTGTGCGCGTGAGTTGAACCCCAGCTTCGTCAGGAGATGCTCGACGTGCCCCTGCGCGGTGCGGGGCGAGATCGCCAGGCGCGCTGCGATCTCCTTGTTGGTCAGTCCTTCGGCGATCAGAGCGGCGACCTCACGCTCGCGCTTGGTCGGCGTGACCGATGGACTAGCTGCTGAAGCAGGGAGTTTTGGAATCTGCTCGCCCAGGGCATAGGCGACTGCAGCCTCGAAACCGAGCATACTGCCCTCCCGGTGTGCCGCGGCGAAGGCCTGCTTAGTCATCGCCTTTCGAGTCTTACGTTCGAACTCGTCCTGGTACACGAGCATGTCCGGCAACAACACCGTCGAACTCCCTACTGAGCGACTGAACTGCTCGGCGGCTTCAGCCAACATGACCGCGCGTCTGGGGTCCCCTTCCTCAGCTGCGATCCACGCCAGTGCTTGGATGCACATGCTGGTCTTCATTCGGTCGTTGACTTTCCTACCCGTCTTCAGTGCCTGCACGAGTAGGCGAGTAGCTCGCGTGCGATCGCCTTTTCGCCACACCGCAACCGCTAGCGCCCACAATGTATGGGCCCGATGCACGGATTCGCCTCGCGCCTCCGTAATCGTGAGCACGTGCTCGTAGCATTCGATGGCCCGCTCGGTGTCGTTCTGCAGTTCGCACGTGATGCCGAGGCCGTCGAGAGCGAGGACCTGAAACAAGAGGTCGTCCCGTGCGATGTACACGCTGACCGCACTTTCAAGATGCAAGCGTCCATCGGACAGTTTTCCGCCGAACAGTGCGAGATATCCAGTGGCGTGGTCGATGTGTGCGCGAATCAAGGGGTTATTCGACTGGTCGACGAGCGTACGACAAGCTTCCACCAGGTCCGCCGACCCCTGAAGGTCACCCTGCAGTCCGCTCATCAGGCTATATGCAAATGTCGCTTTGGCTCGTTCGACAGTGAGGGTACCCACCTTGCGGGACAGAAGGCGACCGAGCCACCGGCGCCCCTCGCTGAGCGACCCCTGTGAAAGCCAGAAGGGGCATAGTGCGGCAGCGATCCGAATTCCGGACTCAGGGCTGTCGGACACACAGAATTCGAGCGCCTCACGGACATTCGGCTGTTCCCGACCCAGTCTGGAGATCAACGCGAGTTGCCGGGAACTGATCCATTCGGTTTCCGCCTCGACCGCCAGCCGCTCACACCAGTCGCGGTGCCGACGGCGAAGCGCGATGTAGTCGCCGTTCTCCTGCGCCCTTTCCCGCCCGTAGGCGCGGACGGTCTCGAGCATTCGGAACCGCACCGCGGAACCCGACTCTTCTCTCGTCAGGATCGACTTGTCGACGAGGAACGTCACCGTGTCGAGAAGGTCGTCTACGTCGTCACCATCGCAGACCTGTTCCGCGGCCTCGAGTTCGAAACTGCCCGCGAACACCGAGAGCTGCGCCCACATCCGTTGTTCCACAGGAGTGCACAGGTCATAGCTCCAGTCGATGCACATCCGCAACGTCTGCTGCCGCGAGGGCGCGTCCCTGCTGCCGCGAGTGAGCAACAGGTAGCGGTCGGTGAGGCGCTGCAGGATCTGGTCGGGCGTCATCGCGCGAAGCCGGGCCGCCGCCAGCTCGATCGGTAGCGGCAGCCCGTCCAGCCGCTGACAGATTCGGGCGATGGTGACCTTGTTCTCCTCGGTCAGCTCGAATCCCGGGACTACGGCAGCGCCGCGTTCCGCGAACAGGGTGACCGCATCGTTGCGGGGCAGTCCTTTCGGCAGGTGATCCGGATCCGGGAGAGGCAACGGGGGAATCAGAAGCGCTGTTTCCCCGCCGATTCCGAGCGGTTCGCGACTCGTCGCGAGAATTCGCAGCCGAGGGCACGCACGAAGCAGAATTTCGGCGAGCTTCGCGGCCGCGGCCACCACCTGCTCACAGTTGTCCAGCACGAGCAACACTTCACGCGGGGCAAGGAACTCGACGAGCACCTCGTGCGAGGGTCGCGCCGACTGGTGACGCAACCCCAGCGCGGCCACGACCAGGCCCGCCAACAGCGAATCGTCGCGCAGCTCACCCAGTTCCACCAACGTCACACCGTCGGAGGAGTTTCGTTTCGCTTTGGCGGCTGCGCGTAGAGCAAGCCGTGTCTTTCCCACCCCGCCGATTCCGGTCAACGTCACCAGCCGCGACGTCGACAACAAGTTCGTCGCCTCGGCCAGTTCCGTGCGGCGGTCGACGAAACTGGTCAGCTCCAGCGGAAGTCCACCCGTTCGGCCCGAATCCGCCGGTGACCACGACGGCCGGACTGACGCTCCGCCCTGCACCGCGGCCGGTTCGGTGTGCATTGCCATCTCGTCGACCGGGAAGCCGTGATGCAGTTGGGACTCACGGAGTTGCCGACCCAGTTCCACAGCGGAGGGGCGAGCGCCGGCCTCGGCGGACATGGCACGTTCGATGACAGCGCTGACCCCCTCGGAAATGCCGTGTTCGCGCGGGTTCGGAACCGGCTCGGACGTGATCCTCAGGAACTGTGCCACCAATTGCTCACCGCTTCGCCGTTCGAACGCCGCATGACCGGTGATCGCAGCGAACAGGGTGGCGCCGAGGCCGTACACGTCGGCGGCCGGACTCGGAGGCTCACCGGCCACGACCTCGGGGGCGGTGAACGCCGGCGAACCCGTCACGACGCCAGCCGTCGTTTCGAACCCGCCGGCGATGTGGGCGATGCCGAAATCCGTCAGCGCAGGCTCGCCGTAGTCGGTGATCAGGATGTTCCCGGGCTTGACGTCGCGGTGCAGGATCCCGAGGCGGTGCGCGGCCGCCAGCGCGCCGGCCATCTTCACCCCGAGTCGCAACGCTTCGTCGAGTGGGAGCGGTCCGTGACGCCGGATCCGCTCGTCGAGCGACCCCCCGGCGTGGTACGGCATCACGATGAAGGGACGCCCGTTCTCGGTGACACCGGCGTGGAGAACATTGACGATGTGGGGGTGACCGGTCAGCCGGCCGGCCGCACGCTGTTCTCGCAGGAACCGTGCCCGGTTCCCCTCGTCGAGGTCGGCGGTGAGGACCTTGACCGCCACGGTGCGGTCGAGCGCAGCCTGCGTGCACCGGTACACGACCCCGAAGCCGCCGCGGCCGATCTCCTGGGCATCCTCGAATCCGGCCGCCGCCAACTCCGCCGTGACCGAACCGGACACGTCGCGTTGCGTCGCGAATGGATCAACACCGGTCATCGGCTACATCGATTCATCCGACACAATACGTTGCAAAGGCACGGGCTTCTTTCACCCCTCAATCATGCATCCCCAACGATGTCGCGGGTAAGCCCGATCAGGCCGAGGGCGAGCAACATGGCGCCGAGTCACCGATGATGGCTCATTCGGTGGGACAGCTACTAAGCCTGGAGCCACCGATGTGGTGTCCGGGATGGGTGAGCCGAAACGACGAGATTCCCTTTGCTTGCTGAAAGAATTGGACTGCCTGTTGACGCGGCCACAGGCGGTAGACGTAGCGGCCGTCCCCTTTTCACATCGCGAAGCCTGCGGCGGATTGCAAAGGCACAGTCCTGCAAACGGGAAGCACGGGTGATCTTCAGATGCAAGGAAGGTGATTGTGTGCAGGCGCCCCGCAATATGGCCATCCACCACGCGTCACTCTATTCAACACAAACCACCTCGGTCACACCAGCACGCTTCGATCCGCGAAAACTGCTGAGCGCCCAATCGCCAACGCGCACCTTCCTGCGTTGAGCAACCCGAGCCCTCCGAATCACTGCGCCATGGCGACTTTTTACTGGCGCTTCAGGTTTTTAGACACGGGGCGACCCCTGCGAACCGTGACGCCATCGGTCGGCGCTACGAGGGCTGGAAGGACGAACGTTTTCAACATCCGCGCATGGGCAGGATCGCTGGGTTCCGTGGATTCCATGCTGTTGAACAGTGCAAACTGCACAAGGGCGAGCCAAGTGTAGACTTCCGACGAGTTAAGGTCACTTCTCATTTCACCCCGGGTCCTCGCCTCCTTCAGAAAAGGCTCCCAAAGGTCGGCCGTCAACTCGGCAGCCAACTCAAGAGTTTCCGACCACGACTCTCCTCGCTGATTTGCCGGGGCCAGAACCATAGCCACGATCGGATCTTCGCGCGCCAAGGCGACGGTATGAATCAGACCCGCAATGAAATTATCCTCAAAGGATCCCTCCCTTTGAAGAAGTTCCCTACTAGCCTCCAGCACTTCTCGAGCGCGCCAATCGATCAGCACTGAGGTCAATTCAGTACGATCCTGGAAGTACCGGTATACCGTCGGACGTGAAACTCCAGCCTCCGTCGCTATATCCTCCATCGTCGTCTTCGCCAAACCGAAGCGCAAGATCACCTTCTGCGCAGCATGGAGAATCTGCGAGCGGGCTTCCTCGCCATCTTTGCTGAGGACGTTCCCTGCTTTCCTGCGCGCCATGTCACCTTGAGCTTCCACTCGGTTATCAAACTATTCAGCGTGGCCTATAAATCACTAGCGGTTCGCGACGGCTGGACGTACACGTATTGCACGATCACCACGCTTCAAGTATACAACATTCGTTTGTCGTCTCAACGACAACACGAAGGACCGCCTCGGCGTTGGATTGACATGACCCCCGGAGGGCGGGGATGCACCCTCGCACCGCCCGTCTCACGGTCGGATACGGGGCATCCGGCCGTGTAGGTAATTGTGATGCCGCGATGACGATGTTCATTCCCTCATCGAAATTGCAGTCTCGGGACAATTTTCGGCCGCGCTCCGCGCGCTATCAAGGTACTCGACCGCTGGCCGAAGGTCGGTCACAATTCCCATGCCCTCTTCATCCATATCGAATACTTCGGGAGCTAATAGATAACAGCGGCCATGCCCCTGACATTTGGTCGTGTCAATCTCAACTCGCATTTCTCACTCCTTTCCAATCTATTGGATCAGGGTGACTTCCGTTTACACGGAAGACGCACCTGAATTGCAGCCTTATGTGCACTGCGTGACAGCTCAAGGCTTTACGGTGTTTCCAGCGTCAACCGCGAGTGCAACACCAGTGACATAGCGAGCTTCATCGCTCGCGAGCCATAGCACCGCATTACTAATCTCAATCGGCAGCAATAGCGGCACAGGCGCGTATTCTGCATCAGGATCCGCATCGAGGTCAGGCAGGATGTTGGTGGCCCCCGCTAGCCCAGTCACACTGCTACCAATAATCGCCATCGTTCGATCACTGAACGTTCCCATACCTTCGGTAAGGACGCCAGTTGGGTGAACAGTATTCACACGGATCTTGTACCGCGAGAGTTCGTTGGCGAAGGCCTTCATCAGGCCCACCACGCCATGTTTGCTTGCCGCATAATGCGCGTAGGGCGTATGCCCGCGAAGGCCGGCCGTTGAAGACGTAAGGATGATCGATCCTCCGCGCTTGGACTCGACCATGTATGGAGCTGTTGCAACGACTGTGTTCCAGACACCCTTCAAATTGGTATCTAGTACAGCATCGACAGCGTCCTCCGGGATATCCCAACTGTGCTCGTGCACCGTCATAATGCCAGCGTTGGCACATACGATGTCGATCCGGCCGAACGCTTCGATACCGACCTCGACGGCACCCGTCAGCGCAGCCCTATCACGAACGTCAGCGACGGCGCTGACACACTTCTGGCCAGTCTTTTCGACAAGCGCCCTGGTCTCCTCCAGATCTTCCCGTGTCGCGGCCTTGTAGTCCACCAAGGAATGAATAGGGGCACACGCATCGGTTACAACGATGTCGGCGCCTTCCTCCGCCAATCGCAGTGCATGTGACCGACCCTGGCCATGGGCTGCACCCGTGATAAAGGCTACCTTTTCCGAAACTCTTCCCATCAGCCTGACTCCTTTTCCATCCGATACTCAAGTTGCAGCATTCTGTACGACTGAATGAATCACTTCTGAGAGCTACCAGCCCTCGCGGGGCAGCGCTTCGGGACTCCGCATGTGGCGTTGAATGTCAGCTCTCGCAATGCGCAGCTAAATCCGCGCGCAGAGACGGGTTGCTACCTGCCTCAAACCGACACGCCTACTTGCGTTCTGCAGAGCCACGACATAGGAAAAACCAAACACAGACGTCGAGACAAAGTACGTTGTGTGTAATGTCGTTAATGTTAGCTACCTCACTGCAGAGTGTCAACGCCATAGCGGTGCCCACGTCATGCGGTGCCCGGAAGTTCCACCTTCATGAATCGTGGTGGTGGACGCACGCTCATTAGCGGCATGAACGACGCTGGAAGCCAATGCCTTACGACCGCATTCGGGGTGTGGATAACGGGTCGAGCCACCGATGTGCCACCCGGACCTTTCTTCCCGCCAGACGAATTCGGTTTCGTCCGAAACATCCACTATTTGACAACCAGCTTCATCAACCGTCGCCGGGACAGTATCGAAGGCATCGAGGATGGGACGAGTGTGGTCGGCGAGGTGACCAAGCAGCCCAACTGCCTCTAGTGGCCGTCTGGTGAACACCGTCCGACACGCTGCAATATTTTCACCGCATCACCGCCATGTCATACTCAACCGCAATAGGGGCCAGTTCCCAGTTGGACTTCACCAACACGAGCTACTGCGGGACTGAAATCGGCGAAATCCATACGCCGGACAGTTGACAATCCTTCATGCAGTGGATTTCATGAGCGAGCAAACCTACAAGAACGAACCGCGTGCCTACATCGACTATTCACACTCAACGGAAGATTCACGAGAACAGTACGCTTTAGTCGATTCATCTTCGAGCACGCTCGGGGAATCGCCGCGGTGTTCGCCGCCGGGAAGAGGCACGACACCACGGCGCCCCACTCTCACACCCCGGCGACGAACCCCGCCATCTACGCTCGCCGAGTTGAGTGCCACCCTACATTTACGACGTTTCGGCTAGGAACCTCTACGAGGCTGACGTGATGCCCTCGTCGATAAGTGCCATCACCGAGTGATGCCGGGACCTGCCCTGGCCTCGGACTCGGCCCAGTCCCGTGCCGAGATCCGCCTCGTACCGCTTTGCCCTCACCCTGCCACACGCCGGTCGCATCGACGGGGATTGTGTCGCCATCACCATGCTGGGCGACGGTCGACGAGTCCATCCCGCTAGCCCCTCGGCGTCACGTCGGCGAGCTGAGTGCGACGCGGGCGTACCCGTACCGCAAGCTGATATGCCGCTGCTCGGCGAATCGAGTGCCGGTGCCATGTGCATTGACGGCAGTCGAATTCGTCCGGACCGATCAGACGCCCCGCCGGACATACCCCTGCTCGACGATTCCGCCACCGGCCTCCCCCGACGCGGTCCTGAACGTGTGGAATTCGTCGTAGGCGCTCATCACTGCGCCCGTCCGCGGAGGCCCCATCGGAACCCACTGTCCGGCTGGCCGGCCTACCGAGGCCACGGTGAGCCGATCGCCGGAGTCCAGCTCGATCTCTGCCTCGACGAACAGTCCGCTGCCGTCGCGTGTGAACGAACTGACGCCGGCCACCGGCGTCGCGGTATCGCCGAGCAGGAATCCCGTTGCGTGATCAGAGCCGTCACTGCCGTACAACCTCATCACACTCAAGGCAAAGGTTTCGAATTTCCACATGAACCCGAAGTACTCGGACATCCCGATCGTCTCGTCACGAAATCCCCAGGTTCGATCGCGGAATCCGGATCCGTCGACCGCGGATTCCTGTCCTCGGAGGTTGACCGAGCCAACGACCGAGGCCGCCTGCTGGTAGTGCTTGAGAGCTCCCGTCTCGGCGTAGCCGCCGAACGCCTTTGGCGAGGCGTCGCCGACGAAGTCGGCCCGCGCGAACTGAGGCATGAACCGAAGTTCTGCCGTCACTTCCGGGGTAGAGATGGTGAAACCGGTGTCAAGATCCAGCCGGATGGATTTACTCTCAAAGCTCCCCGGGTCCAGAGGTTCAATGAGCTCGATCGTTCCGCTCGGTGTTTGCAGACTGAACCGCGCCTGGCGCGCGCCGGCGTTCGGCGAGGTCGAGACATGGACGGTGCCGTATATCCCGTTCTCGTCGTCCCAAAAAGGAAGCCACGCATTGTCGCGCCACGGGGGAGATCCTTCGGGGAGGTCAGCGGGAGCTGTGATGGGCTGCGCCAGCGGACCCCACACGGTGTCCGCGCCAGCACTTAGTTGAGAGGACATGGATACTCCTTGCAATCATCGGACACTCATACATTTGTAACGGATCTTCATACTTGCTTCGATCATCCAGAGCCGGACCGACGCTGGCGATCTCATCGACGTCCACAAGCAGGCATCAAGACCCGATCTTTTTCGGGCCCGATCCCAGCCTTCGTCTAAGGGTTCCAACAGTGGGTGGTGTCGATAGGTCACCATGCGCAAAGGGGCGCTGACCTCAAGTCCCGCGGCGCTCAGGTCGCGGCACTGAACCCACCTGCGTCGAACGACGCCTGAACTCGCTCCACGGCGCTGGTGGCCGATAGTGCTGTTCGTTGCCACCAGCAATGTGAGACCTGTCCCGCCGGCCTGACGACTACTTCCGGTCGAATCCCTGTGCAGCAAGGTACTCGTTGTACTTGATGAAGGCAGGCTGCATGGCCGGCAGCAACTGGAGGAGCTTGCCCACCGGTCCCTTCACTTTGATCTTCCTCCGTGCGAGTGCCATCGGAACATTCAGATCACCAAGCCAGAACTTATGGCCGGTGTCAGTGTCCATGAACAGCTCGATCTCGACGTCAGATGCCTTTGCAGCATCGCCTTGCCGCACGACCGGCGGATCCTGGGATGCGTCAAGGACGATGACCAACTCGGGGTCCGTGTAGTTCATGCGGAACGCTACATTCGATGAAACCCATTTGGCTTTCAGTTCGGGGTCGACGGCGACATTCTCGATGAACTTACCGAGAGTAGCCGCGGCTTCCTCAGTAGATGAGAACAATGGCATTGCATTTTCCTTTCACATAGATGTCGTTGCTGAACGTGTTCGTCCCAGGTAGGTGATTCAGAGCGCACCTGGTGCGGTCTTGCCTTTGTTGCAATGGAGCACCTGGATGCTCGACAAGTCGTTGAGCCCCCAGGGACCGTGTTCGACGCCGATACCGCTCCACTTGACGCCGCCGAAGGGCGCGTTTGTCGCAAGTACCGCATGCGAGTTAACCCATGCAGTTCCGACGTCGAGTTGGCTTGCCAGGGCCGAGGCACGGTCGATATCCGGAGACCAGATGGACCCGCCGAGCCCGAACTGCCCTGCGTTCACCCTTGCGATCACATCGTTCACATCGTCGTACGGTATGACGGGCAAGGCGGGTCCAAATTGCTCTTCGTCGACGATTCGCATGCCGTCGACCGCACCGGCCAAGATGGTCGGCTCATAGAAGACTCCAGGTCCGCCAACCGGCCTTCCCCCTGCGGTCGCCTTTGCACCGCTCTTGAGAGCGTCTTCCACCAACCCGCTGACTCGTTCGAACTGAGGCCGATTCGCCAATGCCCCAAGCTGCGTTTCCTCACCGAGCGGATCACCAACGACAATCCGTTTAGCTATCTCGGAGAGCGCCTCGACCACACCGTCATAGATTGAACGTGGCACGTACAGCCTCTTAATGAGGATGCACCCCTGGCCGTTGTTCCAGAACGCGCCCCAGAAGAGAGCTTCTGCGATCTCCGCCGGATCAGCGTCGTCCAACACGATCGCTGCATCGTTTCCGCCGAGTTCTAGAGTGACCCGCTTGAGATCCGCTGCAGCGGAGCGATACACGTGCTTTCCCGTCGCCACCGATCCTGTAAACGAGATCTTCCTCGGGACAGGATGCTCAGTCATCCAAGCACCGAGTTCGTCCCCTCCGGTAACGACATTGAAGACGCCGGGTGGCAAAATCTCACTTGCGATCTCGCCGATGCGCAATGTCGAGATGGGAGTGAAGGGTGATGGCTTCAGCACCATCGTGTTACCGGCCCGCAGCGCCGGCGCGAGCTTGAAGAAGGCCATCGCGACGGGAACGTTCCACGGAGTGATTCCCGCGACCACCCCGAGGGGGCGCCGCACAATCTCCGTATGGGCACCGTCATCATCACGGATCACTTCTCGTGGCCGCTCTACATTGGCGTAATAGTCGAGCCAGGCAGCACCCGACATCGCTTCCACGCCGCCCAGATCGAGCGTCTTTCCATTTTCGTTCGCGAGGATCTCGGCCAGTTCCGGCGCGGCATCCATGACCGCAGCAGACAACTCCTGCAGCCTTTCCCGGCGGAAATCCTCGTCTTTCCGCCATTCGAGTTGAGCCTTCGACGCAGCGTCCATCGCCCGGTCCAACTGAGCTGCGGTACAGACTGGCGCCTGCGCGTACACGTCGCCGGTTGCGGGATTGACTACATCGAAATAGTCACCTCCTGAGACACCTTGACCGCCGATTGTCATTTCCATGAAAACTCCCAGAGTCGTTTATTCTAAAGAGACAAACCAAGATTGCTGGTGGGCCGATCTACAGCACTTCCACCTAGCGACGCTTCTCCCTGGACAGGGAATACCTGTCACCGGTCAGGTCGATCGTGCCGGATCCCAATGCCCTCTCGCGAAGTTGATGTTTGAGAACACGTCCAACACCGTTAACGGGCAGCTCATCAAAGAACTCGATGAACCTGGGGATGCAGAAGTACGGTAGATGCGTTTCGAAGTACTTCAACAGTTCGCCGGGCTCGGGGCGCTCCCCCCGTGCGACGATGCACGCCTTGATGTCGTCTTCCGTCATCGGCGAGGCCACGGCGTGTACAGCGACTTCATCAACCAGAGGGTGCTGCCGGATGGCAACTTCCAGCTCGATTGACGACACATTCTCGCCACGTCGCCTCATCGCATCCTTCTTCCGATCTACGAATGCGAATGCCCCCTCCGGAGTTTTACGGCCGTAGTCGCCTGTGTGATACCACAGGTTGGTGATCGTCGAAACGGTTGCGCTGTCGTTCTCCCAATACCCGGAGAAGATGGCACCCGGCGCCAGGGGTCGCACCGCGAATTCCCCTGTTTCGCCATCGGGCACCTCATTGTCGAGATCATCGACGATGCGAACTTCGATAAGGCTGGCTGCACGACCCACCGTTCCTGGGAGCCGTTCCTCACTCACCGGATTCAGGCAGATCGCGGTGGCTTCGGTTTGTCCGTACCCGTCAGACACGACACGTGTACCGAAGCGTCTCTCGAATTCTTCTTGGCGCGGGATGTCCAGCGGAATCCATACCGCCAGACGTAATTGGCCGCGCATGGGAGGGTCCGACGATTCGGGTTGGGCCAGAACGGCTGCCGCCATCGCCGCGACACCCCACGATGTGGTCGCCCCTTCCTCGTGAACCTGACGCATGAAGGTGCTGGCGTGGAATTGGGCGAGAAAGCTGACCGACGACCGAGAAAACAGCGCCGACATCAGGACCGCGATCTGACCGCCGGCGTGATACAGCGGCAGGGCCGTGACGATCTTGTCCCCCGCTGCCACCCATTCCGCGGCAATGTACATGCGTGCGACCTGGAAGTAGTAGGCGTGCGAGAGCTTGCAGGCCTTCGACAGTCCGGTCGTCCCGGAGGTGAACATCAGACTCATCAAGTCGTCAGGTCGAACACTGACTTCCGGAAGTTCGGAACCGTGCTCGGCGAGCGACGCGTATGAGACATACATGGGCGGAGAATCAAGGTCCGGGGCATTCCCGTCTACTCCTACCAGGAATTGCACCGAGGTCGTCGCAAAGTCTTGGCTACCCAATAGAGACATTGCTGCTCCATCGCCGACAACCGCCCTCGCGCCGCTCGTCGACAACTGGTGCCTCAGGAACTCGCCCTTCAGGAAGACGTTGATCGGCACGAAGACGATACCGAGCTTGGCGCACGCGAAAATGAGCTCGACGTACTCGACCGCTGTGGGGAGCATGATGGCGAGCCGATCCCCCTTGACAAGCCCGAGTTTCAGCAAACCTGCAGCAACTCGGTCGGTCTTCCCGTCGAGTTCGCCGACCGTGATCCATTCCCCACCGAATTTGACGAAGGGCGCCGATGGATCGGCGGCCGCCCACCCACGGAGTTGCTCGACAGGACCGACAACAGAACCTCGGTCCACGTCAAACGGTAGTTCGTCGCCGCACTGCACTGGTGCGGTAGCCGTTGAACTGGCCTGAATCGTCACACTGTCTCCTGGATACCGTCGTTCACAACATTTCGCGTAGAGCAGGTAATCGGCACGCTTTCGACCGAGTTGTAACTGATACCAACCTGACGTGGCGTTTCTTCTTTCGGAATCGTCAGCCGGAAGTTTTCAAATTTGCTCAGCAGCTCCTCGTAGGCGATCGCCAGCTGAATTCTCGCAAAATGTGAGCCCAGGCAACGATGAACCCCCACACCGAACGCCACATGCGGAGTGCCCATACGCTCGAAGTCCAATTCATCTGGATTGTCGAAATGTTCGACGTCGCGATTGGCCGACATGTAGTTCACCGCAACGCGGTCGCCCTTTTTGAACTCGCAATCCCCGATCGTGGTGTCCTCGGTGACGGTGCGAGCCATGAAGGAGACCGTGGGTTCGAATCGCAGGAATTCGTCGAGATCGACCTTCCACCAGTCAGGGTTACGCAATCGTCCTTCGACCTCAGGGTTTGTTGCGAGGTGGTAGGCGATATTCGACATTGCGCTACGAGTGGTGTCGAGTCCGCCGGCCAACAGGGCTGTTACCACGCCCAGGCGTTCGTCGTCTGTCAACAAGCGACCATCTTCCACCGTCGCAGTGACCAGCGCACCGAGTACGTCATCGCGCGATTCGGGATTCTTCTCGACCTCTTCAAGAAGCTCACCTGCGATCAGAGCGATTTCAAAGAACGCTTCGGGTGTGCCTTCGGTCGCGGCACGCTCAACGGCGCTGACCGCGCGCTTGGTGAGGTCCGCGTCCTCGGTTGCAAAGACCACGCGACCAAGCGCTCCGGCGGTGAACGGGATAGCGAAGTCGTGCACGAACTCGAACTCGCCGTGCTCCTCGAGCTTGCGCGCAACTTTAGCGACGAGGTCTTGGCCGACCTGACGGATCTGGCCCTCGTACTTCAGAAGGTAGTTGCGGGAGAAATACTTGTTGAGGAATTTCCGAAAGTCGCGGTGGATCGGTGGGTCCAAATCCAGTGGTGCCAAACTGACAGGGAGACCCCTGAGTGCAGGTTCGCAACTGCTGAACCTGTCGGGTCGCTCAGCAATCGCCTTGACGTCTTCATATCGCGTTGCGACGTAGTATTCGCCGTCGCCCGCGGCGCGCGGGAAGGGGCACCCACCTTCACGAGCCGCACGCAGCGCGTCCAACATATGCGGACGCTGTTCCGGATCGTACAAGTCGATCGATTCGACGATTTCGTTCACACTCTTCACTACTTCGCCCTCCTTATAGTTTTTCCGGGAACTGACAGACTCTGCTGCATCCGTCACGAACACCGGGCTTCTGTGCATCACGTTGATTCACACATTTGGCCTTTCCGCAACGCGCAGCATCTCATTCAAATCGACGAGCTTGATTCGCGGAGCTCCTCGTTCCCTCCCCAGACTTCGCTCGTGCGCGTCAATGGATTTCGCGCCGGCGAAGTTCAGGTAGTCCGGTTGTCGCTCAGATATCAGTTGTCGCAAGTTTTCCTGCGCACGAACAGGTGCCTTGAGGCGCCCCGCGCGGTGATCCTCGATGATCTTCTCGACGGTGTCCTTTGCGCACTTCTTGTTGGTGCCGATCACGCCCGTTGGGCCGCGCTTTATCCATCCCGCGACGTAGACTCCTGTCAGACAGGCTCCGCTTTCCGAGGTGACACGGCCGCCATGGTTTGCAATCGTGCCACTGACCGGTTCAATGGGAAGCGGACCTGTTGGAACTCCTCGGTACCCAATCGAGCGCAGAACGAGCCCGCACTCGATGTCCTCCTCGACCCCCGTAGGCCGCACCTGCGAACGTCCATCCTGTGTGGACACCAATTCGTTGTGTGCGATTCTCAATCCCTCTACGTGGTCATCTCCCAATACCTCCAAGGGGGACGAAAGATAGCGTAAGACGATTCGCTTCTTGCCGGGACTGGGAACGGAGGACGCGAGCTTCCTCAGAATCCCCAACTTGACCGTCGCGATGGGGTCATTCCCCTCGGTAGCGGCGCGCGAGTATGCATCCAGCTCGGACTCGTCCATGTCTACGTGAACATCAAAGCTCGACGATTGACTCAATGCTAGAAGTTCCGGAGTCGTGTATGCCGCCTGCGCCGGTCCTCGCCGTCCCATCACGACTACTTCCTTGATATTGCTCCCAGCGAGCCTATCTACGGCATGGGTAGCCATATCCGTCTTAGCGAGAGCTTGGGGTTCGCTGACAAGGAGACGGGCGACGTCCAGAGCGACATTGCCGTTCCCGATCACAACAGCGCGGTCGGCGGACAGGTCAAACACACTGTCGGCGAAATCGGGATGTCCGTTGTACCACGCGACGAACTCGGTTGCACTGTGGCTACCAGGTAGCTCCTCGCCGGGAATATCAAGCCGTCGGCTCCCGGAAGCACCGATCGCATAGACCACCGCATCGTGCGACTCCAGCAATTCCTCATGCGTAACATGCTTTCCAACAGTGACATTGAGAAACATCTCCATACCCCTGCGACCTGCGGTGCGCTGAAACAGCCCGGCGACCGCCTTCGTCCCTTGATGATCGGGAGCGACGCCGTAACGGACCAGGCCCCACGGAGTCGGCAACTGTTCAAACATGTTCACCTCGACCGCGAGATCGCGGCGCAAGAGAAGCTCTTCTGCGGTATAGCATGCCGCCGGGCCGGAACCTACGATAGCCACCTTCAGCGAGCGGAGCCTTTCGTCCGAATCTACTTTCTTTGTCTGTGCCCGAACAACATTCGCGTCCTCGGAATTCCTGTTCGAATAGAACGCAGCGTTGATCTCCTCGTACGGAGCCGTCTCATCCGTCAGATCGATATCGGCCACGATCGCGCTCACAGGACATACCTCGACACATGCGCCGCAATCGATACAGGAGACCGGATCGATATACAGCATCTCCGCAGTGCCATAACCCGGCTCATGCGGCGCCGGATGGATGCAGTTGACGGGACAGACCGACACACATGCTGCGTCATTGCAGCAGGGTTGGGTGACAACGTGCGCCAAACCATTACTCCTTCTTGCATCCTCCTGGGACAGCGCGTACGCGGCTCCAGGTGGAACGACGAGACAAACTACGTTGTCTGTAATACCGTTATGTTAGCTACCTCACTTTCGAGTGTCAATGCCGAGGCCTCCGCAAACACCACCAGGCAATATTCGGGCTTTCCCGCGCGGCGAGGGCCGGCCCAGTGCTGGTGAACGAGGCAAGAAGGCCCTCCAGGGTGGACGTCCACGTAGTCGCAGCCGAACTGACGGCCGTCCGCTGGTTCCGGACGCACCGAGGCGGCCCTTCTGGAGCGCTTGCACTCCAACTGACACATACCTAAGCCGGCACGAGACTCGACGGTCGACGATTTTCTCCCAGGCCGGCCCGACTGGGCCGGCCCTGCCGTGCGGTCTGCGTTCGTGTGCCCGGAGGTACCCCGGCACCTCATTGTCCGCGGCACCCAACTTCATAGAGGCTCCCGCGGGTAGCGCAACTGCAACAAGCATGACCGAGCCTGAAACGGCGAAATATATTGAAGCGCAGCGGGATCGTTCGTGAGCGAAAATCGTTCACACCTACAGTGCGCCCATTCGTCAGGCCGATCCACATCAATTTAAAGTTAGATAGAAAAAACCCTGGATTGGCCGCATCCTCTGGGTTATGCTTTCGCTGAGCAGTATGAGCAGATCCGACCTTCCGCGGCATCGCGAGGAGTTGGCGGACCCCAGGGTGATTAGCGCACCAAGACACCGCGGTGACATGCCGTTCCGGTAGCGCCCGACACCCGACTGCGGCGAAGGTGAAATTACGTCACCGCGCGACGACATTTTCAATCGTTAACTCAGACAGAAGGCAGAGGTTCATGGACGTCATCGCAGTGATGCCGCTCGAGAAGTGCGGAGAGGATGTCGCATCGGAGGTCGGGGGCAAGGCGCTGGGACTCGGAGCGCTTATGCGGTCGGGCATGACCGTACCTCCGGGTTTCGTCGTTACCACCGACGCGTACCGTGCAGCGGTGAAGGCTGCGGGCATCAACGAGCACATCGAGGCCGCTCTTCGCGGAGCCGACCCGGAGGGCGACCTCACAGCCGTGTCCGAGGTGATTTCCGCGCTCTTCACGGAAGCGCTTATTAGTGATGAGCTTCGCACGACTATCGAAGATGCATACTGCGGGCTGGGCTTGTCCCCGACTCCCGTCGCCGTGCGGTCCAGTGCGATCGCCGAGGATCGTGCAGACGCCTCTTTCGCTGGACAGCAGGACACCTATCTTTGGGTGCAGGGGGCAGACCAGGTTATTACCCATATCGTACGGTGCTGGGCAAGCCTCTTCAGCCCGCGTGTCATCGCCTATCGGGCCCGCTTGGGAGTTCCGCCCGAGGATGTAGCCATGGCGGTGGTCGTTCAGGAGATGGTACAAGCTCGTGCGGCAGGCGTCATGATGACCCTCGATCCAGCCAACGGTGACCGCGACGCGCTGTACATCGAATCGAACTACGGGCTCGGCGAAGCCGTCGTAGCCGGGGAGGTCACGCCGGACTCCTTCTGGGTCGACAAGAAAACTCTTGGGTTACGCAAGCGCGTTATCGGGGATAAGCAGATTGCGTACCGCTTCGATGAGGCGAGTCAGCAGGTTCGCAAGGTAGAAGTCTCGCCCGGCGAGCGTGCGGACTGGTCCCTCAGCAACGAGGAAGTGTGCAGGATCGCCGAACTCGGACGAGAGATCGAGACGGCCTTCGGCGCCCCGATGGACGTCGAGTGGGCAGTTGCCGGGTCCGGACCGTCCTCACAGGTGCAGCTCCTGCAGGCGAGGCCGGAGACAGTCTGGGCATCGCTACCCGTCCCCCCCAGCAATCAGGTCCGTGTTGCCAACGACTCGGCTGTCATCACACCGGAGCGGTGGGATCCACTACACTCACCAAGCGCTCCGAACCTTCATTGGACCACGTCTAACCTCGGCGAGGCGATGCCCGGGGTTCTCACTCCCCTGAACTGGACGCTGTGGCACCGGACGCTCGAGGAGTCCGCACTGAAGGCCGCATTCCGTATCGGTGTCCTGTCTCGAGCAGAGTCGGAATTCACTGATGACGTTGACCGCCATTACTTCCGCGCGTTCTATGGCCGCCCCACCATCCAGGTCGAGTACATGGGCACAATGGGCGACCGTATGCCTGGCACCTCGAGCGAGGACATCGTCACACAGATCCTCGGTCGTGTTCCCGACGGTTGGCAGGCTAATCCCACACGTCGTCGATGGCCCATTATCGCCGGTAGATTCCCCTGGACATTCATGGCCGTCACCAAGGAGGTCCGGGAGACTGTCAAAGCGGTCGACGCCTGGTACGCACCGCATCTTCAGCGCGTGTCCAGAGCGTCGACGGTGGCCGAGGCGACCGAAAACTTCCGAATCGCCAAACGACACTTCGACCGAGCCCTGGACACCCAGATCGTCAGCTCCCTTGCAGGCATCGTTCCGGTGTACGACATTCTTGAACGACTGACCAAGCCTGCTGGAGTGGACATCTCGGCATTGAGCGGTTCCGGTGGGGCTGAGGTCTCGGGACTCGTCACCGACGTCTGGAAGGCGTCACGCAACGAGCTCAGCTTTGACGAGGTCGTCGCGCGGCATGGAATGCACGGTCCGTCGGAGGGCGAAATATCGAGTGTTGTGTGGCGCGAGAATCCTGAGCCGCTGCGCACACTGATCGAGACCTATGCCCACCAAGACGACGATGAGGATCCTCGCCTTCGCGAGGCGGATCACCACATCGCGGCCGGTAAGGCGGCGCGACAGCTGCTTGCTGCGACGCCGAGATGGCAAAGACCAGCCGTTCGGTTCCTGCTGAAACTCGCAGCGAAACGTATTCCGCTGCGCGGTGTGGCAAAGCGGTCGTTGGTGCAAGGACTCGACGGGACCCGAGCAGCGGCGCGGCGGCTCGGTGCACTGCTTGTTGAAGTTGGCACTTTGGAGCACCCCGACGACATCTTTTACTTGACCGCGGCAGAAGTCGAACACATACCTAGCGACGTTAAGTCGCTTGTGCGGAAACGGCGCGAGCGACGGGATGCGTACGCAGCGCTGTCGATCCCGGGCGAGTGGAAGGGCATGCCGGAGGCGACGCCGGTCGGCGCCGATGACGGACTGACCGCCGAGGGAGCGATGACTCTTGAAGGCATCGGTGTTAGCGCCGGAGTCGTTGAGGGAATCGCGCGTGTCCTTTACGAGCCTGATTTCGCCGCGGTTCAACCTGGCGAGGTTCTAGTGACCCCGACGACCGACCCGAGTTGGTCCTCGGTGATGTTCATCTCGTCCGCCCTTGTCGTGGACATCGGCGGAGCACTTAGCCATGCAGCGGTCGTGGCCCGCGAGCTTCGGGTGCCGTGCGTCGTCAATACCCGAAGCGGAAGCCGCACCATCAAGACGGGCGACCGTATTCGCGTCAACGGCAATTCTGGAATCGTCGAAATTCTCGAACGCGCCGCCTCGCCTGTGGAGCTCGAGGACGCGTGATGCGCACAGTCTTCCTCAAACGAGGAAGACGTGACTGGTCCGACGTACCGACGCGCGGGGTGTCCGCGGGCCGGGCAGGATAATAGATTCGGAATCGTCCCCGAGGGCCCTCCCGGCCCGCCACCGCAGAGGGTGGAACCGTCTTCAAGCAGCGCAACGTGTCCTGGCGACTCGTGCCCACAGCGCGGTAGCACGTGTAACCACGACCGACCGTGTCCGACAGTACGAGGTGATGACCGTGGTGCGCAGGGCTCGGTACAAGTTGCCGATTGGCGGGCCGGGAGAGCCGGGAGCGGACGACGCCGGTGAAGCCCCTCTCCGGGACCGGTGTAGGAGGTCAACGCGGCCGCCGACCGGACGTGAAGCTAGCTGCGTTGGGCGAGGGTGGTGAGAGCTCCCCGAGTTACACACGGTCGGCCGGCGGCCTTGATGTACACGCACGATCGGGGGTGCAGCCGTGACAGTCGAGAATTTTGCGTAAGTCATTGCTGCTCTGATTTTTTGACACAACAAGCCGGGTTGCCGAAGGCTAGGATGAGGGACCGAGTCCGGCGCTGCAGCCGACAATGGCGCAACGTCCACGACTGCGGTCGTGAGCGCCATCGATGAACTCAGACTCTGACAGTCACGGGTGGCGTTTCACCTCGATGTCATGGACGGTCACAGCAATGTGGCCACGGCTTGGTCGCTGCAACCGCTCCCGGGAAACTCCAAGGCGCGACTGCGGCCGCGTGCGTGTGTCAGGTTCGAATGGCTCTGGCTCATTCTCCGTGATGGTTCCTGAGTATGTCTGTGGCTGAGGTGTATTCGCATGTGTGGGAGGTCGAATCCGGCGCGTCCATCCCTCTGCCGCTCGCGCGTTTTGATTCGATTTACGTTTCCCTCGACAGCGCCGGAGTTGTCGGGCAGGTGGTCAGCCCGTTGAGGACCGCGGCTCGGTCGCGTCCGATCCCCGGACGAATCGATGCAGGTTCGGCAGATCGTTCGAGGAGACGGCCGCCTTCCAAGGTTGACACGATCGCCGTGTGCTGGTCAGCATCTCGGGCGAACGAGGTACGAACGCGGCGGTGGTCTCAACGTGCTGGCAGTTGGCGAGGACTTGCTGCTCGTCGTCGGTGATGCCCTCAGGTCGGTGCAGGATCCGCGAGGCGACGCGCCGAACCTTCGGGATTTTCGCCCGTGCAGATGTACGGTGGACTCGTCCAACCCGAGTGCCGACCTGCCTGCGGGGCGGCCAGCAGTTGGCGACGCTGCCAAACGGCCGACGCACGGTTCTCCTCAGCGCGCCCGAGCCCCGTTGGATCGGTTTGATCCACTTGCCCTGGGCCTCGAGCGCGGAAACCGCTTTCATAGCGGCGCTGGGTGGAGGCGACGAGGACGGATTGCTCGCGGCGCGCGGTCAACGCTTGTTCGGCGGTCCGCCGGAAGTCCTCCGCGGCGGTGAGTTCGGTGTGCCGTTCGGGATCGTCTGCAGCCCTGAGTCGGAGACAAACGCTCTGAGCCGCAATGTTTTCCGCGCGGCTTCGGCCAGGTTATGCCACAGCTGTCAGCTTTCGGCGACCTCGATCGCGTCGGGCGCCCCCGTGCGCGCCCCTTCGACGCAAGCGCCGGCGCCAACACGGCACCACGGTCGTGCCCGGGCACGCGGTCGGCCAGTCGGCCAGTCGGCGAAGGTAATCGACCTTCCTGTCGTTGAGGACGTCGCCGGGGAGGGCGGTGGCCATGTCGATCAGGACGATCCCGGACCGGTGCCGTCGTCGAAGGGCGAAGTCGTCGAGTAATCCCGACATCGGGATTACTCGACTTATCCCGACGACGGAATTATCCCGATACGGGTATCGAAGCGGCGGCATTGATGCAGGTGGGGGCATCTCCGGATGAATTCGGGTCTGGATAATCCCGCATGTTCCAGGCTCTGTCGGTGGGGCAGGTTGCTCCACCGACGGAGGAGGTGTCCGATGGGCACGATTTCATGGATGCGTGGGGCGGGACCGCTGGTGCCGTTCACGGAGGGCTTCGAGGAGGAGTTGCGCAGACTCGGGCACCGACCCGGCGCCATCCGGCACCACATGGTGTTGATGGGGCAGCTCGATAGATGGCTGACCGGCGAGGGTCTTGCGGTCGAGGACCTGAGTATTGCTCTGGTGGAAGGATTCTTAGCATCCCGGCGGGCGAGTGGTCGTCGGCGGGTGCCGACGGTGGCGACCGTGGCGCGCCTGTTGGAGTATCTGCGGGACCTGCAGGTGGTACCGCTCGAGACGCTGGCGACGCCGACGAGTCGTGATGAGATGTTGGTCCGCTATCGCCACCATCTGATTGCTGTGCGGGGACTGGCCCCGACCACGATTCGACGCTACGAGCGGTTCGCGCGCCGATTCCTGGCGGGTCGGGCATCGCGCACCGGAGACGAGATCGGTATCGGGAATCTGACCGGCACGGATGTCGCCGACTGGATGCTCGAGGCCGGTTCGCGGCTGACGGTCGAGTCGGCCAAGCGAGAGGCCGCCGATCTGCGGGCGCTGCTGCGCTTTCTGTATCTGGACGGGATCCTCGAGACGGACCTGGGTGGCGCCATGC
>RRBB01000016.1:0-88997 GCA_006543605.1 Rhodococcus sp. WS4
GGCGCGGCCTTCCGGACCCCCACCACCGACATGCTCGGGTATGCCGCCGCCTCGCCGATGCACATGATCCGATAGCAACAGGAAGGATTAGGAAGTATTAGACATTACGTCAACAGTTGAGAGCCTTACGTCGCGTGAGGGTCAACTCAGTTGTAGAGGTTTTCGAGTTCGTCGGAGAAGTTGGTCATCACGACCTTGCGCTTGAGTTTCATGCTCGGTGTGATCTCGCCGTTCTCGACGGTGAGCTCCCGTTCGAGGATCTGGAATTTCTTGACCTGCTCCCACCGGTTCAGTCCGGCGTTGAGTTCCTCGACGTAGCCGCCGATGAGGTTGCGGGTCTCCTGCGCGTTCGCGATCTCGGCGAGCGATTTTCCACCCATGTCGTGTTGTTTCGCCCATTCGCCGATGGATTCGGCGTCGAGGGAGATCAGGGCGACGCAATACGACTTGCCTTCGCCGTCGACGATGATTTCGCCGACGTAGGGGCAGATGCCCTTGAACGTGGCGGCCAGCGCGGACGGTGCGACGTATTTGCCGTTGGACGTCTTGAACATGTCCTTCTTGCGGTCGGTGATCCGCAGGTAGCCCTTGTCGTCGATCTCGCCGATGTCGCCGGTGTGGAACCAGCCGTCGTCGGTGAGTGCTTCGGCGGTGGCGTCGGCGTTCTCGTGGTACCCGCTCATGACGCCGGGGCCCTTGATGAGGATTTCGCCGTCCTCGGCAATCCGGCTCTCGGTGCCGGGGATGGGCCAGCCGACGCTGCCGAACTGGTACGCCGACGGCCGGTTGACGAACGACGCGGCGCTGGTCTCGGACAGTCCGTAGCCCTCGAGGACGACGATGCCGACGGCGTCGAACCATTGCGCGACATCACGATTGAGCGCCGCGGAGCCGGAGATGAAGAACTTCAGGCGGCCACCGAACCGTTCGCGAATCGTGCTGTACACCAACCGATCCGCGACGGCGTGCTGGACGGAGTCGAGCAGCGACGGGCTCTTGCCCGCCTGCTTGGCCTTCGACACCCGCAGCCCGACGCCGATGGCCCAGTCGAAGATCTTCTCCTTCGGCCCGCCCTCCTCCCGCACGGTGGACAGGATGCGTGCGTACGCCTTCTCGAAGATGCGTGGGGCCGCGCCCATGAACGTGGGTTTGACCACCGCGAGGTTCTCGACGATCTTGTCGACACGCCCGTCGACCGCGGTCGCGAAACCGATCTGCAGCGGCAGGGTGAGCAGGACCTTCCCGAACACGTGCGACAGCGGGAGCCACAGATATTGCAGGTCGTCGGCGTCGAGGATGCCGGTGGCGTCGATCGCGGCCGCCTCGTACGTCCACGCGGAGTGCGACAGTCGCACGCCTTTCGGCCTGCCGGTGGTGCCCGACGTGTAGATCAGGGTCGCGAGGTCGTCGGGGTCGATCGCCTCGATCCGGTCGTGCACGGCGTCGGGTGTCTCGGCCAGCAGTTCCTCGCCGAGGTCGTGGAGCTGCTGGAAGGTGATCACCCAGTCGTCGCCGTCTCCGGGACTGCCGTCGATCAGGACGACCTTCTCCACGTCGGAGAGGTCGCCGCGGTTCTCGCGGAGCTTGGCGAGCTGTGCGTCGTCCTCGGCGAAGACGACGCGGCTGCCGGAGTTGGCGACGATGTAGGCGACGTCGCCGGACGTGGTGGTGGGGTACACCGTGGTGGTGGCGGCACCGGCGCACATCACCGCGAGGTCGGCCAGCACCCACTCGTAGCGGGTGGCGGACGCCAGCGCGACCCGTTGCTCGGCCTGCACGCCGAGGACGATGAGACCGGCCGCGAGGTTGCGCACCCGGTCGCCCGCCTCGGACCAGGTGACGCTGGTCCACGTGGTCGGGTCCTGTGCGTCGACGTATCGGAATGCTTCGCGGTTCGGGGAGTGTGCCACCCGATCCACGAACAGTGCGGCTACCGACGGAGCCCGATTCTCGATCTTGGAACGGTCAATGACCTCGTCCGACGCGCGCTGAGCTGCCATGTATCGATCTTAGGAACCGGGGCGGCCCGGGGGAGTGGTTTCGGCGCAGGTCAACCGATCGCGGTCGTCACCTTCCGGGGCTTCGCGACGATGGCCAGCGACATCACGGCGGCGATCGCGCACAGCCCGCCCGCGACGTAGAACGCGGCGTCGTAGCCGCCGAATTGGTCGCGGACGAGTCCGGCGAGGAAGGCCACCGCACCGGCCCCGATCTGGTGGGACGCCAGCACCCAACCGAACACGATGGGGGCGTCGGCGCCGAAGTGCTTGCGGCACAGCGCGACCGTCGGGGGAACGGTTGCCACCCAGTCGAGGCCGTAGAAGATGATGAACGCGATCATCGGAGGGTGCACGGTGTTCGCGAACAGGATCGGGAGGAACATCAGCGAGATCCCGCGCAACAGGTAGTAGATGCCGAGGAGTTTGCGTGAATCGAACCGGTCGGTGAACCACCCGGACGCGATGGTGCCGATCACGTCGAAGATCCCGATCACGGCCAGCAGGCTCGCCGCCGCCGTCACCGGCATGCCGTGGTCGTGTGCGGCGGGGACGAAGTGGGTGCCGACGAGCCCGTTGGTGCTCGCCCCGCAGATCGCGAAGGTGCCGGCCAGCAGCCAGAACACCCGGGTCCGCGCCGCCGAGAGCAGCACCGTGACGGCCCGGCCTGCGGCGCCGCCACGCCCGGTCGGTGCGGGTGGTTCCGCGACGTAGTCGGGCCCGGCGCCGTACGGGACCGTCCCGACGTCCGACGGACGGTTGCGCAGGAACACGAGCACCAGCGGCACGACGGCGAGGGCCGCGAACGACACGGTCAGGGCCACGGTCTGCCAGTCGTAGTGCTCGGCGACCATCGCGAGGATCGGCAGGAACACCAGCTGTCCGGCGGCGCTGCCTGCGGTGAGGATGCCGGTGACGAGGCCGCGGCGCGCGACGAACCAGCGGTCGACGACGGTGGCCACGAACGCGAGCGCCATCGACCCGGTGCCCAGCCCGACGAGCACGCCCCACAGCAGCACCAGTTGCCAGGTGGCCGTCATGAAGACGGTCAGTCCGCTGCCGGCGGCCACCAGGATCAGCGCTGCCGTGACCACCCGCCGCATGCCGAAGCGTTCCATCAGTGCCGCCGCGAACGGCGACGTCAACCCGTACAGCACCAGGTTGATGGACACGGCCGACGAGATGCTCGCCCGCGACCAGCCGAAGTCCTCGTGCAGGGGGTCGATCAGGATCGAGGGCGCCGCCCGGAAGCTGGCGGCCCCCACGAGGGCGAGGAACGCGACGGCCGCGACGAGCCAGGCGTAGTGCAGACGGGGCGGGGCCGCTTGGGCCGGGGGTGCCGGGGGCGCGATGTCGGACGTCACGACGGTAAGTCTGCGGTACGGCGTCCCGCCGGAACAGTTGCCAGAATGACAACATGTGAAAGAATCTGGCCATGGTGGAACCGCATCGGGTGGTCGTGCTCGCGCTGGACGGTGTGATCCCGTTCGAACTCGGCATCCCCTCGCGCGTCTTCGGCCGCGCCCACGACGCCGACGGACAACCGTTCTACGAGGTGCTGACGTGCACCGCCGACGGACGGCCGGTGCGTTCGGACGCCGACTTCTCGGTGACGGTCGACCACGGCCCCGAACTCCTGGCCACCGCCGACACCGTGGTGATCCCGGCGTCGTACGAACTCGGCCCCGCCTACGACGAAGGCCATCTGCCCCCGAACCTCGAGGCTGCGCTCGCGTTCGTCCGGCCCGGCACCCGGTACGTCTCGATCTGCACCGGCTCGTACGTCCTCGCCGCGGCGGGGCTGCTCGACGGCAAGCGCGCCACCACCCACTGGCGCAACACCGAACACTTCCAGCGCACGTACCCGCAGGTGTTGGTCGACCCCGACGTGCTGTTCGTCGACGAGGGGCACATCCTCACCTCGGCCGGGGTCGCCGCCGGTCTCGACCTCTGCCTGCACATCGTGCGCCGCGACCACGGGTCGGACGTCGCCAACCAGGTGGCGCGCCGATGCGTCGTCCCGCCGTGGCGCGACGGCGGGCAGGCCCAGTACATCGAACGGCCGATGCCGGAGACCACGTCGGAGTCGACCGCGGCGACCCGCGAGTGGGCGCTGCAGCGCCTCGGCGAACCGCTGTCGCTGAACCGGCTGGCGGTGCACGCGAACATGAGCGTGCGGACGTTCACCCGGCGGTTCGGCGAGGAGGTCGGCACCACCCCCAACCGCTGGATCGTCACCCGACGCGTGGACCGCGCACGGCAGCTGCTCGAGACTACGGACCTGTCCGTCGACGCCGTCGCCCGGGAAGTCGGATTCGGAACCGGCACGTCCCTGCGGCAGCACATGGGCGCGGTGCTGGGTGTGCCGCCTTCGGCGTATCGCAGGACGTTTCGGGGCCAGTCGGTTCGGGCGGTCTGAGCGGCGCGCGAGTTACGCGTACCTCGACCGTTCCGCCATGTCGTCGCTCTTCAGGATCACGTAGATCAGCGCCGACAGGAAGGGAACGAGGAGCAGGAAACACACCCAGAACGCCTTCATCCACCCCGACGTCCCGTCGTCTCGGAACAGGTCCGCGCTGAGCGCGAACAACAGCAGGAGATACGCCAGGAACGCGAGAGCGATGACCCCGAGCCAGAAGATCGTCCAGAAGTCCATGCGTCGCGCCCCGTCCTGTGGTCGATATCAGTCGTCGGCCGGATCGCCGCTGTGGTCGGCTCGGCTGTGGAATGCGTCCACGGCGGCGTCGATGGTCGGAAAGAAGTGCGTCGCGTCGAACCTGTCGCCCACGCCGAACCGGATGAGCCGGTCCTTGATCGGACCCTTCATCTCCGCGAACGCCAACCGGATTCCGTTGCCTTCGAGGTACGTGTCGAGGTCGACGAGTTCGTCGACGGCGGTGGTGTCGAGTCCGGTGATCGGCTCGGCGGCGACGATCACCCACTCGACCGGGGTCGGCGCCGACGCCACCACCGAGCGCACGTATTCGTCGAAGATCTCGCCGTTCGCGAAGAAGAGGGGCGCGTCGAAGCGCACCAGCACGAGTCCGGGGATGCGGTGCCCGCCGGGGTGGCGTTCGACGTCGTGGAAGCCGGGGCGATCCTCGGTCCGGACGAGTTCGGTCCGGTACGGCTGCCACGCCTGCGCGACCACCGCGACGAACGACAGCCCGATCGCGACGAGGATGCCCTGCAGCACTCCCACCAGGGCGACGCCGAGGAATGCGGCTGCGGCGAGCCCGAATTCGACGGTGCTCATCCGCCACATCCGGACCATTCCACCCACGTCGACCAGCGCCGTGGCCGCGACGATCACCACGGCGCCCAACGTCGCGTCGGGAAGGTAGGTGGTGACCCCGGGCGCGACGAGGACGAAGATCAGCACGGCGAGCGCTCCGACCACGCACGCGAGTTGGGTGCGGGCGCCGCTCTGTTCGGCCACCGGGGTCCGTGACCCGCTGGCCGAGATGGGGAATCCGCCGAACAGTCCGCCGGCGATGTTGGCCACGCCGACGCCCTTCATCTCCGTGCTGCCGTTGACGTTCTCGCCGTGCCGGGCGGCGAACGTGCGGGAGAGCACGCCCGTGTCGGCGAACGCGATCAGGGCGATACCGGCCGCGGGTCCGACGAGGCGTCCCACGTCCCCCCAGTTCACACCGCCGAACGACGGCAGTGGCAGTCCGGCGGGCAGGGCGCCGACCATCCCGATGTCGTCGGTGAGTCCCAGTGCGGCAGACAGGATGATCGCCCCGACCACGGCCAGGAGGACGCCGGGGATGCGGGGCAGCCAGAGGCGGAACCCGACGATGACGGCGAGGGAGCCGATGCCCATTGCGGCGGCGACAGGGTCGATGTCGCCGTGGACCACGGATTGTCCGATCTCGCCGATCTCCCCGATGAGGCCGGACGCGTCGACGGAGAAACCGAGCAGTTTGGGCAGTTGGCCGACCACGACGATGAGCGCGATCGCATTGAGGTAGCCGAGCCGGATGGGTTTCGACAGCAGTTCGGTGACGAAGCCGAGATGCAGGAATCCGCCGACCAGGAGGATGAGGCCGACGAGGACGCCGAGGATTCCGGCGAGGGCCAGCGCGCTCTCCGGGTCGTCGGTCACGGCCAGCGGCAGTACCGCCGCGGCGATCAGCGGGGCCAGCGACGAATCGGGGCCGAGGACGAGGATTTTCGACGGTCCCACCACCGCGTAGGCGAGCAGCGGGACGATGGTGGCGTAGAGACCGGCGTAGGCGGGCAACCCGGCGGCCTCCGCATAGCCCATCCCGGCGGGGATGAGAAGGGCGGTGAGGACGAGTCCGGCAACGATGTCGGGACGCAGCCATTCGCGGCGGTACGCCCGGGCCGTCGCGATGCCCGGTAACTGCGCGAGGCTACCTGTCCAGGTCATGGTCCGGGCCTCACCGCGCGCGTTGCGGGTCGACCGCGACGGTGGCGGGAATCGGTGTGCTCGGTGGCGCGTGCCGCCGTCGGCGCAGCGCCTTCTCCGCCTCCACGACGATCGGAATGATCAGAGACCAGCCGAGGCAGGCGAGCCACTGGCTGCCGGTCAGCGACGTCGTCATGAGCAGGTCCTGGAGGAAGCCGATCTCGACGGCGAACACGGTGACCACGACCGGGACGGACAGGATCTTCAGCGCGGTGAGGATCGGTGCGGTGAGGCCGGATTCGGGGTCGCGCCGCATGACGAGGCCGGCGAGGATGGAACCGAGCGAGAGCACCACGAACGCCGTCGTCATGGGGACGCTCGCCTCGGTGGTGCTCATGTCGCCCGGCGCGAGGAGCATCGCGGCGAGCGTGACGGCGAACTGCAGGACGCCGTACGCCAGCCATTGCACGAACGCAGTCCGGTTGGCGATCGGCATCTTGGGGTCGCGCGGCGGTTTGTCCATCAGGTCCGGCGCCGGCGGGTCCATCATGATGACGGCAACCGGGAACAACGTGATGAAGAAGTGCTGGAACAGCACCATCAGCGGGGTGAGCGCGACGCCGTCGTTGATATCGAAGATGCTCGCGACCAGGAACAGCAGAACCAGCGAGAAGAGTTTCGACATCTGGTACCGGATGTACGACACGATCTTCTCGTAGATGTTGCGGCCCAATCGGATCGCGGTAATCAGGGTTCCGAAGTTGTCGTCGGTGAGGATCATCTTGCCGGCCTGTTTGGTGACCTCGCTGCCCGATCCCATTGCAACGCCGATGTCGGCCTTCTTCAGTGCCGCCGCATCGTTGACGGCGTCCCCGGTCATCGCCACCACCGCGCCGCTCTTCTGCATGATGTCGGCGAGGCGGAGCTTGTCCTGCGGGGTGACGCGGCCGAACACGTGCAGGTTCGGGAGGGCGGCCGCCAAGTCGTCGTCGGTCATCGCCTGGAGTTCGGGCCCGCCGATGGCGCCCGGGCCGAGACCGAGCTCGGCGCCGATCGCCGATGCCGTGATCGCGTGATCGCCGGTGATCATGCGGACGTCGATGCCTGCTGTGTGGGCGGTGCGCACGGCGTCGATCGCCTCCGGCCGGAGCGGGTCGATGATGCCGACCATGCCGACGAACGTGAGGTCCTCCACGAACGACATGGGGTCGGCCGCCACCGCCTCCTCCTGCCCGTCGAGTCGGCGGGCGGCGAATGCCAGTACGCGAAGGCCCTTCTCGGACAGGGCTCGATTCGCTTCGGTCAGCTCCTCCCGGACCTCTTCGAGTGGTGCCACCTGCCGGCCCGGCCGATAGGCGGTGGCGCAACGGGCGAGGACCACGTCGGGTCCGCCCTTGACGAGTTCCACGAACCGGGTGCTGCCGTCCACCTGGAGATGGTGGAACGTTGCCATGAACTTGTAGGCGGAGTCGAACGGCACCTCGGCGACGCGGGGATACGTTCGCCGGGTGAGCGGGGCGTCGACGCCGATCTTGGCGGCGAGCACGACCAGCGCGGCCTCCGTCGGATCGCCGACGACCTCGCCGGTGTCGGAGACGGTGGCGTCACTGTCGAGGCACAGTCCGTACGCGAGCAGGGTGAAGTCGGGAACGGCCTCACCCGCGACGTGGGTGATCCTCCCGGTCTTGCTGTATCCCTCGCCGTCGACGGTGTACCACCGGCAATGGAAGTACAGCGACCGCACCGTCATCTGGTTCATCGTCAGTGTGCCGGTCTTGTCCGAGTTGATCGCGCTGGTCGCTCCGAGGGTCTCGACGTCGGTGAGGTTCTTCACGACGGCCTTCGCCTCGGCCAGCTGACGGGCCCCGAAGGCCAGCATCGCCTGCACGAACGTCGGCAGGCCGGTCGGGATCGCGGACACGCCCATGGAGATACCCAGCAGGAGAACCGTCGCCAGGCTCTGTCCGCGGATCACACCGAGGATCACGATGAGAGCGACCGCCGTCCACGCGATGATCCCGAGCACTTTGGTGAGCGAATTCAGTTCGCGCTGCAGCGGAGACTTGCTCGGGGCGACGGCCGACAGCATCGACGCGATCTCGCCCATCTGGGTGTTCATGCCGGTTTCGGTGACCACCATGATGGCGGTGCCCCGGGTGACCGAAGTGTTCTGGAAGACCATGTTGCTGCGGTCGCCGAGGGGGACTTCGGTGGCGCGGAGCGTCTGCGGGTCCTTCGGGATGGGGGCGCTCTCACCTGTCAGGGCCGCCTCCTGGGTCTCGAGGGTCGCCGACGTGAGCAATCGACCGTCGGCGGGGACGATGTCGCCGGCCTCGAGGTGCACGATGTCGCCCGGTACGAGGTCGGTGGCGGCGAACTGTTCCAGCGCCCCGTCCCGCGTCACCCGCACCTGCGGTATCTGCATCTTCGCGAGCGCGTCGACGCTGGCGCGGGCCTTCAGTTCCTGTTGCGTGCCCAGTACGACGTTGAGCACGACGAGTGCCGCGACGATGATCGCCGTCGGCACCTCGCCGATCACGACGCTGACGATCGCCACCGCGACCAGCATCAGGTTCATCAGATCCTTCAGCTGCTGCAGCGCGATCGCCCACGTCGACGCCGCCGGTTCGGAGGCGATCTCGTTGGGACCGTGCCGTCGGCGCCGTTCGTCTGCCTCGCCGGCCGTCAGTCCGGACTGACGGTCGGACGCTGTCGCGGCCACGACGGTGTCGGCGTCCTGGGCATACCAGGCGGTGTGCGCCTGCGCGGGTTCCGTCGAGACCATGACCGCTCGTCCTTTCCGGCTCGAATCCTCAATAGGGGGTGGGGATCCAGTGCAGTGGTTGCCTCGGCGCCTCGTAGTCGTGACGGCTCTGCCGCTCGGGCAGGGTGATGTCGGGGCGTTCGAGCGGTTCGTAGGGGATCTGGCTCAAAAGATGGCTGATGATGTTGAGCCGACCGCGCTTCTTGTCGTCGTTGACCGCGACGTACCACGGCGCCCAGCCGGTGTCGGTGAAGTGGAACATCTCGTCCCGTGCCCGCGAGTAGTCGTACCAATGGGTGTACGACTTCAGGTCCAGGTCCGACAGCTTCCAGGTCTTCCGCGGGTCGTCGATCCGGCTCTGCAGGCGCAGCGTCTGCTGTTCCTCGCTCACCTCCAACCAGTACTTCAGCAGGATGACGCCCGAGTCGACGATCGCGCGCTCGACCGTCGGGACGAGCTGGAGGAAGTTCCGGGCTTCCTCCTCGGTGCAGAAGCCCATCACCCGTTCGACGCCACCGCGGTTGTACCAACTGCGGTCGAAGATCACGACCTCCCCGCCGGACGGGAGGTGCGGCAGGTACCGCTGCACGTACATCTGCGTCTTCTCGCGATCGGTCGGGGCGGGCATGGCGACGACCCGGAACACGCGCGGACTGACCCGCTCGGTGATCGCCTTGATCACGCCGCCCTTCCCCGCGGTGTCGCGACCCTCGAACAGAATGCAGATCCGTGCATCCGTCGATTTCACCCACTCCTGCAACGCGACGAGTTCGCCGTGGAGCGGACGGAGAAGGCGGCGGTACTCCCTGTTCTTCATCGGCTTGTCCGACGCGGTGGGCCCGGTAGGGCTCGGGCCGGTCAGGTCGGGGCTGGATTGCTCGTGTTTCGACTTCTTTCCCACGGTTTCTCCCTCGGCGGTCGACTGCTCAGGCCCGATCCGGCTTCCAGGTCGACACCGCCCAGATCACCACGACGTCGAGCGCGATGATGAGCAGCGACCACCACGGGTAGTACGGCAGCCACAGGAAGTTGGCGAGAAGCGAGATCGCGGCGATCACGATCGCGGTCACTCGCGCCCATCCCGCGCCGGTGAACAGCGCGAGGCCGGCCCCTGCCACGAGCACGCCCAGCACGATGTGAATCCAGCCCCACGTGGTCAGGTCGAACTTGTAGACGTATTCGATGCCTACCACGAACACTTCGTTCTCGGCGACCGCGGCGATTCCTTGGAAGAACTGGATGATGCCGACGGTCACCATGATGATGGCCGCACCGATCGAGGTGCCTGCAGCGACGCCCTGCTTGACCGACGTTGTCTCGGACATGACCGTCTCCTTACCCTCCAGCGAGCCGGGCGGCCCGGTACCTCCCATTGTCCGCCCGCTCCACCCGGCTCAGTCGCGAAACCGTGTTTCCTGGCCACAGGCGGATTCTGGACTGATTCCAGGCTCAGGACTACTCGGGACGTCGGCACCGAACCGTGTTGCTCGAGAGGCCGTTTCGTGTCTTGACGGTGGATCGCAGCGGGGCGACTATTAGTCGATGACCGGCGATGACGAATTGCTGCAGGTCGAACAGGTCATCGAGCGCCTGATCACTCGGTACCCGTCCGTCGCCTCCGCGGATGTCGAACTCACCGTGCGCACCGTGCACAAGCGCCTCGCGGAATGCAGGATCCGTGACTTCGTCCCTCTTCTGGTCGAGAAAGCGGCCCGGCGTGACCTTGCCGACCGCACGGCGCCGACCGCAGATGACGTTGTTCTCTAGCGGTGTCGTCCCCGACGGGTGATACTGGCAACAAGCCACGTGTGGCTGTCGCTGCTGTCTTCAGAAGAGAGGTCCTGCAGTGAACGACACCGATTTCGACGAACTCGGACCCATCGACTATCTCGTCGTGGAGTTCCCGGCCGACCGGAAACCCGACGGATCGGCGTTGCCACATCTGATCGACCTGGTCGAACGGGGCATCATCCGGGTGCTCGATCTGGTCTTCGTCCGCAAGGAATCCGACGGATCGCTGGCTGGTATCGCCGTCGAGGACGTCGGGTTCGAAGGCCGTGTGGACGTGACGCTGTTCGCCGAGGCGGCGACAGGTCTGATCGACAGGACCGACCTCGAGGAGGCCGCAGCCGTTCTGGAGCCGGGTTGTTCCGGAGCGATCCTCGTGTACGAGAACTGCTGGGCCGCACCGTTCGCCTCGGCTCTGCGCCGTGAGGGCGCCCAGCTGGTGGCGTCCGGGCGCATCCCCGTCCAGGGCATTCTCGCGGCGCTCGACGCGCTCGACGCCGCCACCGGCTGACACATCGCCCATTCGAGATCTGAGGAGCACATCATGCCAGGACTCCTGCGCGGTATGGCCCGGACTGCCGTCGTGGCGGGCACCGCCACCGCCGTCTCCAACCGGGTGTCGCGGCGGCAAGGTCAGCGGTGGTCGGCGAACCAACCTGCGCCACAGCAGCAAGCGGCACCTCCTCCTCCTCCACCACCACCGCCGGCCCAGCCTGCACCGCCGTCCGGCGGCATGGATCGTATTGCAGCCCTGAAACAACTCGGTGAACTCCGCGATCAGGGAGTGCTCACCGAGGAAGAATTCAGCAGCGAGAAGGCCAGAATCCTGGCCTCCTGACCGCAACACCGAGTGGACGGAGCGCCGAAAATGGAAGGCTTCTGGGAATTCTTCTGGTTCATCTTCGTCTGTTTCGCCTTCGTGGCGTACCTGACGGTGCTGTTCTCGATCATCACCGATCTGTTCCGGGACCGCGAGACTTCGGGGTGGGTGAAGGCGATCTGGATCTTCTTCCTGTTCTTCGTTCCCTTCTTGTCGGCCCTGATCTACCTGATCGTCAGGAGCGACGGCATGGCCAAGCGGTCGTTGGCCGCCGCCCATCAGGTCAAGCAGGCGCAGGATACCTACATTCGGGACGTCGCCGGACAGTCTCCGGCTCAGCAGATCGCGGATGCCAAGGCGCTGCTCGATTCCGGGACGATCACCGACGCCGAGTTCCAGGCGATCAAGGCGAAGACACTGGCGTAGCGTCCGTCTGGCCAGTGGGGTAACGTCAGAACATCAGGAGCACCACCGCGACACCGATGATGTTGCACCGCAGCGGAATTCGAAGCTGCGCGGGTGGTCGAGTCACGACAGTATCGCCGATGCCTTGTCGGGCGCGGCAACGGCCCGCTGTGCCTTCACCAGTTCGGGTAGGCGGTCGTTGGCCGCCGCCCGTCAGGTCGAGCAAGCGCAGGACACCTACATTCGGGACGTCGCCGGACAGTCTCCGGCTCAGCAGATCGCGGATGCCAAGGCGCTGCTCGATTCCGGGACGATCACCGACGCCGAGTTCCAGGCGATCAAGGCGAAGACACTGGCGTAGCGCCAGTCGGCGGTGTGTTCGTGGGCGTGGTGTCAGTGGGCGGTGTGTCAGCCGGCACAGCGGACTTGCGTGCCGGGCGGATGAGCAGTTCGAGCGCCGCGAGCGCCAGCACGGCAACGAGAACGATCCACAATACGACCAGCCCGGTGGGGTAACGCCAGAACATCAGCAGCAACGCAGCAACACCGATGATGCCGCACCGCAGCGGAATTCGGAGCTGGTTGGCCCACCGTTCCACCTCGTTCGGCGGGCGGTCGCTCCCGGACCGCCGGACGAAGTCCAGTGCCTGCCCGTAGCCGCGACGTACGGCCCTGGCGGACGACGAGCCGCCGGTGAGGTAGGCGCCGATAGCGATCACCAGACCGAGGACAGCCACCGCGCGCAGACTGGTGCGCAGCGGCACGAGGACGGTGTCGATGACCGCTGTCGCCGCATCGGGCGACAGTACGTCGGACGGGACGCTGTCGAGGTAGATCGCGCGTCCGACGAGAATTCCGATCGCGAGGACGAGCATTCCCAGTGCGATCGACAACCCGGCCAGTGCCAGGGCGCGGAGTCTCCGGCCCGAGGGCGCGACGGCGACAGCCGCGGCGGCGCACGCGATTCCCAGCCACGGCAGGATCACCGACGCCTTGTCGAGCGCGGCGACGGCCCGCTGAGCCTTCACCAGTTCGGGCGACTGGAACAACACGAATTGTTTGTCCACCGACGGGATCTTGTCCGCGAACGCGAATCCGCGCTCGTTCAGTGCGGCCTTCACCCTGTCGATGACGGTGCCCAGGGAGATGCTGACGGTGCCGCTCTGGTCGACTTCGACGGAGCTGAGGCCGTAGTTCCCCGTCATCACCGCGACGAGCGCGTTGTGCGCCGATCGGTTCGCCTGGATCCACAAGTCCTCGAATTGCTGGGACTGCACGAGCGAGCTGACGGTGTCGTGGACGAAGCTCTTTGCCTGGCTGGTGATCACCGGCGCGAGACCGACGACGGCCGCGTCCAGCCGGGGAGCGTTCGTGGAAAGGTTCGAGACGTCGGTCAGTGCGGTGAGGGCGTCTTTGGTGAGCCCCTCGACATCGACTCGGGTGAATATCTCGTCGGTGATCTGGTTCGTGATCTCCGCCTGGATGGCGGGATTCTCGGCGAGGGGTGCCACCGTGCTCACGTAGCGATCGGTGTCGAGGATCTGGCTCCTGGTGAAGCGGGCGGTGACCGACGCCATCGCGAGAACCGCGACCAGCACCAGCAGAATCGTCACCGCGGTCCAGCGCAACCCGTTCCGGGGTGGGTGGGAGACCGGTTCGGCAGGAACGCCGGCGGCGGCGCCCGCGGCCTGCGTGCGCAGCGTCGCAACTTCGCCGCGTAACCGGAGAAGTTCTGCGCGTTCGTCCTTGTCGAGCGGGGCGGTGTTCGTGCCGTCGGTCATCGTCGTTCAGATCTCGTCGGGATTCCAGGTTGCGACCGCCCAGATGACGACGGCGTTCAGCGCAATGATCGTGATCGCCCACAGCGGGTAGTACGGCAACCACAGGAAGTTGACGAAGATCGACAGGGCGCAGAGCACCATGGCAGCGACTCGTGCCCAGGTAGCTCCGGTGAACAGCGCCGCACCGACGGCGGCAACGATCACACCGAGCACGAGATGGATCCATCCCCAGGTGGTGACGTCGAATTTATAGGTGTACTCGATGCCGACGACGATCACGTCGTCCTTGGCTACCGCGGAGATCCCCTGAAGGAACTCGAGCACGCCGACGGTGACGAGCAGAACCGCCCCGCCCATCGACGTTCCCTTTGCCACACCTTGTTTGACCAGCGATTCCTCGGACATGACCGTTCCTCTTTCGTCAAGGTACGAAATGAACTGGCGTAAGTAAGTATCCTCCCGCGGATCACCTGTTGTCAGGAGGATGCCCGGACGTACACATGACGTTCATATATTGACCCGCTCCACGAGGCAGCGGAAACTATCTGCAGGCCAATGTATGTCCGGGAAAAGGGTATGTCCGGGAAAGGGATCGCCATGTCCGATGAGTCGTTGGTCAAACAAGGGGTCGCGGCCGCCACGTCGATGGTGGCAGCGATAGTTTTGCTCACTATCGGAATTCTCCATGTGCTGTCGGGTATCTCCGAGCTCAGGCGGGACGACCTCGTCGTGGCGGGTCCCGAGTACATCTACCAGTTCGACACCACCGCGTGGGGGTGGATTCACCTCGTGCTCGGTGTGATCGTCGCGGCGGTCGGTGCCATGTTGTTCACCGGGGCGACGTGGGCTCGTGTCGGCGCCGTGGTGATCTGCGCTCTCTCCCTCCTTGCCAATTTCCTGTGGCTGCCCCACTACCCGTGGTGGGCGATCGTCATGATCGTGCTGGACGTGTTCGTGATCTGGGCTGTCGCGACATGGAATCCGGGCTACGAGCAGAACCTCTAGGCACACTGGGCTAGGACGGGAACGAGCCATGACGACCGATGTGATCGACGGCGCGCCCGCACACGAGACGGATCCTGCCCGGCCGCCCGGGCATCGGCGCTGGCTACCCGACCGGTACGCGTTCGGCGGACTGGTGATCGCCGTGCTGTTCGTGTGGCTGTCGTTGACGCCGACGCTTCTGCCCCGTGGTCCGTTCTTCCAGGGACTCGTCACCGGTGTCTCGGCGGCCGTCGGTTACGCCATCGGGTTTCTGGGCTCCAAATTGGTGCGCTACCTCGTGCGGCGGGAGGCACCGGCCCACGTGAAGATCATGGTTCGCCGGGTGGCGGCGGCGATCGGTCTCGTCGGCACCGTGGCGATGCTGGTGTGGTTCGGGAACTGGCAGTCTCAGCTGCGGGAGATCATGAGCGCCGCACCGTTCCCGTGGACGGGATATCTCGTCATGGTGATCGTGGCGGTGCTGATCTTCGTCCTGTTCGTTGCGGTCCCCCGGGTGCTGCTGCGGGCAGTGCTGTGGGTCGAACGCAAGATCAGCCGGATGGTGCCGCGGCGGATCTCGGCGACGGTGATCGGCGTTCTGGTGGTGGCGTTGCTGTTCGCACTCGTCAACGGCGCGGTGGTCCGCGTCGTCATGTCGGGGCTGAACAATTCGTTCGCCGCCGTCAACCAGGAGACCAAGGCCGGCGACGAGCCGCCGACGTCGACTCTGAGTTCGGGCGGACCGGAGTCGCTGGTCACGTGGGATTCGCTGGGACGGCAGGGCCGCTCCTTCATTTCGCGCGGCCCGGCCGTCGAAGATCTGTCTGCATTCAACGGTGGACGGCCGGCGCTGGAGCCGATCCGGACCTACGCCGGACTCGCCAGCGGCGGCGATTCGATCCGGGAGAACGCTCAACTGGCAGCGGACGAACTCGAACGGGCAGGCGGGTTCGACCGTGCGGTGGTGGGCGTGGCGACCACCACCGGCACCGGGTGGATCAACGAGAGTCTCGTCTCCTCGCTGGAATACATGTACAACGGCGACACCGCGATGGTCGGACTGCAGTACTCCTATCTGCCGAGTTGGCTGTCCTTCCTCGTCGACAAGGAGCGTGCCCACCAGGCCGGGGAGGCGTTGTTCGACGCCGTCTACGACAAATGGAAGAAATTGCCACCGGAGTCCCGTCCGAAGCTCGTCGTGATGGGCGAGAGCCTCGGCTCCTTCGGCGGCGAAAGCGCATTCGGCAACGTCGACGACGTCGAGGCCCGCACCGACGGTGTGCTGTTCACGGGACCACCCAACGCCAACGAGATCTGGACCGACGTCACCACGAACCGCGATCCGGGTTCGCCCGAATGGCTGCCGATCTACGAGCAGGGCGAGACCGTGCGTTTCGGTGCGCGGGCGCCGGAAGACCTGCCGCGCCCCGATGCCCCGTGGGGGCAGCCGCGGATGGTCTATCTGCAGCACCCGTCGGACCCGATCGTCTGGTGGTCGCCGGAGTTGTTGCTGAGTGAGCCGGACTGGCTGAAGGAGGAGCGTGGATACGACGTACTCGACAGCACGCAGTGGTTCCCGTTCGTGACGTTCCTGCAGGTGGCGGCCGACATGGCGGTGTCGACGGGTGTCCCCGACGGGCACGGGCATTCGTACGTCGTCGACATCGCCGATGCGTGGAGCGCGATCCTGCCGCCCGACGGCTGGAGTTCGGCGGACAACGACCGCCTGCGGACCGTGCTCGCCGAGATCGGGGCGGACGGCTGACCCGTCGCCCGACGGCTACGGTGCGGTGAGGAAGGACGTCACGGCCGGGGCGAGTTCTGTTGCGTTGGTGATCATGTCGATGTGCCCGCCCGGGTGGGTGTGCAGGGTCGCGTGTGGCAGGAGGGCGTTCATGATGTGCGCGTTGAGGAGGGAAATGATCGGGTCGTCGGTACCCGCGACGATCAGCGTGCGTTGCCGGATGAGAGGCAGCACGGGCAGGCTGGTCCACAGCGCACCCGCGAGAAGCTGGTGGACGTAGCCGATGCCCGAGCCGGCGTGGGCCTGTTTTCGAAAGACTCGCGCCACGTCGTCTCCGCCACGTCTGGCGGTGCCGCCGTACAGTTCGCCGGCGATGGCCGCCGCGTAGCCGGTATCGGTGAATCGCCTCGGTGTCAGCATTTTCGCAAGCACCCGCGGGTGGCCGGGAACCATCAGGGCGCCGGTCGCGGTGGCGACGAGAACGAGGCGCCGGCAGCGCCGCGGATTCTGCAGGGCGAACTGCTGTGCCAGGGCTCCGCCCCAGGAGAGGCCGAAGAGGTCGACGACGCCGATCCCGATCTCGGTGAGGAGCCGGCCCAGACCGCACGCGAGGGCAGGAATCCCGTACGGGACCGGTGATGCCGGCGAACCGCCGGTGCCCGGGACGTCGAAGCGGACGATCGTCGCCTCCGGGTTGGCCGCGGCGACGAACGGGTCCAGCACTTCCAGGCCCGCGCCGATGCCGTTGCACAGAACCAGGGGCACGCCGGTGCCCCGGCGGACCCGCACCCGGATCCGCAGTCCTCCGACAGTCACGACACTGTCCTCGAACCGGTCGCTCCTGCCGAATATTTCGGTCACGGTCACGTGTAGAGCACCACGACGTCCGCGACACAGACCGGGCGGGTCCCGCCGTCGACCTCGTAGGTCAATCCGAATACCGCCTCGACGCCGGCCGGTTTCCGTTGCGCGGCGATCACGGACACCGTGACGCGCAGCGCGGAACCGACGGGCACGGGCGCCGGGAACCGTACCTTGTTCAGGCCGTAATTGAGGGCGGCGTGTACCCCGTCGACGGTGAGAACTTCGGCGAGGATGCTCGGGGCCAACGACAGCGTGAGATAGCCGTGCGCGATGGTGCTGCCGAAGGGGCCACGGGCCGCGCGTTCGGGATCGGTGTGGATCCACTGGTGGTCCCCGGTCGCGTCGGCGAACAGATTCACCTGATCCTGCGCAATTTTGAGCGTGCCGGTGGTTCCGATGGTCTGTCCGACGAGCCCGAGGAGATCGGTGGGGTGGGCAAGGTTCATGGTCATGGTGTGCCTCTGATCGTGTCGTGCGGGTCAGCTGTGATGGACGTAGGTGCCCGGTGCCGGGGCGAGCGGCGGGAACTGCCGGGCACCGAGGCTGTGCGGCGCGTCGACGTCGGGTCCGCTGCGCTCGGACAGCCAGCGCGCATAGTCGGGCCACCACGAGTCGGACGTCGTCTCCGCCGCCGCCAGCCACTCGTCCGGAGTCTCCGGGGTGGGCTGCCCGAATCGGAAGGACGCCCGCGGATTGCCCGGCGGGTTCACGAGCGAAGCGATGTGTCCGTTCGACGACAGCACGAAGCGGGAGTCCTTGCTTCCAAGAAGACGAGCGCTCCGGTAGGTGGACTGCCACGGGCAGAGGTGGTCGGCGGAGCCGCCGACGACGTACGCGTCGGCGGTCACGGTGGACAGGTCGACGGGTCTGCCGAGCATGGTCGCCGCGCCCGGCGCCGTCAGCGCGTTGCGCAGGCCGAGCAGGACGAGGTCGCGGTGCAGTGCCGCCGTCATGCGGGTGGTGTCCGAGTTCCAGAACAGCACGTCGAAGGCCGCGGGGGCCCGGCCCTGCACGTAGTTGTTCACCCAGTACCGCCAGACCAGGTCGCTCGGCCGCAGCCAGGCGAACATTTCGGCGAGGGTGCGGCCGTCGAGATAACCCCTGGCGGCCGAGTCACGGATCGCGGCCGCGGCGGCGCGCTCGCTCATGACGGCAGCCGCGGTGCCGGCCTGGGTCTGGTCGAGGACGGTGACGGCCAGGGTGAGGCCGGCGATGCGGTCGCCCTCACCGATCTCGGTGAGATGTGCCGCGACCATCGCCGCGAGAATCCCGCCCGAGCAGGTGCCCAGGACGTGGGCGCTGTCGGTCCCGGCGATGCACTGCACCGTATCGAGCGCCTCCACGATCGCCGCGCCGTAGGTGTCGGCATCCCAGTCCCGGTGCCGGGCGTGGGGGTTGCGCCAGGAGATCGCGTAGACCTGCTGACCCTGCTGCAGGAGATACTCGATCAGGCTGCGGCCCGGTGCGATGTCGAGTATGTAGTACTTGTTGATGACGGGCGGGACGATCAACAGCGGTGTGGCGTGGACCTTTTCCGTCTGCGGCGTGTAGTGGATCAGTTCGAAGGTGCGGGTCTGCAGGACCACGGCACCCGGCGTCGCCGCTACGTCCTCACCGACGGCGAACGCGTCGGGTTCGACCATGGCGGGCACGCGCGGTTTCGACAGCATGTCGCGGACGAGCGCGCGGACGCCGCGTGCCGCGCTGAGGCCGCCGGTGTCCACCATTGCCTTCCAGCCCAGCGGGCTGAGAAGTGGATTGTTCGTGGGAGACAGGCCTTCGACGAGGTTGTCGAGGACGAACCGCATCCGCTCGTGGTCACGCCAGTCGAGTTCGGCGTCGTCGAGCAGGGCCGCGGCGGTGTGCGACGTCGCGAGATACGCCTGCATGGCGCGGCGCAGGGCCGGATTCTGCTGCCACGCGGCGTCGCCGAAGCGTTTGTCGGACTTCGCGGGAGTTCGATCCGAGGTGCCGACGGCGATGGCGCCGAGTTCACGGACGAGGGCGCCGCCGCGCCGGGCAACGGTACCCGGCCGGCCGGCGAGGCCGACCCCGAGACGGGTCCACGAGCTGTCGGGGAGCATGCGGGCGGCGACGCCGCGGGTTCCGCTGGTGAGGAGGAGGTCGAGGGGAGCGGTGAGCTCGTCGGGGATGGTCGGGAGGGGAGTGTTGCTCACGCTGGTGCTTTCGGTATCAGAGTGCGGCCGGGGCGCGGCCGAGTTCGCGTTTGAGGATCTTGCCGGTGGCGGTCATCGGAAGGGTGGTGACGAATTCGACGGTGCGGGGGTACTTGTAGCTCGCCATCTGCTGCTTGGCCCAGGCGATCACGTCGTCCGCGGTGACCTGTGCGCCGGGTTCGAGGATGATGTACGCCTTGATCTCCTCGCCGTGGCTGTCGTCGGGAACGCCGACGACGGCGGCGAGGGAGATGGCGTCGTGGCCGAGGAGGACCTCCTCGATCTCGCGGGGGTACACGTTGAATCCGCCGCGCACGATCAGGTCCTTGGCCCGGTCGACGATGTAGTAGAAGCCGTCGTCGTCGACGCGGGCGAGGTCACCGGTCCGGAACCAGCCGTCGCGCAACACTTCCGCGGTGGCCTCCGGCCGGTTGTAGTACCCCTTCATGATGTTGTGGCCGCGCAACGCGATCTCGCCGATCTCACCGGCTCCGGTGACGGTGTTCCAGTCCTTGTCGACGAGCCGGGCCTCGATGCCCCACACGGGGACGCCGATCGATCCGGGCCGGGGCTCGCCGCCGGGGTCGCTGAACGTCGCGAGCGGCGACGTTTCGGACAGTCCGTATCCCTCGAGGATCTGCACCCCGAAGCGGTCGGCGAATCGGGTGAGGATCTCCACCGGTAGCGCGGCGCCGCCGGAGATCGCGAGTCGCATGTTGCCGGCGATGCGGTCGATGTCGGCGGGGTGTTCGTCGAGGGCGCCGAGCAGACCCCAGTACATGGTGGGCACCCCCGCGAATACGGTGATGTTCTCCCGTTCGATGAGATCGAGTGCGGTGGCGGCCTCGAACCGTGGCAGCAGCACGAGGGTCGCCCCGACCGAGATGCCGGCATTGAGGGTGACGGTCTGGCCGAACGAGTGGAACAGCGGCAGCGTCACCAGGTACCGGTCGTGGGTGGCTGGTGTGCTGTCGAAGAGCCGGTTGGCGGTCAGCGCGTTGAGCACCATGTTGGCGTGGGTGAGTTCGGCGCCCTTGGGTTTTCCGGTGGTCCCGCTCGTGTAGAGGATGACAGCGGTGTCCCCGGGTTCGCGGACCACGGTCTCGACCTCGGTGTCGCGATCCGCGACGGCGTCCGCGAGCGTTCCGATGCCGTCGATCGTGGCGGGAGCGTCCGGGTCGGCGGTGATGCGGAACATGGTGCGGCAGTCGGGACTCTGCGTGAACGCCGAGCACCCGTACTCACCCATCGGCAGGTCGGGGGTTCCGTCGTAACACAAGTACGCCTTGGCATCGGAATCTGCGAGGTGGTAGGCGATCTCGCGTTCCTTGAGGAGGACGTTGAGCGGTACGACCACGGCGCCGGCCTTGAGGATGCCGTAGTAGACGACGGGGAACTGGGGGATGTTGGGGCAGGAGAGCGCGACCTTGTCGCCGGGTTCGATGCCGCACGACATCAGCAGGTTCGCGACCTGGTTCGACCGGGCATCGAGGTCGGCGTAAGTCATCCGTGCGTCGCCGAGGATCAAGGCGTCACGGTCGGGGAATCGGCGGGCGGAGTCTTCGAGGAGTACGGAGAGGTTGAGCACGGGACACTTTCTCGTGGTGGGAAGGTGGGAGAAGCGCTACGAGAGCGGCGCTGCGGTGGCGGCGCGGACCAGGTCTTCGGTGACACCGGGCGCGCACTCGCGCAACACCAGACCGGAGACGGTGACGTCGACCACGGCCAGGTTGGTGATGATCCGGTGCACGACGCGGCGGCCGGTGAGTGGCAGTGTGCAGTGGTCGACGATCTTCGGGGCACCGGACTTGTCGCAGTGCTCCATGAGCACGATGACCTTGCGGGCGCCGTGCACGAGGTCCATTGCGCCGCCCATGCCCTTGACCATCCTTCCCGGAACCATCCAGTTCGCGAGGTCACCGGCCGCGGAGACCTGCATTCCGCCGAGGACGGCGGTGTCGATGTGGGCGCCGCGGATCATCCCGAAGCTGAGCGCCGAGTCGAAGAACGACGCGCCCGCGTTGACGGTGACCGTTTCCTTGCCGGCGTTGATCAGATCCGCGTCGACCGCGTCCTCGTCCGGGTAGCGACCGGTGCCGAGAATGCCGTTCTCGCTGTGGAGGGTCACCTCGACCCCGGCGGGCAGGAAGCTCGGGATCAGCGTGGGCAGACCGATTCCGAGGTTGACGTACTCGCCCGGCGACAGTTCCTCGGCGGCGCGGGCCGCCATGCCCTCGCGCGTCCAGCCGATCGTCTCGACGATGGTCGTCATGTCAGTCCTTCCTCACGGCGACGGTGCGCTTCTCGATCTGCTTGTCCTGCGTCCCGGTGTGGACGATCCGGTCGACGAAGATCCCCGGTAGGTGTACTCGCGCCGGGTCGAGCACGCCGGGTTCGACGAGCTGCTCGACCTGGGCGATGCAGATGCGGCCGGCCATCGCGGCGAGCGGGTTGAAGTTGCCTGCGGCCTTGGCGAACACGAGGTTGCCCTCGCTGTCACCGATGCGGGCGTGGACGAGCGCGAAGTCGGCCGTGATCGATTCCTCGAGCACGTATTCGCGGCCCGCGAACTCGCGGATCTCCTTGGCGGGGGACGCGACGGCCACCGATCCGTCGGGTGCGTACCGCCACGGCAGTCCGCCGTCGGACACAGGCGTTCCTACTCCGGCGGGGGTGAAGAACGCCGGGATCCCCGCACCGCCGGCACGCAGTCTCTCGGCCAGGGTTCCCTGCGGCGTCAGTTCGACTTCGAGCTCACCCGACAGGTACTGGCGGGCGAATTCCTTGTTCTCCCCGACGTATGACGCGGTGACGCGTCGAATCCGGTTGCGGGTGAGCAGGATCCCGAGCCCGCGGTCGTCGACGCCGCAGTTGTTGGAGAACACTTCCAGGTCGGTGGCATCACCGGCGGCGATCGCGGCGATCAGCTCGTCGGGGATGCCGCACAACCCGAACCCGCCGACCGCCAGCGACGCACCGGACCCGATGTCCGCGACGGCGTCGGCTGCCGAACCGAAGACTTTGCGCGTCATCGGGCATCTGCGTTCGCGAGGCCGGGGACGACCGTGCTCTCGATGAGGTCTCGGAGCAGTTCCTCGGCATACGGCCAGTACCCGTAGCCTGCGGCCGGATTGAGGTGGCCGACGGCACCGAGGTCGACGAGCTTGCTGCCCCACGACTCGGCCATCCCGGCGACCCGACGGAATCGGGCCATCGGATCGTTCGTGCTGGCGGCGACGACGCTGGGGAACGGCAGTCGGCGCCGGGGGACGGGATCCCAGCCACCCTGCTCGAGTTCCCCGGGGGTGGGATACCCCGCGGGCAGTGGTTCCTCGAGGTCCGGTGGGGTGGCGAGCAGGGCGCCCTGGATCGGGCGGGTCGACTGCTGCGCCCAGTGGACGGTGATCGGGACTCCCGCACTGTGAGCGACCAGCACGACCGGGCCGTCGATGTCGGCGAGGACGGTGTCGAGGGCGGCGACCCGGGCCGCGAGGCTGAGCTTGTCCCGTTCGAGCGGCGGCACCGTCCGCGCTGTGTCGAGCCGCTCGGTGAGCAACGTCTGCCAGTGGTCGGCGACGTGGTCGCGCAGTCCGGGCACGATCACCACGGTCGGTGAGGTGGAGGTGGTCACGGTCGATTCCAATTCTTCGGAGGTGGATCAGGCGGGTGCGGCGGTGAGGGCGGCGAGCTTGCGGCGTCCGGCCGGGTAGGCCCGCTTGCCGAGGATCAGGGCCACGATCGCGACGATGTAGATCAGGGGTGCGATCTGCAATGCGGTGACCAGCCCGAAGCGGTCGGCCAGCATCCCGACGACGAAGGGTCCCAGTGCAAGCCCGAGGAGGTTGTTGGCCAGGGTGAGCGTGCCGAAGGCCGAGGCACGGACCGACGAGTGGGTGAGGTTCGCGACCATCGCGGCGATGGGGCCGGACGAGCCGGCGGAGAAGAAGGCGCCGATGCCGATCAGGACAAGTTGGGGCGTGCCGGTCGGCAGCTGGAATCCGGCGCCGAGGAAGACGAGGGAGATCACGCCGAAGACCACCGCGGTGGTCCATTTCCGTGCGGGATCGTTGCGGCTCACGCGGTCGGTGATGATGCCGCACACCACCATTCCGCTGCCGACGAGGAGGACGAAGATCGATGCCATCGCACCGGCTTTGTCGAGGGCGAGGCCGTAGGACCGGTTGAAGAAGCTCGGCAGCCACGCGAGCAGGACACCGGCGGTGAACATCTGGAGACCGCCACCGATGTAGGCGAACACGACGGCGGGGGTGGTGAACAGGCTCGAGATCGGGGCCCGGAATCCGATGGGGCCGGGTGCGTCGGCCGGGTCGTCGTCGGCCGCGTGCTGCGCCAGCTTCTTTTCGGAGACCAGAGCCCGGAAGAGTGCGACGAGGATGAGCCCGAAGACGGCCATCGCGGCGAACGACCAGCGCCAGCCGAGGTTGACGGCGATCACGCCGCCGAGGGCGACGCCGATCACGGACCCGAACGATCCGCCGCCCATGAAGGCACCGCTGAGTGTGGAGTGCACTCGCGGGGCGAACACGCTGAGAACCACGGCGATGCCGACGCTGCCGTAGGCGGCTTCACCCACGCCGACCAGGAAGCGGGCCCCGAGCATCTGCTCGTAGCTATTCGCGACCGCGCACAGCAGCGTGGCGACGCTCCAGAGCACGGCCATCAGAAGCAGGCTCTTCACTCGGCCCCACCGGTCGGCCAGCAGCGACAGCGGGAGCGTCAGCAGTCCGACCATCAGCGCGACGACGCTGCTGAGCGACGCCAGTTGTGAATCGGATAGCGCCCATTCGGTTTTGAGGAGCGGGAAGACGGCGCTGAGAACCTGCCGGGACATGTAGTCCGACAGCAGCAGACCGAAGGTGAGTGCGAAGACGATCCAGGGATAGAACCGGGACCGGGAGGCCGGAGCGGTGCTCCCGGTGGTGGTATTCCCGGTGGTGGTGTTCAGGGCGGTGGTGGCAGGCAGTCCCATGAGGCCTCCTATGGCCGTCAGGAGTGATAAAGGGGTGGGGGAGAGAGCGAGCAGCGGTCTGCCCGGCTCTCTCCCCGGTCGTGACCGAGATCCCCCCGGCGCCGGAACTCAGGCGTGGTGGGTGAAGCCCACCTGGCCGGGACGGCGGTTGGGTGCGTAGCCGAGCTTGGCGAGGGTCTCGTCGGCATCGGCGTAGGTCTGACCGATCCGGTAGATGTCGCGGGCCTCCTTGCCGGTGGCCACCTCGCGGCCCAGTTCACCGGCGATGCGGACCAACTGCTCGATCTGCTGGACGGAGGTCATCTTCTCGCCCTTGCGTCCCCAGATGGTGTCCTCGTTACCGCAACGGGGGTGCAGGCCCATCGCGATCGCCATCGTGTTGACCGGCAACACGCTGCGCATCAGGGTCTCGAGGGTCAGGCAGGCGCCGTCCGGGACTCGCTGGATGAAGTTCATGATGTTGTACGGGTTGGGGCCGTCGAAGCCGCCGCCGATTCCGACCCAGGTCAGGTTGAGCGGACCGGTGTAGATCCCGCGCCGGATGAGCCGCTCGACGGTCTCGAGCTGGGGGATGCTCGAGAGCTGGAAGTGCGGCTGAATTCCGGCCGCCTGCAGGCGACGCAGATGCTCCTCGACCCACGCCGGGCCTGCCGGGACCGTCATCTCCCGGTACGCCTCGGCGAGCTCGGGCCGCTCCATCGAGGTGCCGGCGATGTCGTCGGCGGTCATGAGTTCCATGATGTTCATCTGCGAGGTGTTGATTGCGATCGTCACCTGGTCGGGTGCGGGATCGAGGTCGGCCAGCATGTGCCGGGTGTCGTCCGAGAGCCACTTCGCGTCCGCCCCTTCGCCTTCGGGTGCGAAGGAGATCGATCCGCCGACCTGCAGGATCATGTCCGGCACCGCCTGGCGCAGTCCGGCGAGCAACTCGTTGAACTTCGAGAGCCGCTTGGATCCCTTGCCGTCGAGTTCGCGAACGTGGATGTGCAGGACGGTGGCGCCGGCCTCGTAGCAGTCCACCGCCTTCTGGACGTGCTCGTCCATCGTCAGCGGCAGGTCTTCGCGGAAGTCGTCCGGCTCCCATTCGGGACCGTACGGGGCACAGGTGATGACCAGCTTCTCCTGGGTCTCGGGGAAGAGGGCGTCGTCGTGGAAGTGCATGGGTTTTCTCCGTTCGAGAGGTTTCGGATCAACAGGGGGAGAGAAGGTTTCAGAAAGGGCGGTCGCCGACGATGCCGGCGCGTTCCATCTTGCGGACGGCGGGCCAGTAGTCCTGGACCGCGTAGTGCTGGGTGGACCGGTTGTCCCAGATCGCGACGCTGTTCTTCGTCCAACGCCACCGCACCTGGTACTCGGGGATCGAGGCCTGGCTGATCAGGTAGTTGAGCAGGTTGCTGCTGCCGGGCGCGTAGTCGATGCCGTAACGGATGTTCTCCGGGGTGTGGTAATTGACGAAGTGGGTCGCGAAAGCGTTGACGAACAAAATCTTCTCGCCGGTCTCGGGGTGCGTGCGCACCACGGGGTGCTCGGCGTCGGGGAACCTCTGGTGCAGCGCCTGGCGCTGTTCCGGCGGCTGCGCGGCACCGAACGAGGCCTCGATGCTGTGCCGGGCACGGAGTCCGTCGATCTGCTCCTTGACCTGCTCGGGAAGCTTCTCGTACGCCAGGGCCATGTTCACCCAGATGGTGTCTCCGCCGATCGGGGGCGTCTCCACACAGCGGAGCACGCAGCCCATGGGCGGGTTCTCCCGCCAGGTGGCGTCGCAGTGAAAGGCGTTCTCGTAGTGCTCGGCCGGGCTGTCGAGGTCCTTGTAGATCTGCACCAGTCCCGGGTGGTCCGGGTCGCTCCCCACGGCCGGGTGGTCCTCGAGCGGACCGAACCGCTCGGCCAGCGCCACGTGCTCTGCGCGGGACATGTCCTGGTCGCGGAGGAACAAAACCTTGTACTCGAGCAGCAGTTCCCGCAGTTCGGCGAACAGGGCGTCGTCGCGGGCGGCGTCGCCGAGGTTCACGTCGAACAGTTCGGCGCCGATCGAGCAGGTGAGCGGTGCGATCCGGAAGGACCCGGAAGGGGAGAGGATCGTGTGCGGTTCGGGCGAGTAGGTCAGTTGCGCGGTGTCGGTCATGGTGGTGTCTCCGTCGGGGGAAGGTGGTGGCGCGCTGTCAGAGTCGGAACACGGAGGAGCCGATGCTGCGGCCGGATTCGAGATCGTGGTGCGCCTGGACGGCGTCCTCGAGCCCGTAACTCTGGTTGATCTCGATCCGGATCCGGCCGGCCTCGACGTGTCCGAAGAGTTCAGCGGCGAGTTCGGCGCGCTCCGCCGGGGCGGCGATGTAATCGGCGAGCGCGGGGCGGGTGACGAACAGCGAACCCTTGACGGCCAACTGCATCGCGTTGATCGGGGGGATCGGTCCGGAGGCCGTTCCGAAGCACACCAGCAGTCCGCGCCGGGCGAGGCAGTCGAGTGAGGTCTGGAAGGCGGACTCGCCGATGCTGTCGTACACAACCGGGACGCCGGCACCGTCGGTGATTTCCCGAACCCGCTCGGCGACGTTCTCCCGGGTGTAGACGATCACGTGCTCACACCCGTGGGCGCGGGCGATCGCGGCCTTCTCGTCGGTGGAGACGGTGCCGATCACTTTGATGCCCAGCAGCTTTGCCCACTGCGTGAAGATCAGGCCGACGCCGCCGGCCGCCGCGTGCAGCAGCACGGTGTCGCCCGCCTTCAGCGGGTGGATGCGGCGCAGCAGGTAGGCCGTGGTCAGACCGCGCATCGTCATCGCGGCCGCGGTGTCGAAGCGGATCGCCTGTGGCAGCGGGATCAGCGGTGCGGCCGGCATCACGCGTTCGGTGCTGTAGGCGCCGAGGGGGCTGCCCGTGTAGGTGACGCGGTCACCGACCTGCACGTGGGTCACGCCGGAGCCGACCTCTTCGACGACACCGGCCGCCTCCACTCCCATGCCCGCAGGCAGTTCGGCCGGGTAGAGACCGGTGCGGAAGTAGGTGTCGGCGAGGTTCAGTCCGACGGCCTCGTGCCGGATCCGGACCCCGTGGGCACCGGGCTCCCCGACCTCGACGTTCTCCCACTTCATGACTTCCGGAGCGCCGTGCTCGTAGAACCGAACAGCCTGTGCCACAGTATTTCTCCTCTTCGATGTGATGATCGGTGCGGTGCCGCCGCCGGACCGTTCGCGGCCGGGCGGGGCGGGGGTGACCCGGTGTGGCGGACCACCTCTCCGCACCGCTTCTGTGATGCACCTAACAGTACGGGCGCATTCGGCCGACTGCTTATCCTGACGGGACAGATGGCCTATCATTTTGGGACAGGGCTTTGGAGGTGGCATGAAACCCCTTGCGCGCTACGCGTCGCTGAACGGCTACCTCGAGCTGTGCCGGTCGCTCGGTGTCGATCCGGTGCCGTTGATGAGGTCCGCCGGCCTCGATCCGTCCGGCCTCGCACTGCAGGACCGATGGATCCCGGCCGCGGCGATCGCGCGCCTCCTCGAGCAGTCGGTGGAGGCGTCCGGGCGCGAAGACTTCGGGGTGCGCCTCGCCGAGCGCCGGCAATTCTCCAACCTCGGCCCCCTCAGCCTCGTCGTGCGTGAGGAACCCGACGTCCGCAGCGCCCTGCGCGTGCTCACCCGGTACACGCACACGTACAACGAGGCGTTGCGGACGCGGATGTCCGAATTGAACGGCCTCGTGACCCTCCGCGTCGAACTCGACCTCGGGGAGACGCTCGAGACGCGGCAGTCGATCGAACTGGCGGTCGGTGTGCTGCACCGGCTGCTGCGCGGCTTCCTCGGTGGCGGCTGGAAACCGCTCACGGTGTGTTTTCCCCACCCGGCGCCGGCGGACACGGCAACACATCGGCGATTGTTCGGTCCGGTCGTGACGTTCGAGAACGAGTTCGCCGGCATCGTGATCGAGGCGGCCGACCTGGACGCGCCGAACAAGATGTCCGATCCCCTCCTGCGCCCCTACACGCAGCAACTGCTCGACTCATTGGAACCGTCGGACGACGTGACGATCGTGAGCAGGGTTCGCGAGCTGATCGAACTCCTGCTCCCGACCGGCCGGTGTTCCGTCGATCAGGTGGCCCGCAGTCTGGGGGTCGACCGGAGGACCGTGCATCGTCGGCTCGCCGAGACGGGGGAGTCGTTCTCGACGGTCCTGGACGCCACGCGCGTCGAACTCGCCGAGCGGATGGTCGCGAACCCCCGCCTGAGTCTCACCGAGATCGCGGACATGCTGGCGTTCTCGGCGCCGAGCAACTTCTCCCGGTGGTTCAGCGGCCGGTTCGGGTGCAGCCCCAGCCGCTGGCGAGCTCAGCGGACGGGCGATACCGGCTGAAACGGCCGGATCTCGTCTTCACCGGGGCGGATGACTGCGGCGTACGACTCGGGTACCTCGTTCCACGCGCCCTCGAGGTCGCGAAGCGGTTCGGACACCACGAACCGGGTCTCGTCGCCGAGCCGGTGCAGAGCCTCCACCTCGGGGTGGAGGGCCCTGACCTTCGCGATCGCAGTGGAGAAGAACAGCGACCGCGTCTGCTGCTCGGTCGAGTACCGGAAGATCCAGACGGAGACGCCGTCCGTGGTCGCGATCGTCGCCTGCACCGGGTTCTCGACCCCGTGGCGGGCACCGACGTCCTCGACGTACCCGACGGCGCGCGCGACGGCGGTGAGCGGGTCGTCGGTGAGGCCGAAGGTCAGAGCAAGGAAGAAGAGGGTCTCGGAGTCGGTCGATCCCTCGATCTGCGAGTAGAGGCTCGGATCGACGGCCATCGCCAGATCACGCTTCATCTCGGAGAAACCGCGCAACGCGCCGTTGTGCATCCACAGCCAGTTGCCGTGCCGGAAGGGGTGACAGTTACTGCGCTGCACCGGAGTTCCCGTCGACGCACGCACGTGGGCGAACATCAGCGGCGTCCGGATCTGCCGGGAGATCTCCTGGAGATTCCGCTCGTTCCACGCCGGTTCGATGCACTTGAACAACGCCGGCGTAGGTCCGTCGCCGTACCAGCCGATCCCGAACCCGTCACCGTTGGTGGTGGTCGCCCCCATGCGGGAATGCAGGCTCTGGTCGATGAGGGAATGGACAGGACGGAACAGCAGGTCCTCGATGAGGATCGGATCGCCGGAGTATGCCATCCATCTGCACACCTACTCATTGAAGCAGGTCGAGGGTGCTGATGGAGTGCGATCCGCGTCATCGGTCGATCCAGCGGTCTGTCGACAGGTCGGTTCAGGGTGCGGCCCCCGGCGGCCGACCGCCGAGGGTGAGAGGGTGCGGGGTATGACGTTTCGATTGCCCGTCATGATGTCGAGGGATCCGGACGAACGTGAATTGGCTGACGGCAGTCGAGGCAGGGGTGCATCCGATGAAGATCGACCTGAAGAAGCAGAGTGGCACCTACACCGCCGTGCGGGGCAGATTCTCGGTGGTGACCGTGCCGGCGTTGCAGTTCCTCATGATCGACGGCCACGGTGACCCCAACACGTCGAAAGCGTACGAAGAAACGCTGAAGACGATCTATCCCGTGGCGTACAAGCTGAAGTTCTTCAGCAAGGGTGAGCTCGGCCGCGACTATTCGGTGATGCCGCTCGAAGCTCTCTGGTGGGCCGACGATATGGACTCGTTCACCGCGGCCCGCGACAAGTCGCGATGGGACTGGACGCTGATGAACATGGTCCCCGACTGGATCACGTGCGAACACTTCGAAACGGTGGTCGCCGCAAGGGCGGCGCCCCCGCGCTCGATGCCGTTCGCCTCGAACGGTTCGACGAGGGCCTGAGCGTGCAGACTCTCCACGTCGGCTCCAATGACGATGAGGCGCCGGTCCTCGACGAGATGCATACCCGCTTCATCCCCGACAACTCACTTCGCATGGCGGGCAAGCACCACGAGGTCTACCTCAGCGATCCCCGGCGCACGGCCCCCGACAAGCTCAAAACCATCCTCCGCCAACCCGTAGCGCGGATCGGCCAGTGATCGATGCTGATCGGGACGGTGAAGCCGGCCCTTGATCGGGCGTCATCGGACGTCATCGGGAGCGCCCACGGAGTCGCCTCCACGCGTTTTCTGCCGTCGTCCGTGGTCCTGGGTGTTGATGATTGCTGCCGCCGTGGACGCGATCGTCCGGTCGCTGTCGTGGGTCAGCCGGGCGAGTGCTCTGCGTGCCGCGGTGCCGGGAATCTCGGCGAGGGCTTGGGTGATTCGCAGTCGGGTGGGCGGGTCATCGGCGTGGTCGAGCGTGGTGTGCATGGCTTCGACGATGTCGTCGGCCGAGGGGGAGATGCTCGTCAGCAGGCCCAACGCTTCGGCTGCTTCGACATCGCGCGGCCCCTCCGCGACCATCTCGAGGAGGGCGGGTATCGAGTCGATGTTTCCGCGTGAGCCGAGAGCGAGGGCCGCGTATGCGCGGACCGTGGCGTCCGGATCATCGAGAGCCCGCCTCAGATGTACCGTCGCCTCCGTAGTGTGGATTGCGGCTATGGCGGCAGCGGCGCGACGCCGGATGTCGACCTCGTCCGCGTCGAGTCCGTGGGCCAGGGCCGCGAGTCCGCGCCCGGCGACCCTGGCCAACGACCAGTGCAGCGCGCCGGCCACATTGAGGTCGTCCTCCGACAAGATGGCCTCGACCAGCGCTTCGACGGGCAGCGGCGCAATCCCGTTGTGGGACAGGATCGCTTGCTGACGACGGGCCGCGGATTCCGATTCGAGCCCGCGCAGCAGAGTGACGATGTGCAGAACATCCTCCCACTGTGCGGGAGACGCGGCGTCGACGCGTTCGAGGTTCGCGAGTAGTTCCTCCTCGGCGGCGATTCGCTGGCGTGTGTGTCGTATGAGGTCGCCCACCAGATCGGCCGGTGCGAAGTCGGGCTCGTCCAGTGCGCGCTTGGCCTCGTTCAACGACAGCCCCAGGGTCCGCAGGCTCTCGACGTGGAAGAGCCGGCGGATGTCGTCGGCGGAGTACTCGCGGTAGCCGCCGGAGGTGCGGCCCGTGGGCTTGACGAGTCCCAATGTGTCGTAGTGGCGCAGCATCCGGGTGCTGACACCACAACGTTGCGAGACCTCACCGATCAACATCGCATCTCCTCCTGTTACGCGTCCGGGCCGGTGACCGAAACGCGCTTGGCCACCTCGAGTGAGAGTGTGAACCCGCTGTCGGGATCGTGGCAGAGCCGTTGTGTCGCTTCCGCGTGCGCACGGACACGCGGATCGGGATGCGTTGCGGCTGTGTCGAGAACCGGCAGGACAGCCTCCCCGAGTTCCACCAATGCACGGCTCAGGCTGAGATGCAGGTGCCGATCGCCCCGTCCGAGTTCGGTCGCCAGATCGGCGGCGAGGGCAGCCTCGTCGCCGGGCGGCACGAGTGCCACGGCCGTTCGCCACGCGCTGCGCGCGACCTCGTCGTGCTCGTCGTGCAGCAGTGCCGACACCGCGGGCCAGGCCTTCCGATCCCCGATCTTGGACAGGGTGTGCAGCGACTGACTGCGGGCCTGCGCGGTGTCGGACCCGAGCTCGTGGATCAGTCTCGGCACGGTGATCTCGGTCGGCAGGCGGCACAATGCCCAGGTCAGCATGTCGCGGACGAAGAAGTCCGGTTCGATGGCACACCGGTCGACGAGGATCTCCGTGAGCTGGGGGTCGGGGTGTGTGCCCGCAGTGAGCGCCGCCCGAAGCCGACTCGACGGGTGAGCTGCGGCCAGGGCGTCGACGAGGTGAGCGTTCGGCCCACCGTGGTTGGTTGTGTTCATGGGCAACCACCTCCTTCGTCGACCATTCGAGTCCTTGTCACTGTGTCAGGGTCAAGCATGATGCGGGCGGGGGCCGACACCAACCACATTGTGTGTTCGTTTTTTTCGTTTTATGGTGGGGTATGGCCGCCCTGATGAACCGCACGGTGTTGCCACCGGGCACCGACGATCGGGATCTTCTCGCCGCGCTGAAGGATGTTCTCACCGGTCATGAGCAGGTGTCGATCTCGACCCCGGAGGGGTCGCTGCCGCTGCCGGACAGTGTTCGGGGGTTGCTCGTCGACGCGGTCACGGCCCTGGATCGGGGGCAGGCGGTGACGGTGGAGCCGCGTCGCACGGTGCTGACGACGCAGGAGGCCGCGGAACTGCTGGGCATCACCCGGCCGACATTCGTGCGGTTGCTGGAGGCGGGGAAGATCCCGTACACGTCGCCGGGCCGGCATCGGCGGGTGGAATTGGCGGACGTGCTCGAATTCCAGCAGCGTGAGCGCGAGCGCCGCGGCCAGGTGTTCGAGGAGATGGCGCACGAAGAAACCCCGGACCCCGGCGACGCCGCTGACGGCTTCGTGACGACCCGCTGATCCGAGGTTTGGGGGCAACCTATGACTACCTTTCGGGTGGTTCTCGACGCGTACGTCATGCTTCCCCAGGCCCTGAACGATCTGCTGCTCACCCTGGCCGACGCCGAGTTGTTCCGGCCGGTGTGGACGCCGGATCTGCTCGACGAGATGGAGCGCAACCTGTCCGGAGAGCGGTTCGGTAAGTCGCCGGAACAGGCGGCACGCCGAGTGCAGCAGATGCGCAGGGCATTTCCCCTCGCGGAGGAGGAATCACGCGGATACCGCGCGCTGATCCCCGCGATGACCAACGATCCGAAGGACCGGCACGTCCTCGCTGCGGCGGTCCGGTCCGGTGCAGCATTGATCGTGACCGCCAATCCGACGGACTTCCCGCCGTCGACCCTCGACCCGTTCGACGTCGAGGCGATCCACCCCGACGAATTCCTCTGCGATCAGCTCGATCTCGACCCGGAAGCGATGTTCGAGTGCATGCACGTGCAGGTCGCCCGGAATGCTCTCCCGCCGCGGACGGTGGGGGAACTGCTCGAGTTCCTCGAGCGGCTGACCCCGCGGTTCGTGGACGCCGTCCGGGCATTGCTCTTCCCCCGGGACGACGCCCCCGGCGACGGTGCGGCCCCGGCGGCGTCCCCACTTCCGGAGTTGACCGACGAGCAGATCGACTCCTTGCCGCCCGAGGTTCGGCAGACGTACCGGCAGCTTCGGGCAATGGATCCGGCCGAACGGGTGCGGTTCCTCGGGCATGCAGAGCTGGTGAGTGCGGCGAGGGCGTTCCTGACGCCGGTGGCCGTGGACGGGGATCTGCTGTCGGCGTGGCCGAATGTGGATCCCGAATTCCGGGCGGTGCTCGCACAGAAATGGGTGCAGGACAACCACTATCAGATGACTATCGACGGTTGGGATTGCGATGCGGTGGCGTCGGCCCTGGCGGGGACGACGCCGGATCATCCGTTGTGGGTGCATTTCGAGCGCGTGTACGTGCGGTCGTTCCGGGCGATGCTGCCGGATCCGCAGACGTGGGGAATCGGTGCAGCCACACGGACGATCGCCCCGGAAATCGAGGTGCTCTACGTGCTCGACACCTCGACGCTGGAGGGCGGCCAATGGCAGCCGAACGACCCTCGGTATGTGTGCCCGGTCGTCATGCATCGCGTCGACGGGCGATGGCTCGTGCGAAACGTGGGATCGGAGAACCCTGCCTGACGACCCGGTCCCCGCAGGCCTTCAGCGCCTGTTCGGATCGGCGACGAGCAGGTCGAGCCTGCTGACGTAATGCGCTCCGTCGTCGATCGGGTTGTCCGGCGGCAGGAAGCCCTCGCCGACGCGGCGGAAGCCGGCCTTCTCGAGCGCCCGCCACGACGCCCGGTTGGGGACGACGACGGGGACGACGATCGCGGTGGCGTCGGGTAGGTCCGTGCGGCACCGGTCGACGAAGGCGCCGATCATCGCGGTGCCCAGCCCCTGACCGGTGTGCTGCGGGTCGCCGACGAAGTAGTCGATGGAGATGCTTCCCGGCGGGACCTCGACGAGGGCGGTGAGGAGCGCGAGGTCCTCGGGGTAGTCGGCGATCCGGTAGCGCTGGATGAATCCGAACGGCAGGCCGTGGCGGCGGACGAGAAAGTCTTCGCAGGGTTCGGTGCCGTCGATGCTGCCGCCGAAGTCGCGTTCGATGTCCGCGTCGGCGGTGTCGTGGTTCCAGAACCGCGCGACGTGTGGTTGGCGGAGCCATCGTTGCAGTTGAGGGAAGTGCTCGCGGTTGGTGCGGACGAACTCGAAGGTGTCTGCGTCGGCGCTCACAGTAGGGAAACTAGCAGGAACGCGGTCGATGCCGTTTCGGCATCGATGATGCGAAACTTTGACTTGGACATGTATCGAACGCCGCCCTAGCGTGACTCCTATGACTCAGGTCACGCTTCCGAATCGGGGCGTGATCGGGGTCCCCCAACGTTCTCAGCCATCCGAACCCAGAGAGAGGAGTCACCGATGACCCTCCCCCTCGCCGTGTCCCCGGCAGTCGACAGCGCGGTCGCCAAGATCTTCCGCCGTGTCGTGCCGCTGTTCATCGTGATGTTGATCTGCAACCAGCTGAACCGATCGAACATCGGGTATGCCCAGACTCACCTCGAGGCGGATGTGGGCATCGGCGCCGCGGCGTACGGCTTCGGTGCGGGTGTCTTCTTCATCGCCTATGCGATCTTCGAACTGCCGTCGAACGTGCTCATGGAGAAGTTCGGCGCCAAGGTGTGGCTGACGCGCATCATGATCTCGTGGGGCCTCGTGTCCGCGGCGATGGTGTTCGTCAACGGCCCGGAGATGTTCTACGTCCTGCGGTTCCTTCTCGGTGTCGCCGAGGCCGGCTTCTTCCCGGCCATCATCTTCTACTTCACGCGCTGGCTGCCGAACAACCACCGCAGCCGCGCGACGGCACTGTTCATCGCCGGGTCGTCGATCGCCGCCGCGATCTCCGGGCCGATGTCGGGACCGCTGCTGTCGCTGGACGGCCTCGGTGGGCATCACGGCTGGCAGTGGATGTTCGGGCTGGAAGGCCTGCTGTCCGTCGTCGTCGGGTGCATCGCCTACCGCCTGCTCGACTCGAAGATCGACGACGCGAAGTGGCTCACCGGCGTGGAGAAGCACGACCTGCAGGCCGTCATCGCCGAGGAGGACGTGCTCCGCAGTGAGGCGTCCGCGAAGCGCGGCGAGTCGGGCTCGCGCTGGAAGCTGCTGCTGCAGCCGCGGATCCTGGTGTGCTGCGGCATCTTCTTCGCGATCACCATGGCGATCTACGCCAACACGTTCTGGCTCCCGTCGATCATCCGCCGCATCCCGGGCACCAACGACGTCACCGTCGGCCTGCTCTCGTCGCTGCCGTGGATCTGCGCGATCTTCGCGATGTACTTCTCCAACCGCTCCGCCGACCGCACCGGACGGCACAAGCCCTACCTCGTCGCCGCGCTGCTCATCGGCGGAATCGGCACGATGGCCGCCGCGTTCGTCACGCCCTGGCTGGCTCTTCCTCTGCTGTGCATCGCGACGATGGGCTTCAAGAGCGCGAGCCCGCTCTTCTGGTCCATTCCGCAGCGCACACTGCACCCGATGGTGCTGGCGCCGGCGATCGCGATCATCAACTCGCTGGGCAACTTGGGCGGCTTCGTGGCCCCATTCGGCTTCGGTGTGATCAAGGAGCAGACCGGCACGGTGACGATGGGCCTGGTCGTGCTGTCGCTCTTCGCCCTGGCCGCGGCCGTGGCGGTGACGTACTTCCGGCGGGACAAGGAAGACATCGACGAAGTCGCGGACCTGGCCGAGGTGGCCTCCGACGAGACCACCGTGGCAGCCAAATGATCCCGCACCGGCCCATACGAAACGCAGACGAGAATTCGAGGATCGCATCATGACAGCAACGGTGAACCGGACCGACGTGACCGGGCAGATGATCATCGCAGGCAAGCCCGTCCAGGGTTCCGGCACGACGATCCACGGTATCGACCCCAGCACCGGCGCCCGGCTGGAACCCGGATTCGCGCACGGTGACGACCGGGACGTCGACGCCGCGTGCGCCGCCGCCGCCGAGGCGTTCGCGCCGTTCCGCGCCACGACGTCCGAAGATCGCGCCCGGTTCCTCGAGGCGATCGCCGACAACATCGAGGCTCTCGGCGAGACGCTCGTCGCCCGGGTGTGTGCCGAGTCCGGTCTTCCGCAGGGCCGCGTCACCGGCGAGGTGGGCCGCACGTCCGGACAGCTGCGGCTGTTCGCCGGCGTCCTGCGCGACGGCGGCTGGAACGGCGCCCGCATCGATCCCGCGCTGCCCGACCGCGCTCCGTTGCCGCGTGCGGACATCCGCCAGCGGAAGGTGCCGCTCGGCCCGGTCGCGGTGTTCGGTGCGAGCAACTTCCCGCTCGCGTTCTCCGTCGCCGGCGGCGACACCGCGTCCGCCCTGGCGGCGGGGTGCCCGGTCGTCGTGAAGGCCCACGACGCACACCCCGGCACGTCCGAACTCGTCGGCCGCGCCATCGCCGACGCCGTCGCGAGCACCGGCATGCCGGCGGGGACGTTCTCCCTGCTGTTCGGCTCGGGTCGCGGGCTCGGCACGGCCCTGGTCACCGATCCCCGCATCAAGGCCGTCGGCTTCACCGGATCGCGTTCCGGCGGAACCGCTCTGGTCGCAGCGGCCGCGGGACGACCGGAACCCATCCCGGTGTACGCGGAGATGAGTTCGATCAACCCGGTATTCGTTCTCGAGAACGCGCTCACCACGCGCGGCGCCGAACTCGGCCGGGCCTTCGTCGGGTCCCTGACCCTCGGATCCGGACAGTTCTGCACCAACCCCGGTCTCGTCATCGCGGTCGACGGTCCCGGACTCGCCTCGTTCGTCGAGTCCGCGAGCGCCGCCGTCGCCGAGAGCACGCCCACGCCGATGCTCACCCCGAACATCGCCGGCTGCTACGCGGACGGCGTCACCGCGCTCACCGGGGCCGCGACCGTGGAGGCGCGCGGCACCGAGTCCGACGCGCCGAACACCGGCCGGGCCGCGCTGTTCAGCACCGACGCCGACACGTTCCTGGGTTCGGAGGTGTTGCAGCAGGAGGTGTTCGGTTCGTCGAGCCTGATCGTCCGCTGCCGCGACGCCGAGCAGGTGCGGGCCGTCGCAGCCAAGCTCGAAGGTCAGCTCACCGCGACCGTCCACGTCGACGACGCCGATCTCGACGAGGCCGGACGACTGCTGCCCGTCCTCGAACTCAAGGCCGGACGAATCCTGTTCAACGGCTGGCCCACCGGTGTCGAGGTCGGTCACGCGATGGTGCACGGGGGTCCGCACCCGGCGACGTCCGACTCCCGCACCACATCCGTGGGCTCGCTCGCGATCGAGCGTTTCCTGCGACCCGTTGCGTACCAGGATGTTCCGCGTTCCCTGCTCCCCGCCGCCATCGCCGACGGCAACCCCGAACAGTTGTGGCGTCGCATCGACGGCCGACTCACCCAAGCCTGATTTCCCCCTCGTGAAGGAGTTTCCCATGCTCGACGGCGTCCTGTTCTTTCCCGTCACCCCGTTCACCGCATCCGGCGACGTCGACTACGACCGGCTCGCCGAGCACGTCGCCAAGGGCATCGACGCCGGACCCGGCGGTGTCTTCATCGCCTGCGGCACCGGCGAATTTCACGCCCTCGGACTCGAGGAGTTCGGCAGGATCGTTGCCACGGCCGTCGAGGTCGTCGCCGGGTGTGTCCCCGTGTTCGCCGGGGCGGGCGGTTCGGTGCAGCAGGCCAAGGAGTTCGCCACCAGCGCGAAGGCCAACGGCGCCAACGGTATCCTGCTGCTCCCGCCGTACCTGGTGACGATGCCGCAGGCCGGTCTGGTCGACTACACCCGCGCTGTCGCCGAGACCACGGACCTTCCGCTCATCGTCTACAACCGCGGCAACGCCCGATTCGACGAGGCGTCCGCCGTGGAGGTGGCGCAGTTCCCGACCGTCATCGGTTTCAAGGACGGTACCGGCGACCTCGACAAGGTCGGGCGCATCGTCCGCGCCGTGAAGGACGCGCTGGCGCCGTCCGGTAAGCCGTTCCTGTTCTTCAACGGCATGCCCACCGCCGAGGTCACCCAGCAGGCGTACCGCGCGATCGGCGTGACGCTGTACTCGTCGGCCACGTTCGCGTTCGCGCCCGAGCTTGCTCTCGGGTTCTACGACGCCCTCGAATCCGGCAACCAGGAGCTCACCGACGCACTGCTCCGCGACTTCTTCCACCCGCTCGTCCGGCTGCGTGACCAGGTGCCCGGATACGCGGTCGCGCTGATCAAGTCGGGTGTCGCGATGGAAGGCATCGACGCCGGGTCGGTGCGTCCGCCGCTCGTCCCGACGAGCGAGGTCCACCGGCAGGAGCTGGCTCGGATCACGGCCGCGGGTCGTGCCGTGCTCGCCGACGCCCTGGCCGTGCAGGCGGCGGTCTGATGTCGGCCGTGCCCATCCGGATCACCGGCGTGCGGATCACCCCCGTCGCGTTCGTCGATCCGCCGCTGCTCAACACCGTCGGCGTACACCAGCCGTACGCGCTGCGCGCCATCATCCAGCTCGACACCGACGGCGGTCTCGTCGGACTGGGTGAGACCTACGCCGACACCGCCCACCTCGCCCGGCTCGAAGCGGCCGCCGAGGCGATCGTCGGGCTGGACGTGTTCGCGCTCAATGCGATCCGCGCCGCGATCGACGAGAAGGTCGCCACCCTGTCCGTCACGGGTGGCGACGGGGTCGCCGGCATGATCACCACGGCCAGCACCACCGACCGCGTGTTCTCCCCGTTCGAGGTGGCGTGCCTCGACGTGCAGGGCAAGGCCCTCGGCCGGCCGGTGTCTGATCTGCTCGGCGGCAAGGTGCGCGACGCCGTCCCGTTCAGCGCCTACCTGTTCTACAAGTGGGCCGGGCATCCCGGTGCCGAGCCCGACGAGTGGGGCGAGGCGATCGACCCCGACGGTCTGGTGCGTCAGGCGCAGAAGATGATCGGCGAGTACGGCTTCGAGGCCATCAAGGTCAAGGGCGGCGTTTTCTCACCCGACGAGGAGATCGCCGGAATCAAGGCGCTGCGCGCCGCGTTCCCCGACCTGCCGTTGCGCCTCGACCCCAACGCCGCGTGGACCGTCGACACCTCGATCCGGGTCGCGTCGGAACTCGACGGCATCGTCGAATACCTCGAAGACCCGACGCCCGGCCTCGACGGCATGGCCGAGGTGGCCCGGGAGGCGAAGATGCCGCTCGCCACCAACATGTGCGTCGTCGCGTTCGATCAGCTCGAGCCCGCGGTCCTGAAGGATTCCGTGCAGGTCGTGCTGTCGGATCACCACTACTGGGGTGGCCTGCAGCGGTCGCGGCTGCTCGCCGGCATCTGCGACAACTTCGGCCTTGGCCTGTCGATGCACTCCAACTCGCACCTCGGCATCAGCCTGGCCGCGATGGTGCACCTCGCCGGCGCCACACCGAACCTCACGTACGCGTGTGACACGCACTGGCCCTGGAAGACCGAGGACGTCGTGAAGCCCGGCGTGCTGAAGATCGTCGACGGCGCGGTCGCGGTGCCGACCACGCCGGGGCTCGGCGTCGAGATCGACGAGAACGCCCTCGCCGCCCTGCACCAGCAATACCTCGACTGCGGGGTGCGCGACCGGGACGACACCGGGTACATGAAGTCGGTGGACCCGACGTTCGAGAACACCTGCCCGCGCTGGTAGCCGTCTCGATAGAAGACGCCGGCCGAGTCGCGGCCGGCGTCCTCGTCGTGGGTTAGATTGAGTCCTCGGGCTCGGGCCCACCTCGAGGCAAAGGAGTGGATCGAATGTTCTCCCTCGCACGGCTGTCGTGCTTCATCGCCGTCGCGGAGGAATTGCATTTCGGTCGCGCCGCGGAGCGCCTGCACATGACGCAGCCGCCGCTGAGCCGTCAGATCCAGCAGCTCGAAAGCGAACTCGGCGTGCAGCTGATCGACCGCACCAGCCGCTCCGTCACCCTCACCGCCGCCGGCGCGGCGTTCCTGCCCGACGCCCGGCGGATCCTGAGTCTGTCCGAGAGCGCGGCCCTCACCGTCCGGCGGGTGCCGGCCGGCGACCTCGGCACCGTCGTCGTCGGATTCACCGGCGCCTCGGCGCACGCGGTGCTGCCGAGGTTGCTCGGCGCCGCGCGCGAGCGGCTCCCCGACGTGAAGATCGTTCTGCGAGAGATGGTCACGTCCGTACAGATCGAATCACTGATCAGCGGTGAACTGGACCTAGGGCTGATCCGACCCATCCTCACCCGGCCCGGCATCGACACCCGGCCGATCCATCACGAGCGTCTCGTCGCAGCCCTGCCCGCCGGCCACCCCCTGGCCGACGCGGAGGAACTGGCAGTCGAGGATTTCGACGACCAACCCGTCGTCATGTATTCACCCGTCGACGCGCGGTACTTCCACGAACTGCTCATCAGCACGTTCACGATCGTCGGCGCGTCCCCGCGGTACGTCCAGTACGTCACCCAGGTGCACACCATGCTGGTGCTCGTCCGCTCCGGCCTCGGCATGGCCCTCGTCCCCGAATCCGCGCAGACGATGCACCCCGAGGGGGTCGTGTTCCGGCCCGTCTCCGCCGTCCGCGACCGGCCGGTGCAGATGAACGCCGCCTGGCGCTCGGACAATCGCAACCCCGCGCTGCGCAGGATGATGGAGGACGTCCTGCCGCAGCGCGAATGGGAGTGAGCGCTCGGCTATTTCCGGTGAGGTGACGGCGACTGAATCGAGCCGAACCGGGTACTCGCCCCGTATGAAGAGCGCGGTATCGACATGTCGGGACGTTGTGCTGGCACTGTTGGCCGCCGGCGTTGTCGCGACCGCGTCCGGATGGACGGCCCACGCCGCCCCGACGCCCGACCGGGTCGACGAGGTGCCGGGACGGACGGCGCTGTCGTTCGCGCACACGCCGAGCGGAACCCGTGTCGGGACGGCGAATCAGGGAGAAGCCCGGCCGGGACTGTCCATCGTGAAACTGTATGTGGCCGACTACATGCTCCGGCACGGCGACGGCTCGCCAGAAGACCGCGCACTCGGGCAGCGGATGATTCGCGACAGCGACGACGGCGCCGCCGCGGAGGCGTATGCCAAATATCCGCAGGCCATCGATGCGATCGCGGCCGAATATCGGCTCACCAGCACTCACGGTGCCGGATTCTGGGGCAACGCCGTCACCAGCACCGCGGACACCGTGACGTTCCTCGAGGCGAAGAAGGCCACCGATCCGGACAGTGAGATCCTGGGATGGATGGCGACTGCCGCCCCTGTCGCCGCCGATGGAACCCATCAGAACTGGGGTACCGGGCTGTTGCCGTCGGTCACAGGAACCAAGTGGGGGTGGTCCGACACCGGGCCCAGTGTGGTTGCCTCCGCGTCCTTCGGGTCCGACTTCTCGATAGCGGCCAACACCTACGGCACTGTCGACGAGCACACCGGTGACGTTCTCGGCGCCTTCGCGCAGGACCCGGCGTCACCGTCACCGCAGCCGGCGCAGGTTCCGATACGGGAACTGATCGACCGCTACAACACTATGAACGACCCCCGCATCGACCACCTCGCCGGAGTGATCCCGCCCGACTGGTCCTTGCCGGCTGTTGTTCTGCCACCATCATGAGAGCGGAACTGAGTCCGCCCTGAGTCAGGAACTGGTGAGGGCGGCGATCTTCCGCTTCGCGGACCGTTCGACGAGCAGTGGTACGAAATCGCGCACCGTTCCCGCGGTGAATTCCGTGTGTGCCTCGTGGACGATCTGCTCGACCATCTGGTGTGGCAGGTACGCGTGGTCCGCGGCGAGTCTGTCGACGACCTGCTCGACCTGACGCGTCTCCTCGTCGCTGGACATGGCTGACCCCTTCCTCGGTATTCCGGGAGACCCGAAATAGTTTCTGAACCAACAGTTTCCAGCGAACGCTGACGTGGAAATATTCACACATTCAAAGTTGAAAATTCAACTCCTTCGCCTGTGAGATTCATGACTGCCTCATGATGTCCGCCAACCCGTGGTCGTGCTCGCGAATGACGCGGCATCGTCGATGGTGTCACCACTCGACAGGCCCGGAACGGAGCACCTCGTGACCTCCTCGAGCGCGGTTCGATACGGACGTAACTCCGCACCTCTTCTGCTGGCAGCGCTGTTCGTCGTCGCCGGGTGCTCGAACTCCGGTGACTCCGCCGAGAGCGCGACCACGCAGTCCGAGGCGCCGCCGGGCAGCCCGCTGTTGGCCGAGGTCGCCGAACAGATCGCTTTGCCCGCCCAGACGTGGACGGCGTCGGGAACGCACACGGCCAAGGGGTATACGAGCGAGACGGCCGAGACTACGAGTGCCCCGGGCATGAAGGCCGACTGCGACAACATCAACCTCGACAAGAAACTCGCCGCCGCCTCCGCAGCTACGTGTTCGGTGACGGCGTGAAGGGGTTCTTCTACCGGTGCGAAAACATCGGTCCGGACACCAACAAGTACTGGTTCACCATCAGTTCCGCCCGCCAGGCGCAGATCGACAAGTTGTGCGACCCCGCCACCGCGTACCCGCTCGTATACGACGCGCAGCACGACACCTACTGGATCGACGAACCGTTCACCTGCGAGAGCAGGCAGGGCCCGCTCCTAGCGACGACTCAGAGTGTGAGCTTGCACGTCTGACCGATGTCGAGCACCCGCAGCACCCGACCCGTTCCCAGCCACAACGCGCACGACAACGCCAGGTCCGTCAGGATCTCGTCCGAGAAATGCTCGTGACACCGCGCCCAGAAGTCCTCGTCGTCGCGGAGCGCCGTGTGGTCGGTGGCGAACCGGTGGGCGAACTCCGCCGCCGCCCGCTCCTCGGCGCTGTACCCGGGCCACGACTCCCACTCGAGGACGTGATCGTAGAAATGCTCGTCGATGCCCGCATCGGCGGCACTCCTGTCTCGGGTACCGAGGCACACGGCGCACTCATTGGCCTCCGCGACCGCCATCCGTGCGATTTCCCGGACTCGTAACGGTAACCGGTTCCGGTTGTACACGGCATCCGTAAACCCGCCGAGCGCTCCACCCAACTCGGGCGAGATCGACAGCCAACCTGCCACGTCATCGTCACTGTAGCTACCTACTCGACTCATTCCCGAATGCTACAGCGGGACATATCGCGGGCGATAGATCTGACACATGTTCTATCGACGGCGTCGCGTCCCGGATGGGGGCGCGGCCCCTCGGCGCGTCCCACCAAACCGGCTGGACCGCGCTCGTGGCCGATCTGATCCTCGACCCGCCCGGAAGTAGCGCATGGGTCGTCGGATCCGGCGACCCGTCCGCCCGCTGTCGGCGGTGAACCAACCCCACGCGTCGACCGCGGATCGTGCGGTCGACGGGAAGTCGCGAATCCCTGCAGAACGCGTTTGTGCCGATCTCGCCTCGGGAACCCGTTTCCGCTACCGACCACCCTTGGGCGTGGTTTCGGTCGGCGGTGACTGCTTACGCATCGGCGAGCGCGTGGGCGTGATCCGCCGCAAACGTGCCCGCCCCCTGGACGGCTGTGGTTGTTTTTTGTCCTCGCCCTTACTCGCGTTGGGCGGTTTCTCCTCGTCTCGTACGTCCGTCGGAGGCTTGTGCGCCTTGACCGTTTTCTTCCTGCGCGCGGGTGTGTCGGGTGGTGATTCCGGTGCGGACTCGTCCCGGGACTCGTCGTCGACGGTGGAAGCCTCGGCGTCCCGCGGGTGGGCGTGCCCGCGACGGCCGATCCTCTTCGCCCCGGAGAGCAGGTGCCCGCCGCCGGCCACGACGTTCGCGCCGCGCGACCGGAGGCGGTCGCGGAACGAATCGACGTGCTCGCTGGTGGCCTCGGCCGTGGCGGCCGCAGTGTCGAGTAGCTCGACCCGAACCGAATCGCCGAGTTCCGCGATATCCGGAGACGAGGCGAGGAACTCGGATCCCTGTGCGAGCAGATCCTGAGGCCCCTTGGGGGACCGCCCGCCCGCTCCGGCGATCTTCACGGCCATCTTCAACTGGTGTGTGCGCCCCAGCAGGTATCCGGCGCCGACCGCTGTGGCAATCTCAACTTTGGTTTTGGTTTTCGTGATTTTCATGATCGAACCCACTTGTCGTGTGTCGTCGCCACGCACTGCGCCGGGCGTCGGGAGCAGGTGGAACTTTGGCGCGTCGGTGCGCGCGAGGCGTGTGCCGTGATTACCCCGCGTCCCCGGTCCCCAATCGGAAACTCCACGGAAATCCGCGATGCGGAGGTGCCAAGGCGGAGCGGATTCAGGTGATCGCTTCGATTTCGCTTGGCCGCCAGGTCTTGTCGAACCACGATTCTTCCGGTCCGCACAAGCGGAGAATAACGAACCAGCCCTTGCCGGGCCGGGTTGCATCCAGCTGTCGTCGCGACCATTCGGCGGCTGGAGCCTCTGGCGGCGGTGCCCTCGTCGTAGGCTCATCCTCACTCGCGACGGACAGGAGACAGCGGTGGCCCAGACGACGGTGGACCCGCCAACGGTGGCCGAGGTGATGGCCGAGCTGGCAGCGCTCGAGGACCCGAGAATCCGGGAAGTGAATGCCAAGCACGGTGACGACCACGGCGTGAACCTCAGCAAGCTGAGGGCAGTCGCCAAGCGGCTGAAGACCCAGCAGGACCTCGCCCGCGAGCTGTGGAAGACCGAGGACAGCGCGGCGAGACTGCTGGCGCTCCTGATCTGCCGCCCGAAGGCGTTCGAGCGTGACGAGTTGGACGCCATGTTGCGTCAGGCGGGCACCCCCAAGGTGCACGACTGGCTCGTCAACTACGTCGTGAAGAAGAACCCGCACGCCGAAGAGCTACGCCTCGCCTGGTTCGCCGATCCGGATCCCGTGGTGGCGAGTGCCGGCTGGGCGCTGACCACCGAACGCGTGGCGAAGAAACCCGATGGTCTCGACCTCGCGGGACTGCTCGACATCATCGAGGCAGAGATGAAGGACGCCCCGGATCGCTTGCAGTGGGCGATGAACCACTGCCTGGCCCAGATCGGAATCGAGCACGCCGAGTACCGCGCCCGTGCCATCGACATCGGCGAGCGGCTGAAAGTGCTCGAGGACTACCCGACGCCCCCGAACTGCACGTCGCCGTTCGCGCCCGTCTGGATCACCGAGATGGTGAAGCGACAAAAAGACAAGTAGGCGTCAGCCCTCGGTGACACCGAGGTCGTCCGAGCGACCGGCGGCCAGGCGCGACCATTGCGCGGTGGGCCGTCCGTCGGTGCGCATGATGTCCCTCGTGCGGCGCTCCCAACGCTGAGGCCAGCCGCTGGGTGAGTGCTCCCACGACTCCTGACGGCCGTACACGGTCATGTCGAGTAGCCCGTATGTGGGAGCCATTGGTTCCAGGCCGCGGCCGCTCGTCCAGAACGTCTCGAACACCCTGTCCTCGTGTCGCAGATAGCAGACCAGAGGCGCCGGGGACCGATCACGATCGCCGAGCAGAGCGTCCGCCGCATCCTGTGCGGAGTACCAGGGCACGTCCCATCCCATGAAGTCGCGGTAGCGGACGCTCACGTCGTACGGGCCTTGGCACAGCGTGGCGTACGTGACGTCGCGGGAGTGCAGATACGACAGCTCGCGCACCTGACCGTTGAAGAACGTGCAGCCCTCACATTGATCGGCCGCGGGGTGGTCGGCGTGCCACATGTGGAAATACGCGATCAGCTGGCTTCGGCCCTCGAACACGTCGAGCAGCGGGACCGGCCCGTGCGGGCCGACGAGGGTGAGGGTGGGGTCGACTTCGACCATCGGCAGTCGCCGGCGGGCCGCAGCGATCGCGTCGCCTTCGTGGGTGTGTGCCTTCTCCCGGACCCGCAGCGCGTCCAGTTCGCCCTGGTAGGCAGTACGGTCGACGACGGTGGGTGAGGGTGGGGTCGTTTCGGTGTTCACAAGACTTTCCTTTCATCCAGGTGGACCTTCACCCCACCGACGAAGGATGCCGTCCGAGATCGACAACGGCAGCGAAAAAACTTCGGGATTTCCTCAGAGCCCGCGCAGGCGGCTGGTCAGGTAGCGGCGCTCGGCCTCGGTCGGCGCCAGCTTCAGGGCTTCCTCGTACGCTGCCTTGGCCTCGGCGGCACGGCCGTCCCGGCGGAGCAGATCGGCCCGGGTCGCGGGCAGCAGGTGGTACCAGTCGAGCCGGCCGGATGCCGTGATCACGTCGACGAGGGCCAGGCCGGCCGGAATCCCGTCGGCCATCGCGACCGCCACGGCGTGGTTGAGATCCACGACCGGGGACGGTGCCAGCCGCGCCAGCTCGGTGTACAGGGCCGCGATCTGTGGCCAGTCCGTGCTCGCCGCGTCGGGCGCGGTGGCGTGGCAGGCGGCGATCGCGGCCTGCACCTGGTAGCCGCCGGTGCGTCCCATGGCCAGCGCCTGATCGAGCGTCGCCACTCCTTCGGCGATCAGCGCCCGGTCCCACCGAGACCGGTCCTGGTTCTCGAGGGTGACCAGCACACCACCGTCGTCGGTGCGCGTCTCGCGCCGGGACTCGTGCAGCAGCATCAGCGCGAGCAGGCCGCGCGGCTCGGGTTCCTGGGGCATCAGCCGCACCAGGAGCTTGGCGAGACGGATGGCCTCGGCCGTGAGGGCCCGGCGTCCGTCGTCCTCGTCGTAGCCCTGGTTGAAGATCAGGTAGAGCACCGCCAGGACGGCGGCCAGTCGCTGGGAGAGCAGTTCGACGGGCGGGACCCGGTAGGGGATTCCGGCCTCGTGGATCTTGCGTTTGGCGCGGACCAGGCGCTGCGCCATCGTGGTTTCGGCGGTCAGGAAGGCCCGGGCGATCTCGGCAGTGCTCAGACCGGCCAACGTGCGCAGGGTCAGCGCAACCCGGGCCGGGAAGGGCAGCGCCGGATGGCAGCAGGTGAAGATCAGCCGCAGCCGTTCGTCGGGGATCTCCTCCGGGGGCTCGCCCGGGTCACGGGCCAGCACGGCGAGCTGACGCACTTTGCCCGCACCCGCAGCGTCGCGGCGCAGCCGATCGATCGCGCGGTTGCGGGCAGTCGTGGTGAGCCAGGCACCGGGGCGGCGCGGGACGCCGTCGCGCGTCCAGCTCGTCAACGCGAAGGCGAACGCGTCCTGCGCGCAGTCCTCGGCCAGATCCCAGTCCCCGGTCAACCCGATCAGGGTCGCAACCACCTGGCCCCACTCGTCCCGGAACGCCGCATCGACCGCCGCACGGACTCGGTCATCGGGCGCCGTCATTCCCAGACAGGGCGGATCTCGACGCCGCCCCAACGCGCGTAGGGATGGCCGGACGCGATCTCGATCGCCTCGTCCAGGTTCTCGCACTCGACCATCACGAAGCCGCCGACGAAGTCCTTGGTCTCGGCGAACGGCCCATCCGAGACGAGGGTTTCACCGTCGCGGACCCGGACCGTCGTCGCATCCACCACCGGCCGCAGCCGCTGGCCGACGAGCAGACCGCCACGCCGTTGCAGATCCGCCCACCACGCCTGATGCACCGGATCGGCCGCGAGCTCCTCGTTCGACGGCGACACCGACTCGTCGTCGCAGATCAGCAGTACGTACTTCACACATTCGATTTTGCGCGCCCTAGCGTCACCTGCGCCAGAACAGGTGGTGGGTCACTACTCCGCTCGGGCTGGGCACAACGTCGAGGTGGAACCGGTCGAGCAGCTCATCGGGTGATTCCCAGAGTCGCGACCCCGCGCCGAGCTGCACCGGTGAGACCGCCACATGCATGGTGTCGACGAGGTCGGCATCGAGGAACTGCCGGATCGTGGTGGCCCCGCCGCCGAGCCGGACGTCCTTGCCGTCCGCGGCCTCGCGGGCCCGATCGAGGACAGACGCAGGGTCGGCGTCGACGAAGTGGAACGTGGTGTCGCCGAGAGTGAACGACGGACGAATGTGGTGGGTCAGCACGAAAACCGGGGTGTGGAACGGAGGCTCCTCGCCCCACCAGCCGCGCCAGTCGTAGTCCTGCCAGGGGCCGCGCTGCGGGCCGAATTTGTTGCGGCCCATGATCTCGGCGCCGATGTTGCGGGCGTAGTCCCGCGTCAAGTAGTCGTCGAGGCCCCGGCTTCCGCCGGCGTCGGTGCGCATCGGCCAGCTCGCCGTGGCGCCGGCCCAGGCGAACATCTCGCCAGGATCGGCATCGCCGAACGGCCTCTCGAGGCTCTGGTGTTCACCGGCACCGAATCCGTCACTCGACACGTTGAAGTTCTGGACTCTCAGAAGCTGACTCACGAGGCTCCTCCTGCGCTCTTGACGAGAATGACACTGCGATGGATAGACCACGCCGGCGGGACAGACTCATCGGAGAGGCCGGCCGATCGCTGGACGCTGATCGTAGCGAGATGCCGGGTGGCATACCCATGACGCGGTCGACGGTATGTACTGCCCTTTTGCTCTTACGGGTCTTGTGCGCCGGTAGACGGATCCGCCGGCTCGGATCCGATCCGCGAGTTGCCGGCTGCAAGGGCCAGTCTCGCTTCCAGCCCCTCCAGGACCCGCAGAGTTGTCAGCCGTTCGTCCTCGCCGAGGCCGCCGACGGACAGGTCTTCGAGTTGTTGCCACACCTCCTCGACCTCCCGGCGCAGGGCGTGGCTGGCGGCGGTGGGCTCGATCAGTGTTGCGCGCTTGTCATCGACGCAGGGGCAGCGGCGGACGAAGCCGGCGTGCTCAAGTCGCCGGATGGTCCGGGTCATCGTTGCAGCATCGGAATCGAGCAGGCGAATGAGGTCGACTTGGCGTTGCGGTCCCAGTTCCCACAGGTGCATCATCACCAACTCCTGGCCCGGGTGAAGGCCGACGCGGCGCAGCAGCTGGCCGGCGATCATCCGATGGGCACGGGCCACGCGGAAGATCGCATGGCTGATCGGCCCGCCGCGCGCGGCGGTGGGCACGGGCACTGCTCCAGCCATAGGGGCTGCGCCTGTCTCCGGTGTGTTGCACTCCATGGCCGTTCAATCCTTCCCGGGAACTTGTTCGAGCAGTATACCGCTCAAAATAGACCCGACCAAGACTGCATATGCGACCAGGTGGCCGTGCAGATGGCTCTCGTATTCGGCGGGAAATAGTGCTTTGTACGCGGAAGCTCCCGGCTCGAATGCCTGCGGCACGGGTTTGCGGGAATATCGATCCACAACATACTGTTCGAACAGGTAAATCCATTCGGTGATTGATGACCCGACATTCCGAAGTGCCGTGCGGCCCGGCCGCACAGCCTGGCGGTCCCTCGTGGCCGATCACCTCCACGGAAGGTAGGAAAGAACATGAGCACTGCATTCGACCCGATCGACCTCGCCGGTAAGCGCCTGACCAATCGCATCGCGATGGCCCCGATGACCCGCAGCCGTGCCGATGGGGCAGGGGCGATCCCGACCGCGGCCATGGCGACCTATTACGCGCAGCGTGCGACTGCAGGGTTGATTGTCACCGAGGGCACCCAGCCGTCGGCGGTCGGCCAGGGCTATCCCAACACCCCCGGCCTGCACTCCGATGAGCAGATCGTGGCCTGGCGGCCGGTCACCGACGGGGTGCATGACGGCGGGGGAGCGATCTTCGCCCAGTTGATGCACACCGGTCGGATCGGTCACCCGAGCCTGCTTCCGGATGGCCTGATACCCGTCGCACCGTCACCTGTCGCTGCGGCAGGGCAAGTGTTCACTCTCGACGGAATGAAAGACTTCGTTGTCCCGAAGGAGTTGACGGAGGCCGAAATCGACCAGACGATCAACGATTTCGGACAGGCGGCCCGCAACGCGATCGACGCCGGATTCGACGGGGTCGAATTGCACGGGGCCAACGGCTATCTGTTGCACCAGTTCCTCTCCACCAACGCCAACCAGCGCACCGACGGCTGGGGTCAGTCGATCGAGGGCAGAATCCGCTTCCCCCTCGCAGTGGTCCGTGCGGTCGCCGACGCGATCGGCGCCGACCGCGTCGGACTGCGGATCTCCCCGGCCAACCCCCTCAATGACATCGTCGAGGACGGGTTCCGCGACACCTACCGGGCTTTCGTCGACGCGATCGAGCCGCTCGGCCTGGCCTATCTGCATGTGATGGAGATGGGGGACACGGCGGATCGGGAGCTCACCCTGGACCTGCGCAAGCGATTCAGTGGAACGTTCATCCTCAACCCGTCGACCCCGGATGCCATGACGCACGTCGATGAGTTGGCCCTCGTCGAGGACGGAACAGCCGACATGATCTCCTTCGGCGCGCTGTTCCTCGCCAACCCCGACCTGCCCGCCCGGCTCGCCGCCGGCGGCCCGTTCAACAGTCCCGACCGCGCCACCTTCTACGGCGGCGGCGAGCAGGGCTACATCGATTACCCCGCCCTCAACGGGTAGCGCGAACACCCGAACGAGTGCCGGTCCCCGGCCATCACCCGGGGACCGGGCACCGTGATAAGTCCGGCCAGGGATCCGGAGTGTCTGCACCGCCATATTCGGCGTTCATCGGCTGCGGTCTTGACATCGGCCGTTCCCAGGGCGTACGGCGGTATCTCCTATTTCGCAACCAGCACTTCGCCTTCCAGTCCATCGGGGTCGCGAAAGAAGACACTGCGCACGGCGCCGAAGTCGTTGACGTTGCCGTCGCTGGCACCGTGCTCCACAAGCCGTTGCCGGATAGTTTCGAAGCTCTCGGCGGATGCCGCCTGCAGGCCGAAGTGATCGAGCCGTCCGCGTCGCCACATGGGTGTCTGACGATCCGGCTCGGCGTTCCCCTCGATCGTCACCACGTTGAGCTCGGTGTGCGGTCCGATGCGGATCATCGTCATGGTTTCGCCGCCCTTGTCGCCGTGCGGCCTGGTGGGTCCGACCTCGGCGTCGAAGACCTCGGTGTAGAAGTCGCGGAGTCGGTCGATGTCGTTGGATATCACCGCGATGTGGTTGATCCCGTTCAGTAACACTGCTTTGCTCCTTTGCTCGTTCGCCGACAGAACGCCGCCCGGCGCTCGTGTATTACCCATCGTCGTTACTTCTCTTTGTGTTGCCATTCACGTGGCCCGTCTGCCGGCGGCGTCGGCTGGGTTGTGTCGTGGTGCCCAGGGCAGGGCACTCTTCAGTATGGGATCGAAATCAGGCCGCCCCACCGGCCCGGCGGCCGCAGCTCTCGCGGGTCGGCTGGTGCAGCTGGTCGGTGACCATGACGCCGCCCGGTTCTCGCGTGAGGTCTCCCGAGTGTGCGTAGAACCGCATCTCACCGAAGGTCGGCCGGCTTACGGTGATGTGATCGCGTGGGTTGTCGACGCGATCGTTGATGTCCTCACTGCGCGCCTGGGCGCCGCGGGTCCGGGGGAGAGATTCATCCTCGATCTCCGCTTCACGGACGGGGCGCCCGTCGTCGTCGACGACTTGCCGGAATCGGAGCGCTGGGTGCTGCGGACGGTGGCAGCCTTTCTCGCCGAGGAGGTCGTGGAGGGAGAGCGGTTACTCGCAGCCGCTGAGCATCGATTCGACCTCACGATGCGGGCGGAAACGCTGGCTGACGCACTTGTCTGGCTCGACTTCATTCTCGATGTCGACCTGCCCGACCCGCCCGACGTCATCACCGCATAGAGGGGTACTCGCTGGGAATCCGTTTCGGGCGGCGGAGTTTCGACAGCGGCCGTGTTCGGTGCGGTGGGTGTTCTCGAGATGAGGAACCTCCAGTCGGACGCTTGCTGAGATCTCACGTTCCGGGCGCCACCTCGACTCCACCGCCGACCGACCCATGATTCCCTTCTTCATCCGGCATCCAAGGGGCCCGTGCCGCGTCGATCCTGCTGTTCGCGCCGGCGGGCGCGAAAATTCGCCACGTTGACGCGGTTCCCGCACACCTGGGGCATGCAGAACCGACGCCTGCCGGCCCGGCTTGTGTCGACGAAAATGCCATTGCACGACGGTGATTCGCACGAGCGAAACCGTGTCGGTCCCAGTGCGGCCACGGTTCCGAGCAGACCCGTTCCGATGACGACGGCGAGGTCGTCGGCGAGCGTCGACTCCGGCGCGGTCTCGAGGTGCCACGTCCACGTGCCGTCATGGCGCCCGAGGAAGGGGACGGTGCGCACCGCGCCCAGGAGTTGATTGGCTCCGTCGACGATCGCCTCCTCGCCCGGCGCCACCACGACGGCGCGCACGCGTGTGCGCAACGCACGGACCTCGTCCAGGTCGTCCCCGGTCACCGGACGGTCACCGGGGACGAGTGCGTGCTCGGTGAGGAAGGTGTGCAGCGACTCGCCGTCGGTGAGCGCGTCACCGGTCGCGACGAGCACCTCCGGGGCGGTGAGGACGAGCGCCGTCGCCACCGATGCCCCGACGGTGTAATCGGTGAAAGTCAGTTGCATCACTTACAGCCTCCGTCTAGCGTAATGGTTACCAAGCCAGTTTAACCCTTACGTCTCGGGAGGATGATCATGACTCGACAGCAGACCGCCAGCACGTCCGACATCGACCGGTGGTCCCTGCCCGACCGGCTGACGATCGGCGGCGCCACCGTCGCGGCAGGAGTCTTCGGCGACGGCCCACCCGTCGTGCTCGTGCACGGCACACCCTCGTCGTCGTATCTGTGGCGCGCGGTGATTCCCCACCTCGCCGAGCAGAACACTGTGTACGTCTGGGATCTTCCGGGCTACGGCGAATCGCCATCGGTTCCCGGCGAGCCGGTGGCGATCTGCACGCACGCTCGCGTGCTTGCCCGGCTGGTCGAGCACTGGGGACTCGACCGGCCCGCGCTGGCCGGCCACGACATCGGTGCAGCGACGGTGCTTCGGGCGCACCTCGTCGAGGGAGTCCCGGTGCGGCGCATCGCCCTCCTCGACGCGGCGGTGCTCTCGCCGTGGGTGACGCCGGTAGCGAAGCACATGCAACGCCACCTCGACGTGTACCGGACGATGCCGACGCACATCTTCCAGCGGATCATCGAAGCGCACCTCGACACTGCGACGCGTCGTCGGCTGCCCTCGCCCGTCGCGGAGGTCTACCTCGGTCCCTTCACAGGCCCCAGCGGACAGCAGCGTTACCTCGACCAGGTCCGGTACTTCGACGAACGCGACACCGACGAGGTCGTCGAGAAACTCGGCACCGTGGACGTGCCGGTGCAAATCCTGTGGGGTGAGGACGACGAATGGCTGGACCGCTCGTTCGCCGACGATCTCGCGAGCCGCATCCCCGGGGCGCGAGCGGCGTTCGTGCCTGGCGCCGGGCACTTCCTCACCGAGGACGAGCCAGGCCGCGTGGCGCAGGCTCTCGCCGACTTCCTCGCGGAGGGTCGGCCAGTCGTTTAACCGGAGGGCCGATTTTCGAGGAACGCCGTGACGCCTTCCTCGAAGTCCGCGGACGCGAGCAATTCGAAGCGGCCCTTCCGTTCCCACAGAATCGCAGTTCAACAGAGCTTTCACCGGGTTTCACAGCGCGTCGCCACGGCCGCCCTGCCGTTGCCGTCACCACCACTTCGAGGCGATCCAGGGCTGGGTGCGGGAAAGCGGTAACCCCGGCGAATATTCGCCGGGGATTACTGCCGTGCGTGCTGAAAGATCTTGAGCGGGAGACTTCTTCGTTCAGCGCAGTCTCACCAGCGTCCCAGAGCCGGGATGTTGCGGCGACCAGTAGTTGGCAGCGCTACTCAGGTGGCAGCCTGCCATCGTCTGATTCGGCCTCGACTTCGTCATTCCCGTCGCTTCGGCGGCGGGAATTCATTGCCCAGGGACGACGCACGTTGAGCTGCGTGGAGCCCGCGTCCTGCTACGTCGACGGCGCAGGCTCCCAGGCCAGGATGAGTTCGACGAGTCCGGGGAATCGGTCATTGAGGTCGTCGAGTCGAACCCGACTGCGCCGCTCCAGCCCGTACCGCCGCTGGGTGAGGACTCCGGCCTCGCGCAACGCCTTGAAGTGATGCGTCAGCGTCGACTTCGGGTGATCGAACCCGAACCAGCCACAGGTGTGATCGAACTCGTCCGAGGAGGTCAACAACCGTTGCACGATCGTGAGCCGCAGCGGCTCGGACAGTACGGCGAAGACCTTGTCGAGCCGAATCTGATCGGGGTCTGGCTCGGGCAGGCGTGGCGGCAATTCGAGCCCGACGGACGGGCTGGTGTAGGTAGGGGCGAGCGCATTCAGCACGTGACTTGCCATCCTTGTTCGACTTTTCTCGTACTAGAGGTTATGTTCGTATTCATGCGAACTAGTACGAGTTTAGTCGAACAGCGATCGGAGGGCGAGCGCGGCGTCGTGGTGCCGCGACAACCGCGCGACACCACGGAAGGCGGCCTGGGCAGGTCCATCGCCGCAGCTGGAACGGTGACGGCGATTTTCCTGCTCTCGAACTCGGCAACGCCGCTGTACGCGCGCTGGCAGGCCGAATGGGGCTTCGACTCGGGTCTGCTGACGGTCATCTTCGCCACCTACATGGTCGGTCTGATCGCCGCGCTGGTCGTCGCAGGCCGCCTGGCAGACCGGTTCGGCCGGAAGGCGGTGCTCGTTCCGGGCCTGGGGGCGGCGGTGATCGCGGCGGTGCTGTTCCTGGAGGCGCAAAACGTCATCTGGCTCTTGGTCGCGCGACTGCTTGCGGGCGCCGCCGTCGGCGCGGCGGTCACAGCCGGCATGGCCGCGGTCGTCGACCTCGCCCCCGACCGCCACAAGCGCACCGGTTCGCTCATCGCCTCCGTCTCGATGGTCTTCGGGGCCGGTCTCGGTCCGCTGCTGGCCGGTGGCCTGGCCGCGTCCGACTCGTCCTCTCCCCAGACGCTCGTGTTCTCCGTCGTGCTGTTTGTCGAGGTCGCCGCCCTCATCGTGGCAACCATGCTTCCGATGAAGCGTCCCTCCGCGCCCGGTACGGCCCGCCTGCTGGCCCTGCCGTCGGCGCCGCGGGAGAACCGCCGCGAGCTACGCCGGGGTATCGGCGCATTCGCGCCGGGCATCACCGCCACGTCATTCGTCCTCTCCCTGGGCCCGACCGTGCTCCATTTCGTCGGCATGCCCGGCGTGTTTCTCGCCGGCGCGGTCGCCTGCGCCATGTTCCTGGTGGCCACCGGCATCCAGTTCGCTCTGTCCCGCCTGACCACACGCGCTCACCTCACGCTCAGTTCGGTCGCCGCGATCGGCGCGATGCTCTTCATGGTTCTGGCCGTCACCGTCTTCCCGGTCGCTGCCCTCGCGATCATCGCGGCGCTCCTCGCCGGCGCCGCGCAGGGTCTCGGCCAGCTCGCCGGCCTGTCCCTGATCGCCACACACGTCCCGGCCGAGAAACGCGCGGAGTCCAACGCGGTCCTGAACATCGGCGGCTACATCCCCGCCGGAATCCTCTCCGTCCTGGTCGGCTACGCCGCCGACACGTTCGGACTCTCCACCGCGGTCGCCCTGTTCGGCGCGGCCCTGACCGCCGCGGCCGCCGTAGCACTTGTCACCACCGGCACCAGCGTGAAACACCGGGCTGCCGAATCCGCCTCCGAAGGGAGAGAGGGCATCGCGCTCTCGTAATTGTCACCCCCCGGACCTTGCGCACTCCCGCGACGCGGGCTCTGGACCTGACCGGCAAGGGAAGAGCACGATGGTTGACGAGGTAGAAGCTTGCTCTCACCCGCGTTTGCCCTCACGTTCGAAGGCCGAATCACCCTAACTGGAGCCAGCCCGGGGCGGCATCGAGTTTTCGAGCCAGGCATCTGATGGTCAGTACCCAATCACCGCAGCGCGGCAATTCCACTCTGACACTGAGATCGAGTCTTCGGTCATCGTCTTTCCTTCTCGCCAAGCTAGCTCGGCGTGTCGACCGGATCCAGTACAACCGATCTCCCTAGACTGATTGCCCACGACGAGGAGGGCTCGAGTGCTGGTCTTCGGTGAGCCGTACGAGGCGAGTAACGGCACGGTGATCGTGACCGTTTCACGTAAGGGCTGGGGTCGACGGCCCGAGTGTCCGGTCGGCATCTACACCATCAGCGCAGAAGGTACGACATGGACGCCGGCCGTCGACATCAGCCGGCACGCGTTGATCGGGGTCTGCACGGGCTTCGCGGCTGCGGTGATCGGCACTCTCGCGGTTCTGCGGCGGCCACCGTGGCCGGAGATGACCGAGCGAGTGATGACCGCGCTCGCCGAAGCGCGGGGTGCGGAACGCCGAAAGTGATACGACGTCAACCTTTTTCGTTACGCGGGCGAGGATTTGCTCACGCAGAATGTCGGCGTGTCCGGCGTGCTGGGCGAGTTCGCGCAGCACCTGAAGGTAGAGGGCCCACACGCTGCGCTCGCCGCGACCATCGACGACGTCGTCCAGCGCCAACTCTGCTGCCGCGCGACGCGACTCGTCGCATCGGCGCTCATATGCCTGGCGGACAGAGTTCACGGTGTCGGATTCGGTGAGGGTGAAGGATCGGTCCGGGGTGTCGGCGATACCGATCTCGTCCTATCGCCGGCCGGTAATCGCCTGGTCGAACCACACACCCTCGACGTAGGTGACGTGCTTCAGCAGGCCGAGCAGCGTGGTCTTCGATGGCACGAGGCGTCGACGTGCCTGCTCCTCGGTCACGCCGTCCAGGCCGGCGAGCAGCGCCGCCCGGTACCCGTCGAGCAACTCGTCGAGGCGGTGCCGGAGGTCGTCGGTCCAGTCACCGGATGCAGCGCCCGCGGATCCCATACCCCGACGGTACCTGCTCGCATGCGCGCGACCGGGCACCGCAGAGGATGCGATCTAACTCGTGGAAGTGTGCCCCAGCGCAGACATTCCGGCATCGAAACTCTCGAGTGCCGCGCCGACCGCCGCCACGACGGTGATCTCGAAGATCTGATCCTCGGTCGGCCCGGCGGCGAGGAGCCGGTCGATGTCGGTGTCGGTGATCGTGTAGGAGGCGTCGCGGACCGTCGCGGCGTACGACAGCCACGGTTCGGGAAGCGGATCGCCGGCCGCTGCGGCGGTGCGCAGGGCCGGGTCGGTGGTGGCGGGCCGGTCGAACACCGAGTGGCGGAGGTCGGCCACGACATCATCGCTGTGGGCGGGTTTCTCGCCGTCGGCGAGCAGGAAGCCGGGAAAGCGGTAACCGAATCGGTGCAGGGCGCGGGTACCGCTGTGCAGCTGGCCTTCTCGGAGGGTGAAGCCGAACGCGTTGGCGAGGCGGTTGACGATGTTCCACACCAGGTTGACGCGCAATGCTTCCAGAAGCGCGTGTTCGGGCAGGTCCGCGATTCCGGTGGTGTCCGCACGGTCCGGTGTGCGGGTGATCGTGTCGAGGAACTCGCGGACGGCGTGCAGCGGGGGCCGCGCCGACGCGGGGTCATCCGGGTCGATCTCGCCGTGGCCCGCGATGCGGGTGAGTTCGGCGTGCGTGTCGATGCAGAACGGGCAGCGGTGCAACTGCGCGGTACACATCGCGAGGTACTCGCGTTCCGCGGCGGTCCAAAACGACTGCCCGCGCATCGCGTCGGCGGTGAGCTCCAACAGCGGACGGGTGAGGAAGCCCGGCCGGTACAGCAGGAGCTTCACGATGTCGGGGTTGTCCACACGCGACATGGTGGAGGTGAGCGTGAGGAACACCTTGGTGCGTCGGTTGTGGCCGTGGTCGAGAACGGACAGTCTCATCGGGGCTCCCTGTTGTCGAGTTCGAGCAGACGTCGGGCGAGGAATCGCCGGTCTGCGGGATTGCCGGCGAGTTCGTGCGCGCGCCGGTACGCGGTTGCCGCCTCGGTGGTGCGGCCGAGGCGGCGCAGGAGGTCGGCCCGTGCCGCGTGCAGCAAGTGGTAGCGGTCGATGCCGTCGATCCCGTCGATCAGGGCCAGCCCGTCCTCCGGGGTGGTCGCCATGGCGGTGGCCACGGCGTGGTTCAGCGCCACCACCGGTGACGGGTCGACCGCCAGCAATTGGGTGTAGAGGCCGGCGATGCCCGGCCAGTCCGTCTGATCGGCGGAAGGAGCTTGGGCGTGCAGTGCGGCGATCGCGGCCTGCAGTGTGTACGGGCCCGGGCTCCCGAGACGTAGTGCCCGGTCCAGTACGCCGATCGCTTCGGTGATCTCGGCGCGATCCCAGCGTGCGCGGTCCTGATTCGCGAGCAGCACCACATCGCCGGCGGGATCGCAGCGAGCGGCACGGCGCGAGTGTTGCAGTAGCAGCAGCGCGACCAGTCCGAGCGCTTCGGGTTCGTCGGTCATGAGAGTGGCGACGAGCTTGGCGAGCCTGATCGCTTCCTCGCACAGCTCGCTCTGTTCGCACTGTTCGGGCGCGGCGGTGTAGCCCTTGGTGAAGATCAGGTAGACGACCGCGAGTACGCCGGAAAGCCGCTCGGACAGTTGGTGGTCGGCGGGGACTTCCAGACTGATGCCGGCGTCGCGGATCTTGCGTTTCGCACGCACCAAGCGCTGCGCCAGAGTCGACTCGCCGATCAGGAACATGCGGGCGATCTGCCCGGCGGTCAATCCGGCGACGGCCTGCAGGGTCAGCGCGACCCGCGCGTCCTCGGCCAGGGCGGGGTGGCAGCAGGCGAAGATCAGGCTCAGCCGTTCGTCACCCATGCGGAGCAGGCTGTCGTCACCGATGCGGAGCAGGCTGTCGTCACCGATGTCGGTCATCGTCGTCACCACCCGGGACTGTTCACCGGCCTGGGCCAGCTTCTCCCGGCCGATCCGGGCCCGCCGCAGCCGGTCGATCGCGCTGTTGCGCGCCGCCGTGAGCAGCCAGGCCACCGGGTCGTTCGGTGCCGTGTCGCCCCACTTACGCAGTGCGAGTGCGCACGCGTCCTGCAACGCATCCTCAGCAAGTTCGAAGTCTCCGAGCAGGTGAATCAGGGCCGCGAGCATCCGGGCCCGGTGCTCCCGGTAGACCTGCTGCAGGAGCGGCTCGACGCTCATTCGCCGTCGGCTGTCACATTCGACGGCCGGTGGTCCAGGCCCGGCACGCTGACGATGGGCCGCACCTCGATCGACCCCCGTTCGGCCAGCGGGCACAGGGCGGCCAGCTCCAACGCTTCGTCCAGATCGCGGAAGTCGAGGACATACGCGCCGCCCAGGTGCTCGTGGGTTTCGGCGAACGGGCCGTCGGTGATCAGCGTCCGACCGTCCCGGACGCTCACCGTGGTCGCGGTACGCTCCGGCTGCAGCGGGTGCCCGGAAACGAAGACACCGCGGCGTCGGCACTCGTCGGCGAACGCATTCACCCGGGCCAGCGCCTCGACGAAACCCGGATCGCCCGGTTCGGGCCGCTCACAGTTGTAGATCAACAGCATGTACTGCACAGGTCCTCCTCTCACCCGTTTCAGTGTCGGCTGTAGAGAATGACGAACAAGCCGACCTTATCTCGACACTCCGGCCGACTTGGTTGTGTGGAGACCTTCGAGCGAGGCGTCGAACGACTTGCGGAGCCCCGGGAGCGAGACGGCCCGAACTGTTCGACCGGCGACGTGGCCGCGTGAGGAGGCGGGTTCCCGCTTCATCGTCCGGTCGGCGCACGCTGAATAGCCGACCGGCGCACCCGGTCACGGCGGTCGCGCCCCTTCTCGGTGCCGCCGACACTCTCGCCGAGGCTACCGGCTTCGCCCGACACCGGCATCAGTGCACCTGGTTAGGATCGATAGCGACAGACTGTGAACGCGAATGTGCGGTTTACAGCGGAAACGGTTCTTCGGAGAGTCGGGTATGGCTGACGAGCAGCGGAAGACGGTCGGTGTCCTGTCGCGCGCGTTCGCCATAGTCGACGCGGTGGAGACGCGACCGATGATCACCAGCGAGCTTGCACGCACCGTCGGGTTGTCGAAGTCGACTACCCAGCGCCTCGTTACCGAGCTCGCGAATTACGGCTACCTGCGTCGCGACAGCGAGGGCCGGTATTGGCTCGGGTACCGTTTCACTGCGGCCGGTATGTCCGATATAGCTCTTCCAGTCCTGCGGGATCTGAGCGAGAGCACTGGCGAATCATCGCAACTGTGGGTTCGACGTGGCGACCTTCGCCTGTGTGTCGCCAGCATCGAATCATCGAACGAGCTGCGGGCCACCATGCCGGTGGGCACCGCATTTCCGCTGGCGGAAGGCTCGAGTGGACACGTGCTGGCCGGCGATTTCGACGACGACCCGGTCGCGCGACGCCACGGCTGGTGGCAGACGCTCTCCGAGAGGGTTCCCGGACTCGGCTCGGTCAGCGCACCGGTACGAGTGGACGGCGAGATCGTAGCGTCGGTGTGCGTTTCGGGCCCGTTGCATCGCCTGGGTGACGATCCGGGCGATCGCCTCGGCCCGGCGGCCATCGACGCTGCTCAACGCATCCAGAAGTCACTCCGCGACTCCTGACCCGCCTGTGTCGCCATCGTGGCGTCAGTCGTATTTCCACCCTTCCTCTTCCAGCGTGGCGGGCGACATCGACCGTTGCGCTCTGTGACCCGGCGCACTATGGTTGCACCAACATTCGGGTCGAAGCGGCCCATATAATGGGCCACCGCCATTTTGCGCACGTCGCAGAAAGGAACCGGAGCATCATGAACGACGTCACGACCGGTCCACTCGACGGCATTACCGTCCTGGAACTGGGCAACTTCATCGCGGCACCCTTCGCGACTCGACTCCTGGCCGATTTCGGCGCCGAGGTAATCAAGATCGAACGTCCCGACGGCGGTGACGAGCTGCGTGGTTGGCGCCGCAGGAAGGGCACCACGTCTATGATGTATCGCACCATCGCCCGCAACAAGCGCTCTGTGACAATCGATTTGAAGAGTCCCGAGGGTCAGCAGTTGGTCCTGGACCTGGCCGCCAAGGTCGATGTCGTGATCGAGAACTTTCGACCCGGCACACTCGAGCGCTGGAACATCGGCCCCGAACAGTTGCAGGCAGCCAACCCGGACATCGTCCTGGTCCGGATCTCCGGTTACGGGCAGAACGGCCCCTACGCGCAGCGTGCCGGATTCGGTGGCGTTGCCGAGGCGTTTGGCGGATTGCGTTATGTGACCGGCTATCCCGACCGTGAGCCGGTGCGTCCGGCGGCACCGCTGGGCGATACCCTCGCCGGTCTCTACGGTGCGGTCAGCGCGTTGATGATGCTTCTGGCCAGAGCTCGTAGCGGTGACCACCAGCAACCCAAGGTCGCCGATGTCGCGCTGTACGAGTCGGTCTTCATGGCAATGGAATCGCTGACCGCCGACTACGACGCTTACGGAATGGTGCGCGAGCGTACCGCCGGCAATCTGCCCGGTGTGGTGCCCAGCGGTTCCTATCCGTGTGCGGACGGCTCGGTTCTGATCGCCGGTAACGCCAGCGGGGTGTTCATTCGGCTGATGAACTCCGTCGGCCGGCCGGACCTGGCGACTGATCCCGATCTGGTCGACGGCACCAAACGCTACCTGCGTGAAGTCGAGCTCGATGAGGCGATCGTGTCATGGACCACGACCAAATCCACCAAAGAGGTGGTTGCGGAACTGTCCGACGCCGGTATCCCGGTCAGCGAAGTCTTCGACGCCGCCCGCATCGTCTCCGACGAGCATTATCTGGCCCGCGGCATGGTCCGGCCGTTCGCAGTCGACGTCGAAGACGGCCACCCCGAAAAGGTGCGATTCCCCGGTGTGGTTCCTCAGTTCGACGGCGAAGCAACAGAAGTCGGATGGTTGGGTCCCGACCTCGGTGCCGACACCGAACCCGTGTTGAGCCGGAAACTGGGTCTGACGCCCGATCGTCTGCACGCACTACGCACCGCCGGCGTGATCTGACCGCGACCTCGTCGCGCGTCTCCTCCCCGGTTCAGCCACACCTTTCATCCCTTGCCGAATCCGCACGGAAGAACCTGGTCACATGGTCTACACCGTCTCCATCCTTGCCCTCGTACTCATTTTCACCGTCTCCACCAAGGTGCCGATCAACATGGGCATTCTTGCCTTTGCCGGCGCGTTCCTCGTCGGCGGGTGGGTCTCGGGGATTCCGATCGACGACATCGTCGACGCGTTTCCCGGCGACATCTTCCTGATCGTTGCCGGCATCACCTTGCTGTTCGCGATCGCGAAAGCCAACGGCACTATCGACATCATCGTCGAATCGGCGCTACGACTCGTCCACGGTCGACGATGGGCGCTCGTGTGGATGATGTTCCTGCTCTCAGGTGCGCTGATGGCGCTGGGATCTGTGATGGCCGCAGGCATGCTCGCCCCCATCGCGATGCGGCTGGCCGGAAGCAAGAAGATCAACCCCCTGCTGATGGGCATGGCCATCAATCACGGAGCTCTGGGCTGTGCGTTCTCACCCATCACGATCTACGGTGCCTTCGTCAACGGGCTGATCAAATCAGCTGGTTACGAGGGCAACCCACTGCTGCTGTTCGTCGTTCCCTTTGCACTGAACGCCCTGTTCTTCGCTGTCCTGTTCGTTATCTACGGACGCGACCTGCTTCACGAGCTGCCCGAAGACCGTGACGAGGTCACCGGGGCCGGCGCAAACCCACTGCCCAGCCCCGGCGCCGCCACCCGCCCTGGCACCGCCTCCGCGACCGCCGTCCTGCCCGATGTGGACGTCATCGGCCGCACCCCGCTCAATCGGGATCGGGTCGCGACGCTCATCGGAATCCTGCTCCTCGCAGCCGGTTCGGTGGCCTTCAACGTCGACGTCGGCGTCAGCTCGATCTGCATCAGCACAGTGCTGCTGCTGATGGCACCGAAGAGCATGCCCCGGATCGAAGACAAGGTGGCGTGGCCCGCGGTAGTGCTGGTCTGCGGCATGCTCACCTACATGACGGTGCTCAAGCAGAACGGCACCCTCGACTTCCTCGGCGACGCAGCGACACACCTCGGCTCGCCCCTGGCCGCTGCCCTGATCCTGCTGTACTCAGTCGCGATCATTTCCGCGGTCGGTTCCTCGATCGGAACGTTGGGTATCGCGCTGCCGCTGGCCGCCCCCATGCTCGCCGCCGGCGAACTGGGCGCGCTGGGATTCATCATCGCGCTGGCTTTCGCGTCCACCGTCGTCGATGTCAGCCCTTTCGCCACGAACGGATCCATCGTTGTCGCGGAGGCGGAAGTCGAGGACCGCAACCGGTTCCAACGCAATGTCCTGGCCTACTGCGGGCTGGTGGTGCTCATCGCACCATTGGTGGCGTGGGCCTTGATCGTCGTTCCGACCTCGCTCTGACCCCCGGTCGCCCAGGAAGGTACTCGCATGCCCGTCACCATCACCGACGTCGTCCTGCGCGACGGTTTACAGGACGAAGACGTCGTCGTCGCGACCGACGACAAACTCACCATCGCCGAGGCGCTGGCTGGCGCCGGAGTCCGTCGGATCGAAGCCGTGTCCTTCGTCTCGCCCACCCGCGTCCCGCAGATGGCCGACGCTGACGCGCTCATCGCCCGGTTGCAGCCCTACCGTGCCACCACTCAGATCAGTGCATTGGCATTGAACTCCAAAGGAATTCACCGTGCGGTGGCCGCCGGGGTCGACGTCGTGCACGTCGCGGCGTCGGCGAGCTCCACGCACAGCACAGCCAATGCCGGCAAGTCGTCCGCCGAGGCCTTCGAGGATCTGGCCGAGGCAGTGGCCGGCTACCCGGAGCAACGGTTCCTCGGCGGGGTTTCCACCGCGTTCGTCTGCCCGTTCGAGGGGATCATCTCACCCGCACGCCTGGTCGAGGTCGCCGAACAGTTCGCGGCCATGGGAATACGCACCCTGGGGCTGGCCGACACCCTCGGCGTCGCCACCACCGATCACGTACTGGCATCCGTCGGAGCCGTGCGTACCGCACTGCCCGACATCTCCATCGGACTGCACCTGCACAACGCTGACGGTCAAGCGCTCACCACCGCCCTGGAAGCAGCACGCCACCTGGACATCGAACACTTCGACAGCGCGGTCGGCGGGTACGGCGGGTGCCCGTTCGCACCCGGTGCACACGGCAACCTCGCCACCGAGGAACTCGTCGCGCATTTCCACAGCCACGATGTCGACACCGGTATCGATCTGGAACAGCTCACCTCGGCCGCATCGACGGTCAAACGTATTCTCGCCGAATCACCGACGCTGACGGCGTAATGCGACAGCGGTGACACGCACCCCATCACACCGGAGGCGATCGTCGCGTGCGTCGACACCCACGCCTCGCGTGTCAGAAACCGCGACCGGGGATTGAGGAGCAGGGTCGGGTCGAGTGCCCGTTTGATGCTTGCCTGTGGTGAGACGAATCGCTCGGGCAGTCACGAAATGCGCCGCCTCGCTGCGACCCACCGTTCCCGTGGCACCCGTAACGGTAATGCGCTCGTCGATCGCAATCCAATGAATGTTCGACATACCCCCATCGACAGCGTCGATACGGCGATGTCACGGCTGATCACACTGCGAGCATCGCGACCAGCGACACGATGAGCAGCGCGATGTACGCGATCGCGTGGGTGCGATCCGGTACGCGGCGGACGAATCGCCGAGCAACCGTGATGGTCGGAAGCGATGCGGCGAGCAGGACGCAGGCGGCGACCACGTCGACGTAGCCGACTGTGCCGGAGGAGCTTCCGTGGTGGGGTAGCGCGTATACCAGGGTTCCGACCACCGCGATGGGAATGCTGAGTGGATTGGCCATGGCAGTGGCCGCCGCCATCGTCAACCCCCTGCGTCGCAGCAACGGGACCGTCATGACGCTGCCGCCTACCCCGAGGAAGCTGGCGACCGATCCGATTCCGATGCCGCCGCCACTGGCCACCCACTTCCCGAGTGGGTGTGGTTCAGCGGATCGTCCGAGGAATCCCTTGCGGACCAGGCTGTCGACGATTGTGGCGATCAGATACGCAATGAACAGGAGGTGCACAAGCGATTCGGATGCCAGAGTCGCTGCCCACGCACCGACACCGGCACCGATCGCGACGAAACCGGCCAGAGGCCAGACGTATTCGCGCCTGATGAGGCCCGAACCGCGGCTGGTGAGCGTCGCGACCGACGCGTTGACGACCATCACCGCGGTCGACGTGGCCACGGCGACGTGCATCGCATCCGGTCGGTCGGCAGCGATCCCGTAGATCACGGGTACCACCACGAAGCCGCCGCCGAAGCCGAAGAAAACGGTGGTGACGCCGATGAGGACACCGAAGAGAACCAGAGCCGGGATCGCATGTATCACTGGTTTCACGCTAACGGCCACGGGCGTGGCGCGCATTCGCACACACGCCAACATTCTTTGCGATTCGGACACTTTTGGGTACCGTCGCAGGGTGAGGAACGGCTCGCTGGAGGACTACGACGGACTGGACCGCGACGTTCTCGCGATCGGTACGGACTATTCGTACGGGCACGTTCTTGCGCCGCACCGTCATCGTCGAGCCCAGTTTCTCTACGGCGTCGGCGGGGTGATGGACGTGACCACCGCGCACGGATCGTGGATCGTGCCCTCGGATCGTGCGGTCCTGATTCCAGCCGAAACCGAGCATGCGGTCACCATGCGTGGAGTGTCCACGCGGAGTCTGTACCTGGAACCGTCCGCCGTACAGTGGTTTCCGTCGACATGCACCGTCGTGCAGGTGTCCCCATTGCTGCGTGAGTTGCTCGTCGAAGTCGACGAAGTCCCGATCGAGTACGCCGTTGACGGGCGAGATGCTGCATTGATGGCGCTGGTACTCCACGAGGTCGCCCGATGTGTCGCGTTGCCGCTGGATCTTCCGCTCCCCGTACACCGGGCCCTGCGGGAGCAGTGCCAACTGTTCCTTCGCAGACCCGACGTCCGCACGTCGCCGCGATGGTGGGCCGACGCACTGCATGTCAGCGAGCGCACGATCAATCGGATGTTCCGGCAGGAAACGTCGATGAGTGTGACCGACTGGCAACGCCGTGCCTGCGTGCTTTCCTCACTTCGGTCCCTGGCCTCGGGCGACGCGGTGTCCACAGTTGCCGCCGACTTCGGATACGCGAGTCCGGCAGCCTTCTCCACCACCTTCCACCGCATCCTCGGCTCGCCGCCCAGCGCGTTCAGGCTGAATCGTCCGGAACTGCGATGACGCCACAGAGGGGTGGCGGCCGCGCCACGCCACCACCCGTCGGTGTCGTCTATCGGACCGCGTTCGGCACTGCACCCGCACCGGTGATCGGGCCGCGTCCCTCGGCGGGCCCCCGCGGCACCGTGAAGGTGGCGGCGACGCAGAGGATCGCGATCGCATAGCAGGCGATCGTGTACCAGAGATTTCCGATGGGATCGCCGTTGCTCGTGACACCGTCGACGGCACCGAAGAAATCGGGTAGCGCGGTCACCCACAGCACGCCCATCACAACGAGGTACACCACGCTGTAGACGCGGACGAAGTCGTTCGAGTACGCGGGCGTATCCGACGTCCCCCGGCGCAACCGCGACCACTGCCGGATCAGGATCGGGATGGCGACGAGCACGACGATCAGCAGTTCCGCCGCGTAGACGATTCCCCGGACGGTGGTGCTTCCCATTCCGAGGATCGTCGCCGGGATCGGGAGGATGAACGTGCCCGCCGACGCCAGGAGACCGATCACGATTGTGCGCCACACCAGTTCGAGTCCAGTAAATTCCCGGCCGCGGTCGGCATAGCGTCCCACGAAGAACTGGACGCACAGGGCCAGCGACATCGGCCACAGGGCCGCGAACACCACCACGCTCGGCAGCGGGACCGAGTCGAACATGGGCTGGTTGATCGGGTTGGTGGTCGACCATTCCCACCACCTCAGTTGCGGTCCGAGCTGGTCGAAGATCTCGTAGAACGCGTGGTGCACGAAGCCCACGCAGACCGCGCCGACGAGCACGCCATACTTCCGGAAGACGCCGAGCATCCGGACGAGTTCGAAGGCCAGCGTGGCCATCAAGGGATAGATCGCGATGATGTACAGCGGCAGCCGACCCCACAGGAAGTCGACCGTGAACACGTTGTGCGCGAACATCGTGTCGACATGCTCTTCGATCCCGAAGGCCGCCGGGAAATAGAGCGGCGGTTCGATGACGAACAAATATGCGGTGGCACCGAACCAGAGCACCAGGTTGGTCGGATCGCCGTTGCGGCGCCAGCGCAGGATCGCGAACGCGAGCGCGAGCACCGACCCGACGACGATCGTGAGCTCGAGAACCGGCAGGCTCCAGTTCTCCAGTGCCAACGGGTTGCGGACCTCGACGAGTCCGCCGGCCTCGGCGCACGAGAATCCGAGCGCCGTCGAGAGCTGATCGAAGGTGGGCGAGCAGAGATCGGCCATCAGTTGACCACCGCCGGAACGGATTCGGCCCGGGGTTCACGCGACTCCGCGGTGTACCAGCGGGTGCAGTCGTAGCCTGCGTCGTAACGCGTGAACCACTCGTCGGCGAGTGCGGGCAGCTTCTCGTGGGTGGGGTCGTGCTTCGGCATCTGACTTCGGACGACGCCGGCGAGGGCGGTGAGTTGTGCACCGCGCGGGAGGTCGTCGAACGCGCGAGGCATGGTGCCTTTGCTCAGGTACGGCGCGAACGACATCAGCAGTTTCTGCTTGGCGCGGTGTGTGGCGAACATCGACATCGCATCGACCTTCCGCTCCCTGATCGGAACGTGCTGGTTGAAGCCGGCGCAGGCGATCCGCATCACCTTCATCACGTGAGCGAAGATCGACGGGGCCATCCGCATCCGGTACAGCTCATCTCCGACAAGGGAATTGAAGATCACCAGGGCTGAACTCCGGTGTTCGACCTCCTCGACGAAGTGCCAGATGAACAGGGACGCAACCCGGTCGTCTCCCGGCCGGAAGAGGGTCGCCTCGTTGTCGAGCATCAGCTTGAACACCGGTGTGAAGGTCGCCTCGAGGTCTGCGGTGTAGGCGAGCCGATAGTTCAGGCTGGTCGCCTCGGTGAGGAGATCGAACTCGCCGATCACCGCGTCGAGGGTGTTCTGGAGTCCCGGGTACCGCCTGATCAGGGCTTTGACGTGCTGGCGGTGCGCGGTCGAGTGGTGCCCCTCCTGACGCATGAACGCCACGGCCTCCTCCGCGACGGCGGGATCGGTCATCAGTGGCTTGGCCTGCATGATCGCCTTGACGATCATCTTCTCGAAGCCGACGGCCAGGAACGAGATCGCGTTGGACATGCTCGACCAGGCAGGGTTGTCGGGGTTCCAGAGGAACGGCACGTCCTGTTCCTCGAACGCGAAATCCATCTTTCTCGGGTGCAGGTCGGTCATGTGCGGTTCCTCGTCTCGTGCGGCATGAGTGGGCTGCAGCCTCGGGGCAGGGAGAAGCCCCGACAATCGATACCATACACAAAGAGCCGCGATTGTATGATCAAGTTTCCGGAGATTCCCGGAGAGCGTCCGCGAATCCGCTCTCCGGGTGCGAAATGTGCTCGCGGTAACCTCGGAGTCCGGGTCGGGCAGTGCGCCGACTGTTCGGGCCGACGGCGCATTGCGAGAGGTAGGGACAGGCAGTGGCAGGCAGGCGTGGGTGGGGTGGCAGTCCGCCTGGTAGCGACGAGGAAGCGTCCCGGCGTATCGTCGCGGCCGCGGTCGAGCTGATCAGCCGGAAAGGGACGGCGATCAGCATCGCCGACGTCGCGGATTGCCTCGGCGTCATCCGTCAGACGGTGTACCGCTATTTCCCCAGCACCGACTCACTCCTCCGTGCCGCTGCCATCGCCGCTGTCGACGGATTCCTCGACCGCCTGACCCAGCACGTCGCAGGCATCGAGGATCCGGCAGAGGCCGTCGTCGAGGCCGTGATCTACACGCTCGACGAAGCGCCCCGCATTCCGCAGCTCGGCATCATGCTGTCCGGGTCGCATTCCCATGCCGAAGGAATCACGTCCGACGAAGCCCTCGCCTTCGGCATGATGATGATCAAACGCTTCGACGTCGACTGGGAGCGGCACGGCTACGGCGAGGCCGCCCTGCGCGAGCTCGTCGAATACCAGCTGCGGACGATGCAGTCGTTCTTCATCTCGCCGGGAAACCCGCCGCGAAGCCAGGACCAACTGCGTGCCTACCTGCGACGGTGGGTGGGAGCCGCCGTCACCCCCCCGGGCGGTCCGGCCTAGAGACGCCGCTGCCGGCGATAAGAGCGGTGCAGGCCAAGGCGGCAGCGACGAGGCCCAGCCCTGTGCGTATCCAGTTCCAGCGGTACCAGGCGGTGAGCGCCGCGGGCACGGCGTCCGGAGGGAAGGTGGGGTCGAGCAGTGCGAGGTTCGCGCGCAGGAAGTAGAGCGGCACGAGGATGAGGGTGGCGACCATCGCCGACGTGGCCAGTGCCCACGCGAGGCGACCGGGACGCGAACTTCTCACGGCCGAATGCGTGGCGACTCCGAGCAGCAGCACGGACGCGATCTCGAACGGAAACACCGTGGCCCCGGTGACCGGACCGGCGACCGGGAAACGCGCGAGAAAGTCCGTCGGATCCATTGCCCGCCAACCCGGGACGATCACCGTCTGGGTGAGCAGAGCGGCGCCGGCGAACGCCGAGGTAGTGGCGACCGCAATTGTCTCGATGGTCCGTCCGGGCATCGCCACTGTTCCCTCCGGCCGCCGCTGCGGCAACAGGGTCTAGTGGTTGCGGAGCTCGTCGATGAGCTCCTTCTTGTTCAGCTTCGAATAGCCGTGCAAATCCAGCTCTTTGGCCCGCTTCTTCAGTTCGTCGACTGTCCAGTCCTCGTATGACGGCGACTTCCCGCCCGACTTTCCGACGTTCGAGCGGCCGCGATTGGCTGCGGCGTTGGAGATTCGCGCCGCCTTCTCCTTGGAATCGCCCTTCTCACGCAGCTCCTCGTACATTTCTTCGTCTTTGAGTTGGGGCTGCGAAGGTTTGTTCGGCATCTGGTACTCCTCCCGTTCTTCTTCACCTACCCGCGCACCTGACGCCTCAAACGACTGGTCAGCCTGCCAGCCAGAGGCGCCGCCGCGCGACGCCCTTCATCCGCTCGACAAGATCGGGGCGCAGGGGAGTGGGCGGGGAGTCTTCGAGGTAGGCCGCCAGGTGCCGGAAGAACGCCGCGGCGTCCATCCCGAAGTCGGCCAGGATTGTCTCCGCGGGACCGCCGCCGTACGTACCACTGCACCTCGAACGCCACCATCCGATTCACATGCGTGGTTCCCACGGTCAGCGCTGTTTCTGTGATGGCCGTGCGGTGTCCGCATCCCTTTCCCCGACGTCGTTGCCTCGCTCGACGCGATCCATTCGATCGAGGTGACCCTTGATCCATGCGGTCGACCACGCGGACGGCTGGGTGGAGTACGGAGACTGGTGCGTCATCGGGCGGATCCTTCTCGGTCGAGGCGCGTACTGGAGGGAAGGGCTGCCAGCGAGCAGTGCAGCGAACGGGGTCGGTCGAGGATCGGGAACGTCGGTTCGCGATCTGCGGTGGTGGCGGGGTGTGCGAGTGCTGCGTGGAACGCTTCGGCCACGGTGTCGAAGCAGCGCACCGCCGCGCTGATTCCGATCCGGTCCAGAGTCGAGTGCAGGCGGGCCGGGGCGGCGACGGTGAGGCGGCATCGTTGCTCGGACAAACGGGTGGCGGCGTCGTCGAGTGCGGCCAACCCAGCGCATCCGATGAACGGCACGTGCAGGAGATCGACCACCACACTGTGGCCGGTGAGCAGCGCTTCGGCGAGGCAGGCGCTCAATATCGGGGCGGTGACGACATCGACGTCGCCGTGCACTCGGATCACCCCAGGGCCGGCGGTGGGTTCGTCGATCTCGATGCGGAAGCCGGGTTCGCCGGGATCGGCGTTGTCCCATTCGGCGGTCCCGGACAGCGATGACTGCACCTGTGCGGGAGAATCGAAGACGGAGCGAAAGTAGGCCATGGGTGGCTCCCGGGGTGAGACCGGCCACGGAACCGAAACAAACCAGGTCGACGATCCGAAACCGGTGGCGGGCGGTGTCTGCCAGGCTGTGGGCTCAACCATTGATCAGAAGATAACGCGTCTGAGAGCGGAAGAAAACCCTGCACACGTATCGGATCCCGGCGATCCGGCGCACGTGCCGACAGAAACACGGGGTGGTGCCGTGGATGCCTTCCCAGACCCATCGCCACGGGAGGATGATCACCCGATGGACGCTGCGGAACCCGCGAGGGTGATGACGTTCGACCAGTTCCAGGACATCTTCCGGGTCGTGGCCAGTGTGGGCGTCGGCCGTGACGATTTCCGTCCCTTCGACGACATCGTCACCGGCAAACTCTACGACCTGCTCCTCGTCGCCCAGCAGGGCGCCGCAGCCCAGCACCGACACATCATCGAACAAACCGACCTACCGATCACCAAGGGGTTGCAGGAGAACATCGATTTGTTCCGCGAACTCGGTCCGCGACTGCGGGTCGAACCGGTCCTGGCGCGGCTGGCCACCTACCCACCACTCGACCGGATTCTCGCCAGCGAGACCCAGGTGCGGCTTCCCGAGATCACCGGCGGGTTGAGCGCGACGCTCGCACGAACATTCCGCACCGTCTACCCCGACGTGCGGTTTCTGCGGTCCCACGGCCCCCACTGGTCGACGATCAGCGCCCTCGTCGACCTCTACCTCTGACTCTTCGTGCGTGGTTCGGTATCGCGCATCTCGGGTAATTCCGAAATCATGGACACACGACGCGTATTTCTCATCGCGGGGACGTCCCTGACCGTCCTCGTCGCCTCCGGCTGCGGCAGCGACGATTCGTCGCCGGACGTGTCGGCCACCGTCGAGACACCTCCCTCGTCTCTGGAATCGACGACTTCCGGCATCCCCGTGCTACCTGGGCCTGAAGGAGCCTTCCAGTTGCCGGGGGAGGGCGTCGGCGACGACAACGCCTTCACCTACGACCAAGCCGCCGTTCCGGTGGGTTCGTCCGTGAACATCGAGTCCGAGGGGGAGAACGGCCGCACGACGGTGACGTTCAACGCGACCGGCCTCGCACCCAACCGCGACTTCGGGGTGCACGCGCACACGCGGCCGTGCGGGCCACAACCGTCGGATTCGGGGCCGCACTATCAGAACGACGTCGACCCCGCGGCCACCCCGGAGAAGCCGTCGTCGGATCCGGCCTACGCGAACCCGCAGAACGAGATCTGGCTCGACGTCACCACCGACGCGAACGGCAACGCCCAGGCGTCGACGACCGTCGACTGGGAGTTCCGCGACGGTGAGGCCAACTCCGTGGTGCTTCACGCACAGCACACCATGACCGGGCCCGGCCAGGCCGGCATGGCCGGTGATCGCCTGGCCTGCATCGATGAGGACTTCTGATGCCGGTATCTCACGGTAGGTGATGGTCGCCGGCGTCCAGGTCTTGCCGGTCCGGAGATGCGCACGCCGCCTGCCAAGGCCACTGCCCAGCGACCGGCTCCGCGGCCTGCTCGACCCCCTGGACCACCCCCGAGACTAGCTCGCCGTCGCCCTGGTTGCGATCCATGCCCTCGGCGTCGACGAACTGTGCAACATCATCATCGCGCGGGCCCACACCACCCACCGCGTTGTCCTCGACGAAACGTTGATGGCCCTTGCCCACCGCTGGCTTACCTATCGAGCCCGGCGTTGGCCGGCCACCAGCAACTTGGGGCACACGAGAGAGCGCCGGTTCCTCCCAAATCTACGATTGGGCTAAGGATTTGGGACGCTCGCCGGGCCGAGCATTCGGCGCGCAGCTCAGATCCTCGGATTGATTCCGAGTCCCGGCATCCGGCCGCGTTCACCGATTAGCGGCCAGCACTGCCGCGAGGCCTTCTTGCAGGTCCTTGACGAAATACTCGGGAACCTCCAGCGACGGGAAATGTCCCCCGGTTTCGGGCGACCTCCATCGGGCGATCTGTCGGTACCGCTCCTGTGCCCAGGGGCGCGGACACTTCTCGATGTCGCGGGGATACATAGTGATTGCTGACGGGACGTCGACCCGAAGTTCGGGGTCGAGCGAGTTGTGGCTTTCGTAGTAAATGCGGGCCGACGATGCGCCGGTCCGCGTCAGCCAGTACAGGGTGACGTCGTCAAGAACGCGGTCTCTGGAAATCGTCTCGAACGGGCTGTCTTCGGTATCTGTCCACTCAGCGAACTTGTCAAGGATCCAGGCAAGAAGCCCGACCGGTGAGTCGACGAGCGAGTAGCCGATGGTCTGCGGTCGGGTCGCCTGCTGCTTCGCGTACGCCGCGCGGTGGCGCCAGAAATCGCGGGTTTCTTCGGTCCACTTGCGCTCGACCGCCGTCAGCCCGTCCGTTGTCAACCCGGGCGGCGCCTCCGCGAACGTTGTGTGGATGCCGAGAACGTGCGCCGGGAACCTGCCGCCGAGAACCGTGGTGATATTCCCTCCCCAGTCGCCGCCGTGGGCTGCGAACTTGCTGTAGCCGAGCCTTTCCATCAGTTCCACCCATGCGGCAGCGATCTTTTCGGTTCCCCACCCGGTGGTGGCCGGCTTGTCGCTGTAGCCAAAGCCTGGCAGCGACGGGACCACGACGTGGAACGCCGGCGCGTCTGCGTTCTTCGGATCTGCCAGCTCGTCCACTACATCGATGAATTCAGCAATGCTGCCCGGCCAGCCGTGCGTCAAGATCAGAGGAGTGGCATCTGTGCGCGCGGATCGGCGGTGCAGGAAGTGGATTCCCAGATCATCAATGGTCGTGCGGAACTGGCCGATACGGTCAAGCCGCTCTTCGAAGGACCGCCAGTTGTACCCGGTGCGCCAGTAGTTCACGACATCGACGAGGTCGGCGAGAGGAACGCCCTGTTCCCATCGGCGAGGGTGGGGCGCGGCGCGATAGACCGTCTCAGCTTCCGGTAGCCGCGCCGCGGCCAGTCGCGCGCGCAGATCGTCGAGGTCAGCGTCAGTTGCGTGAGCTTCAAATGCTTGCACGTCACTGGTTGGGTTCATGAGATTTTGTACCTCCTGGTCATTGCGGAACAGGCTACGACTTCTCGAACCGGCTTAGACGGTTCTAGCACGTCTTCATGCCAGAGCGCAACCAGCTAAGGTGGTTCCATGCCTGCTGGGTTCCCTGACTTTCGCCTCGGTAACGTGCTCGCGACCAGCTTCACGGCGACTCTGACGGAGCGTCATGGCGACGCTGTGGAGCGCATTCCCACGCCGCAGCGACTCGTCGACTGGCTGGCAGTGAACGGCCTCGCCGTGGACTCCTGCACCACCGCCCAGCTCGAACTCGCTCGGGAACTGAGGGAATCAATTCACGCCGCCGCGACAGCGACCGCGATCCAAGACACTCTCCCTGCGTCTGCTGTCCAAGTCATCAATGACTGCAGCATTCGGGGTCGGGCAGCGGCTGTCCTGACGCCCGAGAGCAATCGGCAATGGCGACTCAGCTCGGCTTCCTGCGTAGAAGATGCCCTAGGCGTAATCGCCGCCGACGCGATCAGCATCATCGCAGGCGAACGAGACGGAAAATTGGCCTTGTGCACATCGCCAACCTGCCAAGCCGCCTTCTTCGACACCAGCCAAAGTCGCACCCGCAAATGGTGTGACATGAACACGTGCGGGAATCGTCAGAAGAAGGCGCGCTTCAATGCCAACCAGCGCAAGAACACCAGAGGCTGACCCGCCCGTTTCCGTCCCCTTTACCCTCGAAGGACCACTCGTCTTCGGGCATGGACGTCAGGTCCTCAGTGGTTCCGAGGGTGGCGAGCAGCGGCTTCAGGTCGCGGGGTAGAGAGGTGCTCTCCGACGTCGGCTACGACGCACTGCCGCCGCCCTTCGACGGAACCGGACGCTCGTTGGCCTTCTTCATCTTGTGCATCAACCACTGGTCGCCCTTGGTATGTATCAGGGCATACTGCCCGCGAATTCGGTCGCCGTGGAGTTCGAATACGACTTTGTCGGCCTCCCACTTGATGGGGAGATAATTCCCGGAATCGAAGATCTCGACGCGACCACCTCCGTACTGGTCCTCGGGGATGGTGCCGGAAACGTCCCGTATTCGAGGGGATGGTCCTCGGTCTGCACGGCGAGGCGATTGGGTCCCGATCTGACGGGGACACCCTTCGGCACCGCCCACGAGACGAGAACGCCGTCGTGTTCGAGCCGGAAGTCCCAGTGCAGGTTGGTGGCGTGATGTTCCTGGATGACGAAGCTCAATTCTTCGTCGGGAGTCGACGTGTCGGTTTCGGGCGCGGGGGACGGACGGCAATCAGTGCCTCGGCACCCGCACGCGGCTGCGCGGGCGAAGAAGTCCGGATTAGTCGGCGCATCTGCGGTGTTGAACTGAACGGAAGGCGTCACCGTTCCCGGTGAGAACGCCCGGAATGCGCTCCTCACGAGGGAGCGCACCCTCGCCGACCCGACCTGGGTCAGCGGGACGGGAAGGAGTGGTCATGACCTCGTTGCGGTCGACCCTGAGCCGTGATCCGGAAATCTGTCTGTCGACGCATCTGCCGCGCGATGTCACTCGCAGCGTGCTCGGACATCGGCGAGTCACCATGGTCCTCGACATCACCGACCACGGGAAATGGACGGTGCGCATCGACGAAGGCGCCGTCACCCACACCCGCGGTACCGTCGCGCACCCGACCTGCACCGTCCGCACCGATGCGAGCACCCTGTGCGAACTGCTCACCGGCCGAGTGAGTGTCGTCGAGGCGTTCCTGTCCGGCGCAATCCAGGTGCGCGGCAGCATGACAACCGTCCTGACGATCGGCGGCACCCTCGCACCCGACGCCGTGTTGCCCACGCGGGCGCACGCCCGCGAGACGAGCGCATACGGGGTTCACACCGGATACCTCGAATCCGGCGACCCGGACAAGCCGCCGGTCGTCCTCCTGCACGGTCTCGGCGCCAACAACTCCTCGATGTTGCCCGTGCTGGCCGATCTCGCCGCCGATCACCGAGTGCTCTGCCCCGACCTGCCCGGTTTCGGAGCTTCCGCAGCGCCTGCCTGGCGTTATACACCCGACAAACTCTCCCGGTGGCTGCGTGCCTTTCTCGATGCAGTCGATGCCCGCGGCGCCGAGTTGATCGGACACTCTCTCGGCGGCCGCGTCGCGCTCGAACTGGCGTTGCGTGACCCGGATGCGGTTACCGGGTTGGTGCTGCTGTGTCCGGCGATGGCCTTCCGTCGGCGTAGACGACTGACCACGCTCGCCCGGATGCTTCCGCCCGATCTGGCCCGGCTTCCTCTCGCCGTGCCGGCGCCACTGCTGCACACGGCCGCGCGGACCGGGCTGCGGGCCCTGTTCGCCGACCCGGACGCGGTGCCTCGGCACTGGTGGGAGGCGGCCGCCGACGAATGGGAACTGTCCCTGCGACACGCCACCCGCCGCCGTGCGCTGTGGTCCGCACTCCTGGGCCTCTATCTCGACGAACCCTTCGGGGAGACCGGATTCTGGGATCGGATCGCGACCTTGGAGCGGCCCGCGCTGTTCCTCTGGGGCGCCGACGACACCCTCGTTCCCGCCGCCTTCGGCCGGCACGTCACCGATGCCGTACCCGGCAGCAGGTCGGTGATCCTTCCGAAGTGCGGGCACGTCCCGCAGTTCGAGCAGCCCGAGACCACCGTCCGGCTCATCCGCGACCATCTCGCGACCGCCACCGCGGACCGGCGTCGCACCCGACGGCGACAAGCTGCACTCAGCGCGACAAGTTCCCATCACAAAGCGCGGGAGCGACATCGACGCCGAGCAACCGGCTCGAACACCGGTCGTACCGCCTGAATATTTGCCCTCTCCCGGACCGTATTCGGTGTTGCGGGGCGATGTCTGGACTATCCCGACCCAAGTGATATGCATGAGTCATGCATGAATTGCGGACGGCCAATCTCTTGGGCGCCGCGGCGCTGGCGGTGAGTGACCTCGTGGTCGCGAGTGTGACCCGGGGGAGCAGAATCAGCCCGAGCGGTGCTGCCGCGCTGGTGATCTTGTCGGCGACGCCGAACCTGAGTGTCACGGAACTGGGCCGGCGCGAGGGGCTGTCCCAATCGGCCGCGGCGCGGATGGTGGACGTGCTCGAGACCAAGAACCTGGTAACGCGGAAACGTGGTTCGGGGCGAGAGACAGCCGTCTCGCTCACCTCGGAAGGCCGGCGCGGAGCACGTGACTCCATGGACGCGCGCGGCGAGGGGTTGATCTCCGTGCATTCGGCACTCGACGACGAAGAACGGGAGGCCCTGGCTCAGCTGCTCGACAAGCTTTTGACGCGGATCTACCAGGATGTTCGCGATTCGGAGTTGCTGTGCCGCCTCTGCGACCGTCGCGCGTGCATCACAGACGCAGTCTGTCCGGTCGGGTGCGCCGAACGAGCGACCCAGGACTGATCGGTGGGCCCCATCCTGGCGCTCACCTCGGCGCTTTTCTACGGCATCTCCGACGTCACCGGCGGTCTGCTGTCCCGGCGCGTGCATTTCGCGGTTGTCGCCGTCATCGGCCAGGCCGGCGGGCTGGTGTTCACGGTGATCGCCGCCGCTGCGGTCGGGACCCCTGAGGTGCCGGAACCGGTCGATCTGGCCTGGGGTGCCCTGTCGGGGGTGGGCACCGGCGTGGGCATGCTGTTCCTGTTTCGCGGCCTGGCGCGTGGAGCGATGAGCGTGGTGGTGCCGATCAGCGCGGTCTGCGGCATCGCCGTACCGGTCCTGCTCGGCGTCACCGTTTTCGGTGCGCGTCCTTCGGCATCGTCTTGGCTCGGAATCGTGATCGCGTTGCCCGCACTCTGGCTGGTCTCGCGGAGCAGTGACCGTGTCGGAACCATGCCGTCCGCGGCCGGCGTCGACGGACTGGTCGCGGGGGTTGGTATTGCGGTGCACTATGTTTCGCTGGCGCAGGCGGGCCCGGAGTCCGGTTTGTGGCCCGTGGCCGCGGGGCGGGTCGCCGCGATCTTCACCATCCTTCCGCTGCTGAAAACGGTGCGCCGGCCTCTCCGGCCGCCACCTCTCACCGTGCCGGCCGCAGGCGCGACGGGCGCGGCAGCGGCCCTTGCGCTCATTGCATATCTGCTCGCCACGCGAGAGCAACTCGCCTCGGTCGCCGTCGTGCTGTCCTCCCTCTACCCGGTAGTGCCCGTGATGCTCGGCATCACCGTGCTCAGGGAGCGACTGATCCCCACGCAGGCAGTCGGACTGGTCGCCGCCGGGTCTGCGGTCGCGCTTCTCGCCTCCAATTGATCCGGCTTTCGGCCCGCGTCGTCGCCGGAACGAGTTATGGAACGGCACTACACGCGGCGGCACCGGCTCTCGGGTCTGAACCGGTGCGGCCTGAGTGCATCTGGCGTTCCGGAACGCTTCTGCACCTGGCTGTCGAGTACCCCGCAGCCGCCCGTTTACAACCCCAGCGTCTGTCAGCGAGTCCGGAGAACCGGTTCGTCGTGTTTCGCCCCGGGTAAGCGGTGCGTATGTCGACATCATCGGAAGATCCCGCGACCGCCGGCCCACCCGATCGTGTATCGGGCGGTGCGGTCCCCGCTCCTGGTACTGCTGCGTCGGACGCCGCGCATCCCGGTACGCACCCGGATGTCGCGAGGGGCAAGGGGATCAAGCACACCCGTACAGGGGCGACCTGGTCGGGACTGGTCGTCGGACTCGTCGTTCTACTCGTGCTTCTGGTCTTCATCCTGCAGAACCTCGACAGCGTCACACTGGAGCTGTTCGTGTGGGAGTTCACCGTGCCGCTGGGCGTCACCTTGCTGTTCGCCGCCATCGCCGGCGCGGTGATCATGGCGCTCGTCGGCGGGCTACGGATCCTCCAGATCCGGCGGGCGGCCAACCGCCAACGGAAGCTGACCACACCGTCGTGACCGATAGCCGCTCGAGCGTCAGTTCGGGCCGGGGGTGTGCTTGCCACCCGTCGGCGGAGAAGCGGTCGTCGGTTGCGTGGCCGTCGGAGTGATGGGGGCGGGAGCTTCATCCAGGGACGCTCCGTTGGTGGGCGCGCTGGTCGAGCTCGAGTCGGTGTCGTGGTGGGTAACCTTCTTCGCCAGCTCGCCGACCTTGTGCTGCACCTGCGGCGCCTTGTCCTTCACGGCTTCCGTCGCCCCGCTCACCTTCTGCTGCACGGTCGGGTTGTGCCAGAGCTCGACGGACTGATGCCTCATCTTCTCGTACGTCTGCCGGCCGGACCGGGTGCCGACGACGAAGCCCACGGCCGCGCCCGCTGCGAAGATCAACGTTTTCTGCATGACATCTCCTGACTGTTGTGTGGCACGAGCGGTCAGCGGGACCATCGTCCGACCGCCCTCCTGCACAGCTTGCCCTCAACCGCCGAACCCAAACCGCCGGTCCGGGTTCTCTGCCCGTTCATGCCCGTTGGCCGATACCGGTCGTGAACTCGTGTCGCGGAGCCCACTGCAGCTCGCTTCGCGCCCGGGAGCAATCCATCAGCGGCACCCGCAGTACGGTCTCGAACAGCCCCGGCGAGGCGGGGACGGCGTGCAGGTGCCAGCCCGCCGCCAGAGCGGATCGGGCGATCGCGGGCGCGATCCGAACGCGGCGGGCCCCGAGGAACTGGGCGAGAAAATCGCCGTCCACGGGTGGCTCGGCGGCCAGGTTGAATGCGCCGTGCACCGGGGTCAGCCGATCACGACGACTTTCAGCGCGCGCCCGTTGCTCATGCACGCACGAATACCCCTCAGTGAGAACGCTCATCGCACGTCCCTGTCCGCGCCCGGCTCGGCCGGCTCCGGCCCTCGATATCTCTTTTGTGTCAGATTTCGGTCTGCGGGTAAGCGGTGATAAGTGGGTACAGCGTAGTGGCGAGACAGACGTCGCACTTGCCCGCAACCCCTGAACCCAATTGTGAGGTTTTCATGTCGACTGATGCAATCGTGCTCCTGAAGAACGACCACAAGGAGATCCGAAAACTGTTCCGCGACTTTCGCGGTGCGGGACCACACGCGGACGTGGAAAAGGGTCGCATCGTGGACAAGATCATCGAGACCCTGACGGTGCACACCTACATCGAGAACGAGTGCATGTACCCGGAAGTGCGTGAACTCGCCCCCGATCTCGAGGACGACATCCTCGAATCCTATGAAGAGCATCACGTCGCCGATGTGCTGGTGGTCGAATTGGCGGGCATGAAACCGAGCGACGAGCGGTTCGACGCAAAGGCCACAGTGCTGATCGAGAACGTCGAGCACCACATCGAGGAGGAAGAGCAGGAGTGGTTCCCCAAGGTGCGAGAAGAACTGGGGCGAAAACGACTCCAAGAAATCGGTGCGAGGCTGCTCGAACTGAAAGACAAGGCGCCCACGTCTCCCGCACAGCCTTCGGCGCTGAAGAAGACCGTCGACGCAGTGATCAAATAGCGGCGGCCATCGCTCACGAAGGACGGGAACTGTGAATCTGACGGGGCAGGCTGTGGATGCGGTCCGGAGGGTATTCGTCAAGACACCGTTTCAGGTGGCCGCCGCCGTCCTGCGGGGCCGTGCCCGCGTGTTCCACCCGCGCGGCCTGGTAGCCACCGGACAGATCGAATTCGACTCCCCATGGTGGACGCTGTCGCCAGGTAGGCGGATGGATGTGGTCGCGAGGCTGTCCGGGGGTGTCGGCACACCGCCGGGAATGCCGGACGTGCTGGGGCTCGCTCTGAAGATCCCGCTCGATTCACCGGATACGGAGTGGGATCTTCTGTTGGCTACCTCCGGCACCTCGACGGTGACGCGAATTCTGCCGCTCCCGGCAACGGGTTGGGCCGGCGCCCGGTACAGCAGCCTGATGCCCTATTCGTCGAGAGGGACGGATATCAGATGGGTGCTGACCGAACCGATCGGCCCCCAGCCCGAGACGACCACGTTGGAAGCGCTGCGACAGGCCATCGCCGAAGCGCCACTGCGGTTTCGCCTGCACCTCGTCTCGTGGGCAGGACCACCCGTACCTGCCGGGACGGTGACGTTGACGCAGGTACGGGACACCCCGGATGATGAGCACCCGGTGTTCGACCCGGTACTTCACCGTCCACCGGAATTGGCGCTGCGTCCCGAGTGGCTCGCCGGTGTGCGGGTCGGCGCATACCGGGGGAGCAGGCACGGCCGCGGCGCTCCCGCCGTGTAGACGCCCCATCCGAGTCGGCGGTCTCAGGTGAAGGGTATCCCGCCGGTGACGCCGAGTACTTCTCCGGTGACATAACTGGATTCGTTCGATGCGAGGAAAACGTACGCGGGCGCCAGTTCGGCGGGCTGGCCGGGCCGCCCCAGAGGCACATCGTCTCCGAATTGCCGGTAGCCGTCGGCGGGCATGGTCGCGGGGATCAGCGGCGTCCAGATGGGGCCCGGTGCCACGGCGTTGACCCGGATTCCCCGTTTCGCCACATCGGCCGCCAAACCCTTCGTGAAATCGATGATTCCCGCCTTCGTGGTCGCGTAATCGAGAAGCCCCGGAGAAGGATTCATACCTTGGATCGACGACGTGTTCACGATCGTCGATCCCGGTTCCATGACCGCGACGGACTTCTTGCACAACCAGAACAGCGCGTAGAGGTTCGTCCGCAGGACCCGGTCGAACTGCTCGGTGGTGATGTCCGCGATGCCGCCCGTCTGCACCATTTGAAAAGCCGCGTTGTTCACGAGGATGTCGATACCGCCGAATTCACCGACCGTCAGGTCCACGAGAGTCTGGCAGTGGTCCTCCGACGTGATGTCTCCGGTAGCGACGACGCCACGCCGGCCGGCCTCCTCCACCAGGCGAACCGTCTCCCGTGCATCCGACTCCTCGGCGTCCAGGCAACTGACCACGACATCGGCACCCTCGCGGGCAAACGCGAGAGCCACCGCTCGTCCGATGCCCGAATCCGCACCGGTGATCAGGGCGCGGCGGCCCTCCAAGCGGCCGCTCCCTCGATAGGACTTCTCGCCGTGATCCGGGGTGGTCACCATGTCGGCGGTCAGTCCCGGGTGCTGTATCTCGGGCTGACCTTCTCGATCGGGAGCGGGGTACTGTCTGGTGGGATCCTGCCGGGCGTACTGGTCGACCATTTTCGTGCCCTTCCTCATCTCCTACCGAATCGACGAGCACGACTGAACAATTCGTCGAATCAGTGAAACTCGTCCCACCACGCCTACCCCTGCGACGGCATTCGGAAACCGGTTGCACTGACGGACCAACCGGGCTTCCCGATCACATCGACAGACAAATCTCTTCAGGTGGGGTCGTCCCAGTTCTCGGGGACGCCGAAGGTGTCGTGCAGGCCATGGCGTCCGGGTTCGGTCAGATGCACGACGCGTCGTTGGTCGGTGCGGCGCAACCATTCCAGGTCGAACATTCGCTGAGTCAGTGCGGCGCCGAGGGGTCCGGCGAGGTGGTGGCGTTGTTCGGACCAGTCGACGCAGTAGCGGATCGCCTGCGGTTCCCGGCGAGGTGCGGGCAGGTCCAGGCCGAAGGCGGCCAACCGGCTGCGGCCGCGGGCGGTCAGCCGGTAGCTGAGGTCGGCGCCGGGAGCGGACAGGCGGTCGGTGCCGGCACCTTCGCTGTCGTGGTGCCCGTCCCCACCCGTGAGCAATCCCTGCTCGAGGAACGCGGCCATGACGGTGACACCGAGGCGTCCGGCGAGGTGGGTGTAACAGGTACGGGCTCGGCGCAGGGCGTGGGCGCGGGTGCCCTGGCGGAGCGAGCGGATCGGTTCGGGCGGTGAGATCCGGGCGATCGCCTCGAGTGCTTCCGCGACCGAGGGGTCGGCCAGGCGGAAGTAGCGCGCGCGGCCGGACCGCTCGACGGTGAGCAGGTGGGCGTCCACCAGCCGGGTGAGGTGTTCGCTGATGGTGGACGCGGTGACCCCGGCCTCGGAGGCCAGCATCCCGGCCGGCAGCGCACGTCCGTCGGCGAGCGCCATGAGGACCCGGGCTCGGGTTCGATCACCGATCAATGCGGCGATCCGGGCGACGTCGGCGTCGCCGGCGGGCCCGTCGGTCGCGGAGTGGACGGCCATGACACCAGCGTAGGTCCCGGACATTTCGGGCCACACCGAAATAATCCGGCAGCACACTGGTCCCATGGACACGACACGAGACGACGAGTCCGCAACGGGCACCCCACTGCACTCCGCGATCGAGGCCGTGACGCAGGCCTGGGAGCGCGCTCTCGCAGCACACGATCTGGACGCTCTACTGGCCTGCCACGCACCGGACGCGACGTTGGAGAGTCCGGTCGTCGCCCACCTCCAGGGCGGCCGGGGCATCTGTCGCGGCCACGACGAACTGCGTCCCTTCTTGGCCGAGGTGGTCGCGCGCACCCCCGACATACGCCACTACCACCGGGACGGTTTCTTCACCGACGGTCGGCGAGCGACCTGGGAGTACCCACGCGTCACGCCGGACGGCGAGCAGATGGACTTCGTCGAGGTCATGGAGATCGAGGTCGGCCTGATCCAGGCCCACCGGGTGTATTGGGGCTGGCGGGGCGTCGACGTGCTGATCCACGACGGGTACCACCGTAGGTAGGAGAGCCCAAAGTAATTGTGGTGGAGCATGGTTCGCGACCCCCGTGGTGCAGGGGCTCGAGTGCGCAGAACTGCATGCGACACGCCGGGCCGCCGCTGCATTACTGCGCACTCGCGCGTGAATTTCCATGCGGAACAGGCTCGGTGTAGTCGCGGACCCCTGAGCCCACTCGATATGGGCGCTCAACTGCCCACCCGTGTACGGATTGCGAGAGTTGGGCCAGAATTATGGCGTGACGACTCTTCCTATTGCTGTTACCCGTGCGCAGCTGTCGAGGTTGGTCGACGAGGCCGAGCGCACGCATGAGCGGTTCGAGATAACCCGCAACGGTCGCCGCGCTGCGGTTCTGTTGGGCGCCGACGACTACGAACCGTTGCGGGAGACGATCGCGCTGCTGTCGGATACCGATCTGCTCGCTGCGCACCTTGCCGGCCGCACCGAGGTCGAGGGTGGAGATGTGGTCGATTCCGAGGAGCTCGCGCAGATGATGCGTGACGCTCAGTCGGCCGGCGAGTGAGCGAGCCCGAACTCCGGTATCGGTTGGAAATGGCGCGGGCGTTGTCGACGACCTTGCAGGAGAAGGTCGCGTGGTGCGACTGCGCAGAACTGCATGCGACACGCCGGGTGGGCGCTGCGTTACTGCGCACTCGCGCGTGAATCCTCTGAAGTCGAATCGTCAACCGTCACATCGGGATGATGGTCCACGCAAACGGCGCCGGCTCGATGTTCTCGGACCGGCGTTCCTGCCGCTGGTCGCGCTGACGATCTCGGGTTCGGTCGTCGTCGTCGCGGGGAATGTCGCGGCCGATTTCCTGGGTGGCCACTGCTGTTGCCGGGTGTGCGGCGGCCGGGGTGGTGGCTGCGATGCCGACGGGGAGGATGCCGAATGCGGCTGCGGCCACCATGACGGTGGCGAGGCGCTTGTTCAGCGAGCTGCTGGTGGCGTGTGCGGTGATCTGGTGGAACTGTCTGGTGCTCATGGTCGAGGTCCTGTCCGAATGCCGCGGGCCCAGCGTCCACGGCTATACGAACGGTGTCCGCGAGGGCGCGAAACGTTACACCCGGACGGACAATTTTTTTCGATGACCGGACCGCGGTCAGCGCCATTCACGGAACGCGGCGAGCAGGCGGTCCCGCAGCGCCGGGTCGAGTTTCTCCGCGGGCAGCTCGCCGAGGGTGTGCACCGTCTGCTCCATCTGCTCGAGGTAGTTGGCGCATCCGGGGCATACGCCCAGGTGGGTTTCGAATCGGTCCCGGGCGTCCGGATCGAGGTGGTCCTCGAGATACGCCGTGACGAGTTCGACGAGATCCTGGCAGTCCATGTTTCACGCTCCCGTTCCAAGATAATCCTCGAGCACCTGACGCACGTGTGCCCGACCCCGGTGCAGCAGCACCCGCTGGTTCGCCGGGGTGATCGAGAGCATCTCGGACACTTCCTCGGCGTCGTAGCCGAGGACGTCGCGCAGCACGACGACGGCCTTCTGTCGCTCGGGCAGGTGCTCGAGTTCGCGGCTCGTGACGTCGAGGACCTCCGCACCGAGCACCGAGCCCTCCGGGGTCCGCGCCCAGCTGGTCGGTGGTGTCGCCCAGTGGTGCGCGTCCTCCGGGTCGGTGGCCGGCCGGAACCGGGCCGGGTCGACGGTGGCGCCGCCCGTGTAGGCGGCGAGGGTGGCGTCGGAATCGTGCCGGTCCCGCACACCGCGTTTCTTGGCGACGTTGACGAGGATCCGGAACAACCAGGTGCGGAGCGTCGAGCGGCCTTCGAATCGATCGATGCCCTGGAGCACGGCGATCCAGGTCTCCTGCACGACGTCTTCGGCGACCTCGTTGCTGGCCACGTATCCGCGCGCCACGCGCAGCATCATCGGCGTGTGCCGGTCGACCAGTTCCGCGAACGCCGACTCGTCACGTGCACGCAACGAGTCGACGAGACACTCTTCCTGCGAGGTGTCGGTCTCCGTCATCCGCTCCTCCTGTGCGATCGAGGCGCTCCGGAAGCGTGGCCGCCACAGGCGGCCGGATGACAACCCACACTACCGACCTGGACGGCAGCCGTCGATCAGCTGCCGAGGTCAGACGGTGCTCGTGCGCACCGCGGTGACCGCGACCGTGCTGTAGGGCATCGTGAAGCTGCCGCCCATCGCGTCGATCGCGACCCCGACAGCGTCCTGCAGCTCTGCCAGGTTGTCCGGCGGCAGCTGGGTGAGTGCGCCGGACGTCGGCAGCTGGTCGAGCCATTCGTCCCGCGTGTAGGACCGTTCCCAATCGAAGCGCCACTGCTCGGGGGCACCGAACCCGGGCACCCCTCGGATTCCGTCGGCGGCGTTGTCGAGTATCGGCTGGTACAGCTCCGCGGAGGATCCCGACGGTGGGACGGGGAACGGCGAGTCGGGCACCACTCGCCGGTAGGCCGCCGCGAAGGCGTCCGCCACGGTGGGCGGGGTATCGAAGACGTGCCAGAACACGGCCAGGCGGCCACCGGGGCGCAGCACCTCGGCCGCTTTCACCGCGCCGGCGACCGGATCGACCCAGTGCCAGGCCGTCCCGGCGACCAGCAGGTCGAACTTCCGGCCGGCGGGATCCCAGGTTTCGAACGTCGCCACCTCCACCTCGATGCCGCTCCGCCGCGCGAAGTTCGCCATCCGTGGGTCGGGTTCGACGCCGAGCACCCGGCGACCTGCCGCCCGGAACTGGCGTGCTTCGATGCCGGTGCCGCAACCGACGTCGAGTACGTCCGGCCCGGGACTGTGGGACACGATCCGCTCGATCAGGGTGTCCGGGTAGGGAGGTCGTGTCCGGTCGTAGCGTTCGGCGTCCACACCGAACGACTCGGCCATGGCACGGGCTCGATGCGGCGACGGTGGGGAAGTGCGTGATCGCTCCGGTGGTACGGCGGGCATGCGACCACGGTAGCGGCAACCGCGCCACCGGACCGCTCACGCGATACCGGGCTGCTCCGGTGCGCCTTCGCTTCCCGTGCCGGCGTGGGTGAAGAACGACACGCCCGTTGGGCTCGAGCACGGCGAGTTCGATCTCGTCGAAGCGGCGGATCCCTTTCTGGCGGTCGTCGGCCATCAGGTCGTCGAGCGACATCCGTTCGGTGCGGAGCCGATCCAGATCGGGGACGCCATCGCGCACGATGATGACGGGGATACCGTGCGTGACACCGCGGACGCGCGGGAAGCGGGCGTTACCCCAGGCGAGGGCGATCGTGAGGAGAGCGAACACCCCGACCGCCAGGACCGCGGAGGTGACGGAGTAGTCCTGCTGGGTGACGCCCTGCTGAACGAGGTCACCCATGACCACATAGAGCACGAGTTGGAAGGTGCTCAGCGAGCCGGCCGTCGACGGGCCCACGATCCGGGTGATCACCCACAGGAACAGGAAGAGGACGGCCGCGCGGATCACGATCTCCATCAGGGCACCAGCCAGGTGGTGAAGTCGAGGGTGGCCACGTCGATTCCCTTCTCCGAAACGGATACCGAGCCCGACGTGCCGCGCTGGCTCGAGGGCTGAATGTAGGCGTCGAAACCGAGGGTCAGGGTGTCTCCGGGTGGTGGGTCGACGGTCATGTAGGTGCGCTGGGCGTCACTGGTTTCGGCCAACGGTTCCGGCGTCCATCCCTGGGTTTCGAACATGTCGAAGTAGTCGGATTCGACGACGACCACAACGGGTTCGGTGAACCCGCCTGGCTTGTGCACCGTCAGTTCCCAAGGCACGTCCAGGCCTGCTCGTGCGATCCGCGGATACGTCAGGGTGTGTTCGTATCCGCCACCCCACGCGGAGACGGTGGCACTGCGGACACCGAGGAATCCGGCCAGGCCGAGCAGCACCACAGCGTGAGCAACGCGACCGCGCCCCGCCGGAGCCACGCGACAGCAGGCGTTCGCGCGGTTTCCCGCACGTCGTCGAGTGTCGACGCCGGAACGTGGGCAACTGAGCTCATGGTGCCAACCTTTCACGAATCCCTCGCGCGAGTACTCCATTTCCGGTCCGTTTGAGAGAACGCCGTGCGCGGTACCCGGAGACACATGACATCTGAATTCCACGACCCCGCCGACTGGACATGCCGATGAGCGAACGCACACCCCACACCATCGAGTACCCCGGTGCCACAGCGGAAATGGCCGAGCAACCGCACGACGAAATGCGGTCCTACCGCGGACGAGAACTGTTGGCCGGCAAGAAGGCTCTGGTGACCGGTGGCGATTCCGGCATCGGGCGGGCCGTCGCGGTGGCGTTCGCGAAGGAAGGCGCCGACGTCGCGATCGCCTACCTCGAGGAAACCGAGGACGCTGCGCACACCGCCGACCTGGTGGCGGCGGAGGGCCGCACCTGCTCCACGTACGCCGGGGACCTCGCCGACCCCGCGTGGTGCCGGGAAGTGGTCGACCGCACGGTGTCCGAGCTCGGCGGCCTGGACGTCGTGGTCAACAATGTCGCCTACCAGCAGCCGGTGGACGACTTCCTCGACCTGTCCGACGAGCAGTGGCGCCGCACATTCTCGGTCAACATCGACAGCTTCTTCCACGTGACCAGAGCAGCGGTCCCGCACCTCGCCCCGGGTTCGGCGGTGATCAATACCGGATCGGTCAACGGGCTGCGCGGCAACAAGACTCTGATCGACTACTCCGCCACCAAGGGCGCCGTCACCGCGCTGACGTACTCGCTCGCACAGGCCCTGCTCGACCGCGGGATCCGGGTGAACTGTGTGGCACCCGGACCGGTGTGGACACCGCTCATCCCGGCCACCATGGACGAGGACAAGGTGGCCGAGTTCGGCAAGCAGGCCCCCTACGGCCGGGCTGCGCAACCGGACGAGATCGCACCCTCGTACGTGTTCTTCGCGGCCGGCATGCTGTCGTCGTACTACTCCGGTGAAGTACTGGCGCCGCTGGGCGGCGAGACACTGCCGGGATGACATCCGGCGCGCTCCGGAGGGGTCGGTCGCCGCTACCCGGCATCACTCCACTCCACACGGCTGTACGGATCGGCTAGTACTACAGGGCTATCGGTCGGCGTGTCTGACTTGATCTTGGGGCAGCGTGTGGGATCTTGCAGTGGTGGCTGCGCGTGTTGAGAATGGTCCGGTGCTCGATCCTGATGCGGTGTCTGTCGTAGATCTGGAGGAATGGGCGTCCGAGTTCGACAAGGTCCTTGCCCGCATCGAGCCGTTGTTTGTTCACGAAAACTCGCTCCGGCATGCCGGGCAGTATCTTCGGGGGCTGCTGGCGCCGATCGAGCGGAAGAACGGCTGGACCATCGCCGAGTATGTCGGGGAGAAGGA
>RRBB01000170.1:0-23765 GCA_006543605.1 Rhodococcus sp. WS4
CCGGGTCCTGCAGAACTCATGCCGGACATCGATCGTGTCAAGCGAGCAGGGCAGTGACCCGGCGGCACCTCGGGTGCATCGGCAGTCCATCTGAAACCACCGACACAAGGATGGTGCACCAGTGAGCGACCAGGTGTTCTTGCTGCCCGACCTCGGCGAGGGACTCGCCGAGGCCGACATCGCCGAATGGAAAGTCCGGGTCGGCGACACCGTCACCATCGACCAGGTGGTGGTCGAGGTCGAAACCGCCAAAGCCGCGGTCGAGGTGCCGATTCCCTTCGAGGGCACCGTGATCTCCCTGCACGGCGACGAAGGCTCGACGCTGAAGGTCGGCACACCCCTGATCACCGTCAGCGGAACCCCCGCCGCGCACGAGCAGTACCGCGAAGAAGAACGCGCTGGGACCGGATCGGGCAACGTGCTCATCGGCTACGGCACCAGCGAGGACACCCGGCAGCGGCGCCGGCGTGTGCGCCGCCCCGATATCACACCTGCACCGAGATCCACGGGCGGCGTGCGCGTGATCTCCCCGATCGTGCGGAACCTGGCTCGGGACAACGCCGTCGATCTGACCACCCTGACCGCCACCGGACCCGGCGGGGTCATCACCCGCGCCGACGTCGAGCGGGCCCTCGCCACAACGCCCGCCGACGCGCAGCGGATTCCGATCAAGGGCCTGCGGAAAGCGGTCGCCGAGAAACTGTCGACGAGTCGCCGGGAAATCCCCGACGCGACCACGTGGGTGGATGTCGACGCCACCGATCTCCTCGCAGCCCGCGGAGCGATCAACGCTGTTCTGCCCGGCGATGAGAAGGTCAGTCTGATGGCACTGCTCGCGCGCCTGGCCCTCGCGGCGTTGAAGCAGTACCCGGAATTGAACTCGACCGTCGACACCGCACGCAACGAGATCGTCCGCTACAACCACGTGCACCTGGGCATCGCGGCGCAGACTCCGCGCGGACTGGTTGTCCCGGTGATCGAGAACGCCGATGCGCTCACGACCGTCGAACTGGCACAACACCTGCGGGGCACCACGGATCTGGCCCGCGAAGGAACACTCCCGCCGGCGCGCCTGTCGGGCGGCACGTTCACCCTCAACAACTACGGCGTGTTCGGGGTCGACGGGTCCACTCCGATCATCAATCATCCGGAGGCGGCGATCCTCGGTGTCGGCCGCATCGTCGACAAACCGTGGGTCGTCGACGGACAACTGGCGGTCCGGAAGGTCACCCAGGTGTCGTTGAGCTTCGATCATCGAGTGTGCGACGGTGGCGTCGCCGGCGGATTCCTCCGACTGTTCGCCGACTACCTCGAAAACCCGATCGCCGTCCTGGGGAGGCTGTAGATGACCGGCACACACAGCGACGTCCTGATTCTGGGCGGCGGATCCGGAGGGTACGCCTGCGCCTTCCGCGCCGCGCAACTCGGACTGTCGGTCACGCTTATCGAGGCCGACAAGGTCGGCGGAACCTGCCTGCACCGGGGCTGCATCCCCACCAAGGCACTGCTTCATTCCGCCGAGGTCGCCGACACCGCCCGCACCAGTGCAGCTTTCGGTGTGCGCACGACGTTCGACGGCATCGACCTCGACGCGGTGCACGAGTACAAGAACGGCACGATCGACCGGCTGTACAAGGGCCTGCAGGGATTGGTGGCGCATCATCGGATCAGCCTCGTGTCCGGGCACGGCACGTATGTCGGAGACCGGACGATCGAGGTGAGCGGTGTCCGCTACACGGGGACGTCCGTGGTGCTGGCCACCGGGTCGTACGCCCGCACGGTGCCGTCCATCGAACTCGGTCGGCGCATTGTCACCAGCGACGACGCCTTGAACCTCGGGTTCGTCCCGAAGAAGGCCATCGTTCTCGGCGGCGGGGTGATCGGGGTCGAGTTCGCCAGCGTCTGGGCGTCGTTCGGTGCCGAGGTGACCGTGGTCGAGGCTCTTCCCCGCCTGGTCGCGGCGGAGGATCCGTGGTGCTCGAAGCAACTCGAGCGGGCCTTCCGCAAGCGTGGCATCTCCGCCCGCACGGGTGTGAAATTCGAGTCTGCGAAGGAATCCGCAGACGGTGTCCTCGTCGAACTCGAGGGCGGGGAGACCCTCGACGCGGACGTCCTGCTCATCGCCGTGGGGCGCGGACCCCGCACCGCCGACAGCGGATTCGCCGAACACGGAATCACTCTCGACCGCGGCTTCGTCGGTACCGACCAGCGTCTGCGCACCGGCGTCGACGGCGTGTATGCCGTCGGGGATGTCGTGGCCGGATTTCAGTTGGCGCACCGCGGCTTTCAGCACGGCGTCTTCGTCGCCGAAGCGATCGCCGGCCTCGATCCCGTTCCCGTGGCCGAGTATCTCGTTCCGCGGGTGACGTACTCGCATCCCGAGGTCGCGTCCGTCGGACTCACCGAGGACGCAGCCCGTGAACGGTGCGGCGACGTCACGTCCGTCGTGTACGACCTCGCCGGCAACGGCAAGAGCCAGATCCTGAACACCACCGGCGGAATCAAGGTCGTCCGAGCCGGCGACACCGGCCCCGTCGTCGGAGTGCACATGGTCGGCGACCGCGTCGGTGAACTCATCGGCGAAGCGCAGCTCACCGTCGCCTGGGAGGCACTGCCCTCCGACGTGGCGCCCTTCGTCCACGCACACCCCACGCAGAACGAGGCACTGGGCGAAGCAATGCTCGCGCTGTCGGGGAAGCCGCTCCATACGCACGGCTGAACGCATTCGATCCGCGTCGGGGAAGATCGCGCACCGGTCCGCGGTTGATACCGGGTGATCATCGGAAACGACACAGGAGAACGCCATGACTCTTTCAGCGTCCGCGATCACCGAATCCGTAGCCGACCGACTGGAGCGGGAGACCATCGTCTGGTTGACGACGGTCGGTCGCAGCGGCACGCCGGTTCCCACCCCGGTGTGGTTCGAGTGGTCGGGTACCGAGTTCCTGATCTTCAGCCAACCGGGCACCGCCAAGCTGGCGAACATCGAGAAGAATCCGCAGGTCGCGCTGAATTTCAACAGCAGCGCGCAGGGCGGTGAGGTGTCGGTGTTCACCGGGACGGCCCGCGTCGACGCGGACGGTCCGACGTCGGCGGAGTGGGCGGCGTACGTCGAGAAGTACAGCGGGGACATGGTCGGCCTGGAATACACGCCCGAGAGGTTCCAGCAGGACTACTCGACGCTCATCCGCGTCACCCCGGACCGGTTGCGCGGCTGGTAACCCCGAGTTCTGGGCAGAACGACGGCACCAATGTCCCCGATGCGCCACCATCTGATGCGGAGCAATTTCGCTCCTCACCTATACGGAGGAACTCGCATCATGGACTGGACACTCGAAGTGGTCGTTCTGCCCGTCAGTGACATCGATCGATCCGTCGCGTTCTACCGCGACAAGCTCGGCTTCCATCTCGATCACGACACCGTCAACGAGCACATGCACGTCGTTCAGCTGACCCCCACCGGTTCGGGCTGCTCGATCGTGATCGGCGATCTCCCGTCGCAGACGGAGATGACGCCCGGGTCGTTGAAGGGGCTGCAGTTGGTGGTCGCCGATGCCGCGGCGGCCCGGCAGGAGTTGCTCGATCGAGGCGTCGAGGTCAGTGAGATCACCGTGTTCGACGAGCGGGACGGGGGAACGTTCTTCGGTTTCGCCGATCCCGACGGCAATACATGGGCGGTCCAGCAGATCAAGGCGCGGGCGGAGAATCCGCTGATTCCGGTCGAGGCCCGCGGGCGGTTCGGGGAGAACGCCTGAGGGTTCGCACGATCACGTCAGGGGGCAGGCGTTACGGGTGTCCTCGACGAGTTGCTCGGCCAGGGCGAGGGCGGCGGTCAGTTCGTCCGGTGTCGTTCCGAGCCGGCCGAGGACGGCGTGAGCGCGGGCGCTGAAGTCGGTCGGGGCGTTCGGCAGGGCACCGGCGGCAGCAACGGCGCCCTTCTCGTTGATCACCCAGCGCCGGGCATGCGCGTGTAAGGCGTGGGCGCACAGGCACACCGCGCGAAACAGACATCCCGCCACATACGTCGCATCGGCACGCGGGATCGCCTTGCGGGCCAGCATGGTGACGAAGTCCGCCTCCCACAGTCGCCGCACCAGGGCTTCACGCAGGAGGTCCGGGTAGTGCTGCATGTCCGTGTGGAGGGCAGCGATGCGTCCGGACGGATCGGCGAGAATCACCGCCGACGCGAGTTCGCCCGCGTACGCGAAGTCCGCGAACCCGAACGGATGACCGGTCTGGGCGTGAAACCCGTACACACCCTGCTGGATGTCCTGCCACACCGCGGTCACCCGGTCGAGGTCGCGGTACAGCCAGTCGACCGCCTGGCCGTCGATCGACAGCCACGCACCACCGTCGACCCACGGTCCCCACTCACCCGTCCGGGTCGCCGAGGCCCCCGCGCCCGCCCACTCCTGCGCGAGGGCGTTCAGCGCGTCGGTGTCGAGAGCCCCGCGGTAGTAGACCCCGAGGTCGTAATCGGATTCCGCCGTGTGCGTTCCTCGGGCGCGGCTGCCGCCGAGGGTGACGCCGACGACGCCGTCGATGCGGCACAACCGCTCGGCGAGGGGTCGCAACACCACATCTTCGAATTCCACACCCCACATCGTCCACGTCGGCCCGGCGGAGCGGATAAATTCGGTTCATGCTCATCGTGGGAACGACCGTGATCGGGGCACGCGACGTCGGGCGTGCGACGAGGTTCTGGACCGAGGCACTCGGGTTGACTGCGCTCCCGCCCGTCGGCGACAACGGCTTCACCAACCTGACGCTGCCCGACGGCCGGCCGGTGCTGGCGATCCAGCAGAGCGAACACGACGCGGAACCCGAGCCTCGGCTGCACCTCGACCTGCACGCCCGCGACAGCGAGGACCAGGCTGCGGAAATCGAACGACTCGTCGGTCTCGGCGCGCAGCGGGTGCCGTGGGACCGGTACCCCGAGGAATCGGACTTCGTCGTGCTGGAGGACACCGAGGGCAACCGGTTCTGCGTCATCGACAACTCTCGCGCGCCCGAACAGTGCCGGCTCGAGATGTCCTGAGGTCGCCGGGCTACGCTGCGCCCGCGTAGTGGGCGGGGCGGGGCAGCATCGGCCGGCAGACGGCACGCGGGATGCCGCACACTTCGAAGAAGTCGATGACGATCGACCGGACCTGCGCGGAGACGACTGCCGAGGAGAAGCCCGCCGAGACGGCCTGCTGCGGCAGTGAGCGCGCGAATCGCTCGAGTTCGTCGCTGATCTGGATTTCGTTGGGTTTCTTCGCGGGAGTCGTGAGAATCATCAGCCGCATGCGGTCGGCGATGTTCGCGAGTTCGGAGACGGCGTCCGCCAACTGCGGGTCGATTCGCTCGCCGTCGTACGTGGCGATCAGGGCGCGCCGCACCAGGACCCGGGTGTTGCGTGCGGCGTTGTCGATCGGGTCGGCAATCGATGCCAGCCGGCCGATGCGGCGTCGTCCCCGCCAGTAAATCGGTGAGATCCGGGCCACCTCGGATCCGGAGCGGAGCTCGACGCGCATGCTGTCGATGGTCGACTGCGTCGAACGGGCCAGTGCGAGAGCATCCTCCAGTGCGGAGATGTCGCCGGCCGCCAGTCCCTTCGAGGTCTGCCGAAGGGCGGCGCCGACGCTGTCCAGCACGGCGGCGGCGCAGCGACGCGTCCGGCGCACGGGGTCGGTGGGCAACACGGACAGCGCGACCAGGCTCAACGCACCTCCGATCAACGCGTCCACGACGCGGTCGAACGGGTGAGCGGCGGTCGCGGATGCCATCGCCGCAACAAGTGCCGCCGACGAACCCGACTGCAGGACGATCACCGAACCACCGTCCAGGAGCACCGCACAAGACATCGCCACCGCCACCACGAGGCAGATCTGCCACGGACCGTTGCCGATGTACCGGACGACGACGTCCGACACGATCGTTCCGATGGTGACACCGGCGATCAACTCACCGGCCCGGCGACTGCGTGCACCCCGCGCGACGCTCAGGCACACGACCGCCGCCAATGGGGCCAGCAGCGGTTGCTCGTGACCGGCCACCTCGACCGACACCCACCACGCCGCCCCCGCGGTGACCGCCGTCTGCGCAATCGGCACCAGGTACCCCGCGAAGCGAAGCAACGAAGCGCGCACTGACGGCAGTGCGGTGGAGCCGACCCTTCGGAGAAAGTCGAGTATCGAGATGAGCTGGAGCACAGTGGTACAGCTTTCTGGACGGTCACACGTGGGCAGGAGCACATTTCCTAGCACTTGCCACTGACGACGACCGCCGGTGGACAAGCCTTCGCAAAGCTTGTCCTGGATTTCTTACGCACGTGTAAAAGTCGCCGCTTTCATAGCGCAGATCACGTTCCGAGGCCTCCTCGGCGCGACGCAGGTCACAACCGTCCCTGCCGAACATGCTTTGAAATCCACGTGATTCAAACCACTCGAAGGTCTCGCGGGCGACCGTACTATTTCCCCAAATACATGGGGAAACCCTCCCCGTGAGTGAAGGGATTTGCGCGCGTGCCCGAAGTGGGAAGTAACGGAACCGGCGGTATCGACAGCGAGCAGCAGCTCCCTCCGGGCGCGCGAGGGTACGACGGATTCGGCGGACATGTCGGGCGGACGAGCGCGGAGTCGACGCCGTGGTGGACGCCGGAGACGAAAGCCCCCGCAGGCGCGCCGAACATCGTGGTCATCCTCATCGACGACATGGGCTACTCGGACATCGGACCGTTCGGCTCCGAGATCGACACCCCCAACCTGAAGCGGCTCGCCGACAGCGGCTACCGGCTGTCGAACTATCACACCACCTCGGTCTGCTCACCGGCCCGCGCGGCGCTGCTCACCGGCCTGAACCCGCACCGCGCCGGCTACGGCAGCGTCGCCAACTTCGATCCCGGCTTCCCCGGACTGCGGATGGAACTCGCCGACGACGCGCTCAGCCTCGCGGAGATTCTGCGCGCGAACGGGTATGCCACGCACGCGGTCGGCAAGTGGCATCTCGCACGCGACACCAACCTCGCGCCGGGCCGCACCCGCGACTCCTGGCCCCTGCAGCGTGGATTCGACAGCTACTACGGCTCGCTCGAAGGGTTGAATTCGTTCTACTACCCGAACGAGCTGATCTCGGATAACTCCGTGGTCGACGTCGAGGAGTATCCGTCGGACTACTACGTCACCGACGACATCACGGACAAGGCCATTTCGCGCATCAAGAGCCTACGCGCCCACGACGCCGACAAGCCGTTCTTCCTGTACTTCTCGCACATCGCGATGCACGGACCGCACCAGGCCAAGCCCGAAGACCTGGCCAAGTACCGCGGACGCTACACCGAGGGCTGGGACGCAGTGCGACGCAGCCGCTTCGACGCACAGCTCGAGGCAGGGTTCTTCCCGCCCGGTACCCAGATGGCCGAACGCAACACCGAACCCGGCTACGACGCGCCGCCGTGGGACGAGCTCACCGAAGAAGAGCAGTTGCGGTTCGCCCGGTACCAGGAGGTCTACGCCGCGATGGTCGACAGCATCGACCAGAGCGTGGGCCGGGTACTCGACACCCTCGACGAACTCGGCGAGACCGACAACACCATCATCGTGTTCACCTCCGACAACGGTGGCACCGCCGAGGGCGGTGCGGCGGGAACACGCTCGTACTTCAGTCAATTCGTGCACGGACCGGTCCCGGCGGACTGGGTGCGCGACGTTCCGCACGACGAGGAACTGATCGGCTCGGAGAAGATCGGCGTCCACTACCCGCGCGGCTGGGGACAGGCGTCGAACACCCCGTTCCGGTTCTACAAGGGTCAGACGTTCGCCGGTGGTGTCCGGGTGCCGTTCCTGCTGTCCTGGCCGGCCGGACTACGGCGGGCCGACGGTGATACCGGACTGCGCAAGCACTACTCGTACGTCACCGACATCACCCCGACCCTGCTGGATCTCGCCGGACTCGTGACTCCGAGCCACCGGAACGGACTTCCCGCCCAGGAGCGTGACGGCGTCAGCATCGCCGACGTCCTGCGCGACGCCGCGCAGCCCACACCACACACGGAGCAGTACGCCGAGGTCGGCGGTCACCGCGGCTTCTACCGGGACGGCTGGAAACTGCTGTCGCTGCACACTGATCCGACCCGGGTCGACGATCCGCAGTGGCAGCTGTTCGACGTCGAAGCCGACCCCGCCGAGACCACGGACGTCGCGCATCTCTTCCCTGAGAAGGTGCGCGAACTCGCCGAGGCGTGGGATCGGGCGGCGTGGCACAACACCGTGTTCCCGATCCTCAACGACCGCAAGGCCGTGCAGCGTCGACCCGACGAGCGTCGCCTCGCGGAGCCGGTGAAAATCCTCGCGGGCACGCCGACGCTGGAACGGTATCGGTCCAGTGTGCTGATCCAGTACCGCGACTTCACCATCGACGTCGCCACCCACGCGATCGCGGCAGGCGACGAAGGGGTGCTCGTCGCGCACGGTGACCCGCACGGCGGGTACGTGCTCTACGTCGAGGACGGCCGGATCGTGTTCGCGGTCAACAGCTACGGCCGTGTCGCGCACACCTCCGCGCCCCTCGGTGCGGATGTGGTGGGCGTCCAGGTGCGGGCGGAGGCCACCGAATCCGTCCGGTGGAACTTCACCGTCGCCCTCACCGACTCCGCCGGGGTCACCACCGACGTCGCCACCCTCGACGACCAGTTCCAGCTGGTCGGCATGGCGCCGTGGACCGGAATCTCGGTGGGCGTCGACGCCCGCGGACCCGTCGTGTGGGATCTGCGGGAACGACGCGGGACCTTCCGATTCACCGGCACACTGCGGTCGGTGACCTACACACCCGGCCCCGTCCGGGTGCCCGAACCCGTCATCCAGGAGGTCGAGGAACTGGCCGAGGCGATCGCCGACTGACCGGAGCGGTCGGGCGCGCGAAACCGCGCCCGACCACCGTTGGGTTCGTGGCTAGCTGTCGCTGCCCGCATCCTTCGTGCCGTCGGAGTTCCTGCGCCAGTGCGTGAAGCGCTCCTTGATGTCGGCCGCGACGTCGCCGACACCGTTGCCGACGGCGTCGACGGTGGTGCCCAGTCCGCTGCCGATCTCACGGAGCATGCGGATCAGCGGGTCGTTCGACGCGTCGAAGTTCTGTTTGTACGACTTCGCGGCCTTGCGGAACTCCTCGCTGATATTGGCGTCGTCGTCCTCACCGCGGCGGGGGTAGTCGCCGCGCAGGATCGCGGCGTAGGCGCCGCTGTCCACCCACTTCTTCAGCTCGGCGGCGCGCAGTACCGAGAAGGGGTGGGTGAGCAGTTCGATGTTGAGGAGCTTGAGCACTCCGTCGCGGAGGTCGCCGCTGGCGTCGTACTCGGCGGCCTGGGCGAGGAAGGCGTCGGTGTCGATCTCGCTGACCCGTGAACCGCCGGCCAGTTTCAGCTGCACCCGCAGCGCCGTGTGGACGTCCTGCCCACACAGCAATCCGGCCCGGTCGCCGGACAGTTCCGATTTGCGTTGCCACTCCAGGAGAGCGGCGATGATGGCGCGCAGCGCCCACCCGCCGATGGGGATCCAGCCGATGGTCCCGGCCAGACGCATCAGGTGCATGAGGATCGTGCGATACACCGCGTGCCCGGACAGCGCGTGACCGAGTTCGTGGCCGATGATGAACCGCTGCTCCTCGTAGTTCATCACGTCGAGCAGCCCGGTGGTGACGACGATGAACGGCCGGTCCATGCCGATGGTGAAGGCGTTCACGACGGGGGTCTGCAGCACGAACAGTTCGGGCGTCTCGTCGGCGCCCAGAACTCGGACGCAGTCGCTGCGGAGGTCGTGGAGATCGGTGAACTGCCGTTCGTCGACCCGGACCGACGTGGCCAGGTACATCAGGCGGTGCTGACGCTCCTGCAGCAAACCGGAGATGGTGCGAAAGACGGTGTCGAAACCCTTCAGCGTGCGCAGGGTGACGAGCGCGGCGCGGTCCGCGGGATGCTCCCACGCTCGCGAGCTCATGTCCGGGAATGCCGTGCGGACGCGATCTGGTGTGCTGGTCAAGTCGTCCCCTTGTATCGGTATGCGTCGAGCCCTCTTCGTCAGAGTAGTGGGGCCGATCGCCGACGACGCTGGGCAACTCCGGCGCGACGTGGCACGATCGCGTGTGTGACCAGCAGACCTGCCGAGCCGCAGTACCTGCGCGACCTCGCGCGGCTACGCCGCGTTCGCGACCGGATCGACCGTGAGTACGCGCAGCCGCTGGACGTCGAGGCACTCGCCCGCGACGCGCACATGTCGGCCGGGCACCTGAGCCGCCAGTTCCGGCTCGCGTACGGCGAGTCGCCGTACGCCTATCTGATGACGCGGCGCATCGAGCGCGCGATGGCGCTGCTGCGGCGTGGCGACCTCAGCGTCACCGAGGTCTGTTTCGAGGTCGGCTGCGCATCACTGGGCACCTTCAGCACACGTTTCACCGAGCTGGTCGGTGTGCCGCCCAGCACCTACCGGCGCGAGGCGGCGCGGACGACCGCGGGGATGCCGTCGTGCGTCGCGAAACAGGTGACAAGACCGATCAGGAATCGAGAAGCACAGGTCGCGGGCCGCAACTAACGTGGCGTTCATGGACATCACCATTCACTCGAGCTTCCTTCCGCACAACGATCCGGAAGAATCCCTGGCCTTCTATCGCGACACCCTCGGCTTCGAGGTCCGCAACGACGTCGGCTACAACGGGATGCACTGGATCACCGTCGGCCCCGTCGGCCAGCCCGACGTCTCCATCGTGCTGCACCCGCCGGCCGTCGATCCCGGCCTCACCGAGGAGGAGCGCCGCACCATCGTCGAGATGATGGCCAAAGGCACCTACGGCGGCATTCTCCTGGCCACCAAAGACCTGGACAGCGCGTTCGAGCGACTGCAGGCCGGCGACGCCGACGTCGTCCAGGAGCCGACCGAGCAGCCGTACGGGGTTCGCGACTGCGCCGTCCGCGATCACGCCGGCAACCTGATCCGCATCCAGGAGCTGCGCTGATCCTCCGCCGGACAGGTCGGCGGACCGTTGCCGCGACCGCGCCGACGACGTAGAACCGAACGTACTGCTCGAAGCTGCCAGATCGATCCACGCGACACCCACGGAGACCGCGAACGCGGTCCGCGCACACAGAGGGAGACAGGATGAGCACGGCCACGAGGACGGACACGCAGTCGACCGAGCTGCACGCCGCCGACAGCCACGATCTGATCCGCGTGCGGGGTGCGCGGGTGAACAACCTCGAGAACATCAGCGTCGAGCTCCCGAAGCGCAGGCTGACGGTGTTCACCGGCGTCTCCGGCTCGGGCAAGAGCTCGCTGGTGTTCAGCACGATCGCCGCGGAGTCGCAGCGGATGATCAACGAGACCTACAGCGCCTTCGTGCAGGGCTTCATGCCGACGCTGGCCCGGCCCGACGTCGACGTCCTCGACGGGCTGACCACCGCGATCATCGTGGACCAGCAGCGGATGGGCGCCGACCCGCGCTCCACGGTCGGCACCGCCACCGACGCCAGCGCGATGCTGCGCATCCTCTTCAGCAGGCTCGGAAAGCCGCACATCGGATCGCCTCAGGCGTTCTCCTTCAACGTCGCCTCGATCTCCGGCGCGGGCGCGGTCACCGTCGAACGCGGTGGCCGTCAGACGAAGGAGCGGCGGAGTTTCAGCATCACCGGCGGCATGTGTCCGCGCTGCGAGGGTCGAGGCTCGGTCACCGACTTCGACCTCACCGCGCTGTACGACGACAGCAAATCGCTCAACGAGAGCGCACTCACGATCCCCGGCTACAGCATGGACGGCTGGTACGGGCGCATCTACCGCGGCTGCGGCTACTTCGACCCGGACAAGCCGATCCGCAAGTACACCAAGAGAGAGCTCAACGACCTGCTCTACCGGGAGCCGACCAAGATCAAGGTCGAGGGCATCAACCTGACGTACACCGGGCTGATCCCGCAGATACAGAAGTCGTTCCTGTCCAAGGACGTCGACGCGATGCAGCCGCACATCCGCGCATTCGTGGAGCGGGCGATCACGTTCACCACCTGCCCCGACTGCGACGGCACCCGGCTCAACGAGGGCGCTCGATCGTCGAAGATCAAGGGCATCAACATCGCCGACGCCTGCGCGATGCAGATCAGCGACCTCGCAGTGTGGGTACGCGGTCTGAAGGAACCGTCGGCGGCGCCTCTGCTGGAGTCGTTGAGTGACACCCTGGACTCGTTCGTGGAAATCGGGTTGGGATACCTGAGCCTGGACCGGCCCGCCGGGACCCTGTCGGGTGGTGAATCTCAGCGCACCAAGATGATTCGGCACCTCGGGTCCTCGCTCACCGACGTCACCTACGTGTTCGACGAGCCCACCATCGGGCTACACCCCCATGACATCGAGCGGATGAACAACCTGTTGCTGCGGCTGCGGGACAAGGGCAACACCGTGCTCGTCGTGGAGCACAAGCCGGAGACGATCGCGATCGCCGATCACATCGTCGACCTCGGCCCCGGCGCCGGTATCGCGGGCGGCACCGTCTGCTTCGAGGGCACCGTCGACGGGCTGCGTGCCAGCGACACGATCACGGGCCGCCATTTCGACGACCGGGCCGCACTGAAGGAATCGGTCCGTTCCTCGTCCGAGGCGCTGGAGATCCGCGGCGCGACGTCGCACAACCTCCAGGGCGTGGACGTCGACATCCCGCTCGGGGTGCTCTGCGTGGTCACGGGCGTCGCCGGCTCCGGTAAGAGCTCACTGATCACCGGCTCGGTGTCCGGGCGTGACGGAGTGGTGTCGATCGACCAGACCGCGATCCGCGGGTCGCGGCGGAGCAACCCGGCCACGTACACCGGACTGCTCGACCCGATCCGCAAGGCATTCGCGAAGGCCAACGGCGTGAAGCCGGCGCTCTTCAGCTCCAACTCCGAGGGCGCCTGCCCCACCTGCAACGGTGCCGGTGTGATCTACACCGACCTGGGCGTCATGGCGACCGTCGAAACCCCCTGCGAGGAGTGCGAGGGTAAGCGGTTCCAGGCGTCGGTGCTGGAGTACACGCTCGGCGGCCGGAACATCGCCGAGGTGCTCGCGATGTCGGTGACGGAGGCCGAGGAGTTCTTCGCCGACGGGGAGGCGCGGATCCCGGCGGCCCACAAGATTCTGCAGCGGCTCGCCGACGTCGGAATCGGTTACCTCAGCCTCGGACAGCCGCTCACCACGCTGTCCGGCGGCGAGCGGCAGCGGCTCAAGCTGGCTACCGCCATGGCCGACAAGGGCGACGTCTACGTCCTCGACGAGCCGACCACCGGACTGCACCTCGCCGACGTCGAGCAGCTGCTCGGCCTGCTCGACAGGCTCGTCGACTCCGGTAAGTCGGTCATCGTCATCGAGCATCATCAGGCGGTCATGGCGCACGCCGACTGGATCATCGACCTCGGCCCCGGCGCTGGCCACGACGGCGGCCGGATCGTCTTCGAGGGCAGTCCGGCGGAACTGGTCGACGCCCGGTCCACCCTCACCGCCAAGCATCTCGCGACCTACGTCGGTGCCTGACCGCGACGTTCAGGCGCCGTCGACGAGTTGTTCCAGGAGCGGGGTGAGTCGGTAGTCGACCAACTTGCGCATGACCAGTGAGGTGGTGGTCTGCTCGACCCCGTCGATGTCGAGGATGCGGCCGGCGATCCGGTAGAGGTCGTCGGCGTCGCGGGCGACGACGTGGATGAGAAGGTCTGTGGCGCCGCTGAGTCCGTGCACCTCGACGACTTCGGGGATGCCGTCGAGCGCGTCGGCGACCGGGGTGAGTTTGCGCTGGGTGACGCTGGTCAGGATGAACGCGGTCAGCGGATAACCCAGCGCACCGGGGTCGATGCGGCGTTCGAAGGAGTGCAACACACCCTGACGCTCCAGTTTGCCGAGTCGCGCCTGCACGGTGTTGCGGGACAGTCCCGTCCTGTCGGCGAGCGCGATCACGGTCGCGCGCGGATCTTCGGTGAGCGCGCCGAGGATCTTGGCATCGAGGGAGTCGACGGTGGTGCTGCTGGGCATTGTGCCAACCTCCAGAGCCGGTGACGTCGCGGTGGTTCGCAGAATGCTGAAATTCTGCGTTCGGTATTGCTCGAAGTGTAAGCCGATGGTCGACTGATACGAGAGATCTGCACAAGAACTCGCAACACACGGGTGGTGTGACGCCACCCCGCGGTAGGTCCGGTTCCAGAAGGTCCGCCTGCCCGTCACCGCCGATCCACCCCGCCCACGACCTGGGCCGGGGAGGATCGAGTCGGTGCCAGGAACTCACAGGCAAGGACGGAAACGATGACAGACTCCCGCACTACACAGCTCTCCCCTCGCTCGACCACTCCGGAAGCACTGGTGGAGATCGAGCAGCGTGTGTTGTGGCTGTCGACGGCGATGATCCATCACGCCAACCGGGTTCGCCCCAACCCCACGGGCCTCAAGGTCGGTGGTCATCAGGCGTCGTGCGCGTCGATCGCGACCATCATGACCTCGCTCTGGTTCGAGCAGCTCCGACCCGGCGACCGGGTGTCGGTGAAGCCGCACGCCTCCCCGGTGCTGCACGGCATCAACTACCTCCTCGGTGAGCTGGACGAGAAGTATCTGACCACCTTGCGCGAGTTCGGTGGTTTGCAGTCGTACCCGTCGCGGTCGAAAGATCCTGATCCGGTGGACTATTCGACTGGGTCGGTCGGAATCGGGGCGACCGCGCCGATCTGGGGTGCCATCGCCCGCCGCTACGTCGACACCGCCATCGGTGGGGCAGGCGCTGGCAGGCAGTACTCCCTCGTCGGGGACGCCGAGCTGGACGAGGGTGCGGTGTGGGAGGCGATCCTGGACACCTCCGTCGCCGAACTCGGTGAGATCGTGTGGATCGTCGACCTGAACCGGCAATCCTTGGACCGGGTGGTCCCGAACATCGCCGCCGGCCGGCTCGAGGCCATGTTCTCGGCCGCCGGGTGGCAGGTGCTCACCGTGAAGTTCGGGACCCTGCTGGAGTCGCTGTTCACCCGACCGGGCGGGCCGGCGCTGCGCACCCGGATTCTGGACATGCCCAACCCGGAGTACCAGCGGCTGCTGCGCTGTGACGCCGAGCAGGTGCGGGTGCGGTTGCCCGGGGACGGCCCCGCCGCCGCCGCGATCTCATCGTTGATTGCTGACCTGGACGACGACACCCTGCTGCGCGCGATCCGCAACCTGGGCGGTCACGACCTCGACGCCCTCCGCGCGGCGTATGCGCAGATCGACGACACCCGCCCGACGGTGATCATCGCCTACACGATCAAGGGCCGCGGCCTGCCGACGCAGGGGCATCCGCAGAACCATTCGTCGCTGCTGACGGTGGAGCAATATCAGCAGTTGGCGGCGGAGCTGGGCATGGATCCGGCGGACCAGTGGGCGCGGTTCGCCCCGGACAGCGCGGCGGGCCGGGTGTGCCGCGCTACCGCGGAGAGGTTGAGGCGGGAGAAGGTCGAACCGGCAATCCCGCCTTCGGTGCCGGCGGACATCGGCCGCACCCCGTCCGGGACGTCGACGACGCAGGCCGCGCTGGGCCGGGCGCTGCTGGACCTGTCCCGGGAGGCGCCCGACGCCGCGAAGCGGGTGGTCACGGTCAGCCCCGACGTCTCCTCCACCACGAACCTGGCGGGGTGGTTGAACAAGGTGGGGGTGTGGTCGCCGAACGAGCGTCGCAACTGGTTCGACGACGACGCCGAGACGATCATGCACTGGCGGGAGAAGCCCACCGGGCAGCACATGGAACTCGGGATCGCGGAGACCAACCTGGTCGGGTTGATGGGTGAACTGGGAGCCACGTGGAGTCGGTGGGGGCAGCCGCTGTTCCCGATCGGGGTGATGTACGACCCGTTCGTCGAACGGGCGCTGGAACCGTGGTCGTACGGCATCTATGCGGGTGGGCAGTCGATCCTGGTCGGGACCCCGTCCGGGGTGACCCTGGCCGCGGAGGGTGGGGCGCATCAGTCGATCAAGACCCCGTCGATCGGCCTCGAACAGCCCGGCTGCGTCAGCTACGAACCGGCGTTCGCGATCGACGTCGAATGGACGCTCCTCGACAGCATCAGCCGGCTGGGCCGGCCCGACGGCTCCTCGTCGTATCTGCGGCTGTCGACCCGACCGGTCGATCAGACCCTCGCCGCCGTCCCCTCCGACCCCGCTGCTCGGGAACGCCGCCGCCGGCAGGTGGTCGCCGGCGCCTACACCCTGCGGCACGCCGAGAAGGCGGCGGTCACGCTGGTCGGGATGGGTGCGATGATCACCGAAACCCTCACCGCCGCCGACCGGTTGGCGGAGCAGGGCATCGCCGCGGACGTGGTGTGCGTGACCAGCCCCGGGTTGTTGTTCGAGGCGGTGCAGTCGCGCCGCGGGCTCGCGGACGGGCCGTCGTGGATCCTGGACCAGGTGTTCCCCGCGGATCGGGCGGCGCCGATGGTCACCGTCCTCGACGGGCACCCGCACACCCTCGCGTTCCTGACCGGGATCAACCAGGTCCCCGGGGCGGCGCTCGGCGTCAGCAAGTTCGGGCAGGTCGGTTCCCTCGACGACGTGTACCGGTACCACGGCATCGACACCGACAGCATCGTCCGCGCCGCCCTCGACCTCGTCGACTGACGGCGAGGGACGCTACCTCGTGGTGGTCGGCGCCGCCGGCTGGAGCGACAGCCCGGCGTAGATCTGGTCGAGAACTGTTGGCAGCAAGGCGTTCGCCGTCGTCTTGCCCTCGGGTGACAGGGTCAAGTTCGCCCAGATCACGAGCGTCACGTCGTTTTCGATGTCATGGCCCATGAACGAGTTGAAGCCCGGCAGTTCACCGCCGTGGTAGTACATCGAAGCGTTCGGGCCGAAACGCTGATAGCTGATGCCGTACCCGTACTGCTGGCCGTCGGGTGCGCTCGGGTCCTCGGCTTGCAAGCTCTCGAGCCACTGCTGCTGGTAGTCGGGATTCAAGACTTTGCCCGACACCAGTGCTCGCATCCAGGTGGCCATGTCGTCTGCCGTCGAGATGGCCCCACCTGCAGCTGTGGCGTAGGAGGGGTTCTGGTTGGTGTAGTCGAGGGGTTGCAGTGTTCCCGCGCGAGCGGCGGACTGTATGTCGGCGGGATACGGGTCGTCGACCAGGGCGAAGGCCGATCCTCCGTACATGTAGCCGTGCGAGTAGGGATCCGGGATGGAGGTGTCGTCGGCGGCGGGAAGGACGGTCTGCTGCAACCCGAGTGGGCCGAGCAGCCGTTCCTGGAATTGGTCGGTCAGAGGACGGCCACCGACCTTCTCGGCGACCAGACCAAGCAGTGCGTAGTTGGTGTTGCTGTACTCGTAGGACGTGCCGGGTGGAAATTCCGGTGGATGCCGGAACGCGATATCCAGTACTTCCTGCGGAGTCCAGGCCTTCGCGGGGTCGGCATCCATGGTCGCCGCAAGCTCGGGGGCGTTCGTGTAGTTGTAGAGTCCGCTGCGCATCTTCAACAGCTCGGCAATGGTGATGGTGTTGCCGTTGGGCACATCTGGGACGTAGTCGGACAGCCGATCGTCGAACCGGAGTTTGCCGTCCTGGGCGAGCAGCACGGTCAGGGCCGCCGTCAAGGTCTTGGTATTCGAGGCGATCCGGTAATGCGTGTCGGTGTCCGGCGGCGACTGTTTGTCCAACTGTGTGGTGCCCACCGCCGCCGTGTAGCTGCCCTCCGGTGTGTGCACGAGGACCACGGCCCCGGGGACGAGCAACTCCTCGGCGGCGCTCTCCACGGCGTCCTGGAAAGCATCCGGATCGATAGAATTCAACGCAGACTGCGTTGGTGTGGCGTCGATTCCGGTTGCCGGCTCGGATGTGGTCGGTTCGGATGTGGTCGAGCAGCCCACGATCACGAGGGCGACGCAGGCCACGAGTGCGGCGATGCGAGGGGAATGACGGGCGCAGCGCGCGCCGAATCGGTTCTCCGCCCGGGAAACCCTCATCGTGAGGATCACCGCCTTCGTCCCAAGGATCCAGTGCCGTGCCCCAAGAAGAGCCGTGCCTGAAGAAGTGCCGCGCCCGAGGAGCGGTACCGGTGGTCGACGTCGCAGTCGTCCAGGAGATTCTAACATTGCACGGCCCGGCGCTCGGCGTTCTCCGGTGCTCCGATCGGCCCGCAGCGGGCATGTTCGGCGACTATCATCGCCACTCCATGCTCTGGCGTGGACCCGAGCAGGAAATCCTGCCGCTGTGTGAAGAGCTCGGAATCGGATTCGTGTGCTGGGCGCCGCTGGGAATGGGTTTCACCACCGGGACGATCAATCCTGCCACGCGGTTCGCCGACGGCGACTTCCGTGCAGCGGTGCCGCGGAACATGCCGGAGGCCATGGTTGCCAACATACCTCTGGTGCAACTGATTCAGGATTGTGCAGTGCGCAAGGGATCCACGCCGGGCCAGATCTCGCTGGCCTGGGTGATGGCTCAGCAGCCGTGGATCCTCCCCATCCCGAGCACGACCCGCACCCCGCACCTTCTGGAAAACGTCGGTGCCGAGGACGTCACGTTCGGCGACGACGAGCTCCGCGAGCTGAACACCACCCTCGCGGCAATTACCATCCATGGAGATCGGCTACGGCCGGCAGCGCTCGCCACGACCGGCGTGGAAGCGCCGACCCAGTGACCGTGCAGATGCACTCTGTGTCCGCACCCTCGGCAGGGAGGGGGAGACCCTCGACGAGACCATGACGGTCTGGGGGTCGGCCACGCGGGAGGTGGACCGTCTCTCCCACGCCGCGGTCATGCTGTAGTTCCATCGTGGCCAACGCCTTTCGTAGTACGATCACCACAAGACACGGTGATCGGATCCATCAGGTGTCGGCCACGGGGAGGATGAGCAAAGCCAACATCTGACGCTCGTGCTCTTCGGCAACAGTCCACGAGGACGTTCATCAGCGGCCCAGTGCCACGAGCGATATCGAACTCAACCGTGTCGAGGGCGTTCACGGACCGCGGACGCTGGACGTCACTATCGTGCGGTAACGCGATCCGGCCATCGCTGCAGGCGCTGCCCGGAAGGTCGGTGGCACGGAGCAGTGAGACGTAGGGGTGTTGTTCACCTCGTCGCGGTCCGGGCGCATGTGTCGACAACACGTGGACGTGCTCGTCCTTGCCAGCCGCGCTGCGGAAGCTCAGAAGTACGTGGGCAGGCGTGGCGTGTAGGAGCCCTCCAGCTTGGCGGCTTCGTCGTCGCTGAGCTCGATGTCGAGGGCGCCGGCGGCGTCGGCGAGGTGATGAGGCTTGGTGGCACCGACGATCGGGGCGTTGACGACGGGATTGCGCAGCACCCAGGCCACCGCCACCTGTGCCATCGACACACCCCGGGACTCGGCGATCTCCTGGACGGCGTCGACGATGGCCTTGTCGGCGTCGACGATGGCCTTGTCGGCGTCGACGGACAGCGGCCGACCGAACATGTCGACGTCCGGATTGCTGTGGGCGCGTGTCGTGCCCCGCTCTCCCCAGGGGCGGGTCACCCGGCCGGCGGCGAGCGGGCTCCACGGGATACTGCCGACACCCTGATCGGCGAGCAGACCGAACATCTCCCGCTCCTCCTCGCGAGCCAGGAGACTGTACTGGTCCTGCATGGAGACGAACCTGGTCCAGCCGTGGTCTTTCGCGGTGTCCTGCATCTTGGCGAACTGCCACGCCCACATCGACGAGGCGCCGAGGTAGCGGACCTTGCCCGCCTTGACCACGTCATGGAGGGCTTCCATGGTCTCGTCGACGGGGGTGTCGGGGTCGAACCGGTGGATCTGATAGAGGTCGATGTGGTCGGTGTCCAGACGGGTCAGGGAGGCGTCGACCTGCTCGAGGATCGCCTTGCGGGATAAGCCGCTGCCGCCCGGACCGGGGTGCATCGGCCAGAACACCTTCGTCGCCAGCACCACGTCCTCGCGACGGGTGTACTTCCGTACCGCGCGGCCGACGATTTCCTCCGAGCTGCCGGCGCCGTAGACGTTGGCGGTGTCCCAGAACGTGACACCGAGCTCGACGGCTTGCCGGAAGATCGGTTCGGCGGCATCGTCGTCGAGCGTCCAGTCCATCCGCTCCGACGAATTACCGAAACTCATGCAGCCCAATGCGATCCGGCTGACCTTCAGACCCGACGAGCCGAGGTGGGTGTACTTCATCGTGATGTCCTTTCCTCTTTTGATGCCTGGCGCGGGTTGGCGGTTGTCCTCGGCGGTCGGGGCCACCGAGATCTGTGTCAGGCTTGCAGGGGGGCTACGGGTGACTCCTGTGCCGCGCTCATGGCCGCGATGACACCGCCATCGATCAGGAGGTCGGCGCCGGTGACGAAGGTGGCCTGCGGTCCGAGCAGGTACGCCGCTGCGTCGGCGACGTCCTCGGGGGTTCCGATGCGCCCGGCAGCCGAGGTCTCGATCATCCGGCGATATGCCTCGGCGCCAGGTCCGGACATCTCGTCGCGGGCCAGCGGTGTCGAGATAATGCCGGGGCTGAGGCAGTTGATGCGGGCGCCCCGCTCACCCCAGGTGACGGCTTCTGCTTGCACGCGCAGTGTGTTGGCTCTTTTGGCGAGGGCGTAGGCGGCACCGGAGTCGCCGACCGTGTCGGGTACGAGGAACGGCAGTGTGAGGAGCTTCGAGGTGGCGGTGGCGGCCAGTGCGTGCTCGATATTGGCGGGGTAGCCGCCCGCCATGTGGCCTCCATGCTCGAGATGACGACACCGGAACCGCCCGGGGCAATGACGCGTCCGAACGCTTCGAGGACCAGCGCGGTACCGAGCAGGTCCACATGAAGAACCTTTTCGGTAGGGGCCTGCACGGGCGAGACACCGGCGGTGTGCACGAGGCGCGTCACTCGGCCCAACCCTGCGGCCGCATCCGCGAGCGCGGCCACCGCATCGCGATCGGAGACATCGGTGACCTGTGTCGTCACCTCGTGGCCTTCGCCGCGCATCTGCTCGGCGATCGCGTGCAGTGCCGTCTCGTTGACGTCGGCGAGCAGCAGCGTGCGACCGGTGCTGATGCGGCGGGCGATCGCCATGCCGATGCCGCCCGCACCGACGACGACGACGACTACAACGTCCTTGTCCACTGTTTCTCTTCCTTCATCGATCTGGTGATGGTGTTGGTCCGTAGGTGAGCTGGTCATGATTCGTCGGACCTTGCCGGGGGTGCCTGGCGGGTGCCGGCCGTGTTCTGCGGGTACTCCTGCGCCGGGGCGGTCCAGCTGGCCAGAATCTCGAGGGAGGCGTGGGAGCTGGAGTCCGGCTCGGCGGTGTACATCAGCAGGTATTGGCCCGGGTCGGCGTTCAGTGGTGTGGACTCGAATGGCAGCTCCAGGTCCCCGACGGTGGGGTGGTGGATTCGTTTGACGCCGCTGACGTAGGAGCGGACGTCGTGGGCGGCCCAGCGGACCCGGAAATCCTCGCTGCGGGTAGCGAGTTCGCCGACCAGCTCGGACAGTTTCCGGTCGTAGTGGTCCCGGCCCGCGGAGGCGCGCAACAACGCGACCGCATCGTCGGCGGCGGTGCTCCAGTCCCGCCAGAACTCGCCTGCGTGCTCGTTGAGGAACAGGAACCGGGCCTGATTCGGTGGGCGGACCAGGTCGGCGAAGATCGGCGCGTAAAGGGCCTCACCGAGCTGGTTGGCGGCCAAAATGTCCAGTCGGCTGTCCACGACGAACGCCGGGGTCAACGTCATCGAGTCCAGGATCCGCTGCACGGTCGGCCGAACCCGCCGCTACACCGGGCGACGATGCGGTGCGGGTCGGGTACTTCCCGCGACCCGCACCAGCTCGGCGAGGTGCGCGCGCTCGGCCTCGTCGAGCTGCAGCGCGTGCGCGATCCCCGCCAGCACACTGTCGGAGGCGCCGGTGACATTGCCGCGCTCGAGTCGGGTGTAGTACTCGGCGCTGATGCCCGCCAGGGTCGCCACCTCCTCGCGCCGCAACCCCGAGACACGGCGGTTGCTGCCGAAGACACGCAGACCGGCCTGCTCCGGGGTGATCCGTGCCCGCCGGGTTGTCAGAAACTCCCGGATGTCGGCGCGGACCTGCTGCTTGTCTGCCATGCATCCACCGTAGGACGACATCGGTGCCAGGTGAGAGACCCTGCCAAGACCCCCTTGCCGGTACCCCCGCACCCAGGGTCTCTCCATAGCGGATGCTCGCTGGTTCTCTGGAAGCACAGACCGCGGGACAGTCACGCCCGCAGCATCCACGACAAACCGACATCGACCCTTGGGAGACGTAGGACCAGATGACCGAGAACACCCCCGACACACAGCTCTGGAAGGCGCTCGCCTTCATATCCATCGCCCAACTGATGGTCCTGCTGGACGGCACCATCGTGAACATCGCGCTGCCCCGGATGCAGTCCGACCTCGGCTTCTCCGACGCCGACCGCCAATGGGTGGTCACCGCCTACACCCTCGCCTTCGGCGGTCTACTGCTACTCGGCGGTCGACTCGGCGACCTGTGGGGACGCAAGCGTGTCTTCCTCACCGGGCTGGTCGGGTTCGCACTCGCCTCGGCGCTCGGCGGCGCCGCCGTCAACACCGAAATGCTGCTCGGTGCCCGCGTCCTGCAGGGAGTCTTCGGCGCCCTGCTCGCCCCGGCAGCCCTTTCGCTCGTCGCCGTCACGTTCACCGCGGGAAGGGAACGCGCCACCGCCTTCGGTATCTTCAGCTCTATCGCCATGGCAGGAAGCGCGGTCGGTCTGCTGCTCGGTGGCGCCCTGACCGAGTACGTCGACTGGCGCTGGTGCCTCTACGTCAACGTCGTCTTCGCGGTCGTCGCCTTCCTCGGTGCCGCGGCCTTCATTCACGAGCAGGAGGCCTCCTCTCGCCGCGATCGACTCGATCTGCCCGGCACCGTACTGGGCTCCGGCGGTCTTCTCACCCTCGTCTACGGTTTCGCCAAACGCCGAGAAGGACGGCTGGGGCGCCGCCCTCACCGTGAGCATGTTCGTCGCCTCCGCGGTGCTGCTGATCGCCTTCGTAGCGTCTACGTAGATCTCATACTATCTGCCACTTGCGTGGCGGGCGTGGGAGATGGACGTGTGTCACGGCTACCCGCATCACCTTGCGGCGGTGCGGGTTTGACCGTGTCCCACACCGACGCTTGTGATGCAGGAACATACTGTTTCGGAGTCACCCCCAACCGCGGTGTCACGGTGGGCAGGCTGCGGCGGACCCGGCGATGCCGCGGCCTGCTCGGGGTGGGAGCGTGTTTGTCGCGCGATCGCCGTACCGGCGCATGTTCGGTCACTCGGACCGCCGGTAGTCCTCCGCGCCGCCGGGTGGTCTTGTTTCTGCCGAGCAGTGCGCGTTTGGCCAGGTTCACCCCGGCGACGTGGTCCCGGTTGCCGCCGACTCGGCAGCCCGGGCACCACGCGGTGTGGTAGCCGCCGGGGCGCGCGAGTGGTTCGTCGCAGCCCGGACATTGTGCGGACGATCCCCGGGCGGGCACCGAAACCACCGTGATGCCGGCATCGGCGGCGGTGTGCGCGAGGGCGTCGACCGTTTTGCGGCGGGCGGACTGCGCGGCCCGGTTGTTGTTGACCCGTCCGTGTCCGCGGGTCTCGAGGGTGGTGAGATCTTCCACCGCGATCATGTCCGCGCCCGCGGTGGCGGCGTAGTCGGTGACCTGCCGGGCGAAGTCGAAGGCCAGTTCGCGGTTGATCTTCCCCCTCTTGATACCCACCGCCTCGCGGTGGGTGTCGAGGACGGCGATCTTCGCCTCCAGCTGGGCGCGGACCTCGGGTGGCGCGGTGGCGGCCAGTCGTGTCAACCGGGCCGCCT
>RRBB01000171.1:0-23606 GCA_006543605.1 Rhodococcus sp. WS4
AGCCAGCATCGACAACACCGTTGGCGCTCCGTTGAGGTGTGTGACGCCCTCATGTCGGATCAGTCGCCATACCTCGGCCGCGTCCATTCGTGGCAGGCAGACGTGGGTGCCCGCCGCCGCCGTTACCGCCCAGGGGAAACACCAACCGTGGCAGTGGAACATCGGCAATGTCCACAGATGAACCGTCCTCGGCGACAGGCCCATGTGTCCGACCATCGCCAAGGCCTGCAGGTAGGCGCCACGATGGTGGTACATCACGCCTTTCGGTCGGCCGGTGGTGCCCGAGGTGTAGTTGATCGACAACAGCGCGGACTCGTCGCCCGGGGTGGTTCGGAGTGGGCTACCACTCGCAATCAATTCCTCGTAGCGATCGTCCGCTGGTATCGTCAACGGCGGGTGAGTCAGCTTCGCCACTGCCGATTCGATCAGTTCGGTGTAGGACGGATCGTAGACAAGCACGCTTGCGCCGCAATGGTCGAGGATATACGCGACTTCATCGGCCGCGAGCCTGGTGTTGATCGTGACCAAGCTGCGCCCGGACCACGGTACCGCGAAATGCGCCTCCAGTATTACGTGGGTATTGGGAGCAAGGACCGCCACCGGGGCGTTGCCACCGAGGGCAGCCAACGCCCCCGCCAGCCTCGTGCATCGACCGTGAAGTTCGGCATATGTCCATCGGTTGTTGCCGTCGACGACCGCGACCCGATCACCGTGCGATGCGGCCGCGCGGTCCAGATACGATGTGGGCGTTAGTGGTTCGAACGACATCATATCCGGAGGTTCACCGTCCATCAGGCACCTCCTGCAGTTGGTAGCCTGCGACCAGTTCCGTGTCGATACCCACCGTCCCGAACTCCATCGATCCGCCTGGCGTTCCGATCGCACTGTCGCGATTCGGCAGGGGTTCAAGAAAGAACCGCGCATTGTCGATCACGAATGTTGCGGAGTTCTCTGCGACAGAGGCGGTTTCCGAGATCGCTTGAACGGGGCAGGCCGGCTTGCATGCACCGCAGTCGATACATTCTGCAGGGTTGATATACAGCTTTCGAGATCCCTCGTAGATGCAGTCGACCGGGCACACTTCGGTACACGCTTTGTCCATGATGTCGATGCATGGTTCCGCAATGAAGTACGGCATGTCTCATCCCTTCTATCCTGAGGGCGACCGAGTCTGACTCAGCCGCGCCTAGTCGCTCTCACCGTGGTCCGGGCCGAAATCGACCGGAAGATGTTCGAGAGCGCGTAACCCGAGGCTGCCGCCGAAGCGCGCCTGGCTGATGTCGACTCGCATGTCCGGGAATCGCGTGGCCAGCTTCCGGAACACGATGCTTGCCTCCAGCTGCGCCAGCTGCTGTCCGAGGCAGAAGTGCGGGCCGTAGCCGAACGCGATCTGTTCGCGTGCGTTGGCTCTCCCCAGGTCGAGCTGCTCCGGGTTCTCGAAGATCTTCGGGTCGTGGTTGGCACTGCCGATGATCGGCAGCACGGATTGGCCTTCCTCGATCACTGTCTCGCCCAGGTGAATGGTTTCGAGGGCCACGCGACCGACGTACTGCACTGGGCTGACGAACCGGAGCAGCTCATCGATTCCCGCACGTGCCGAGGACGGATCCGCGCACAACCCCCGCCATTGTTCCGGTTGACGGTGCAGCTCCAGCAGACCGATTCCCATCAGGTTCGTGGTGGTCTCGTGGCCGGCCAGCAGGAGCATCACGTAGAATGCCACCAGTTCCTCGGCGTCCAGTCGACCGCCGTCTCCCGCTCCCATCAACGCCGCGATCAAGTCCGTTTCCGGCTCGGCCGTCCGCTTCGATTCGAGGATCGTGCGAACGTAGTCGCGGAACTCCGTCATCGCGGTATGGGTGTCGCGCAGGATCTCCGGTGTGTTGTTTCCTCTCCAACGTCCCAGCCTGCACGACCAGTCCCTGATCAAGGCCCTGTCCTGCTGCGGCACGCCGAGCAGATCCACGATGACCATCAGGGGAAGAACGTGCGTGACCGCAGACACCGCCTCGACCACGCCGGCCCCGGCGACGGAATCGAGGAGCTCGTCGGCGTACGTGGTGACCGACTCACGCAGCAGCGCGATCCGCCGTGGGGTAAAGGTGCGACGGGCGATGTCCCGAAGTCTCGTGTGATCTGGGCCGTCACTTCTCCCCAATTGCTTGGACTCGAAGTCTGCTACTTCCCAATAGAGTTCGAGTTCGGCGGCAGTGAGGGTGGACCGGACGTACTCGGCGTCGGTGCCCACATAGAATCCGTTGTTCCCCAGTCGGCTGTCGTTGAGTATCGACTTGACCTCGTCATACCCGAAGATCAGATGCCGGGTTCCGGTCCAGTGGGTGGGGCCGAGCAGCCGCGCCCGGTCCCACATCGTGAAGACGGAGCCGAGCGAATCTGGATCGCCTGCCAGCAGGCGGGCCAGGTCACGCTCGAACGAACCGTCGGTCGTGGTCGATAGCTCTGCAGTAGACATCGTGTCATCACTTCTTTCAGCTTGGGCCGGAACAATCGGTGACGGAGGCACCGTGAAACGGGTCGAGTGGGCGGTGGGCGACGTGGTCAGTGGTGGGAACGCTCGAGCACAGCGCGATTGGTCAGTATCACCCGTCCACGGTGCTCGCCTCGCCGAATTTCGTCGAGAACGTCATTGACCTCCATCAGAGGACGTTCTTGGGAGATCAACTCGTCGAGCTTGACGCGGCCGGCCAGGTACAACTGGACCAGCACCGAATAGTCCACCACCGGTTGGGTCCATCGCAGGCCGCCGCGAGCGAAGCCTTTGCTCGGTACGGTCGGCAGGGTCACCGTACTGCCCGGCGGGGCCAATCCCACGACGGTCAGCAGCCCCCCGTCCCGAGTGGCCTCGTAGGCCTGCCGAACGGTTCCGGGAGTCGATACCACCTCGAACCCGCGATCGACCCCGCCCCCGGTCAGGTCCGCGACCCTGCGCGGCCAGTCCAAATCGGCGGCATCGAGCGTGTGCGTTGCACCGAACTCGACGGCTTGATCGAGTCGACCCTGACCGGAGTCCACGGCGATGATCGTCGTGGCGCCTGCAACCACGGCGGCCTGCACCACATTGAGTCCGACTCCGCCCACACCCACTACGAGAACCGAATGACCCGGCTGCACAGCGGCGTTGCGAAAGACCGCCCCATACGCGGTAGCCACACCACAGCCGATCAGGCACGCACGATCGAGTGGCATCCGGTTCGGAATCTTGATGCACCCACGGGCGGGAACAACGGTACGTTCCGAGAACGACGAACAATTCGACATCTGGTGGATCGGTCGACCTCTGCGGCTGAGACGACTACCGCCGCTCGGGAGTTCTCCCGGACGCATCTGCGAACAATGCGATGCGCGGCCGCAGATACAGTCGTCGCAGTACCCGCAACCTGGATAGATATTGACGATCACGTGGTCGCCGGGTTGTACTCGTCGAACCGCGGAGCCGACCCGCTCGACTATGCCCGCGGCCTCATGGCCGGGCACGACGGGCAGCGGGTACGCAGGAAGTCCCGGGATCTCCAAGGTACCGTCTGCCAGATGGACGTCGGATGCGCAAATTCCACTGGCCGCCACTGCAATCTGAACCTCGTCCGGACGTGGGTCCGCCACGTCGAGCTGCTCGAGTACTAACGGTTCCCGCTCGGCGTAGAGGACCGCCGCCATCGATGTCGTGCTCATGCATTCAACCACTTCTCGGAAAGGTCGGAAACTGCTTTCTCAGCAGCTATTTTGTCGGCACCCGGGCAACGGACCTCCGCCCGTTGCCCGGGAACTCTAGCTCTCTACGCCCGCCCTGCGCAGGGCCATCGCCTGAACAGCCTCGCCGGACAACCCGAGTCGGGACTCGGCCACTTCTGACGCCACCGACGTCTTGTCGAATGACACCGGCGCACCGCCGAACGAGTACTCCGGATCGTATGCGGGGGCATCGTCGACTCGCCGGCTCATCGCACGCTCGAGCGCGGGCTCGAGGCCAATCGCCTTCTCCCGTTGCAACTTCTCGTCCCGCTCATGGAATTCGGGGATGATCTCCTTGCCGAAGAACTCCAGCGACTCCATGACGAACTCATGTTTGACCGGCGGCAACAGGAACATCAGCTGGTCGAGTCCCGCATCCTCGTACGCCCTGATACGTTCCCTGACCATGTCGGGGGTGCCCACGCCGGGCCAGGCCGAGAGATTCTTCTGCAGCGCCTCGGAGGCCAGCCTCTTCCAGTCGGCGCGAGTGCCTTGCGAATTCTCGTCCAACCGCAACTCGTGCGGGGCCGCCTCACCCTTGGCAACCGCCTCGTACGTCCGATACAACTCGTCGCGACCGGGGTGATGATCACCTGTGACGTAGTAGTACCCGATCGCCCAGGGGAAGAATCCGCCGCTGTGCCCGATCCGGTCGACGGCTTGCTCGTAGCTCGACGCGACCATCATGTTCCCGCCGGTGTAGAGCACGTTGGGATTAAGTGTCCCGGTCAAGGGGACGGCCGACGACTCGAAGGTGGAGTAGTACCGCTCGACGTCCGCACGAACCGAGTCCACATCGGCCTTGGTGACGAATGCCAGCGCACCAAGACCGTTCTCAGCCGCCATCGTCATGGTCGCCGGCCGTGTACATGCCACCCACACCGGCGGGTGCGGCCGCTGCATGGGCTTGGGCACGACGTTGCGAGGAGGCATGCTCACGAATTCTCCGGTGAAGCCGGTGAACGGTTCTTCGCTCATGCATCTGGTCGCGACTTTGACTCCCTCGCGCCACATTTCCCGCTTCTTACCGGGGTCGATCTCGAATCCACCCAGCTCGGCGACCGAAGACGACTCTCCTGTTCCGAACTCGACGCGCCCGTTCGAGATCAGATCCAACGTCGAGATTCGTTCAGCCACTCGCGCTGGATGGTTGACACCTGGTGGCATCGAGACGATCCCGTGCCCCAGTCGGATATTGGTGGTCGTCCGTGCGGCGGCGGCGAGCAGGATCTCCGGCGCGCTGGCGTGCGCATACTCCTCCATGAAGTGATGCTCGGTCACCCACACCGAATGGAACCCTTGCTTGTCCGCGAACTCGATCTGCTCGAGCACCTCGGTGAACGCCTGGTGCTCGGTGGTGGGCGCCCAGGGACGAGGAACGGTAACTTCGACGAAAATTGAGATCTTCATTCAACACCTCCAACTAGTTTCGATCATTCGATCTTTCGATTCGAGTCGATCCTCCAAACGCATGTGCATGAGGGGAGTTTCGATGTCTCGAGCCGTGGTAATTGCGAGCCTGTCGGCTCGATCAGGCGAGCGGTTCATTGTTGAAGCAACCGGCGGTCAATCCGCCGTCCACCGGCAGGACGGTTCCGGTCACGTACGTCGACGCGTCGCTGAGGAAGAACATAATGGCCGCCGCCTGGTCCGCCGCGCTCGACAGGCGGCCGATGGGTGTGCGGACCAGGATATTGTCGGCGATCATCTGTTCCGAGTGAATCTGCCGGAGCAATGGGGTATCGACGGCGCCCGGGGCAACCGCGTTGACGCGGACACCGCGGCGTCCCCACTCGATTGCCAGGGTCTTGACGATGCCCGCCACGCCGAACTTCGACGCGGAGTAGTGCACTCGGTCTGCCTGGCCCCCGATTCCATCCACTGAGCTGACGACAATTACCGAACCGCCCCGTTCGAGCAGTCGCGCACCGGCGATCTTGGTGGTGAGGAAGACACCGGTGAGATTGATGTCGATGACCTGCTCCCACAGTTGCAGTGGCATTTCCACCGCCGGTGCGGGCCGTGAAATTCCGGCGCAGGCCACCACACCATCGAGCGGTCCGAGCAGTTCTTCCGCACGGGTCACCGCAGACGTGGTCTGCTGTTCGTCGCGCACATCCACTGTGAGTGCTGCGGCCACGCCGCCACGCTGTTTGATTTCCGCGGTGACGGCATCCGCCGCGTCCTGACTGACATCGAGAACTGCCACGCGCGCGCCGTTCTCGGCCGCCTGCAAGCACACCTCGCGCCCGATCCCCGAACCGCCGCCGGTAACGAGAATAACTTTGTCCCCAAGTGCGAAGTCCACCATGTCGCGTTCTCCTTCTATCGTGCCGAATTGATTGGATCTGACGCCGCCCGTCACTGTCGTGGACCGGTCGACAGGAACAGATCTACGCAGGAGCAAATTTCAGTAGTCGGTTTCCGTCCAGCGCGTTGATGTACACGGCCCCTGTCGAATCGACGCACACGTCGTGAGCGCCTCTACCTGCCGGTCCGCGGTCCCATACGCTGAGTACGTCGCCGCGCAGCGAACGAATCTGGAGCAGACCTGAAGCGCGGTGTACCCCTGCGCCTTCGGCGACGTACACCAGACCCTGCGCGATGTGGATATCGCACGGCTCGTGGAATCCGTCCCACTCCTCCAAGTACTGTCCGTCCGGGGAGAAGATCTGCAGGCGGTCGTTCTGACGATCGGCGACGAACACCCTGCCGTCCTCGTCCACCGCAATCCCGTGCGGGGTGAAGAATGCTCCCGGCCCGCTCGTACCGGGCTGACCCCAGGATCCGAGGAGTGTGCCGTGCGAATCGAAGCGGTGTATCCGAGCGTTCCCATATCCATCACTGACGTAGACGGAACCGTCCTGCCCGGTCGCGACACCGGTGGGAAGGCAGAAGGGACCGTGCGAGCGGGGGACGAGCTCACGCATCCACTGACGATGATCGCCGTTCCAATCCGGGTTGGACGCCTGGTCCCACTGACCCAGTGTCTGGACGACTGTGCCGTCGGTGGTGCACTTGAGAACCACGTGCGAATGCAGCACCGGGAGATAGAGGAAGTCCTCGCCATCGATGTGAGCGTGGTGTGCGCTGGTCAAGAGCCCTTCGCCCCAGGAATCCGCGAACGTTCCATCCGCTTCGAGCACGATCAACGGATGTTCCGAGCGATTGAAGAGGTAGACACGGTCGCGGCTGTCCACCGCGATCGCGGTATGGCCGAGGTCCCAGCCTTCGGGCAGTCGCGCCCAGTCGGGTACCAATTCGTAGCGTAATCCCCCGGGGCCGGCCGGGTGCACCTGCTGCCCAGCATCAATGCTCACCTGCGGATCACACATGAGCGGTTGCCGAGCCTTCCCGACTCGAAATAGCTCGGTAATGGGCGAATTCCGGGGCCCCGCAGAGCAATCCAGAAACATAGGTCCGATATTCGGTCATCAATTCGCTCTCGCGAAACTCGAGATGGTCCTCGACGCTCGTCCACACCACATTGAGGACGAAGACCAGTGGGTCCTCGATGCCCCGATTTGCCTCGACCGAGACACACGCGGTCGAACGTGCCAGCACCTCGATCGCCTGAGCCAGCTTGGTTTCCAGTTCATCCGCGGTCTCGGCGGTGCCTCGTAGAATCGCCAGTTCTCTCACGTGCACTGATGTACCCCAATCAATTGATGTCGTCGGACCCCGACCTACGCCCGCGGACCGACAGATGTGCGTCGTTCGGCCGTATGTCCCGACCGGGCGCCCGGTCGAGTAGTGTGACCCAGGAGACTACATACCCAGAGTTCGACCGTCAAGGGAATCGACGAAACCCACACTCATCACCCGTCACCGCGCGCGTCGCGCAAATACAAACCGACCGGGCGGCCGGTTGACAGGAGTGTGGTGTGCGCAGTAAGACAGGAACATCAAATCGCGCCCAGGCAGGGTGTTCGAAGCGGCCCGACGCATCGAGCGCCTAGCGCAGCCGCGGGCCGATAATGCCTCCCCCGCCGAAGATCCCAGCCCCGCACCACCGCGGGAGTCAGGCTGATCGATGACACTCACCCAACCACGGTCATTACCGCAGGACCCGGCGCCCCCGGCACCGATCCTCGATACCCAGGTCCACCTGTGGCATGCCTTTGATTGGCCCGCAAGCATGCGGGAATCCGTGCTGAACCGCGTTCACGGAGCGCAATGCACGCCCACACAGATGACCGCCTCGATCCGCTCGGCCGGAATCGACTCCGCCATCGTCGTCGTGCCGTCGTGGTGCGGCTGGAGCAACGACTTCGCCCTCACCGCCGCGCGAGCTCGTCCCGGACGCCTCGCGGTAGTCGGAAGGATCGATCCGCGCAGCGCATGCGTGCGTTCCGATATCGCGCGCTGGGCGGCCGAGCCCGCCGCCGTCGGACTTCGCCTCACCTCAAAGAACCCGCAGGACTGGGCGGGAGACTCGTTCGCCGAATACCTCGATGCAGCAGACGAATTCGATGTACCGGTGTGTGTGTATCCGGGGGTCGACAACCTGCGCAGCATCGGGCATCTCGCCCGCGTTCACGGCTGCAGGCTGATCGTCGATCACGCCGGTCTGCCGGCACCGCCGGTCGTCGGGCAGCCTACCGAGACACAGATCTGGGAGGGCATCGGTGAACTGATCGCGCTCGCCGCGCACCCGAACGTGAGCGTCAAGATAACCGGACTTCCCGCACTGTCCCACCAAGCGTTTCCATTCCGAGACATCTGGCCGATCCTGCTTCGAATTCTTGATGCGTTCGGAGCAGACCGCGTGATGTGGGGAACCGACATCACCCGGACCCGCGCTTTCGGAACCCACCTCGAGCAGGTCCGGTACATCGACGAGATCGACGAATTATCACAGCAGGAGCGAGAGAAGATTCTCGGAACCACCGCAACAAGAACCTTCGACTGGGAACCGATCCCAGCATCCACCGAGACGGAGTAGACAATGACATTGGCCGCTCATCAGAAAATCATCGCCTCGAGCGGGGCCGCCGCCGGAAAGATCACCGGATTCAACCATCTCGTCATGCTGTGCACCGATTTGAACCGCAGCACCCGGTTCTACCGGGACCTATTGGGATTGAAGGTCGTTCGCACTCAACCCGATTGGCGCGAAGAGTACGAGCGTCAGTACTTTTTCGAGTTGGGAAATGGCGAGTTGTTCGCCCTGTACCAAAGCAAGCATATGGTTCCCCCGGAGCGTCCGCTCGTCAACAGCCTCTGGCCGGAGACAAGCGAGCCGACTCATCGGCCGCAGAAACTCGATCACCTCGCCTTCAACGTCGACACCATGGAAGATCTCCACTGGTTTCAAGATCGGCTCGCCAAGAACGGCGTCGACGTGTCGAAGGTGTGGGTGTCGGAGGCAGGATTTCTCGCCGGCCGAATCTACTTCTCCGACCCCGACGGAAATCCCCTCGAAATCGCAACCTACGAGAAGAACGACCCCAAATGGGCCAGCTTCGACAATCGAGCCTGGCTCCGCGAGGAAAATCCGGTGCCCGCCCTGTTCGAGGAATCGGAAATAGACCGTTGACCACCCCCGTCCCCACAGAGCGTACCGGCGACCCTGTCGGGCCAGACACGCTCATCGATCTCACCCATCCACTCCGGCCGGGGATTCCGCTCGGCGGTCCACTGCCCGATGTCGAGGTGCGGGAGCTGTGGCGGCTGGGTCACGATATCGCCAACATCAGCTTCACAAGCTTCGCCACTCACTCCGGGACACATCTCGACGCCCCCGACCACTTCATCCCGAACGGCCGCACACTCGTCGAGATTCCCCTCGACTGGCTCTGTGGCCCCGCGAGCTTTGTGCATGTGCCACGCGCCGAACACCAGGCAGTCGCAGGCGCTGACCTCGACGCCGCCGGCGCTCACGTGCGAGACGGCGACCGGGTCCTGATCAGAACCGGATACTCCGATCTGTACAACGAATCCGAGTACTTTCGGCACCCCTACCTGGACGCGAGCGCGGTCGACTGGCTCCTGGACCGAAACGTACGGTTGATCGCCGTCGACCTGCTCACCCCTGAACAGCCGAGAACACTGCGCGGCGACGCAGCATTCGATTTTCCCGTACACCATCGGCTACTCGGTGCCGACGTACTGATCGTCGAAAATGCGCTACTACCAGATACCCTGCCGAACCGGCTCGACGTGTCAATACTGCCATTGGCCATTTCGGCCGGCGACGGCGCGCCGGTGCGGATGGTCGGCCGACTCTCTCCGGAGGACGAATGACAATGCTCCGCAAAACAAACGACGTCACCGTAGTGACCGGCGCAGCACGCGGGATCGGACTTGCCGTGGCGCGCCGACTCGGCAGGACCAGTAGCCATCTCCTGATCACCGACATCGACAGCGCAGCACTTGAGGACGCCGCACACGATCTGCGTTCGGAGGGCCTACAGGTGCGGGCACTACCCGCCGACCTCACGAACCCCGCAGCCGCGGCAGACCTGGGCAGCGCCGCCGACGAACTCGGACAGTGGTCGAACCTGGTGCACTGCGCCGGATTGGCTCCCTTCATGACCGAGGACAGCGACCACATGCTGCGAGTGAACCTGCTGAGCACCGCGCAGTTGCTCGATACCTTCGAAAAACGATTGACCGGTGGTGAGGTTGCCGTCTGCATAGCCTCGATATCCGCATACCGCACCTTGCCGCCCACGATCGACGCTGATCTGATCGACCCCACCGCCGGCGACTTCCTCGAGCGTCTGTGCAAAACCGTCGCTTACCATGCCAATCCCCGACTGACATATGCGATATCCAAGCGCGGCGTTCAGGTCATGTGCCAGGAACGGGCCAAACGCTGGGGCCGCACCGGCTCCCGGATCGTGTCGGTGTCCCCGGGCGGCGCGGACACCCGAATGGCTGCCCGCAGTCCGCTCCGCGGCGACGACACCGCCTTCGGTCGCCGCGCCGACCCCGACGAAATCGCGACCGTCGTCGAATTCCTCACCACTCCCGCGGCCTCCTACATCACCGGATCGGACATTCTGGTGGACGGAGGCGCCCGAGCGAACTATCTCCACCATGCCGAGCCCGCCAAACGCGCCAAGTGGCTCGACGCAACCAGCAGCTGACAGAACCTCCCTCCCGCGGCGACTCACACGCGAACCGAGCTCCTCCACCCACCCAGAGAAAGGGACCCGCATTGCGCACTATCGCTGTCGTCGGAGCCGGGCCGTCAGGCGCGTTCGCCACCGCCGAGCTGCTACGCGATCCCGACACCCGCATCGATGTATTCGACAGACTTCCCTCACCGTTCGGTCTCATACGGTACGGGGTTGCTCCGGATCATTTCCGAATCAAATCGGTCGCGAAGGTCCTCACCCGTACCCTGGGTAACCCACGCGTGCGCTTCGCGGGCAATGTCGATCTGGGCCGCCACATCACCGTCGACGACCTTCGGGCGAACTACCACGCCGTCGTTCTCGCGACCGGCGCACAGCGATCACACCGCCTGGGAATACCAGGTGAGAATCTGACCGGGAACCATGCGGCAGCTGACATCGTCTCCTGGTACAACGGCCACCCGCTGTGCGGGTCGCCACTGGCGGAGGGATCGTCGAAGGTCGCGGTCATCGGGGCCGGGAATGTGAGCCTCGATGTGGCCCGCGTGCTCCTCAAGGCTCCCGATTCCTGGTCGGAGACCGATGTACCCGCGACCGTACTGGATACCCTCGGTCGAACTCGGGTGAGCGACGTTCACATCATCATCCGGCGCGGCGTCACGGACACCCGCTTCACCCCCGCCGAGCTGACCGAACTGGAGAACATCGAGGGACTGCACATCGCCGTCGATCCTTCGGATACTTCCCTGACCGCCGAGGAACAGGCCACCTACGACGCGGACAGCCTGGTCCGAGAGCGCGTCGACATCTTCCGCCGATGGGCGTCTGCGCCGATACGCGACCCCGCGGCAACCGTCGGCAAGACCCTGCGATTCTGGTTCCGACAACACCCGTCCGAAATCGTCGGCACGGACCGTGTCGAAGCCATACGCTTACAACGAGCTTCGACCGAAGCAACGCCTCCGCCAGATCTCACGCGCGAGGCACGCATCCTCGAAGTCCAGGCAGTGATCCGCTCCATCGGATATTTGGGCGAACCAATCGCCGGAGTCCCATTCGACGAGCAACGCGGGCTGATTCCGAACCAACGCGGCCGCGTGGCGCAGGGACTCTATGTGGCAGGCTGGATCAAGCGCGGCCCCAACGGAATCATCGGCACCAATAAGCAATGCGCAACGGAAACGATCAACACACTGAGAGCCGACTTGGCCAGCGCCGCGCATCAACCAGTCGACGAGTCGGTAATGCTACGACGCCTGCGCGATCAGCAAGTACGCGTCGTGTCATGGAACGGATGGACCGACATCGACGCCGCCGAGACTGCCCTCGGCACCGACCGTGGATGCAGCCGCACCAAGATCGAAGATCTGGACCGGCTACTCGACATCGGCGCACCGCCTCGTCGACCGTCGGCACGACCTTTCACGTCACGATCCGGTTCCCCAACTGACCACCACACTCCCTGCAGTTCTCCGGACAAGATACGGAATGAACAATGAACCCAACCGGCAAAGACCAACTCGAAGTCCCACAGGAAGACCGTCTCCCCGACGGAGTCGGCACGCGCCAACAGCAGAATCCGTGGCGGGCGGCGTGGTCTGCGCTGCTCGGCAGCACCCTCGAGTACTACGACTTCTTCGTGTATGGAACCGCCTCCGCGTTAGTCCTCAACAAGGTGTTCTTTCCCACAGGAAACCCCACGGTTGCCGCCATTTCCTCGTTGGCCACCTTCGGAATCGGATATCTCGCCCGTCCGCTCGGCGCGGTAGTGTTCGGCAATCTCGGCGACCGGATCGGGCGAAAGCGGGTACTGATGCTGACGCTCGCGGTGATGGGTGCCGCGAGCATGACCATCGCATTGCTGCCCACCTACAGCCAGATCGGCGCCCTCGCCCCCACATTTCTGGTCATTTGCCGCCTGGTTCAAGGCTTTTCCGCCGGCGGAGAGGCTGCGGGAGCAACCGCGCTGACCCTGGAGAATTCCCCGGAGGGAAAACGCGCCTTCTTCACCAGCTTCACCCTGGTCGGATACTCCGCCGCCATGGTACTGGCGAGCCTGACCTTCGTACCGCTCACACTTCTGCCCGATGATGCGTTCTTGTCGTGGGGCTGGCGGATCCCGTTCATTCTCGGATCGCTCATTCTGGTGGTCGCCTACTACCTCAGACGTGGGCTCGACGAAACACCGACCTTCGAGGAAGCCAAGAAGAACAAGCAACTCGCGGCAATCCCGGCCGTCGAGGTGTTCCGCACCCATTGGCGCACGGTCCTTCGGGTTGTCTTCGCCTCTCTCTTCGCGGCCTCGCAGACAGTGATCAGCGTATTCGGACTCTCGTACGCCACCAGCGCAGAAGTCGGGGTGTCGAAAACCACGATGCTCGTGGCATCGTCGGTCGCGATGGGAATCACCATGGCCACGGTCCCGATGTTCGGGTGGATCTCCGACAGGGTCGGTCGACGACCCATCTGGTTCATCGGAACCCTCGGCAGCGGAGCATCGACGTTCTTGTACTTCTGGGCGCTGGGCACCGGATCCACCGCCGCGGTGCTCGTGGCAAGTCTGATCAACATGTCGATTTTCACCGGAATGATGAACGGTGTCTGGACGGTCTTGTTCGCCGAGATGTTCCCTGCCGCAGTGCGATTCTCCGGATTCGCTATCGGCACCCAATTGGGGTTCTTGATGGCGGGTTTCACCCCGGCGATCGGCTGGTCGATCATCGGCCACGGAGGCACAGCCTGGCTTCCCGTCGCGATCCTCGGCGCAACGTGCGCCGCAGTCGCGGGAATCGCAGGTGCCTCTGGCCGCGAAACCTACCGGGTCCCACTCGAAGAACTCGGATCGAAACGCACCGGATAGTCAAAAACGATCGGCATTCGAATGCATCACATCGGAAGACGACGAGAAGGACAGACAGTGATGACAGATCAGTACGCCCCACCGACCACGACCAAGGTCGACCCCACGACGCTACGTACGGTCCTCGGCCAATTCGCATCCGGTGTCGTGGTGGTCACCGCGGCAGGACCCGAGCGCCCGATCGGCTTTACCTGCCAGTCCTTCACTTCACTGTCATTGGAACCACCGTTGGTCAGCTTCGCCCCCGCCCGTACCTCGAAGACATGGCCACAGATACGTGAGATAGGCACATTCTGCGTCAACATCCTCGCCGACGACCACGAGCACCACAGCAACCAGTTCGCCAGGTCCGGCGCCGACAAGTTCGCGGGCGTGGAATGGACCCCCGCACCGGATAAGTCACCGATCCTGGCGGGCGTATGCGCGTGGGCCGAGTGCACACTCGAAATGGAGTACCCGGGAGGTGATCACACCATCGTGCTCGGCCGCGTCCGAGACCTCGACGCCAGGCCGCCACGCAATCCACTGATCTTCCACTGCGGGTCATACGGACTCCCCGACCGAAAAGGCGGTCCGCCCACCTATCGGTAAGGTCCTGCAGTCACGTTCCAATGCCAATCTTCCCACGACACTGCACACCGCAGGCGACGAGGCCGACATGATTATCTCCGTGACACGCGACCGTACCGCGACGCTGATCGACGCCGAGGACACCTCGAAATTCTCGGTTCACGCTCTCGAAATGCCCCTGGACGAAGTGGCCGAAATACTGGTACGCACCGAATCTGGCTATCTAGCCGGTGAATACGCCTGGATTTCGCGCACGTTTGTCGAGGAGCACGCACCGTCTGGCGCAGTCTGGCGCCGCCGATACGAGGACATGCTCCAATATGCGCGCAAGCACGGCTACCTCTCCCCCGACAACACCCACATCCGGGCTCATCTCGAATTCCAAGGGCAACGCTGAGCCCACCTGGACACATTCAACGAAAGGACGTCGACGTGTCTGTCACGAATGACGAACTGCGCAGCGAGGCTGCCTACGCGCACGAGATCGATTGGCCCAACGGACTGGGCGAGTTCTCGATCTTCGACGACGACGGATCGATGGCTGAACCGTTCGAGCACTACAAGTACATGCGAGCGCATGCCCCGGTACTGCGGGTGCGGTACGACGGGGGCGAATTCTGGCATCTTGCCCGCTACGAGGACGTACGCAAGGCCTCACGCACGCCGAAGGTATTCGGTTCTCAGCTCGAGGATCCGGTCCCGGTGACCTTCCTTCCGTTGTTCGATGCACCCGATCACACCCGGCTCCGCGGCGCGGTGGCCGGGGCATTCAACCCGAAGTCCATTGCGCTGGTCGAAGACCGAGTCCGTGACTGCGCCGACAGCCTGCTCGGCACCTATGTCGACGCCGGCGGCGGAGACATCACCGAACAGGTCGCCACACCGCTGACGATGACGACCATCGCGGCGATTCTCGACATCCCGGCCGACAACATCGGCCAGTTACGACACTGGTCGAGCATGCTGCTCAGCGTCCACCGCCGAAGTCGCGGACTGCCCGGAACGGAATCCGATCGAGAAACCACAGCGGTATTCCTCGACTTCATCGAAGAGAATCTCGAACGTCTGTATCGCGACGAAAGCCCCTCGGTCGGAGGACACCTCGCACGGCAATGGAAGTCGGGCGGACTGGCGGCCAAGGAAGCGCGGGAGATGTGCGCCTTCCTGTTCGTCGCCGGCCATGACACGACCACCTTCCTGATCGGAAACGCGGTGCGTCAGTTGACCGAAAGCCCGGAACTGCTCGATCGAATCAATTCCCGACCGGCCGATGCAGAGTTGTTCGTCGAGGAGCTCGCCCGCACCCGAGGCACCGTCCACCGCACCACCCGACAGACCCGGACCGATGTCGAGATGTCCGGGGTGACCATACCGGCAGGATCGATGGTACGGCTACTCATCGCATCAGCAAATCGGGACGAGTCGAAATTCGCCAACCCCGACATCTTCGACATCGATCGAAACAATGCGGGGCACTTCGGTTTCGGATTCGGCGTCCACAGCTGCATCGGCGCGCCCCTGGCTCGATTGGAGACCAGAATCGCCGTTCAGTGCATGGCGCGAAAGATCGCCCGGATAACGCTCGACCCGGACAACCCGATGGAGATGGCCAGCGGAAGCGGGCTGACCGTCGGGCCGCGGCACCTGTACGGCCTGGTCGAGCGCCGTCATCGGTAGTCAACGTCTCGGGCAACAGTCACATCGCAGGCAACAAGGAGATTTCAATGGACAACAAGTCGGTGGTGGTGCTCGGTGCCGGTCATGCGGGTGTACACGCCGCGGCGCGACTGGCGGAATCAGGACGGTTCGACCGGATCACACTGGTAGACGCCCAGTCGGGCGTTCCGTACGAACGTCCACCGCTGTCGAAGGAGGCCCTCAAGGCGGCCGCAGGCAGCATACCCAAACCGCTGCGCAGGCCGGATTATTTCGCGGCGAAGGGCATCGACCTGGTAACCGGAGCACCTGCGGTGCAAGTGGATCGGAGCCACCCCGCCGTCATCCTTGCCGGCGGTACTCGGATTCCATACGACACGTTGATTCTGGCCACTGGGTGTCGGGGACGGCCGATGGCCGTTCCCGGAGTCCAGCTCCCGGGGGTATTCTCGCTGCGAACCGCCGCCGACTCCGCAGAACTGACACCACACCTGGTCAGGGGCAACCGTCTCGTCATAATCGGCGCGGGCTATATCGGCATGGAGGTCGCGGCCGCAGCCACCGAGCGCGGGGTAGATGTAGTCGTGCTCGAATCCCAGGACCGAGTAATGAAGCGGGTCACGTCCGAACCTGTGTCGAAGTTCTTCCAACAGTTGCACGAATCGAAGGGCACCACGTTCCATCTGGGGACCTCGGTCACCGAATTCACCGGACTCGGCCGTGTGGACGGCGTGCGCACCTCCGATGGACAATGGTTGCCCGCCGACCTCGCCGTGGTCGGAATCGGGGTAGTGCCGAATGATTCGTTGGCGCGCGAGGCGGGCATCGACTGTTCGGATGGAATCTTGGTGGATCAGCACTGCCGAACCTCGGATCCGAATATCTATGCAATCGGCGACGTCACACGATTCAGCAGCTCTGAAAGTGAAGTCATCCGCCTGGAATGTGTGCAGAATGCCCTCCACCAAGCAGAGAAGGCCACCCGGAATATCCTCGGCCATAATATGCCCGAATCGGAGGTACCGTGGTTCTGGACCGTTCAACACGGAATCCGGCTGCAAAGCGCGGGACTGAGACGGGAGTCCGATGAAACCGTCTTTCGCGGAGATCCCCGGTCTGGCCGTCATTCGGTCCTCTACCTCCGGAAGGGAAGACTCGCCGCAATCGATTCGATCGGCTCCCTCGCAGATTTCACCTCGGCCAAGAAACTGATCGGCGCACGCACTGCGCTCGATACCACAACGGCCGCCGATCCACATCAAAAACTCTCAGCGGCACAACTTTCGCCCGCCGATCGATAGGAGAAGAGAAATGAATAAAAGCAAAATCACAGTCGTCGACCGGGTCGGCGAACATCACGACATCATCTGGCAATCCGATCAATCCTTGATGGAGGCAATACGTGACAATGACCTGCCGGTCCTTGCCGCTTGCGGCGGATCTGCGTCCTGCGCAACCTGCCATGTGTACCTCGACCCGAAGATTGTGCAACAACTGGACCCGCGCTCAGAAGACGAGCAAGAACTGGTCAGCGATACCGAATCATTTCGCGAGGATCAGTCACGACTCTCCTGCCAGATAGGTTATGACGAAACCCTGTCCGGGCTGATTCTGACCCTCGCCCCAGAGGAATAGCAGAAACTTGCGCGTCCCCAGGCCCCTACCCTATAGCTCCAGCCAGTCAGTTACCGTCGGATGGTTTCGCGGCCGCGCCCTCAAGATAGATCATTGTATATTGCTCAGCGATGTTCTCCGGAATATGATTTCCCTCCAGGGAATGGGAGAACAAAATCCAGTTGAGGTGATCGAGAAGGGCCATCGAAAGATTGGTGGCTTCTATGTCGTTTCTCAATTCTCCGTTCAATTGGCCCTCTCGCACCACCTCGCCAATTATATTTCTATAGCGCAGACGCGCGTCGAGGATCTTTTCTCGACGGGTTCCGGTCAGGGACCTTGTCTCCATCAAAGTCACGGAAAACATGTCCTTCTTTGCTAGCACAATCCTCAAATGAGTAGCGATTACGGCCCGGACGGCGGCCGACGAATCCACCGTTTCCAAGGTTGCTTGCACAGCTTCAGTAAGTTCGACCAGACTCTGTCGGCATATTTCGTACAGAAGGTCTTCTTTGCGATCGATATAGTGATACAGTGTAGCTTTTTGAATACCCAATGCCGAAGCAAGGCCGCGTGTCGTGCAAGCAGCATATCCGTGCTCGCGGAATAATGATGCGGCCGACTCAATTATTCCCGTCGATATTTCGACGCGAGCGATCAAAGGCGGCGATGTATCATCGTTTTCAGCAACAGCCCTATCGGGCACCCCGGAATTCATCCAACCTCCAAATCTCCGTACTAAAAAATCAGATTATCAGATCAACGTTTCATTCTCGACTATTCAGCTATGATACTCCCCCACAAATCACCGCTAGACAGCCAGCACACCGTGAACGAAAATTGCAGAGTTCAGTATTCGCCGGACGAAGTACTCATAGGCTCGAAAGACTCACGTCTCAGGACTCCCTGACCAGCAGCCTAGCTCACTGACGCCAGGTAAGACGAGGTTCCACATTACGCAGAAGGCATACGGGGGCGGTCGAATCGGCGAGGACCATATCAGCGCCGCGCAGCCTGGTCGGTTATGAATTCCTGCGGGCACGGATCGCGCGCCCGATACCAGGTAATGGGGCTCTCGTGGGGATGGTGTCTGGTTAAACGTTTGGGACGTACCGCGTTTGATCCGCCGGGTTGAATATCAAGTGACTGGCGGTAGTGGCGGATTTTGCTTTCACAATCTTCGATGGGGTCAGTCATGAGCGACTTGAGTGGCGGAATTGACGATTGTGGAAGAAGTCGAAGATTGCGCTCGCCACCTCACTGCGTATCGTCTATTTTCCGGTCTAGAGGCTCGACCTGCATTCGGTTCCAGGATAATTCGATCATAGCGTTGCCGTAGCCCATCATCTGACCAGGCTGGAACGCCCAGAAGGTGCAATACTCAGGGCCATGAGGTCGTCACGTCACTGCCCAGCGAGAATAGATGATCGTCAAGGGCCACGGCGGGTATCCTTCATTCGAGCGCCTTACGCGGTCGGCGGCCTATAGTCACGTTCCCTCACAGTCGAGTTGATGTGCTGATCCGCAACACCCTTGTGGCTGCCCCGGCTTTGGTTGACATCCGACCTGTGAGGGATTCGCCCTCCCAGCGGAAGAACGATCGCCATTCCCAAGCCGCACCCGGAAAGGTTCCGACGCGATGTCGTCGCCGAGGCGTACAGACGCGAGTCGCCGATGGATCAGCTCGCCCGACGACGCAACCGGCTGCGAAAAGACGTCGAGAACAGGAAGCGCCCCGGGTAAACCAAGGACGCATCGCACGATCTCAGAGAAGCATTCTCTGCGGGTCCGTCTGCGCGGGAGGCAGAGGCGATGCGCCGGGCGGGGCCAATCTGTCGAGGGACATCAACCCAAACTTGCACACCTCCCTACACGGAGCGCTCGGGGAATGTTCCCACTGGTCCTCGACCTTGCCGCGGACGATATCGCCGTCGCGGTGACCTCCAGGTGCTGAGATTTTCCCGGCAAGCCTTCAACAAGTGGTTATCCGATCCTGTGTCGCACGTCCACAGACAATCCTCGACGGCGACGGATGCCGGACATTGATCGACGGGCTTGGGCGCAACAGTGTCAACCAGAATGCGGAGCAGTGCGGCACTTCAGCGTGCAACACAGATCCACTCAGGGGCGGCGGAACATCTCGCAATCATCTGGCGCCGTTTCGTATCTGTCCACGGTGGATGGTTGACCATGGGTAGCTGTAAGCTAAGTACAAGGTCTGCGCAATCAACGCTGTGGAGACCGCTGCTTAGGATTGAAGAGCGATGCCAGAACGTGATTCGCGTGCGCTACAGCACGACGTGCCCCAGAGGATAGTGGCAGAGCTCTACGCGGCCGGTCTCGAGGATGCATACGAGATCGGCCGAGGCGGATTCGGCATCGTGTTTCGCTGCATGCAGCGTTCCCTTGACCGCACGGTGGCCGTTAAAGTTCTGACCTCTGGACTGAACTCAGAGAACCTCGACCGTTTCGTGCGGGAACAACTCGCAATGGGCAGGCTGTCAGGACATCCGAACATTGCCAATGTGCTTCAGATCGATGTGACCCCGAGTGGCCTCCCCTATATCGTCATGCAGCATCACCCGCGGGGCTCTTTGGATGGAAGAATACGCCGTGACGGGCCGCTCCACTGGGGTGAAGCACTTCGCTTGGGGGTAAAAATGGCGGGCGCATTAGAGACCGCGCATCGCCGCGAAGTCCTCCATCGTGATGTAAAACCGGCGAACATTCTGCTCACCGACTACGGTGAACCCCAACTGGCAGATTTCGGGATCGCTCGTATTGCGGGGGCATTTGAGACTACCTCGGGCGCAGTGACTGGATCGCCAGCCTTCACTGCGCCCGAAGTTCTTTCGGGCGATGCAGCCAGCCCAGCCTCAGACCTTTACGGCCTTGGTGCGACGCTATTCTGCGCCATCACCGGACACGCTCCGTTCGAACGTCATAGCGGCGAACAGGTGATTGCCCAGTTTCTTAGGATCACCACTCAGCCAGTTCCTGATCTAAGAGGAAACAACGTCCCAGATAACGTCCGCGCGGCGATCGAACGCGCCATGGCACGCTGCCCGCGTGATAGACCCTCCTCCGCAGCAGTTTTTGGTGACCAACTCCGAGAGGCAGAGAGCGAACACAACCAGCGTGTGGATGATATGGCGGTGCCATTAGGTCATGACTGTGCACAAGGTCATGACTCTGCACACGGAATCCAGGGTGATCCCTCCGGAAGAGGATCAGATATCCGTTCGACAGAGATTTGGAAATTGCCGCAAACCCTTCCACGAGACGGAACCGCCCTCAAGCCAATTGGGGGGAAGGCAGATCCGAAGTCATCGAGTAGACCGTCGAGGAATGGGAACTTGCCGCTGGTGATGACAGGTTTCATTGGTCGGCGACGAGAGGTTGCCGCGGCGAAGAACCTGCTGGCCTCCGCCCGATTGGTTACGTTGACCGGAATGGGAGGCGTCGGTAAAACGCGGCTAGCGATTCACCTTGCCGAAGCTTCCCGAAGGGCATTCAGCGATGGCGTGTGGCTGATCGAGTTTGGTGAACTCCGAGACCCCATGTTGGTGACTGACACAGTATCTCGCGTGTTGATGTTACGCCCAGAGTCAGCGCGATCCCCATTGTCCGTTCTGGCCGAGTACCTCGCTGAAAGAAGATTGCTCTTGGTACTCGACAACTGCGAACACCTGGTAGATGCAGTTGCAGCACTATCCGAACCCTTACTGCAGACCTGTCCAGGATTGAACATTTTGGCGACGAGTCGTGAGCCTTTGGGCATCAGAGGAGAAGCAGCAATGCGAGTACCTCCACTGGACACCCCGTGCGCGGACAATCCCTCGTCGCTGAGAGTGTTGGCGCAGTACGAGTCGGTGGCTCTGTTCGTGGACCGAGCAGCCGCCGCCGTATCCGAGTTTGACCTTACGGATCAAAATATGGAGGTGGTGGCTCAGATCTGTCGTCAGTTGGATGGCCTTCCTTTGCCAATCGAGTTGGCAGCAGCGCGGTTGCGGGCTATGTCCGTCCAACAGATCCTCGATCGATTGACTGATCGGTATCAGCTGCTGACCGTGGGTAACCGCAATGCACCATCGCGGCAGCAAACGTTGAGACTGTGCATCGATTGGAGTTATGAATTATGTACCCCACGTGAGCAGCAGTTGTGGGGTCGGCTGTCCGTGTTTGCCGGTAGCTTCGAGTTAGATGCGGCGGAGGCAATTTGCGCCAATGACACTCACCCAGCCGATCTGCTGGATGTGGTGGCATCATTGGTTGACAAGTCGGTCTTGATCCGCGAGGAACACGGTTCCGTGGTGCGTTTTCGGCTACTCCAGACATTGCGCGACTACGGACGAGAGAAGGCGCTAGGGATCGGTGAGTACGCGGCTTTCCGGCGGCGCCACCGAGACTGGTACGAGCAGTTCGTAATAGAAGCGGAAGGGGACTGGATTAGTCCCCGACAGTTGGAGTGGATCTCGCGACTTGACCGGGAACAACCCAATCTCCGCGACGCTCTGCAATTCTGCCTCGATGAGGGCGAGCTACAGGATGGCCAACGGATAGCAGCTGCCTTGTTCCAGTTCTGGAAGGTACGTGGTCGTCTCGGTGAAGGTAGGCTCTGGCTCGACCGAGTAGTGAATTCGGACCGCCAGCAACCGACGGTAGAGAGGTCCAAAGCTCTCTACTCCAGCAGTGTGCTGGCTGGGATACAAGGTGAGACATTGGCCGCAACGGCATTGTTGAGGAAGGCCGACGAAGTTTCCAGCGGAAGCGCGGGCATCGGAACATCTGCAGTCGCTGGTTACGCCGCTGGGTGTCTGGCACTCTTCAGTGCCGATCCGGCACCTGCGCTCATCTGCTACAAGGAATCACTTGCGGTGGCCCGGGAAAGGCATGATCTTCTTTACCAGACGGCCAGTCTGTTAGGCCTCGCGCTAGCCTACAGCCTCCAAGGCGAACAGGTGCGGGCGGTCGAGTGCCATGAGCAACTTCTCGCCCTAACAGAACAGCATCAGGAGGTGGCATACCGCGGGCAGTCATCCTGGGTTGCAGGGTTGGCATTGTGGAGGAAGGGTGACGTCACTGGAGCGGTAGCCGCGCTGGAGGCGGGTTTGCGCCTGACGCGCTTAGTGGACGACCCAGTTGGATCGGCCAGGTGCTTGCAGGCATTAGGTTGGATCGAAGCTGATCTAGGCCACCAAAAGCGTGCCGCCGTATTGATCGGTGCCACCGAAGGCTTGTGGCATGACATTGGAGGGTCCCCCATCAACTTCCCAGACATGCGCATCTATCACACGGAAGCGGAGCGGCAGATCCGCAGCGCACTTGGTAGCCGAGAAGTCGAGATGCAGTTTCAGCGCGGCATAGCACTTGGGTTCGCAAATGCAGTCGCATACGCGCTAAACGAGCATCCTCCCAAGCCAACCGCACCCAGCGAAACCGCTACGTCGCTGACCCGACGTGAGCAGCAGGTCGCTGAACTCGTTGCAGAAGGACTCACCAACAGGTCGATCGCCCAAAGGCTTGTCATTTCACAGCGCACCGCACAGGGCCATGTCGAACACATTCTGGTCAAGCTTGGCTTTTCCTCGCGGACACAAATCGCGGCATGGGTGAGTGGACGAGCACGAGACGTACATAGTTGACCATTTGCGCGGGCTTGATCGCTGATCGACTTCGGTCCTTGAACAGCCTGCGTCAATCCGACGCTTGGCGCGGATGGACCAGTTGGAAGCCTTACCCTGGAAACACCGATTGGGATGAGCGCCTGAGAGTGTCATAAAGGCGAAATGCCCTGCCGTAGTGGAAGAATAAGACTTCTCTAGGGTCAGATTCAGCCACACAGAAGGACATCTCGCGGATGCAACTATCTCACACCCGGCCCGTCGCTGCCGTCAGGTTCGACGACCCGAATCTCGTGGCGACCGCCGGCCTGGTCCCGATGGAGATATTGTCAATACCTGTGGATGAGTGAGTTTCAGGCGACCTCCGATCCGGCGTTGGCGGGCTCGGCAGGTGAGGTGTCGGGGGTGATGTCGGTGGGACGCTCGAGCAGCTTGCCCTTGTGGAAC
>RRBB01000172.1:0-23324 GCA_006543605.1 Rhodococcus sp. WS4
GGGCCTTGACCGTCGGGGGGAGGACGCCGTCGCGGTAGGCCTGGTCCTGGGCGTCGAACCATTCGACGCAGGGCATGGACACGACCCGGGTGGGGATGCCGTCGGCTTCGAGGGCCTCGCGGGCGGCGACGGCCAGCTGCAGTTCGGAGCCGGTGCCGATCAGCACGACCTCCGGTGCCCCGGTGGAGGCGTCGGCGAGGACGTATCCGCCGCGAGAGACACCCTCGGCGGCCTTGTCGCGGGTGCCGTCGAGGACGGGGATGTCCTGGCGGGTCAGGGCCAAGGCGATCGGCCCGGTGGTGTGCTCGATGGCGGCCCGCCACGCCTGCGACGTTTCGTTGGCGTCGCCGGGGCGGATGACCGCGACGTTGGGGATGTTGCGCAGCGAGGCGAGATGTTCGATCGGCTGGTGGGTGGGCCCGTCTTCGCCGAGGCCGATCGAGTCGTGCGTCCACACGTAGATGACGGGGGTATTCATCAGCGCCGCCAGTCGCACGGCCGGGCGCATGTAGTCGCTGAAGACGAGGAAGGTGCCACCGTAGGGGCGGGTCGGGCCATGTAGGGCGATGCCATTGAGAATCGAACCCATCGCGTGCTCACGGATGCCGAAGTGCAGGTTCCGCCCGTACGGGTGGGCGGTCCAGTCCTTGGTGGAGATGGAGCTCGGCCCGAAGGAGTCCGCGCCGGCGACCGTGGTGTTGTTGCTGCCGGCCAGGTCGGCGGACCCGCCCCAGAGTTCGGGGAGGACGGGGGCGAGGGTGTTGAGCGCGGCTCCGGACGCCTTGCGGGTGGCTACCCCCTTCGATCCGGGTGCGTAGACGGGCAGCGCGTCCGCCCAGCCGTCCGGGAGTGTCCGGTCCTGCAGGCGTGAGAACAGGTCGAAACGTTCGGACTGTCGCAGAGCCCAGGAGGACATCATCTTCCGCCACTGTGCCCGGATTTCGGCGCCGCGGTCGACGACCCGGCGCGTGTGCGCCAGCACGGCGGGGTCGACGTCGAAGCTCTTGTCCGGGTCGAACCCGAGGGTGTGTTTGACCGCCGCGACCTCGTCGGGGCCCAGGGCCGCGCCGTGCACCCCGCCGGTGTTCATCTTCGTCGGCGCCGGGAAGCCGATGATGGTGCGCAGCAGGATGATCGACGGTCGATCGGTGACGGCCTTGGCCGCCTCGGTGGCCTCGAGGATCGCGGAGATGTTTTCGCCGCCGTCGACGACCTGCACGTGCCAGCCGTACGCCTCGTAGCGGGCGGCGACGTCTTCACCGAGGGCGATGGCGGTGTCGTGTTCGATGGAGATCTTGTTGTCGTCGTAGAAGACGATCAGATTGCCCAGCTGCTGTACGCCCGCGATCGACGACGCCTCCGAGGTGACACCTTCCTCGATGTCGCCGTCCGAGGCGATGACGTAGATGTGGTGGTCGAACGGGCTCTCACCGAGCGCGGGCTCGGGGTCGAAGAGCCCGCGCTCGCGGCGGGCGGCCATCGCCATGCCGACGGCCGAGGCGAGGCCCTGACCCAGTGGGCCGGTGGTCATCTCCACACCGCGGGTGTGCCCGACCTCGGGGTGACCCGGCGTCGTCGAACCCCAGGTCCGCAGCGCCTTCAGGTCGTCCAGCTCGAGACCGTATCCGGCCAGATACAGCTGGATATACAGAGTGAGGCTGGAATGCCCACACGAGAGGACGAACCGGTCCCGGCCGACCCAGTCGGCGTTGGTGGGGTCGTGCCGCATGACCCTCTGGAACAGGGTGTAGGCGAGCGGGGCCAGGCTCATCGCCGTCCCGGGATGACCGTTGCCGACCTTCTCGACCGCGTCCGCGGCGAGAACACGAGCCGTGTCGACGGCCTTGGTGTCCAGCTCGGTCCAGTCGGCGGGATGCACGGCGGTCGTCGACGCGGCGCACTCACGACGTGGCGGTGCCGTTCGAATAGCGTTTACTGTCATTGTTGTTCGTCGCTCTCTCTGCGCATGGTGGTCGGATGGTATTCCCGGCCCCAAAATGGAGGTGATGGATTTCATCGAGGGCCCACAGCTGTCGTTGCGCGGTGACCCACGGGCCACGTTTGCGGTCGTGGATGCTGCGGGTGCGGTTCGGGGCGCTGTTCACGGATACCTCGCGAAGGACCGGTGAACACCACTACGACCTCGACCACGACATCCCGTTCCGCGCGCCGTTCGGCGTTCCTGCAGACTGCCCGCGAACGTCCTGCCATCCTCGGCGAAAGCCGTCACGAGACAGCCGATCGCCCCGGGGCACTGTTTCCGGCAGAGAAGGTCGCCGGCGAGGCAACCACACTCGCGGCCTTGGGGTGCGTGCCGTCCGCCTGGGCTGGACTGGCGGCGGCGGACGGCACGCACGTGTTGGCTACCGATCGCGATGAATGTCGGTTCAGGCGCGTATCGGTGAGCCAGTCTTTGGGGCGAGATGAGAAATGTCGGGTGGTGGCACCCTCGATGTTCAGGCCCCTCTTTTCCAGGCCGACCAGTCCCAGTTCCATCGTCACCGTGCCACCTTCTATTTCAGTATCGTGCCGAGTTCTATGTCTACGGGGGTTTCGGGGCCACCACACCTGACCGGACGGGTAGCTATTACTGGCCGCTCGGCCGAGTGCGTTCCGGCGCGCATCCTTCGACACTGGAATCCGCCGCATTGTCTAAATGCGCCAGTGGTGGAGCGGAAGACGGAGTGCAACGGAAGTGACCGTGTCTGAAGTGCAGGAGAGAAACCCGCTGACAGGCGGCTCGGACAGCCGTGCGGGCGAGGCGGTGATCGGCAATACCGGGCAGGTCATCGAACCGGTCTCGATAGTGATTTTCGGGATCACCGGTGATCTCTCCCGCAAGAAATTGGTCCCAGCCATCTACGACCTCGCGCACGGTGGGCAATTGCCGCCGGACTTCGATCTCGTCGGTTTCGCCCGCGACAGCACAGACGCCGAAGCCCAACTTCGCGAGTCGGTGATCGCGCACGCGCGCACACCGTTCGACCCGGTGGTGTGGGCAACGCTGGCCGAGCGGATCCACCTCGTGCAGGGGTCGTTCGACGATACTGCCGCATTCACAACGTTGGCCGCCCGGCTGGGCGAGCTCGACATCCGCCGCGGCAAGACCGGTAACTACGTCTTCTACCTGTCGGTTCCGCCGTCGGCGTTCGCCACGGTCTGCGACCAGCTCGCGATCACCGGTTTGAACCGGAGTGCGCATGGGTGGCGCCGGGTGGTGGTGGAGAAACCGTTCGGCCACGATCTCGCCAGCTCGCAAGCACTCGGTGTCGCGCTGGAACGTGTTTCCGCCGTCGTCGATCTACCGCATCGACCACTACCTGGGAAAGGAGACGGTGCAGAACATCCTCGCGCTGCGATTCGCGAACGGGATGTTCGAGCCGTTGTGGAACAACCGGCACATCGACCACGTGCAGATCACCATGGCCGAGAGTGTCGGAGTGACCGGGCGCGCCGGGTACTACGACGGCGTGGGTGCTGCCCGCGATGTCATCCAGAATCACCTGCTGCAACTGTTGGCGTTGATCGCGATGGAAGAACCCGTCGCGTTCGACGCCGACAGCATCGCCGCCGAGAAGATCAAGATTCTCTCCGCCACCGATCTCCTCGGCCCACTGTCGGAGACATCGGCCCGCGGCCAATACGGTGCGGGCGTGGAGAACGGCGTTCCCGTACCAGGATTGGCTGACGAGGCAGGGTTCCCCGCCGACTCGGCGACCGAGACCTTCGCGGCCCTGACCGTCGGTGTCGCGACCCGCCGGTGGGCCGGCGTTCCGTTCTACATCCGCACCGGTAAACGACTGGCGCGGCGGACCACCGAGATCGCGGTGACGTTCACACCGCCCGTCCACGGCTCGCCCGCGGCCCGGGCGGCGGCGGTCTCGAACGTCCTCGTCTTCCGGGTCCAGCCGGACGACGGAATCGAACTGCACATCGGCGCCAAACGCCCCGGCGGCGGCATGCACATCCAGCCGGTCAGCCTCGGGATGGACTTCCGGTCGGTGTTCGACCCGGCACCGGAGGCCTACGAGCGGCTGATCTGTGACGTGCTACGCGGAGACGCCACCCTCTTCCCTCGCAGGGAGGAGGTCGAATGGTCCTGGAAGGTAGTCGATCCGCTCCTCGAGCACTGGGCCGGCACCGGTCGACCGGATACCTATCCGTCCGGGACGTCAGGCCCGGAGTCGGCGGAACGGATCCTCAGCCGCACCGCTCGGGCATGGCGATCGCTCTAACCCGACTTGACTGGTGCTGGCGCCGGTGTCGGGCAAATCGCCGGTAGATTCAACCGAGATGAAGAGGTGTGAGTGTGAAGGATCTGGTCGACACCACGGAGATGTATCTCCGGACCATCTACGACTTGGAAGAAGAGGGCGTCGTCCCACTTCGAGCACGCATTGCCGAACGACTCGAGCAGAGCGGTCCGACGGTCAGCCAGACCGTCGCCCGGATGGAGCGTGACGGCCTCCTCTTGGTCGCCGGCAACCGCCACCTGGAACTGACGGAGAAGGGCCGCGAACTCGCGGTGTCGGTGATGCGGAAGCACCGCCTCGCCGAACGACTCCTGGTCGATGTCATCGGCCTCAAATGGGAAGAGGTTCACGCGGAGGCGTGCCGCTGGGAGCACGTCATGAGCGAAGAGGTGGAGCGGCGCCTGATGGAGGTGCTCAACAACCCCACCACGTCGCCGTACGGAAACCCGATTCCGGGGCTCGCGCAGCTCGGGCTCGACCGCCCGGCCGACGCCCCCGAGACGCTCATCCGTCTCACAGATATGCCGCCAGGCAAGCCGACCGCGGTCGTGGTCCGGCGTCTCGCGGAGCACGTGCAGTCGGATCCGGACGTCATCGGCCAGCTGCGTGAGGCGGGCGTCGTGCCCGATGCGCGTGTCACCGTCGAGACCAAGCCCGGTTCGGTCACCATCACGGTGCCCGGCCACAGCGGTTTCGATCTGTCCGAGGAGATGGCGCACGCCGTCCAGGTGAAGCAGGTTCAGGGTTAGCGGATGAGACTTCTGGTCACGGGCGGTGCCGGCTACGTCGGCGGCGTCTGCAGCACAGTCCTGCTCGAAGGCGGACACGAGGTCGTCGTCATCGACGACCTGTCCACCGGTAACGCCGACGCGGTGCCGTTCGGCGCCGATTGAGGGCGACGTCGCGGAGGTGGCGTCGGACGTACTCGGCACGGGCGGCATGCCCCGTTTCGACGGCGTCCTGCACTTCGCGGCACGGTCGCTGGTCGGTCCAGTAGCGAGAACCGGGTCGAAACGCATTTGATTCCGCGCGTGCTCCAGGCGGCACTTGGTTAGCGGGAGAAGATCTCGATATCTTCGGAACTTCACTGGCCGCCGCCGGACGGCCCCGCGATCGCGACTACATCCACGTGCTCGTCAGCCGAGGCGCACGTGCTGGTACTGGAGTCGTCGATCGAGGGCAGGCACCGCATCTACGATCTCGGTAGCGGTGCGGGTTTCAGTGTGCGCGAGGTCCTCTCGGCGGACTGGCGGGGTGCCGGGCTCCCATTGCGGTAGAGGACGCACCGCGAAGGGCTGGCTCGAGATCCGCAGCCCGTTTACCCGGATCCACCGGTACCAGGTCACCGGTCACCGACCACGGACCCGGCACCGCGAAGTTCTCACCTGCGTCCACGACCGGATTCTGCGCACGACCTGGCCGAATTCTCCACCTCGACAACCACTCCCGGCTGCCTCCGATCGGATGCCACCGCGTACCGCACCGCCGTCGACAGCCTCACCACCACAGCGCAACTCGCGGCACGAAACATCATGCAGTCGAAGGTGACCCAATACACCACAAACTCGATCTCAAAAACCGGCTACGACGCCTATGGCCTCCCTGGGCGTCGGAGGTGGGACCGATGGAGTGGTTCGGTCCCACGTTTCCGGCGCTCCCTCGCTACTGGCCCTTGACGTCGAAAGCCCCCGAGCAAGAACGTGTTCGGGGGCATTCGCAATTCTGCGACTATTTGGTGAGGGCGTTCTCGAGTGCCTTCGCGGCCGCGGCGGGGTCGGCGCTGTAGATGGCGCCGTCGGCGACGTCGGCGTCGACGTCGACGTCACGGACTGACGCTCAACCGGTGCGGACCCGGATGCGGGTCGCGTGGGACTGCGAGGGCGACAACGGCCTGATCGAGATCCGTGACAAGGCCCTATCCAGCCGTCGCGAACACGATCTCCGGCGCAGCGTCCGGCGTCATGTGCGGGTGAGCTGCCCACCAGGCGGCACAGGCAGCGCGCCAGCTGTCAAGGTCGTCTTCACGGCCGCTGATGGTCACCGTCGATCCCGACACCCGGGCCACTGCGGCGCCACAGGAGTAGGCTCCGTCGTCGGCCGTGATCGCCGGGTACTCCTCGTAGAGTTCGCCCAGGGAACGGATCAAGTAGTTCGGACGCTCGTCCAAGCGTGCAGCCAGGGCCGTTTGGGTTGAGTCCACGCCCGTGAGGACGAGGACCGTGGCCATGCCTGCGCGATTTCCGCCCAGGATGTCGGTGTCCAGTCGGTCGCCGACGACGAGGGCGCGCTCAACGCCGGAGTGGCGCGCCGCCGTCTCGAAGAGGGCTGCTTCTGGTTTTCCTGCTACTAGGGGCGACTTGCCGGTGGCAGCGGCAACCGCGGCCACCAGTGACCCGTTGCCGGGAGCGAACCCCCGCTCCTGCGGAAGGGTCATGTCCATGTTCGTCGCTATCCAGGTGGCACCCGCTGTGATCGCGTAGGCGGCCTCGGCCAGATCCTTCCAGCCGAGGGCAGGGGAAAACCCCTGAATGACAGCGTCTGGCCGAGCATCCGAGGTGGGCACGACGACGAGTCCTTGCGCCCTGACGGAGTCTGCGAGGATCTGACTGCCGACGACGAGCACAGCCGCGCCTGCGGTCACCTCGCCAGCCAGCAGCTCTGCACCGGCCAGCGCGGATCCGAACACCTGCTCAGCGGTGGCAGGTGCTCCTAATTCCCGGAGATGGGTGGCGACCTCCTCGGGTGAGCGCGACGCGTTGTTTGTCACGTATGCCAGGCTCTTGCCCTCTCCTACGAGCTTGTCGAGTGCGTCGGTGGCGCCGTCGATCGCCCTCGGTCCGGTGTACACGACGCCGTCGAGGTCCGCGAGCACCCCGTCAAAGCCGTCAATTAGCCGCCTGGTCATCGATACCTCACCTCGCTGGTCTTGCTGGCCGGCTGCGCTCTTGTGTGGGCTGTGCCCTCGTCGGAGTCAGCAGGAGACGGCTCAACCCCTGGCGCTATTTTTTCACGGTTCGGTGTGCCTGGCTCGAACTCGTCGTACAGGAGGGTGGGCCCGGGGTCCAGCAGATTCTTCCGGAGCTGGTCGGGCATGGTTAGAGCTTCCTTCCGGCCGAGCCGAGCTGCTTGGTGGCCTCCATGACGCGGGCCGCGAGTCCGGCTTCGGCGAAGGCGCCCCAGACGCGGGGGTCGTAGGTTTTCTTGTTGCCCACCTCGTCGTCAACCTTCAGCACGCCGTCATAGTTCTTGAACATATGGTCGGCCACGGGTCGCGTGTAAGCGTACTGGGTGTCGGTGTCGATGTTCATCTTGATAGTGCCGTAGGAAACGGCGTCCGCGATCTCCTGGTCGGTGGAGCCGGAGCCGCCGTGGAAGACGAGGTCGAACGGGTTGGATTTGCCGATCTTGGCGCCCACCTGCTCCTGGATGTCCTTCAGGATCTCCGGGCGCAGCTTGACGCCGCCGGGCTTGTACACGCCGTGCACGTTGCCGAAGGTGAGGGCCGTGATGTAACGACCGTTTTCGCCGGAACCGAGCGCGTCGATCGTGGCCAGGGCGTCCTCGACCGTGGTGTAAAGCTTGTCGTTGATGGCGTTCTCGACGCCGTCTTCCTCGCCGCCGACGGTGCCGATTTCAACTTCGAGGATCATCTTGGCGGCCGCGGTGCGCTCGAGCAGTTCCCGGGCGATCCGCAGGTTTTGCTGCAGTGTCTCGGCGGAGCCGTCCCACATGTGCGAGTTGAACAGCGGGTTGCGGCCGGCCTTGACCTCAGCCTCGGACGCGGCGAGCAGCGGTAGCACGAAGCCGTCCAGCTTGTCCTTGGGGCAGTGGTCCGTGTGCAGGGCAATGTTGACGCCGTAGTTCTTGGCGACCTCGCGGGCGAAGGCGGCGAAGCCCAGGGAACCGGCAACCATGTCCTTGGTGGAGGCGCCGGACCAGTAGGCGGCGCCGCCGGTGGAAACCTGGATGATGCCGTCGGACTCTGCCTCGGCGAAGCCGCGCAGGGCCGCGTTCAGCGTCTGGGAGGACGTGACGTTCACGGCCGGGAACGCGAAGCCGCCCGTCTTTGCGCGGTCGATCATCTCGGAGTAGATCTCTGGGGTTGCAATGGGCATGCTGACTCCTATGTTGAGTTTCGTCCATGGGCCCTTCCTACTGGTCAGGGCATTCTCCGACGTCTGTCAGGTTTTCAGCCGAACAGGAAGGCGGCTTCTTCACAGCGTTGAACGGGAACAGCTTTGGCCTGAGGGGGCTGCTGCGATGCTCACCGAGAGGGTATCGGTTCCTCGCAGGGCAACCACGCTGTCCCAGTGCTCTTACATGGGACGGTCGACGGCTGCCATACCGAGACGCGTTGCCAATACGCTTTCGCTTACATGCATCGAGTCCCTTGTGGGAGTGGGCTTTGGTCATGACTTCGAGCACAAATCCTTCCGCGACAACGGAAACGAGAGCTCTCCCACGGTGCCGGACGGAATTGACCCACCCACATTTCTGCGCGATCGAGCGGGCTGCTCGGGAATGAGGATTGCGTGCGCACCGGCAGCCATGCCGGTATGAAGCGCGATCCAACCAGCGTGACGGCCCACGACATCGACAACGATGGAGCGCCGGTGAGATTCCGCCGTTGTGCGCATGCGGTCCACCGCTTCCGCGGCGATCTCCACTGCGGCATCGAAACCAAACGAATAATCAGTCGCGGCGAGGTCATCGTCAATTGTTTGGGCACGCCGACCACAGGCAGACCGGCCTCCGAGAGCCTCACTCCCCCCTTGGCGAAAACTGCGGCGAATCCCTTGGTGAAGCGCCGGGTTATTCGGCGACCTCGCCGGTGGCTTCATAGGTGGCGATCTTGCCGATGCGCCGTTTGTGGCGCTCAGCATCGCTGAATGGTTCTGCCAGGAATGCCTCGATCAGTTCGGTAGCCTCCTCAACGGTGTGCTGGCGGCCGCCCACTGCCACCACGTTGGCGTCGTTGTGTCCGCGGGCCAGTTTGGCCGTGTCGAGGTTCCATGCCAGGGCCGCGCGCACGCCTTTGACCTTGTTCGCGGCGATCTGCTCGCCGTTGCCCGAGCCGCCCAGCACGATCCCGAGTGCCTCCACGCCGGCGGCCTGGTCGGCCACGACGGCGGACGCGGCCTTGATGCAGAATGCCGGGTAGTCGTCCTCGGCGTCGTAGACCGCAGGCCCGTGGTCCACCATCTCATAGCCGTTGGCTGACAGTGCTTTGACGAGGTGGGAGCTGAGCTCCATTCCGGCGTGGTCGGTTGCGATGTGAACGCGCATGAGTGGTCCTTCAGGCTGGTTGGGGTGCGGTGTTGTGGGGTGCGGCGTTGTTAGGCGAACGCGAGCTCTGCCCTCGCGCGCAGCGACTCGATGGCACACTCTGGCGACGGCTTGCCGTACACGGCCGATCCGGCAACAAAGACATTGGCACCGGCCTCCGCGGCGCGGGTAATGGTTTCCTCCGTGATGCCGCCGTCGACCTGGATGGCCACGTCCACCCCGGAACCCTCGACCGCCGCGCGGGCACGGCGGATCTTGGGCAGCATGACGTCCAGGAATGCCTGGCCGCCAAAGCCCGGCTCCACTGTCATGATCAAGAGCATGTCCAGTTCGGGGAGCATGTCCAGGTACGGTTCCACCGGGGTGGCCGGGCGCAGTGCCATGCCCGCCTTGGCCCCGCGCGCGCGAAGTTCGCGGGCGAGTTTGATGGGGGCGTCGGACGCCTCGACGTGGAATGTCACCGAGGACAGGCCGGCGTCGGCGAACTGGGGCGCCCAGCGGTCCACATTGGAAATCATCAGATGGGCGTCCAGCGGCACGGGGCTGACCTTTTGCAGCCGTTCCACGACCGGCAGGCCAATGGTCAGATTCGGCACGAAGTCGTTGTCCATGACATCTACGTGCGCGGCATCGGCGTTGCTGATGCGGGCCAGCTCGGCTTCGAGGTTGACGAAGTCGGCCGAGAGGATGCTGGGGTTGATGCAGCAATTCAGGGGTGAAACGGACATGATGTCTGCCTTTCGGTAGCGGTCAGGGCGTGCAGATCAGGGCCTTCGGCCCGGGACTGCGCCCGCGGCCCGTCCCGACCGCGTGGAGACCGGGGATCTCCACGCGGCCGGGACGGATGGCGGATAGCCCGGTGGGTTCGGGGCGGGGTTAGGAACCCTTCCGTGCAGAGACGAGGGCGCCTTCGACGTCGGCCAGGAGTTCCTTCCAGCTGGCGACGAACTTGTCCAGGCCTTCGGATTCGAGCAGTGTGACGACCTCGTGGTAGGAGACGCCGAGGCCTTCGAGGGCGTTGAGCACGCCGTTTGCTTCCTCGTAGGTGCCGGTGATGGTGTCACCGGTGACCGCGCCGTGGTCGAACGTGGCGTCCAGGGTCTTCTCCGGCATGGTGTTCACCACGTCGGCAGCGACGAGTCCGGTCACGTACAGGGTGTCGGGGTAGGCGGGGTCCTTCACGCCGGTAGAGGCCCACAGGGGACGCTGGGGGAGCGCACCGGCCTCGGCCAGGGCTGCCCAGCGCTCGGTGGCGAAGAGCTCCTCGTAGACCTGGTAGGCCAGGCGGGCGTTGGCAACGCCTGCCTGGCCCTTGAGTGCCTTGGCCTCGTCCGTGCCGATGGCGTCGAGGCGCTTGTCGATCTCGGTATCGACGCGGGAGACGAAGAAGGACGCGACCGAGTGGATCGTGGACAGGTCGTGGCCGTTGCCCTTGGCCTGCTCCAGGCCGGACTGGAAGGCGTTGATCACGGCGCGGTAGCGCTCCAGGGAGAAGATCAGGGTCACGTTGACGCTGATGCCCTCGGCCAGGGTCGCGGTGATGGCTTGCAGGCCCTCGCGGGTGGCCGGGATCTTGATCAGGACGTTGTCCTTGGCGACCTTCTTGTACAGGTGCTCCGCCTCGGCGATGGTCCCGGCGGTGTCCCAGGCCAGGCGGGGGTCGACCTCGATGGAGACACGGCCGTCGACACCCTTGGTGGCCGCGGCGACCGGGGCGAACAGGTCGCAGGCGTCGGCGACGTCGGTGGTGGTGATCTCAAAGATCGTCTCATCGAGGCTGGCGCCCTGCGCGGCAAGCTCGGCGATCTTTGCGTCGTAGTCGTGGCCGGTGGTGATCGCGGCGTGGAAGATCGACGGGTTGGTGGTGACACCCACGACGTTCTTCTCTTCGATCAGCTTCTGCAGCGAACCGGTCTTCAGGCGGCCGCGGGAGAGGTCATCAAGCCAGATCGAGACGCCGGCGTCCGAAAGCTGTGCGGTGGGGGTTGCGTTGGTCATGGCTTCTGCTTCTTCCTTCGAAAATGTTGACAGCTTGCGGCCGGCGCCGCGGGACGGGCCGTCCCGCGGCGCGCCGGCCGCCGTGCAGTGGAGGGGTTAGTTGCCTGCGGCGGCGATGGAGTCCTTGGCGGCGGCGGCGACCGCTTCTGCGGTGATGCCAAACTCCTGGAACAGGCGCTTGTAGTCCGCCGAGGCACCGAAGTGCTCGAGGCTGACGGAACGGCCGGCGTCGCCGACGAATTCCTTCCAGCCCAGGGCCAGCCCGGCCTCGACCGAGACGCGGGCCTTCACGGCGGCGGGCAGCACGGACTCGCGGTAGGCGGGGTCCTGCTTGTTGAACCACTCGACGCACGGCATGGAGATCACGCGGGTGGGGATGCCTTCGGCCTGGAGTGCTTCGCGGGCCTGGACCGCCAGCTGGACCTCGGAGCCGGTGGCGATCAGCAGCACCTGGGCCGGGACGGTAGCGCCGTCCTTGGATGCCTCGGCCAGCACGTAGCCGCCCCTGGCCACACCGGCTGCGGATGCGAAGGTGCCACCCTCGGCTGCGCCCTCGCCACGGGCAAAGACCGGGACGTTCTGGCGGGTCAGCACGATCCCTGCCGGGTTCTCGTGGTTCTCCAGCGTGGTCTTCCACGCGACGCCAACCTCGTTGGCGTCGCCGGGACGAACGACATCCAGGCCAGGGATCGCACGCAGGGTCGAGAGCTGTTCCACCGGCTGGTGAGTCGGGCCGTCCTCGCCCAGGCCAATGGAGTCGTGCGACCACACATAGATGGACGGCACGCCCATGAGGGCGGAGAGGCGGATGGCCGGGCGCTGGTAGTCACTGAAGATCAGGAACGTGCCGGAGAACGCGCGGGTGCGGCCGTGCAGCGAGATGCCGTTCACGATCGACGCGGCAGCGTGCTCGCGGATGCCGAAGTGCAGGACCCGTCCGTACGGGTTGCCCTTCCACGCATTCGTGGAGCAGGAGGCCGGAATAAACGACGGCGATCCCTCGATGGTGGTGTTGTTCGACTCGGCCAGGTCGGCCGAACCGCCCCAGAGTTCGGGCAGGATCGGGCCGAGGGCGTTCAAGACCTTGCCGGATGCTGCACGGGTCGAGACGTCCTTGCCGGCGTCGAAAACGGGCAGGGCGGCGCCGACGCCGTCGGGAAGTTCCCGGGCCTCGATGCGCTGCAGGAGCGCGGCGCCTTCCGGATTGGCGGCCTGCCAGTCGTTGAAGGACTCGTCCCATTCGCTACGTGCGGCCGCTCCGCGGTCCACCACCGAGCGGGCGTGGGCCAGGACTTCCTCGTCGATCTCGAAGGACTTGGCGGGGTCGAAGCCCAGTACTTCCTTCACTGCTGCGACTTCTTCGGCGCCCAGCGCGGAACCGTGGATCTTGCCCGTGTTCTGCTTCTTCGGGGCGGGGTAGCCGATGATGGTGCGCAGCGAGATGATGGACGGCTTGGAGGTCTCGGCCTTCGCAGCCAGCAGCGCCGAGTAGAGCTCCTGCACGTCTTCCTTGTACTCACCGGTCCGGGTCCAGTCCACCCGCTGGGTGTGCCAGCCGTAGGACTCGTAACGCTGGAGAACGTCCTCGGTGAAGGCGATGTCGGTGTCGTCCTCGATCGAGATGTGGTTCTCGTCGTAGACCACCACGAGGTTCCCCAGCTCCTGGTGCCCGGCCAGGGAGGATGCCTCGGACGTCACGCCTTCCTGCAGGTCGCCGTCGGAAGCGATCACCCAGATCGTGTGGTCGAACGGGGACGTTCCCGGGACGGCGTCGGCGTCCAACAGGCCGCGCATCCGGCGCTGCGAGTAAGCGAAACCGACCGACGACGCGAGTCCCTGGCCCAACGGGCCGGTGGTGATCTCCACACCCTTGGTGTGCTTGTACTCGGGGTGGCCCGGCGTCAGCGAATCCCACGTGCGCAACGCCTCCAGGTCCTTCATCTCCAGCCCGTAGCCGGAAAGGAACAGCTGGATGTACAGCGTCAGCGACGAGTGGCCCGGCGACAGGATGAACCGGTCACGGCCCAGCCAGTCCGGGTCACGGGGGTCGTGGCGCATCAGCTTCTGGAACAACAAATACGCCGCCGGAGCCAGACTCATCGCCGTGCCCGGGTGACCGTTCCCGACCTTCTCCACCGCATCCGCCGCCAAAACCCGGGTGGTGTCCACGGCGCGCTGGTCCTCGGCCGTCCAGTTCAATGTTGTCGAAGGTGTGGAACTGGGCGCGGTTGCTGTCTGAGTCACGATTATCCCCTTTGATTCGGTCATCGGCCTGTAGCGGCCGCACGGCTGCTTCTGGTTGATATAGATGATCGCGAACCAAACGGGTAGGGGTAACACTGTTTTCTGACGGTTATTACTACACTTTAGGACTGGTCGGGTGATTCCGATCACGGTAGGCTGTCCGGATGAGCGCAGCCACCGACCAGCCCCTGACGGCATCCTCTTTGCCCCTTGCAGACCTGCCGTGGCCGCTGTTGCAGACCGTGGCAGCATTGGCTGATGCCCCCCTGATCCAGATAGCGGAGCGGCTACGTGCTGCCACGCGCCCCTACATGGGAAGCAGCGCGTTGGTCATCTTCACGGAAGACTGCACGGGGCGGCCGCAGAAGAAGGCGGGCGAGGAAGAAATCACTTCCCGGGTGTCCATCGCCGAGCTCGACACGCTTCGCGCAACCCTTTCGGATGAGACACCCTGGTTCGGGGAAGCCGAGCTCGCCAGCCGGCCCCGCCCCGTACTCGCCCTCAAACACGCCTCCAGCGGCGCCCTCCTCGTCCTCACGGATCCGCACCCGGCCGATCCGGGGCACAACGCCGGGCTGGACATGGTGACGTATCTGTGGCGCATTGCTGCCCGGCGGATTCAGGAGAAAGTGGTCGATGCGCCGCCGTCGTACCTGCTGGAATCGCGGGCGGCGTCAGCTGAACGCGTCCGCGTGACGGCGGAACTGACCGATCTGCACTCCACGACCCTGGAGACCCTCCTGGCAGCCCTGCGCTCATCCTCCTTGGACAATGCAGCAGCCCGCTCAACCGTCACCGACCTCGCCGCCAAGGCCTTGGTCGGGCTCCGGACTCTCAGCGACCGCACGACGGACCTGGTGGAAGTACCCGTCGCCATAGCCTTCGAACGCCTGCGGGAGGACCTGCGACCGCTCACGCGCTTCAGCGGCATTGAGATCGAATTCATCGAACCACCGCAAAATGGAAGGGCCCTGCCCGGCGAAGTTGCCCACGCGGGACGGGCCATCGTCCGCGGACTTGTGCTGGCCATGATGGAACAACCCGACGTCAGCAGAGTACGGACGCAGTGGGACTGCGACGGCGAAAACCTGCTGATCAACGTACGCGACGACGGCCGCGGAATACTCGCCGCCGACGCTCCGAGCATCGACCGCCTGCAACGCCGGGTCCAGGCGCTCGCCGGACAGCTGCGGATCGACGTCATGCCACGCTGGGGTGCAGACGTCTTCGTCACACTCCCCTTGGACCTGCCGGCACGCCCGGCCGGGGATGTCGCCGGATGGGACCTTGCCGCCCGGGAACTCGAAGTGCTCCAGCACCTTGTCGCCGGACAACGCAACCGTACGATCGCCTCAACGCTGGGGATCAGCGAGAATACGGTCAAGTTCCATGTGCGGAACTTGTTCAGGAAGCTCGACGTCGGCTCGCGCACTGAGGCCATCGCCCTGGCACACAGCCACGGACTCCGGTGACGATGTAACGACCCGGCCGCGCCGGGACAATCTGTTATGCGGTGTTGTCTGTCCTGCCCGTCGTGCTCGGATGGGGTGTTGTCGGAGTAGTTCGCCCGGTCCCACCCAGTGGCGGGTCTGGCCACCCGGGTCCGCCCGCGACGGGCTCGCTGTCGGGGGCGCGGTGACGCACGTGCTGCTGCCGGTGACATTGTTGTTGCGCAGGGCATATCTCGCAGAGTTGATCTGGGCGGCGTTGGCGGCGCAGGCCCGCGGGAGCGGACATCGCCCGATCGCGCAACGGTTGGGCATCCCAAGGTCGACGGTGGGGGGCTGGTTGCGGGGCGGCGGCGGCCCGCGCGGATGCGGTGCGCAGCTGGTTCTTACGGTCGCGGTCACGGCGGGTGTCGATTCACGGTGGGCATCGGAGTCCGTGTGGGGCGGCGTCCTCGCCGCGGTGACGGCCGCGCAGGTCGCGGCCAGTGCTGGTCGCCTTCTCTCGCCCGGATGGCCGCCGGCCCGCGATCGGACCTGCAACACCAGGTGGACGTGCCATAGAGGAGTGTGATCCGTCATCGTCGCGGGTGTGACTGCCCGGCAACAGGTCCGGACAGAGCGAACACCGGACGCAGGGAAGAAACTCGTTGCCTACCGACGATGAGAAACGACGTGAGCGAAGCCATGCGGTCGGGTTGTTCCCCTACCAGTTGATCTGCCCGGCGCCCCTTGCCGGGTTGTCGACGAAGGCCGGGGCCGCCTGGCGCGGGAAATCCGGGGCCCTGACAAGAAATTCCATGACTGCGGTCCCCCTGAAGTTGTAGGGGTGTACCCCGGAGGTGGCGTCCCGCGGCCTTAAGGGTGCGGGACGCCACCGTTGAATCGGAGGCTAGACGATGGCGGCGCGGAGTTCCTTCGCTGCCTGTGCAGGGTCGGCTGCGCCGTAGATGGCGCCACCGGCAACGGCGACCTCTGCGCCGGCCTGCTGGACGGCTCCGATGGTGGCGACCTTCACGCCGCCGGCCACGGAGAACGGAACGCGGGCCTTCTCACCGGCGCTGAGCAGACCGTTCAGGTCGAAACCGGGCTTGGCCTGCTCGTCCAGGCCGGCGTGCATCTCCACGAACTTCGCGCCCAACGCGCGGACCTCCTTTGCGCGGGTGACCTTGTCTGCCACGCCGATCAGGTCAACGACGACGCCCTTGTTGTGGGCCTTTGCTGCCTTGACGGCGCCGGCGATGGTGGAGTCGTCGGCGGCACCGAGCACGGTGACCAGATCGGCGCCGGCCTTGAAGGCGATGTCGGCCTCGAGCTCACCGGCATCCATCGTCTTGAGGTCAGCGAAGACGATCTTGTCCGGGTGGGCGTCCTTGACGGCGGTGATGGCGGAAAGCCCCTCTGCCTTGATCAGGGGCGTGCCGAGTTCGATGATGTCCACGTACTCGGCAACCTGGCCGGCCAGTTCGAGGGCGGCTTCGGTGGTCAGGAGGTCGATGGCGACTTGGAGCTTCATGGTGTTGGCTTCTTTCTGTAGGGAACTGCGGTGGGGAACTGTGGTGAGTGTGGAAAGTTAAAGGCCCCGGGTCATTCGAGGTTGGCGTGCCGGAGCCAGAGCTCTTCGGCCTCTACATCGGCGTTGTCCCACAGCGACTGGAACACGGCCTCGGTGGCGAGGAAAAGTACCTGTTCGAAGAGGGATCCGGAGTACTGGCGGGAAACGTTGGAGCCGTGATCGGTCTTCTGGGCGGCGGGAATGATCACCAGCGCGTCGGCGAGTCCAGCGAGCGGCGAATCCGGATTGGTGGTGAACGCGGCGATGCGCGCTCCGGACTTCGCGGCCGTTTCCGCCGACTTGACCACTCCCGAGGTCGTTCCGGACCCGGAGGCCACCAGAAGCAGGTCACCGGAACTGATCGCGGGAGTGGTGGTGTCTCCCGCGACATGCACATTCAGACCAAGGTGCATCAGCCTCATCGCGGCCATCCGCAGGACCAGCCCGCTCCGACCCGCTCCGGCGACGAACACCCGGCCTGACTGGTTGAGGTGGCGTGCGAGGACGGCCACCTGCTGTTCGTCGATTTTGGCCGCCGTGTCCGCGACCTCGTCCCTGACGAGGGACAGGTTGCGGGCAATGTCATCTGCGGTGCTGTGCACGGCACCATCCGCATTTGCTATCGGATTCACGATTATCCCCTTCGATTCGGCCATCAGCCTGTAGCGGCCGAACGGATGCTTTCTGGCTGATACCCATAATCCAGAAGCAAACGGGTGGGGGTAACACTGTTTTCTGACGGTTCTGACTACACTTTAGGATTGGACGGAAGTTCCCGCCCCTCGGTTGACTGGCAGGCTGAGCGCAACTGCAGTCTGTGGCTAAGCGCGTAAAACGACACCCTGTTCCCCCCGGGCGTGGCCCGGCAGTACTCGGCCATCCTGGGCAGGTCGGCAACTGCCACTTGCTCCTCTGTCAAGCAGCGGTAGCGGAGCCCATCAATGGTCGGTCTGCGAGCATGGCCCGATTGACGACATCGGAAAGTCTGCGCTCGAGGATGCGCAGAGCGTCCATGCCACCGTCGCCGTTGGCCTTACGCCGGGACAAGAGTGCTCGGGCATCGTCATGGCAATGAGCCTGGGTGAGTGCAATGATATGGATTGCTATTGAGCCGCCGATTTCCCGTACGCGAGAGACGATGTCGTGCGCGGTTCGACGACCACACCGGCAGCGGTGCGGTTCCGTTATGGCGGGAGAATGCATCCTTGGACCGGAAGCGATCGACGCCAGCCGTCTCACCGATCAGCTTGGCCGCCGTCAGCGGCGCACATCCGGGGATGGCCAGCAATGACGGTGCCAGCACCGTGATTCGGGTGGTGATCTCGGTGGCGAGTTCCTTGATCTCGACGGTGAGGCGACGGAGATGGTCGGCGAGGCGCGCGGCCAAGTCGGACACGAGCCCCGACAACTCCGACAGGAAGGCCTCGATCTTCCGTTCCAATCGCTTCGGCGGTGTCCAGCCAGGATCGAGTTCGCGGCTGTGCCAGCGCAACCGCCCGATGATGCGGGTCCGTTCGGCGACGAGATCGTCCCTGTGATCGACCAGAAGTCGGATTTCTCGCTCTATACCGTCGAGACGACCTGAATAGTGCTCCTCGATCTCGGATTGATTCAACCTTCGCAAGTCGAATTGTCACAGGGCAGAGCATCATTCTTCGTTCACGACACGGACTTCCGCTCAATCAGCGTGAAAGCGCGAGGCTAGCACCTGTTGTGTTGGGGTGGGCAGCTCAGCCGAACAGGACGGCGGCTTCGTCGTAGCGCTTCTGAGGGACGGTCTTGAGCTTGCCCAGGGCCTCCTCGAAGCCAACATGTTCGATCTCCGTGCCTTTTAGGGCAACCATAGTGCCCCAGAAGCCTTCAACCACAGAGTCGATGGCCGCCATGCCCAGTCGGGTGGCCAGGACGCGGTCGAAGGCTGATGGCACGCCGCCGCGCTGGATGTGGCCCAGGATGGTGGCGCGGGTTTCGATGCCGGTGCGGGCTTCGATCTCCGGGGCCAGCCGGTCTGCGATCCCACCGAGCCGGGGACGGCCGAAGGTGTCGAGCCCGCGCTCCGAGTGCGGAGATTCCATGTGCTCCGGAATAAACCCTTCGGCCACCACTACCAGCGGTGCGCGCCCGCGGGTGTGGGCTCCCTTCGCCCACTGGGTAATCTGCTCGATACTGGCCTTCTGCTCTGGTATGAGGATGGCGTGGGCGCCGGCCGCCATGCCGGCGTGCAACGCGATCCAGCCCACGTGACGGCCCATAACCTCGGCGATAATGCATCGGTGGTGCGATTCGCCGGTAGTGCGCAGCCGGTCGATCGCTTCCGTGGCGATCTGCACCGCGGTGTCGAAACCGAAGGTGTAATCCGTGGCGTCAAGGTCGTTGTCCACGGTCTTCGGGACGCCCACGATCTTCAACCCGGCGTCGGTCAGGCGCTTGGCCGCAGCCAAGGTTCCCTCACCGCCGATTGCGATGATCGCGTCGATGCCCAGCCGGTCCATGTGCGCCTTGATGACCTCGGGCCCGCCGCCGTTTTCGAACGGGTTGGTGCGCGAGGTGCCCAGGATGGTGCCGCCCTGCTTGGCGATACCCCGGACCATGGTGCGTGGAATATCGATGATGTCGCCCTCCACCACACCGCGCCAGCCGTCAAGGAATCCAACGAACTCGTGACCGTGGACGGCAATGCCTTTAAGTACGGCGGCGCGGATGACCGCGTTCAATCCGGGGCAGTCGCCACCGCTGGTGAGGATTCCAATTTTCATGTTTCGGCTCAAATCATAGGAGAGGGTTTACAGGCAGAGCGCCACGCTGTCACCTAGAAGCTCCTCGGCAGCATCGACTGGACAGCTAGAGGAGTACTTCCCGGGCATCTCGTACGTGAATTGCGTGTCCGGTCCCGTCGAGCACATGATGTTGCTGCGTATTCCCGATTGCTGGCGAGTGATGTTCGAGGTCCCAGAGGGGACCACCGACGAGGATGCGCTTAGTGACACCTTCGTCAGCGAACGGTGGGAGACGCTTCTGGTCCCGCATCCCGTCCCGATCGGGTACACCAGCGGGTGGCGCGATCGTTCCTACGCGGCCCGGTTGCCCTCATCGGTGAGCGGCGCATGTCGACTCACCTATAGGGGAAATGGGACTCAACTCGGGAATCCATGATGCTTACACATTACGGCTGTAGGCCAATCCCAGGCTACTTTTCGGCGCCGCCCCGGGCCTTGGGGCGCTACTTGGACCGTAGTGCGAGCGGTTGACAAGCTCGACCGGCGGGTTCATGCCAGGCCATTTCCTCCACGACGCGGACCAGAGGTTTGCAGCATCGCCTACCGTGTTTCTTTCTGTAGGGAACTGTGGTGGGGAACTGTGGTGAGTGTGGTTAAGGCCCTGGTCATTCCAGGTTGGCGTGCCGGAGCCAGAGCTCTTCGGCCTCTACATCGGCGTTGTCCCACAGCGACTGGAACACGGCCTCGGTGGCGAGGAAAAGTACCTGTTCGAAGAGGGATCCGGAGTACTGGCGGGAAACGTTGGAGCCGTGATCGGTCTTCTGGGCGGCGGGAATGATCACCAGCGCGTCGGCGAGTACAGCGAGCGGCGAATCCGGATTGGTGGTGAACGCGGCGATGCGCGCTCCGGACTTCGCGGCCGTTTCCGCCGCCTTGACCACTCCCGAGGTCGTTCCGGACCCGGAGGCCACCAGAAGCAGGTCACCGGAACTGATCGCGGGAGTGGTGGTGTCTCCCGCGACATGCACATTCAGACCAAGGTGCATCAGCCTCATCGCGGCCATCCGCAGGACCAGCCCGCTCCGACCCGCTCCGGCGACGAACACCCGGCCTGACTGGTTGAGGTGGCGTGCGAGGACGGCCACCTGCTGTTCGTCGATTTTGGCCGCCGTGTCCGCGACCTCGTCCCTGACGAGGGAGACGTTGCGGGCAATGGCTTCCCCGGTTACTTCCGAGGCGGTTTCGGTCGTGACGGTCATATTCACTTCTCCTCTTCCAGAGGTGGTGGCAGGTGGGCCTGACACCCATCGTCCTGTCATTTGCGGGTAGGGGGAACGCTAATTCGGGATGGTTTTAACTATCCGTTTGAGTAGGTCTCTGCGTGGATCGTCCCGTACACTGGCTGGACGAGCGAGCCCACCACAGCATTCGCTCTCCCTGCAAAGGTGACCGAGTCCGGGCCTCCGTAAGCGATGATGTGGCGAGGGCATTGATGGAACTTCCCACGACCACGCTTCGCGCGCCCTGTGTCAACCAGGCTGGGGCAGTCCCATGCAACGACCGAATTGAGCAGCCGCAGACCACCCGCAGCCGAGGGCACCGTGCCGATGGAGACGACGTGTACGCATCAAGTGCTCCGCGGTCACAAGAAAGCCGCGGGATCCTCGTCAAATCGAATGCCGAGCTGCGTCAACGCATCTTCTAGCACCCGTTGCACAGTGAGCGTGTCATCGAGTGACATGACCGCGCTCTCGGTGCGCCCAGCTTTGATCGCCTCGGTGACTTCGATGAGTTCGTGTGAAAACCCGATTCCTTGCGAAGGAAGATCGAACTGTTCTGATTCGTGATCCTTTCGGTGCAGCACAAAAGAATTCGGGTGGTGAAACCGCGGCAGGATGTCGATCCACCCCGTCGTGCCGAATATCCGGGCGTGCCCGGGCATCGGGCTGTGCAACGAGCACATGATTGTCGCCGTCCTACCCTCGTCGAAACCGAGTAGGAAGGTCACGTCGGCATCCACCCCAGACGGTTCGAGCGAACCCAGCGCCGAAACGGACGTCGGATTTCCGAGCACCATCTGAGCGAACGACACTCCGTAGACACCGAGGTCCAAGATTGCACCACCTCCGAGTTCGTGGGCGAAGACCCGGTCGGTCGGATCGAAGGATCGCATCACGCCGAGGTCGGCCTGCACCGAGCGAACCGTGCCGATCGCACCGTCGGCAAGCAATTTGCGTGCGGCGACGACCGCGGGCTGGAATCGGGTCCACATTGCCTCCATCGCGAACACTTTGTGCGCGCGTACCGCGTCCACCAGCGATTCGGCCCCGGCGAGGGTGGCGGTGAAGGCCTTTTCCACCAGCAACGCCTTGCCGGCCGACGCAGCAGCAAGCCCGATCGCGTGGTGGTGCGGATGCGGGGTCGCGATGTACAGCACATCGACATCGGGGTCGGCGATCATGTCCCGGTACGAACCGTAGCTACGTTCGATGCCGTATTCAGCACCAAATGCCTTTGCACGAACAGCGGATCGGGACGCGACTGCGAGGACTGTCGCGTCCGGCACGTGGGCGAAGTCGCCCACCAGCTTCTCGGCGATTCGACCCGGCCCGACAATTCCCCAACGTATCGACATTTGTTATCCGTTCTGTGTCAAAGAGTCTTGCGAAGAATGACGCGCGATGGTCGGTGCGCCGATTCCATGGAGTAGGACGATCATGGGCCTCGCCGCCGTGGCATCGACGGTGGCAGTCGCCGCGCATGGCGACGAAAATCGATTGTGCGGTAAGTGCGAAATAAGCTGCCCGATTATAGAACAGCACGAGTATCGAACCGTTGATCGGACAGGATACGACGATTCGAGCACCCGATGTTCTGGACCGACACAAGACCCTCCCTGCTCGTCGGTGTAGTGCTCCCCAGAGACGGCGTTGTAGCGGTCCATGCCTTCGGCGGGAGCAATTGCCGTGACCAATGTTGTACGGTCTTCGCGCAAGGCCGCCGAGACGATCGCCGCGGACGCACTGTGAACACGGGGGTGCAGTGACGATCCAATATGCAGGCGCGATGTTCAACGACTGGAGGGAATAGGCCGCGATTTCGAGAAGGGTGTTCCTGACCGCGGCACGTCTTCGTGCGTTGACACGGAGGATAGGCACGTCGGCGGCGATGGCCAATGCGGCCCGGATGTTGTCGAGGGGTACTGGGGTGGATTATCGACTCGTTGACGGCCACGAGAAATGGAAGCCTGCGGGATTCGAAATATAGTCGACCGCTGCGAAACTGTCGTCGAGACGACGGGTATCGATCAGTACTATCGCACCGATAGCTCCGGCGCATGAGGTCGTCCCACATGAACCAGAACCGGTTCTGGCGGGATGTTCCGAACAGGTAGAGCCAGATCGTTTTCCAATGTGCGGCGTCCGAAGTCCATCGCGACGGTAGTGGTCATCTTATGTTGGGGTTGCCGTCACGCTGTCGACCCCGGTGCTGGCGTCGGTCACCATCGTCTCGGTCCGCAACGGAGCGATCTCGGACACCGATCCGACCATGGTCGTTTTCCCGACACCGAATCCGCCCGCGATGACGATTTTGGCTGAGGTGACACGCTCGGGTATGGGATCCGGCCCACGAGTATCGGTCCGAGATAGTGCTGCCGGGATCATGACCGCACTGCCGAACGGGGCATGGCTTCGACTTAGTGGTCTGATTCGTTAATTCGTCGGGGGTTGTTGCCAGGCGGTCGGGTCGGCGAGGTAGAGCCCGCAGGCGCAGTCGAGGGCGTCCTCGGGGGTGCCTGCGAAGTCGCCGCTGGGCAGGATCGAGT
>RRBB01000173.1:0-22918 GCA_006543605.1 Rhodococcus sp. WS4
TCCTGGAGGCACTGTGAATATGCCGAGCACATTCAGACTCGAAGTACTGCAAGTCATTGCAAGACAGGGCAGCCCACCCGGAACGCCACCCTGCATCGGCATAGTTACGGGGGCGGCATAAATCAATCTATACCGATGTTCACATAGATCGACGACATCGGCCTGTTGCCGGTGGCCGCCGACGCCGCCGAGGGCCTCTACCGGTTGGTCGACGCTGCATATGAGAAACGCGCCCTGGCGCTGTCGTCGAATCTTCATCCGGCTGGATTCGACGAGCTGATGCCCAAGACGCTGGCCACCGCCACCGTCGATCGGCTCATGCACCACGCCCACCTGTGTCAGACCAGCGGTAAATCGATCCGGATGAGCCAAGCCCTCGCCGGCACCGGCGTCGACCCACTCACCTGACCACAACACAACACCGTGGGCAGTTTCGTGTCCGCCAGTGGGCAGAAACGGATGTCCGCCAGTGGGCAGAAACGTGTCCGCCTATGGGCAGGTTTCATGTCCGCCAGTGGGCGGGAACGGATGTCCGTTGACAAACGGGCGCCCGATAGTTCATCGATCTCACCTGGTCGGCCCGATCGCACGCACAACCCTTATCGGTGTCGTATCACTACCGAGACCGAAGGGCGAAGCGGGACCGAATGGGCCCCTACACCATTCACATTCGGCCTCACTGCGTCACGAAATTGTCACGACATGACGTCGGAATGGTATCGAAACCTCAGAACTGCACAATTTTCACTCCCGCCTCTCAATAGTCGGACATCCGTACCTTGTTCATGCCGTGTGAATTTCGGGAGGAGGCCACGTTCGGGGGCCCGCCGCTGCAAATCTGTGCACGCGGGTTCGGAATCCCGACACCTTCGAGGCGCGGGACGAGGCACCGAAAGGTGATGCCGAGCCGGCAGCGACAGTTGTCGCAGGCATACCCCGTCCGCAAGCGCGGAGAGGATTGAGCCAGCATGATCACTCGCACTATTCGAAAACGCACACTTGGCTGGATCGCCCTGATCGGCGCGGTCGCCACCGCCCTACTGGCACTGGCGGCCGGAATTGCGTCCGCCGCGCCGCACGACTGGGACGAAGTCGCGGAATGCGAAAGCGGTGGCGACTGGACCACCGACACCGGAAACGGTTTCTACGGCGGCCTGCAGTTCACGCCGGAGACCTGGAAGGCGAACGGCGGAACGGGCGACCCCTCGGAAGCCAGTGAAGCCGAGCAGATCCGGGTCGCCGAGAACGTCCTGAAAACCCAGGGCCCCGGTGCATGGCCTGTCTGCGGCCAGTATCTGAAGAAGGGCGGCACCGCGCCCGTCGAGGTACCGAAACCGACTCCGGCACCTGCCATCAAGCCTCCCGAACCCGTCGAGGCGCCTGACCTCGCGGAAACCCCGGACGTCGTCGAGACGCCCGATCTCGCGGAAACCCCGGACGCCGTCGAGACCCCGGGCACCGTCGAGACTCCCGACCCGGTGGAAGTTCCCGCGACCGCCGAGGATCCGGCCACGGTGAAGGCGGCCGCCCAGGCGGCGTTGGACGGTGCACGGCAGCTCGCCGAGCAGAACGGGTCGAGTGAGGTATTCGAGCAGAGGGCGTCGGCTCCCCGGTAATTGTCCCCGCGCCAACGGACGACAGGCGTAACGCTCGACGCGCCGTGCGCGACCTAACTGCACGGAACTGTCGTGTTGTCGCCAACGAAGGAGCGCTCGTGCAGAAGAAGTCCGCTCGACGTACCGCAGCACTTGTCGGGATTCTTGCCGCGCCCCTGGTCCTCGGAGCCACCCTGGGAGCGGGCACGGCGAGCGCCGACCCGTGGCATGTCGGACCGGTCTACCGGGCCGAGACGTCCGGCGAAGGCGCGGAGTACTTCTGCGGAAAGGCTTCGGCGCTCGAGCAGACGTCGGGGGCCGTGATCGTGCCCTGCGCATTCGACGCCGCAACCGACGTCTGGTACCGCGTCGTGTTCAACCCGGTCTCCTGGGGGTTCGACTTCTGACGGGATCTGCGGGGGCACCGACCTGCCGAAGCGGTGAGCGGAAGGCGCCGCCGCACTCCGCTTCGTCGAGTGTGTCTTCGCTCGGTGCCGCGCAGACTCCTCGGTATGGCCGAGGAAAGAACAGCATGAGTGTCGAGACCGCCCAGCGCAGGGAGGTCGACGTCGCGATGGCGCGGAGTTGGCTTCTGGTTCCCGCGGTCGGCAGCGAGGTCGTCGCCGCGGCGACTGCGTCCGGTGCGGACGCCCTGATCATCGACCTCGAGGACGGATTGCCGTTCGCGGCGAAGGACGAGGGTCGTGCCTGCGCTGCGGCGTGGCTCGAACGGCGTGCGGGCTGGGTGCGGATCAACGACGCCACCACTGCACACTGGCGGCGCGACCTCGAGGCGATCCGCGGGCTGCCGGGTCTGCAGGGGCTCATGCTCTCGAAAACCGAAACCGCCGATCAGGTCCGTGAGACTGCCGCCGAGATCGGCGGAGTCCCGGTGGTCGCCCTCGTCGAATCCGCGGCAGCGATCGTGGCCCTCGACGACATCGCTCGCACCCCTCCTGTCGTTCGGCTCGCGTTCGGGATCGGCGATTACTGTCGTGACACCGGTGCGGGGCGAAGCCCGATGGCGTTGGCATATGCCCGATCCAGGCTCGTCAATGCGAGCCGGGCGGCGCAGATCGGGTCCCCGGTCGACGGACCGACGCTGTCGCTCGACGCCGAGGTGGTGCGGGACGACACCCGGTTGGCCCGCGAGATGGGGATGACCGGAAAACTCACCCTCGCCGGGGAGCAGGTGCCGGTGATCAATACTGCACTGGCCCCGGACTCGGATGGCATCGCCTGGGCCGAAACGACGATCGAACGTCTCGGTGCGGACGGTTCGCGTGTCACTCATGGCGGACATCTGCCGCAGCTGGCCCGGGCCCACGACATCCTGCGTCGCGCGGAACATTTCAACCCACTGTCCTAGGGGAGGCCGGCGACGTCGCGGCGGCGTGCCGGGTCGCGCGATACGCGGTGTACACACCGACTGTCGCGATGACGCCCAGGCCGAGGAAGAGCAGTCGTGCGGACGTGAGGATCGAGGGAGCGCCGAGGTTGACCAGCACGCCGGCGATCGCGGACCCGACAGCCATGGCGATCAATTCGACCGTGTTCAGCCCGGCCGCTGCCTTGGCACCCTCCCGCTCGTCGTCGCTGCTTCGCATGGCGGCGACCATGAGGTGGGGAAAGGCGAGTCCGATCCCGGCGCCCGCGGCCGCGAGCGCGCAGGCCCACAGAAGCACGGTGCCGAGGCCGGCGTCGTCGCGCCAGAGACCTGCCGTCACGAGGAGGCCGGCAGCGAGGACGACCGGTCCGGCGATCTTGGCCGCCGTCTGCGCACGTGGCCGCGAGATGTCGGAACTGAAGATCATCGTCACGGACCACCCGACCGACATCATGGCGCCGAGGAATCCCGCGGCGAACGGCACCAGTCCGGCCAGCCGTTGACCGAACAGTGGAGTGAAGGCCTCCGAGACGGTGCCGGACGCCAGCACCGCGATGGTGAGGTAGATCCACTTCAGCGACGACGCCCGGGTGTACGTCGACTGCGGCAACACTCGGTGGCGTGACCGCCGCTCCCAGGCGACGAAGAGGACGATGAACACGACCCCGAGCGCGATCAGGACCAGCATCTGGGTGCGGTTGCCGAGAATGCCCGCGACGCTGATCCCGATCGTGGCCAGGGTGAGCAGCGCGAGTGACATGGCCGGGACGGGTTCTCCGCCGCGCACACGCTCGGTGCGCGGCAACGCCCGCGGCGCAATCAGTGCGATCGCGGCGGCGACCACTGCCAGCGCGACGAACGCGAGGCGCCACAGGCCGAGTTGCGCGAACAGTCCGCCGATCGCCGGGCCGGCGAGAGTTCCGACGCCCCACATGGCCGAGACCAGGGCGGTTGCGCGAGCCCACAGCTGTTCCGGCAACGCCTCGCGCAGCACCGCGTAGCTCAAACCGGCGAGCAGACCGCCGCCGAGACCCTGGATCGCACGCCCGACGAGCAGGACTTCCATCGTCGGGCTGACCGCGCAGATCATCGTGCCGACGAAAAAGGGTGCCAGCGCGAACAGATACGCGCCGAGCGCCCCACGGTGGGCGAGCAGGCGGCTGACCGTCATCGACGAGATAACGGACGCCACCATGAAGACGGTGGCGCTCCACGCGTACAGCGATTCGCGACCGAGCTCGCCGATGGCGGTGGGCAGCAGGCTGGTCGTCAGAAAGATGTTGACGGCGTGCAGTCCGACGCCGCCGGCGAGGACGACGGAGGTGGAGCGGTATCGGGGCCCGAGCAGTTCGGACCAGCTGGCCGGTGACGCGGCGGTCGTTGTCATGCGTTCCACGCTAAAATCTCGAGTGGACTCGAGGTCAAGGGGGAGTTTGCGATGTCGCTGGATCCGAAAGATCTGCTCTCGGTCGGGGAGGTGTCCCGGCGGACGGGCGTCGCCGTCTCCGCCCTCCACTACTACGAGCAGCTCGGCTTGATCTCGTCTACGCGGACATCCGGGAATCAACGTCGATACCAACGGCACATGCTCCGCCGGATCTCGCTGATCGTGGTGGCCAAGCGGCTCGGTATTCCGCTTGCGGACGTCGGAACGGTGTTCGAGACCCTCCCGGCCGACCGGATGCCGTCGATCCGCGACTGGCAGCGTGTGTCGAAGCTGTGGCGGGTGCAGCTCGAGGATCAGCGCAAGAGAATCGAGCGCCTCGAGCACGAGCTCACCGGATGCATCGGGTGCGGTTGCCTGTCGATGAAAGCGTGTTATCTCCTCAACCCGGAAGACGAACTCGCCGTGGAGGGGTCGGGTCCGAACCGACTCTGACCGCTTCGGAGGCACAGTTCCGCGGCCGCTCTCGACGCGATGTGTGATGCAATGAAGGCGGCCGACGAGGATACTCGGGAACGTGCGAGTGACGACAACCACGACGAGAGCGACGGGCGACAATGAAGAAGAGGCAGAGCGGATCTGAAGAATGTAGCGGAGGGGAGTCTCCCTCTCGGCTGATCGATGCGAGAATCGAGGAACTGGGTGATTGGCGGGGTGAGATGCTTGCCCGGGTCCGCACTCTCGTTCAGCAGGTCGACCCCGAGGTGGTCGAGGAGTGGAAATGGCGAGGCGTCCCGGTGTGGTCGCACGCCGGAATGATCTGCACCGGTGAGACGTACAAGAATGCCGTGAAGATCACCTTCGCCAAGGGGGCTTCGTTGGACGACCCTTCCGGCCTTTTCAACTCCAGTCTCGAAGGCAATACCAGGCGTGCCATCGACTTCCACGAGGGCGACGAGATCGACGAGAAGGCACTGAAAGCGCTCCTTCGGGCCGCTGGACCTGAATACCTCCTCGGTCGGCTAGGTCGTTTCTCTGCCTCCCTAAAATGTCCGATCCGGATACTCACCCGCCCTTACGTTTTCGGATGATCCGAGTGGACTCCTGGGCTCTTGCTCGTTTCTCTGCCCTGCGCTCCTTCAGGGCGCGTGCAGACTGTTTCGAACTCTTGGCGGACTTGTCAGCCATTGTCGCTCCATCTTTCGAGAGTGGCAATCACGAACTGGCCTCGACCATACCCAGTCCGGCTGAGAAGTCCAGTCGCGCAGTCCGTCTCTGATTCTCCCGAGATCCGAAGAACCGCAGGAACGCTCATGGGCTTGCTTATTGTTTGCCGATGGCAATGGTGCATGCAGGCATCAACGCCATCTACCGGAGGACTGAAATGTGAATGCAGCTACCGATCGTCAATGGGCGGTTCGTGACGCTGTTCTGCGTTGGCTTCTCGCGAAGGTCACGGAAGGTTACCGAAGTCCGATTCTGGACCCGGATGTCATCGGGGAGACTGTCGGATGGGCACCCTCGCCGTTGACCCGGGACGAAGTGGCCGACGCGTCGAATTACCTCTACCGGGAAGGGTATGTGACAGGAGTTCCGGTGATGGGAATCGGGATTCCTCGCCCGATGCTGACCGTAGCCGGACGACGGGTCGCCGAGGCAGGCAGATCTCTGCGGCCCGCGAATCGCGATCATTCGGTCGATGTGGGCATCGCTACGTGACCTGTGCCGTCAGCAACAACGTTCGGTAGGGGTACACCAGGCTGCCCGCGCCAGTACCCGTGATGGTGGTGTGGATCGCTGCGAGCAGCCGTTCACGCTGATCGGCGGGTAGCAGCACGTGGCTGGACTGCGTCCGCATCAGCCCGATGAAGCTGTCGGCGTCGTAGGTGAGCGTCCAGTCGTAGGTCCGGGACGTCCACGGTGCGAAGCCGACAGCGGGTTCGGCCTGCTCCTCGGTGTCGGGTTGCAGGCGCGGCGCGGCATGGCGATCGAGTGCGGGAGCGTGTTCGGCGTAGGCCGCGTCGATGGCGTCCCAGGTGGGGCCGGAGAGGTCGTGAGGCCGGTTCCACCACAGGCACAGCGAGCCGCCGTCCCGGAGTGCGCGGGCTGCGACGGCCGCGCCGCGCCGGGGTTCGACCCAGTGCCACGACTGAGCGGCAACGACGAGGTCGAACGCGGCGGGCGCAGCGTCGCAGTCCTCGAACGTCGATTCCCGCACCTCCACCCTCGTTCCCCGGGTGCGTTGCCTGGCGACGGCGGCCATCGCGACGTCCGGTTCGATTGCCACGACGGACGCACCGCGCTGTGCCAGGGCAAGTGTGGCCCGACCGGTCCCGGCGCCCGCCTCGAGAACTCGGCCTGATCGCGCGAGAGCGACGACGTCGTCGAAGAGGGCGTCGGGGTATCCGGGCCGCCACCGGTCGTACAACTCGGCGACCTGACCGAAACTTCGCGCCCGCCGTGCCCGTTCGTCGTCCCTCACACCCCGAACCTACGTCGCGGCCGCCCGCGCCGAAACAGATTCCGCTGCCGAGGGCCGGTGCGGCATCACCGACTGACCTGCCTCGCGGGCTACGGCGTCCCCGTGATCGGGGGAATGCTCTGCTCGAAGCTGAACACGTTTCCCGGGTCCCAGGTGGCCTTCACCTGGCGCAGCCGCGCGCGGTGGGAGCCGTAGTACTCCTGCTCCCAATCCGCCGCGGCGGCGTTGGGCACGTTGACGTAGGCGCCGTCGCCGTAGGGGCGCAGTGCGCGCCAGAAGTCGGCCGCCCAGCCCAGCGCCGACGCGTGCAGCGCGGGGTCGTTCCAGGCCGCGCCCGGCTCGCAGTAGAACAGCGCGTCGCGGTGCGGGAACGCCGACCCACCGGGCGGGGCATGCCGGACGGCGCCTCCGAAGCTCGAGCAGAAGAAGTTGCTCGGCCCGCTGGGAGTGTTGTCCATGTATCGGACGATCAGATCGATCGCGTCGTCGGGGAACGGGCGGGTCACGAACTGGGAGTAGAACTTCCAGAAGGGGATGTCGTCGGGCCCTCGGTCGACGTTGCCGTACACGGTCGGCCAGGCGCCGTCCATGTACGTCACCTCGGGGTCGCCGATCGCGAGCAGCGAGCTCAACTCGGCGTCCAGCTCTCGGCGGGTGCCGCCGTGCATCAGAGCGGAGAGTTCGACCGCGGCGGAATCGGCCTCGAGCGCGCTGGTCAGCCGTTCGTCGGCGACCGGTGCGTCCCGCTGCCACGTGCGGAGCAGGGCGCCCAGGTGGTGGTGTCCGGTCCACCGGGCGATCGCGAAGTGGACGTCGGAGAGCTCGTGCAGCCTCATCGTGTAGGACGTCGCGATCCCGAAGTTGCCGCCGCCTCCGCCGCGGCACGCCCACAAAAGGTCGGAGTTATCTCGATGGGTGGCCTCGACCACCTTCGCCGAACGCGCGCCGTCGGCGACCACGATCTCGGCGGCGAGGAGGTTGTCGCAGGCCATGCCGAGGCATCGGGTGAGTAACCCGAATCCGCCGCCGAGAATCACCCCGCCGAGGCCGACGCCCCCTTCCGAGCCGGTCGGAACGACGAATCCGCGGTGCCCGAGCGCTGCCACAGCCTCCGTCTGGGTGAGGCCCGTCCCTACCGTCGCCGTCCGCGCCGCCTCGTCGATCACGACGTTCTTCATCCGGCTGACATCGATGACCAGGCCGCCGTCCAGCGACGACCAGCCCTCGAGGCTGTGGCGCCCGCTGCGGGCACGCAGGGCGATACCCTCCTCGCGGGCCCACCGGACCGCGTTGACCACATCCTGTGCGTCGCAGCAGAACACGATCGCTTCGGGGTAGCGGGAGTACAGCCGGTTCCAGCCGACCCGCGCTGCCTCGTACGCGGAATCGCCCGCACGGACGACCTCACCCGTGAGGTGGGTGGTGGTGGCGGTCATGGGGTCACCTCGAGATCAGTGCGAGAACACATCGGCGTCTCCCGGCTCGGTGTCGAGTACCTCGCGTTTGAATATCAACAGGTAGGCGAAGTACAACCCGCCGGCGAGGAGCAAGCCGACCGCGATCAGGATTGAGGTCACAGCCTCCGAGGGCGAGACGATCACGAACAGCACGACCGCAGACCACACCAGCGCGCAGATCGCGACCGGCAACTCGAAGCGCCCGAGATCGAACGCGCCCTCCTTGTGATCCAGTCGACTCCGCACCGCGAGATACAGGATGATGATCCCGCCGTAGAGGACCGCCGAGATGACCGTGCCCACCGTAAGCAACTCCAGCAGTGCGCCACCGGGTAGCGTGGCCATCAGGACGACCCCCACGACGACGATCAAGATGGTCGCCGGAATAGGTGTCTGCGTGCGGGGGTTGACCCGACGCATCAGCCGGTGGGCAGGGAAACGTGCGTCGCGCGACATCGCGAACACCATCCGCGAGCAGGTGGCCAGGGTCACCATCCCGGCACCGAAGAACGCGAACGCGATCGCGACCAGCAGCGTCCGCTCCATCACCGGGCCCAGCTGATCACGGAGGATCGCCGCCACCGGCGTGTCGCTGGCACTGATCCGGGGGACATCTTTGATTGCGATCGTGAGCGCGATCAGGAACACCAGTCCCAGCAACGCCGCCGCCACGACGGATCCCACGATCGCGCGCGGGACGCTGCGAAAGGGATCCTTGGCCTCCTCGGCCATGTTCGCCGCGGAGTCGAAGCCGACGAGCGTGGCGAGCCCCATGATCATCGCGGCCATCAACCCACCGCCGATCGCGAAATAGTTGGGGGCGCCCTCGGTGATCCCGCGCGAGGTGAGGTTGCCGACCGAACCCTCGCCCGTGATCGCCACAGCGACGAAGAGCCCGATCGCCAGCACCACGACGATCACCAATTCGAGCCCGACCGCGCCCGAGGTGATCAAACCGACGAGGCGCGTCGAGAACACGACGAGAACCGCCTGAACGAGCACCACGACGAGCGTGATCACGCGCGCGGTGTCCTCGTCGGGCTGCATGCCGAACAGCGGCATGAGTGCCGAGCTTGCCATCGCATTGTCGACCGTCACCACGCCGAGCGCCAGGTAGCAGAACGTCAGCCAACCGAACAACCAGCCGACTTTCGGGTTGGCCAGCCGCGACGCCCATTGGTAGGAGGAGCCGCTGAGTGGGATGCGGGCCGCGAACTGGGCGATCACCAGCGCCACCAGAGTCTGTCCCAACGCCACGACGACCCAGAGCCAGATCCCCACCGGCCCCGCGTTCCGGAGCACGTCGTCGTACGTCCCGAAGATCCCGACCGCCACCGAGATGAACGCGAACGAGACAGCGAACACCTGGAAAGAGCCCAGGGTTCGCTTCAGTTCCGGTTTGTAGCCGCAGTCTTGACATTCCTGATCGGCGCTCTCCGCGCCCATCACGTTTTCTGCCGTCATCTGGGCCGCCTCACGTTCGGTCGGGAACTGCGGAGAAGGTGAATCGCTCGACACGACCCGCCGCGACGAAACCCGTTCCCGCGATCGGAGCGAGACCGGTCTGTTTCATCCTCCACCTCACAGGTGCGGATGTCAGCGTTGGTTCGGCTGCCTAATTGGTTTGGTGCGAATCGCCACGGGCGCACAGGCTCGTGCGGTTCCATGGTTTCGATCCCTCGGTTTCGCCCGGCTGACGTCGGTTCGCTCGATCTGGAGGAGAACGTGGTGGATACGCACACCGGTGGTCCGCTGGAGGACGCCCTGCTCAGAGGAGGGCGGTTCTTCACCCCGGGCGTGTTCTCGGACGACAGGCGCACGGTCACCCGGGAAGGTGGGCGCGAGGGTGACGTCTTCTACCGGGACCGCTGGAGCCACGACAAGGTCGTGCGGTCCACCCACGGGGTGAATTGCACCGGATCGTGTTCGTGGAAGATCTACGTGAAGGACGGGATCATCACCTGGGAGACGCAGGAGACCGACTATCCGTCGGTGGGGCCCGACCGCCCTGAATACGAGCCCCGCGGCTGTCCCCGCGGTGCGGCGTTCTCCTGGTACACGTATTCGCCGACACGGGTGCGATATCCGTACGCACGCGGGATTCTCCTCGAGATGTACCGGGAGGCGAAGAACCGGGTCGGCGATCCGGTGGACGCGTGGGCCGACATCCAGGCCGACCCGACGCGCCGCCGCAAGTATCAGCAGGCCCGCGGCAAGGGCGGGCTGGTGCGGGTTTCGTGGGCCGAGGCCACCGAGATGATCGCCGCCGCCCACGTGCACACGATCAAGGAATACGGGCCCGATCGCGTCGCCGGATTCTCGCCGATCCCCGCGATGTCGATGGTGTCGTTCGCCGCGGGGTCACGGTTCATCGAACTTCTCGGCGGCGTCATGACCTCGTTCTACGACTGGTACGCCGATCTGCCGGTCGCCTCGCCCCAGGTGTTCGGTGATCAGACCGACGTACCGGAGTCCGGGGACTGGTGGGACGCGTCGTACCTGATGATGTGGGGGTCCAACGTTCCGGTCACCCGGACGCCCGACGCGCACTGGATGGCCGAGGTGCGGTACCGCGGCACCAAGGTCGTGTCGGTGAGTCCCGACTACGCCGACAACACGAAGTTCGCCGACGAGTGGATGCCCTGCGCCGCGGGCACGGACGGCGCAATGGCGATGGCGATGGGGCACGTCATCCTGTCGGAGTTCTTCGTGAAGAGGCGGGAGCCGTTCTTCGTCGACTATGTGCGGCAGTTCACCGATCTGCCGTTCCTGGTCACCCTCGAGGAACGCGACGGCCGCCTCGTGCCGGGAAAGAACCTGACTGCCGCAGATCTCGGTGAGTCGAGCGAGAACGCCGCGTTCAAACCGGTACTGGTGGACGGTGCGACGGGCGATGTGGTGGTGCCGCACGGTTCCCTCGGATTCCGCTACGGCGACGAGGGGGTGGGGAAGTGGAATCTGGATCTCGGTGACGTCGTCCCCGCACTGACCGTCGCCCCACCCGACGGCGCGGGTGAGAGTGCCGCCGTGCACCTGCCGCGGTTCGACACCCCGGACGGTCGCGGCGAGACACTGGTGCGTGGGGTGCCGGTCCGCCGGGTCGGCGACGTGCGGGTGTGCACTGTCTTCGACCTCATGTTGGCCCACTACGGTGTCGTCCGCCCAGGACTTCCCGGGGACTGGCCCGGCGGTGTCGACGACGCGAGCACCCCGTACACACCGGCGTGGCAGGAGCCGATCACCGGTGTCAGTGCGGCGCAGGTGATCCGGATCGCCCGCGAGTTCGCGACCAATGCCGTCGACTCGGGTGGGCGTTCGATGATCATCATGGGCGCCGGGATCTGCCAGTGGTTCCACGGCGACGCCACGTATCGGGCGGTGCTCAGTCTGCTGTTGCTGACCGGTTCGATGGGCCGTAACGGCGGCGGGTGGGCCCACTACGTGGGGCAGGAGAAGTGCCGGCCCGTCACCGGGTGGGCGACGGTCGCGATGGGCACCGACTGGCACCGCCCGCCGCGCCAGATGGCGGGCACGTCGTACTGGTACGTCCACACCGACCAGTGGCGGTACGACGGATATCGCGCCGATGCCCTCGCCAGCCCGACCGGGCGGGGCAACTTCCGCGACCGACACACGATGGACGTGATGACCTCGGCTGTCTCGATGGGATGGACGCCGTTCTACCCCCAGTTCGACCGCTCCAGCCTCGACCTCGCCGACGAGGCGGAGGCGCAGGGTCGCGACGTGGTCGAGCACGTCACGAGCCAACTGGCCTCGGGTGAACTGAAATTCGCGCTCACCGACCCGGACGATCCCCGGAACTGGCCGCGTGTGCTGAGTGTGTGGCGCGCGAACCTGCTCGGTTCGTCGAGCAAGGGCAACGAATACTTTCTCCAGCACCTTCTCGGCACCTCGTCGAATCTGCAGGCCGAACCGACACCCGAGGATCTCCGCCCCAACGACGTGACGTGGCGTGGCGACATTCCGGAGGGCAAACTCGACCTGCTGATGTCGATCGACTTCCGGATGACGTCCACCACGTTGCTGTCGGACGTCGTACTCCCTGCCGCGACATGGTACGAGAAGTCCGATCTGTCGAGCGCCGACATGCACCCGTTCCTGCACGCCTTCTCGCCGGCGATCGACCCGCCGTGGGAAACACGTTCGGACTTCGATGCTTTCGGTGCGGTGGCGAGGGCGTTCAGCGCGCTGGCGCGACGTCATCTCGGTGTGCGCCGCGACGTCGTGATGGGCACTTTGCAGCACGACACCCCGGGCGCGATGGCGTACCACGGAGGTACCGAACAGGATTGGCGCGCGCGGGGCGAGACACCCGTCCCCGGCCGCACGATGGGACCCCTGGTGGTGGTCGAACGCGACTATCCCGCCGTCGCCGAGAAGTGGGCGGCCCTGGGCCCACTCGTCGAGAAGGCGGGACTCACCACCAAGGGCGTCACGACGCATCCGTACCGCGAGGTCGGCGAGCTCGCTGCCCGGCACGGCGTCCTCGACTCGGGCGTCGCCGCGGGCCGTCCGGCAATCGACACTGCCGAGAAGATGGCGGAGACCATCCTCGCGTTGTCGGGCACATCCAACGGCAGGCTCGCCGTGCAGGGGTTCCGCGAGCTGGAGAAACGAACGGGCAGACCACTCGCTCACCTGGCCGAGGGGAGTGAGGAACGCCGGATCTCGTTCGCGGACACGCAGGCGGGGCCGGTGCCGGTGATCACCAGCCCGGAATGGTCGGGCAGCGAGACCGGAGGTCGCCGGTACGCGCCGTTCACGGTGAACATCGAGGAATTGAAACCGTTCCACACGCTCACGGGGCGCATGCACTTCTTCCTCGACCACGACTGGATCGAGGAACTTGGGGAGCAGCTTCCCATCTACCGCCCGCCGCTCGACATGGCGCGGTTGTTCGGCGAACCCGCCGTGGGCGATCGGCAGGGCGGGATCGGCCTGAGCGTGCGCTACCTGACACCGCACTCGAAATGGTCGATTCACTCCGAGTACCAGGACAACCTGCTCATGCTGTCGTTGTCGCGTGGCGGACCGACCATGTGGATGAGCCCGAACGACGCCGCGAAGATCGAGGTGAAGGACAACGACTGGGTGGAGGCGGTCAACCGCAACGGCGTGGTGGTGTGCCGGGCGATCGTCTCGCACCGCATGCCCGACGGCGTCGTCTACGTCTACCACGCACAGGAACGCACCATCGACGTGCCACTCACCGAGACCACCGGAAAGCGTGGCGGCATCCACAATTCGCTGACCCGGCTGCTGATCAAACCGTCCCACCTTGCCGGCGGCTACGCGCAGACGTCGTTCGCGTTCAACTACCTCGGACCGACCGGAAACCAGCGCGACGAAGTGACGGTGGTTCGTCGTCGCGCGCAGGAGGTGACGTACTGATGCGGGTCATGGCTCAGCTCGCGATGGTGATGAATCTCGACAAATGCATCGGCTGCCACACCTGCTCAGTGACGTGCAAGCAGGCATGGACCAACCGCTCCGGCACCGAGTACGTGTGGTTCAACAACGTCGAAACCAGACCCGGCCAGGGCTATCCGCGCACCTACGAGGACCAGGAGAAATGGCGCGGTGGGTGGGTGCGAGACAGGAAGGGGCGCCTGCGTCTGCGCGACGGCGGCCGGCTGAGGAAGCTCTCGCGGATCTTCTCCAACCCGAAGATGCCGTCCATCGACGACTACTACGAGCCCTGGACCTACGACTACGAGAACCTCACCCGGGCTCCGCTCGGCGAGCACATGCCCGTCGCGGCGCCGCGCAGCCTGATCAGCGGCAGGCCGATGAAAGTCGAGTGGTCCGCGAATTGGGACGACGACCTCGCGGGGTCGCCCGAGATCCTTCCCGACGACCCGGTCCTGAAGAAGGTGAGCGAGAAGGTCAAGCTCGAGCTCGAAGAGACCTTCATGTTCTACCTGCCGCGCATCTGCGAGCACTGCCTCAATCCGTCGTGCGTCGCCTCCTGCCCGTCGGGTGCGATGTACAAGAGGGCCGAGGACGGCATCGTGCTCGTCGACCAGGACAAGTGCCGTGGCTGGCGGATGTGTGTGTCCGGATGCCCCTACAAGAAGGTGTATTTCAATCACAAGACCGGCAAGGCCGAGAAGTGCACCTTCTGCTATCCGCGGGTCGAGGTCGGACGGCCGACCGTGTGCGCGGAGACGTGCGTCGGCCGGCTGCGCTACATCGGGCTGCTCTTCTACGACGTCGACAAGGTCCTCGCCGCCGCGTCGGTCGAGAACGACACTCAGTTGTACGAGGCGCAACTCGATCTCCTCCTCGACCCTCGCGATCCCGCGGTCGTGGAGGGTGCACGGGCGGAGGGGATCTCGGACGAGTGGATCGAGGCGGCACAGAACTCGCCGGTCCACGCGCTGATCAAGGACTGCCGGGTCGCGCTGCCGCTCCATCCGGAATTCCGGACGATGCCGATGGTCTGGTACGTGCCGCCGCTGTCTCCCGTGGTCGACGCCGTCAGCCGCGACGGTCACGACGGAGAGGATGTCGGAAACCTCTTCGGCGCTCTCGAATCGCTGCGGATCCCGGTCGAATACCTTGCGGGCCTGTTCACCGCCGGCGACACCGCCGTCGTGGACGGAGTCCTGCGGCGGCTCGCCGCCATGCGGTCGTACATGCGCGACATCAATCTCGGCCGCGAACCGCAGGCCCACATCCCGGAGTCCGTGGGGATGACGGAGGAACAGATCTATCAGATGTACCGTCTGCTGGCCCTCGCGAAATACGAAGAGCGATACGTCATTCCCACCGCGTACGCCGCCGACGGGCATCGACTCGAGGAGACCGCCACGGACTGCGCACTGGACTTCGACGGTGGGCCCGGCATGCACGAGTCCGGCCCGTTCGGCGAGGCCAGCGGCGGACCGGTTCCGGTGGCGGTCGAGACGTTCCACGCGCTGCGCGAGCGGCAGACCACCGACGAGATCTCCGCCGGTGCGAGCCATCCGTCGCGGGTGAACCTGCTGAACTGGGACGGCAAGGGTGCGCCGACCGGGATGTTCCCCGAACGGGGTGAGCGGCGGTGACCAGTCTGTTCCGGCGTCGACGGGACCGGAGCCAGGACAGGCTCGTATGGCACGCGGCGGCGCTGCTGCTCGCGTATCCGGACGACGGCCGGGAGGAGCGGCTCCGCTTCGTTGACGACATCCTCGGACACCTGCCGCCCGACACCCGCCGGCAACTCGCGGAGACCCATCGATCCCTGTGCGAGACTGACCTGTAGACAGCCGCCGCCGAGTACGTCGACACGTTCGATCTGGGCCGCCGCACCACGCTGTACCTCACCTACTGGACGGCCGGCGACACCCGTAACCGCGGGCGCGAGATCCTGGCCTTCGCCGACACCTACCGGGCGTCCGGAGTCCGGCCGCCGACGGACGAATCGGCCGATCATCTGACCGTGGTGCTGGAATTCGCTGCGCTCGTCGACGCCGCGGCGGGCGCCGGACTCCTGTCGGCGCACCGGGTTCCCCTCGACATGCTGCATGCCGCGCTCGCCGAGTCGGGCTCCCCGTACACACCCGTGCTGGGGGCGGTGTGCGCGACCATGCCGCCCGCCTCCGATCAGGACGCGGTCCGGGCCCGGCACCTCGCGGCGGCCGGACCGCCCGCCGAGGCGGTCGGGCTCGAGCCGTTCACCCTGACGGTTCCACCCCGCCGCGAAGGAGCGAACTGACATGGCCGCCGGCGAACTCTTCTGGGACATCGTGCCGTACGTGACCCTGGCGATCTTCGTGGTCGGCACGTGGTGGCGGTACCGCTACGACAAATTCGGGTGGACCACCCGGTCCTCGCAGCTCTACGAACACCGGCTACTGCGTATCGGCAGCCCGCTGTTCCACTTCGGCATCCTCGTCGTGATCGTGGGGCACGTAATCGGACTCGTGATTCCGCAGTCGTGGACGGATGCGGTCGGAATGAGCGAGCACGCCTATCATGTCCAGGCTCTCGTGCTCGGTGGCATCGCGGGGGTGGCCACACTGACCGGCGCCTTGATCCTGGTGTACCGCCGGCGCACCCGGGGACCGGTGTTCATGGCCACCACCTGGAACGACAAGCTGATGTACGCCGTCCTGCTCGCGGCGATCATCGCGGGGCTCGCCACGACGCTGCTGGGAGCGGGCGTCGTCGGTGCGGAGAGCAACTACCGCGAGACGGTGTCGCCGTGGTTCCGCTCGATCTGGATCCTGCAGCCCCGCGGCGACCTCATGGCACAGGCATCGCTCGCCTTCCACATCCATGTCGCGATCGCGCTCACACTGTTCGCGCTCTGGCCGTTCACCCGGCTCGTGCATGCGTTCAGCGCGCCGGTGGCCTACCTGTTCCGCCCCTACATCGTCTATCGCAGTCGCGATGTCGCCCGCAACGGTGAACTGATCGGCTCGGAACCGCATCGCCGCGGCTGGTGATCTGCGGCTCGAGGCGTCCGGATCACGTGGTGGCCGCCGACTGCAGGTGCCGAACGGACGCGACGAGCAGGACCACGCACAGGACCACCGCGGGCCACACCAGGACGGCGCCGACCGGACGGAGCCACGCCGCCTCCGCCGCGGCCGCGTCGGTGAGCGCTGCCGCCGACGTCATCCCCATGGGGAACGCCGTCGACCACCGCCGGACGTCGTACCGCACCCTCGGCCAGCGAATCTCGCATACCACCAGCACGGCGTAGCTGGCGAGCGCGATACCGACGATCACTACTGCGCCGACCTGCAGGGTGCGATGCAGCACGCCGGGCCACTCGACGACCACCGCGGCATCGGCCAGCTTGCCGGCGGCCAGGGCGCTGATCGCCAGCCCACCCGCGAACACCCAGTGATCACCCGCGCCCACCCGGAGCTGGTCGAACGAGAATCGGACCAGCACGGCCACGTAGAACCCGAGCCCGAGCCCGAATACGAGAAGCGCCGCGGCCGCGAGCCACCACGCGGTTGCCGCGATCGCCAGCGTCGCACCCAGCACCGCGATCGCCTGCGTGGCAACGCACATCAGGAAGTGCACTCCGACCGTCGGTGACACCCAGTGCCGAATCACGGCGGGCATCAACACGATCCATGCCACAACCGTGATAACCAGCGCCGCGACCGCCACCGGTTCCCACCCGAGCAGCGCGCACCGGGTGCCGAGCACACTCGTCGCCGCGACCCCGGTCGGGGCCGGCGGGGTGTCCGCCTCATCGATCCACCGCGCGCGATCGCCGGTCAGCCGGATGAGGAACACCACGACCAAGAGCAGCCAGACGGCAACGCCGACGGCGAGCCACATCCGGGAGAAGGCCTCGAACTCCGCCAGATGCAGCGCCACCGACACGATCCTGCACGACATCGCCGCGGCGCCCGCTCCCGGCGGAACGACCGCCAGCGTGCGGCCGGTGCTTGACCTCGTTCGGTGATCGCCGGACACGATCCCATGATGCGTGAGCGCGCCGGCGACCCGGGGCCGATTCGCCGATTCGCGCAGGTCGAACGGACGACATACCGCTGTTCCTCGGAGCGGACGGTGGGAGGCGGGTAAGTTCGGGTCGTGGGTGACAAGGCAGTCGACCCGGAGAAGGCGTATGAATCCCTCTCCGATGGCGCACGCCTCGCACTGCTCGGAAATCCGGAGGGCATCATGCCGCCGCAGTTCATCGGGCAGGTCATGACCGTGTGTGGGCAGTCGTGCGTCGCAAGTATCACCGCGGGAGCCGATGCGTTGCCGCTGATGGCGGTTCTCCAAGGGCCGGTCTCGGTGTATCTGTCCCAGTGCCGGAGCGCTCTGGACGCGTGGTGGAACTCGTTGACGCCGCAGCTCCGGGCGGTCATCCGGTGTCGCGAGGAGTTACCCGAATCGATGGCACCCCAGTTTTCCAAACACAGTCCCTGGACTGCATTATCCACGCCGGGTTCGCGCCTGTTGGTGCGCGACTATCTGGAATTGCAGGCAACGGGACGCGAGTTGATGTAGTGCCGGCCGGCGGGCGGCGTGCCCGGGCAGGCCGTCAGGGGACATGCATCAGCTGCCCGGCAAGGGAGAAGAGACGAGTAGCGAGCTTGACGACGGGGATGCCGAGCGGAAGCAGGATGACCGTCGCGCACAGCACCGCCCCGACGAGCCAGAGCACCCCCGCGAGGATTCCCAGAACCGTGCCGAGCACGGCGGAGAGGATCCCGAGAACGACGCCGAGCAGGCCTCTCAGAATACCCATGATGACCTCCTGACCTCCCGACCTCCAGTCTGCGCGCCTTCGCGGCCGGGCGCACCCCTGCCCGCGCAAAGGCGCCTGTCGACGTCTCGAACGGGCGATGCGTGACGTCGGTCCCCGCTGGCGCACTGGAACTTGCCCGCCTGATTCCCTGGGCGGCGCTCGAGGTCATCGACGATGCCGGGCACCTGATCCAGTTCGACGCACCCGTCGAACTGGCGACGACCCTGCACAGATGGCTCACGACGCGGTCAGGCCCTCGATGACGGCGGCGGTCGTGTCGGCGATCGCCTGGTTGTTGCCCTGTGCGTCTTCCTGATTCGTGAGGCTGTCGGTCAGGATGGTCAGGACGATCGGGTCGCCGTCCGGAGTCCAGGCCACACCGGCGTCGTTGGCGGTGCCGAAGCCGCCGCCACCGGTCTTGTCGGCGGCAGTCCATCCGGGAGGCAGACCGGCGCGCATCCGCTTGTCCGAGGTCTTGCTCGCCCGCATCCAGTCGAGAAGTTGCTCGCGGCTCGCGGGGTCGAGAGCGTCGCCGAGCAGCAGGGCGTGCCGCCGTGTGTGCCGACCCGAGCGCCCGGAAACCCTGCGTGAGACCGTTCGGAGTGGTCGTGTCCCTGGGGTCGCCGCGGAACGCGGTGTTGAGTTCGGTTTCCCACCGATCCAGTCGGGTGCTCTCGTCGCCGAGGTCGCGGGCGAGTGCCGTGATCGCAGCCGGACCACCGATCTCCCGAGCAGGTAGTTGCCGGCGGTGTTGTCGCTCTGCGTCAGTGCCGCTTCGGCGATCTGCCGCCGGGTTCGGTGACGTGTTCGGGGATCTGTTCCGGCGCAGCGGCACCCGCACCACCACCGCCTCGTCCCGCCCCCGGCGGGGCGGCGACGTCGAGGCGCGGGCCCGGCTCCCTTTTCGGCAGGCGGTCACCGGGGTGGTGTTGCCAGCTCGGTGCGGTTGTCAGCCGGATTAGGGGACGGCTGGCGGGAAGTGCCGGTGAGATCCCACGGAACGTTATTGAGCGGTCGAAACTTCTGGGAGTGGAGGCAGTGGCCGGGAAGCGAGGTCTCGGGCCTCGTCGGGGACGACACCCACCATGCACAGCATCGCCTGAGCGAAGACTTCGTCGGCGCCTTCCGGTGTTCGCGCCGACACCACGTGATGCAGGGTCGACAGCAGGGCGCCGAACACGCACGCCGTGGCGATCTCCACGTCGGGAATCGTGAATCGTCCGCTGTCGACGCCCTTGCGCAGGTCACGTGCGGCTCGGGGGCCGAGAATGTCGATGAGCTTGGGGTGGGCCACGCCGAGTCGCACCACGAACCGCCCGCATCCTCGCGATTCTGGGCATCGACTCGGACAACGATCCGGCGGTCGAGTACCACGACGATCTCTACCACTGGCGCAACGCGGAGGGGGAAAACCTCCTCGAGGTCGACTGGAAGTCCATCGCAGCATCGGGGTGGCGCACGCGGTACTGGTTCTCCCAGCCCGAACTCGAGAAGCGGCTGCGTGTCGTCGCCGCGAGCTTGCCGAGCGTGACGATTCATTGACTACGGTGAGTACAGTCTTCATCTGCGCGGTACGAGTTAGGCATGTCGTATGGCTGAAAATCCAGGAACCCGCGCGGGTTTGAATGTGGCTGGCCGCGTCAGGAGCATACCGACGCCACCTCGGAGTTCGTCATCGTGAGGGTCGACGACGAGAACGCGAGTCGGCCACCGACGCCTTGGTCCGGGCCGATCTTCCGCTGGCCGAGCGGGTGTTCGACCTCACCGAGCAGATCGAGCGGTTACAGGGTCCGTGTGAGGAGCAGGCGATGGCGTAGCTGGCGTTGCAGGCCCCGGTCGCCCGAGACCTGCGCCAGGTCGTCACCGGGGTGCATCTGGTGTCGGATCTGAGCAGAATGGGCGGGCTGGCGCAGCATGTGGCCGAGAGTGTGCGCCGCCGGCACCCGAACCACGTCACCTCCGGGGAGGCGGAAGAAATCCTGAACCGGATGGGGCGAGCGGTGACCGCGCTGGCGGGCCTCGCCGAACAGGTCCTGCGCACGCATGATCCCGAGCTGGTCGCCGAGGTCGGCAGACGCGACGACGAGCTCGACGACCTGCACCGGCGACTGCCCACCCTGATCAAGGACCCGACCTGGCCGGGCAGTATCCCGGCCGCCGTCGATGTCACCTTGTTGGGGCGTTTCTACGAACGCTTCGGCGACCACACCGTCGTGGTCGGGCGCCGGGTGATCATCCTCGTCACCGGCGAACCACTGAGCCCGTAGACGGGCACACTCGGGAGACTCGGCCTCGAGGGACACCCGAGATGTCCGACCCGCGCGGTCGCCCCACCCTCGTCGACAGCACGTGTGACCAGCCGATACGCGGTATTGCGGTGCGCCGCTGGGCGCGCGTAGATTGAGATTTGCGGATCGAGAGAGTAATCGGTAACGGTGAAACTCGAGAAGCAGAGATCCGGCCGAGAATGTGAAAACATTCCCGGCCGAACCCCTGTCTGGGGTCTTCAGTTTTCGGTGTCGGTGCCCCCGGGATGCGCGGGCCCTTCCGCTCGATGACCGGCCCGCACACGCAACTTCGGTCGACGCGGTCTCAGTGTCAAAAGAGACGCCAGTCATCGATCAGGTGGCCAGCCAGAGGTGTCGCCTGGCGACGCTCTTCATCCGTTCGACCAACTCGGGACGCAAAGGAGACGGCGGGGACTGTTCGAGTCATTTCGCAGGCCCACGAACACCTGTCGGCGGCACACCGAGGGTTGCCAGCATCGGTGCCACAGGCCGGTCGGATGCGGGGCGCATATGTCGATTGTGTGCGCACTCAACCACCGGTTTCGTCGGCGTATCCGTCGTTGCGCCGCGCCGGGGTGGCCGCCGAGCCGCAGGACCACAGCCATCGACGGTAGGCATTCAGACTCTCCATGACGATCCGATGCGGCGAGCACCCGTCGGCGACGAAGTCTGGCGCTGCGGAATCAGCCTCGGTGTCGTTGCGCTCGCGTCGGCTGGAGGTAAAGGAACTTCTCGTGTTTCTCGAAGAACATCGCTCCATGTAGGTGTGAATCTTCGAACAGTGGCCGGCCCGGGCGTCTTGTTGTCAGGTCGAAGGGGTGGTCGGGGGCAGATTCCACTCGTGGGCGTGGATGAGAGGAACCGAGCCGGTCTCCCGCAGACGGGCGATGGCGGTGATCATGTCGTCGTCGCGGAGGGAGTGGTCGTTGGTGATTCCGGCCCGCTCCAGCATCGGCGCGGCGACCTGCCAGGTGTCGAGGTACAGCCGCCACAGTCGGTCGAGGGCGAAGCAGGCGAGGTGCTCGCGAAACGCGGGCTTGTCGGTGACCAGCTTTCCGGTCGGTTCTATCCAGCTCGACTTTCGCAGTTATGCGGCGGCTGCGGCGCAGGCCAGTTCGTAGTCGCGGATTATGTTGGGGTCGAGCTGATCCGGGGTAACGGCAGAAAATCGTGCAGCGATCAGGGCGCGGCGGAGCTTGGCGAGCATGTCTTCGAAGGCGGGTTCGGACTTGTCGGGGTACCAAGGCTCGGCGGCGTGACGCCCGGTGAGGTCATCGGGGTGGTAGCCGCAGGTGGCGTACCAGACGATGACGAGGGTCTGCACGAGGAACCCGAACGGCACGGTGCGTTCGACCGCGCGTTGGACCCGATTGCGGGCCTGCCCGACGCCGAGCAGTTGCTTGCCGGTGGCATTGGCCGGTTCGATGCTCCACCGCTCGGCGTAGCGTTCCACGAGGTGTTCGCCGGTGCTGGTGCGGTCGGTGGTGAACAGCGCGAGGTCGTAGCCGGTGCCGGTGCCCGGTTCGCGCACCAGCACCAGCCGGCCGGCTGCGTCGCCGAACGCGCCGTACCACAGGCAGTCGGTCATCGCGACCGCGACGGTGTCGGTGCGGCCGTACCGGTGCACGGTGACGGTACGCCAGCTCGCGGTCGCGGCCAGGTCGGCCAGCGTGGGGAGCCTGTCTCCCTTCTTGGCGGGTCGCCCGCGCCGTCCGGTCGGTGGCGGCGTCGGGGCGTAGAGCGCGGCGTTGGCGGGGAGTCGGGTGGTGATCGTGGTGCCCGCAACCAGCAGCGCCCTGCCGTGGTAGGCGGCGTCCCCGACGGCGTGGATGCGCTTGTCCGGGAACGCTTGCTCGAGCACGGTGAGCATTTCGCTCGCCAAATCCACCGGGGAGGCGGTGCCCTTGCCGCCCCAGAGCCGGAACAGGATTGGCAGGCACACCGGGTGGCTGCAGAACGGCAGTCGCACGACGATCCCGACGGAGGCGGCTTACTGCCGCGTCGTCCAGTGATGATTTGGGTTTCGTCACCGTCACCCATCCGTTCCACCCGCTGAACGGGCAGCGGCTCGAGGTTCTCTACGTCAAACGGCGGGCC
>RRBB01000174.1:0-22618 GCA_006543605.1 Rhodococcus sp. WS4
GCGGGTGAGAGTGCGTTGCACGACGAGGGCGGGGCGGGGCAGCCGATTCTGCTGCTGCACGGGCTGATGGGAAGTTCCCGGACGTGGGTGCGGCAGGTGCCGTGGCTCCGCGAGCACGGCCACGTCTTCACGTTCGACGCCGCCGGACACGGACGTCCCGCACCCGCAGAATTGACCACCGAAGCGTTCGTCGCCGACCTGGCCGCCGCGCTCGCTCCCTTCACCGAGCCGTGGGTGGTGATCGGTCATTCGATGGGCGCCCTGCACGCCTGGTTCCTGGCGGCCCAGTACCCGGAGAAGGTCGCGGCGCTCGTGCTCGAAGACATGGCACCCGACTTCCGCGGCCGTACCGCGCAGGACTGGGCGGCGATGATCTCGAACTGGCCGCAGCCGTTCGCGACGCGGGAAGACCTGTTCGAGTTCTTCGGTCCGGTTGCCGGGCAGTACTTCCTGGATTCGTTCGAGAAGCGCGCCGACGGGTGGTACCTGCACGGCGACGTCGACACATTCCGCGACATCTCAGAGGAGTGGGGCGGCAGGCACTTCTGGGACCAGTGGGCGTCGATCACGGTTCCGGCACTCCTGATCGAGGGGGAGTTCACCATCACCCCCGACGGCCAGATGCGGGCCATGGCGGAGCAGCATCCCGGCGCTCACTACGTCCGCATCGAGCAGGCCGGGCACCTCGTCCACGACGACCAGCCGGAGCAGTACCGGAAGGTCGTCGAGGAATTTCTCGACGGGCTCGGCTGAGCCGTCGCTCAGCTTCCCTCGCCGGCCAGGGCGAAGAGGCCGTCGTCGGTCTGCTCGACGAGTCCGTCGACGAGCAGTGAGTGGAGGGCGCGGTCGCGTTGTCCGGGGTCGTCGAGCCACACCTGGTCGAGACGGAGCCGCTCGACGGGGCTGGAGCTCTCGCGGAGGACGGCCATCAGCTTGCCGCGGACCTGACGGTCGGTGCCGGCGAACTTCTGGACCTTGCGGCGTGCGCCGGTGTGCGCGGGACGTCCGGCGTCGACCCAGGCGCAGGACGGCAGGGGACAGCGTTCGCAGCCGGGTGTCCGGGCGGTGCAGACGGTGGCGCCGAGTTCCATCAGGGCGGCGGAGAATGTGGCGGCCCGCGCGCGGGTGCGGGGCAGAAGCGTCGACACGTCGGCGAGGTCGCGGGTGGTGGACGGGTTCCCCGGCTCGGCGTTTCCGTGCACGGCCCGGGCGACCACCCGGCGGACGTTGGTGTCGACGACCGGCACCCGCTGTCCGTAGGCGAAGCAGGCGACGGCCCGCGCGGTGTACGCGCCGATGCCGGGCAGCCGGAGGAGGGTGTCGACGTCGTCGGGCACGACGTCGCCGTGCTCGGCGGCCAGCACGCCGGCGCACTCGTGGAGGCGCATTGCTCGACGCGGGTAGCCGAGCTTGCCCCACGCGCGGAGCACGTCGGCCTGACTCGACGCGGCCATCCGGGACGGGACGGGCCAGCGCTGCACCCATTCCTCCCAGATCGGGGCCACCCGGACGACGGGCGTCTGCTGCAGCATGATCTCGCTCATCAGGATGTGCCAGGCGGTCACGTCGTCGCGGCGCCACGGCAGATCCCGGGCCTGTATCTCGTACCAGTTGATCAGCGCGGAGGAGTCAACGGCCACTTCGTCCTCACAAGTCCCTTCGTTCACGGGGGAAACGGAATTTCCGCGGTCGTCACATTCCCGTCGCGACGGTGCGACAGGCCCGGTGCACAATGATCCCATGCCTAATTCCAACCCGGTGTCCGCGTGGAAGGCCCTTCGACAGGGTAACGACCGATTCGTGAGCGGTACCTCGCTCCATCCCAGCCAGGGCGTCGCCGATCGCGCGAAGCTCGTCGGCGGCCAGCACCCCACGGCCGTCCTGTTCGGATGCGGAGACTCCCGCGTCGCCGCCGAGATCATCTTCGACCAGGGGCTCGGCGACATGTTCGTCGTCCGTACCGCGGGGCACGTGATCGACGATGCCGTGCTCGGGTCCATCGAGTACGCCGTCGGCGTGCTGAACGTGCCGCTCATCGTTGTGCTCGGCCACGACAGCTGCGGTGCCGTCAAGGCGACGCTCGATGCCCTCGACGAGGGCAACGTGCCGCCCGGGTTCATCCGTAGCATCGTGGAACGTGTCGCGCCGTCGATCCTCATGGGACGCCGAGAGGGCCTCACCACCGTCGACGAACTCGAAGGTCGCCACGTCGTGGAGACCGGGGCGCTGCTCATGCAGCGGTCGCGCATCATCGCGGAGAAGGTGGAGAGCGGCGCGTGCGCCATCGCGGGTGTCACGTACAAGCTGTCCGACGGCCGGACTCACCTGCAGGGCGCCGTCGGGGACATCGGTGAGCTCACGGACTGACCGCGACACGCCGCACCCGCTGAGCCGCTGCCGCGCGACGCCGAACTACCGTTGACGTCGTGCTGGAACCGAATGGACCGTTGCCCCCCGAGATTTACTGGCGCCGCAGGGCGCTGGCGATCGGCGGCGCCATCGTCGTGTTGCTGCTCGTGGTGTGGTTGATCAACTCGCTACGTGGTGGCGGTGACTCCGAGACGGATCCGGCGGCAGCGAGTTCGTCGCTGACCACACCCGTGTCGATTTCCCCGACTGCGTCGGGTTCGTCGACGTCCAGTGGTGGGTCGGGCGGTGGCGGGGGTGGCGCCGGAGCCGCCGGCGGGGAGTCCTCGGGCTCGTCCGGCTCGTCCGGTTCGTCCAGCAGCGGCGCGTCGAGCAGTTCGGCGCCCAGCGGCCAGCCGGTTGCGGCGGGGCAGTGCCCGGACCAGTCGTTGGCCATCAAGGTGGCCGCCGACAAGCCGACCTACCTGGCGGGTGAGGAGCCCAGTTTCACCACGGTCGTCACCAACATCGGTACCACACCGTGTGAACGCGATCTGGGCAGCAGCCTGCAGCAGGTCCTCGTCTACACGATCGACGGCGCCGTGCGCCTGTGGTCCAACATCGACTGCTTCCCGCAGTCCGCGGCCGATGTGCGCACCCTCGCCCCCGGCGAGCAGGCCCAGTTCACCGTGAAGTGGTCGGCCAAGACGTCTGCCCCCGACTGCCTGATGCAACCGGAACCCCAGCGCGATCCGGTGGGGCCCGGTGCGTACACCGTGGTGGGCCAGCTCGGTCAGCTCCGCAGCGCGCCGGAGCCGTTCAACCTCAGCTGATCCGCGGTGCGGCGTCGATGCGGGAGCGTCGGTCGAACTCCTTGTCGAGGTCACTGACGTCGGGGGCGGCGAGCAGCGCCGCGAGAAGGATGCGGGCCTGACCCGACCTGAGATCGGTGGAGAACAAAGCGCCCGCCGAGACGAGGTCGTGCCCGCCACCCCCGCCGCCGTACGAGGGGGAGGTCGGACCGTGTGGCACCCGCGTGGTGACCACGACGGGAATCCCGGCGGACACGCAGTCCCGGACGGCCTCGACGACGACGGGGTTCGCGTTCCCGGACCCCAGACCGTCGAGCACCAGTCCCCGGGCACCGGCGGCCCGGCACGCGTCGATCTGGACGCGGTCCGCTCCCGGATAGGCGGCGACGATGTCGACGCGTGTTCCGGAGATCGGATGCCACGGCAGCGGATCGAGACGGCGCGGTGGGATGCCACCGGCCGGGTGGACGGAACGGAACGCGTCGAGCGCCGTCGTGTCCGTCTTGCGCGTGCCCGATGCCCGGTGAAGGGCACCGCCGAACGCGATCAGGACACCCGCGCCGCGCAGGGCGGGGTTCGCTCCCGCGGCGATCGCGTCGGCCAGGTTGGCCGGCGCGTCGGACTCCGGGTGGTCGAACGTGCGCTGCGCGCCCGTGAAGACCACCGGCCGCGGGTCGTCGTGGTGGAGGTCGACCAGGTATGCGGTCTCCTCCATGGTGTCGGTTCCGTGGAGCACGACCACCGCGTCGAGATCGGGATCGCCCAGTTCCGCGGTGACGGCGTCGCGGACCCGGTCCATGTCGGCGAACGTGATGCTCGAACTGTCCTTCGACATCAGATCGACGACGCGGAGTTCCGTTCCGGTCCATGCACTGCCCAGCAGGTCCGGGCCCGCGACCATGGGTCTGCTGACACCGTGCCCGTCCCGCCTGCTGGCGATCGTGCCTCCGGTGGTGACGACGGCGACTTTCGGCACTGTTGTCCTTTCTTGCTACGCGGTGGGGCGGTCCGAGGCGAGGGTGCGGATGCGGTTCCTCGCGCCGTACCAGCCGATCACCAGCAGCGGGGCGATGATCGCGATCGATCCGACTGTCCAGGTTCCGACGGGGTGATCGAATGCCATCAGTATGACGACGCACCCGAGGAAGACCAGGGTCAGGAGCCCGGTGTAGGGGGCGCCGAACATCCGGAATCCGGGCCGGGCGAGTTTCCCTTCCTTCGAGAGTTTCCAGAGTTTCAACTGGCACAACACGATCACGGCCCAGGCGCTGATGATTCCGAGTGCGGCGAGGTTGAGGACGATCTCGAACGCCTGCGCGGGAACGACGGCGTTGAGTCCGACCCCGAGCAGGATGACGAATCCGGTGAGGGCGATGCCGCCGTACGGGACTCCGGACTTGTTCATCCGGGCCGCGAACGAGGGCGCCGATCCGGCCATGGCCATGGAGTGCAGTATTCGGCCGGTGGAGTACAGGCCCGCGTTGAGCGAGGACAGCGCGGCCGTGAGCACCACGAGATTCATGATCGCGTCGGCGCCCTGTACGTCGATGGAGCCGAAGAACGTGACGAACGGGCTTTCGCCGGCGTGGTATTCGGTGTAGGGGAGCAGCAGCGACAGCAGCAGGACGGATCCGACGTAGAAGACGAGGATCCGGACGATGACCGTGTTGATCGCCTTGGGGATGACCTTCTGCGGGTTCTTCGTCTCGCCTGCAGTGGTTCCCACGAGTTCGATCGACGCGTAGGCGAAGACGACGCCCTGGATCACCACGACGGCGGGCAGGATTCCGTTGGGGAAGAGTCCGCCGTTGTCGGTGATCATGCTGAAGCCCGAGGAGTGGCCTTCGATCGGCGTTCCGAACAGCACGAAGTAGATGCCGAAGCCGAGAAACGCGGCCAGGGCGATGACCTTGATGAGCGCGAACCAGAACTCGAGTTCACCGAACACCTTGACGGAGACGAGGTTCAGCCCGAGGACGAGCACGACTGCGGCCAGGGCGAATACCCATTGGTCGACGTTCCCGAGCGGTGCCCAGTACTTCTTGAAGAAGTTCATGTACAGCGCGACGGCGGTGACGTCGACGACCGCCGTCATCGCCCAGTTCATCCAGTACAGCCAGCCCGCGGCGAATGCCATCTTCTCGCCGAAGAATTCCCGCGAGTACGAGACGAACGACCCGGAAGTGGGTCGGTGCATCACCAGTTCGCCCAGAGCCCGCAGGATCAGGAAGGCGAAGAACCCGCACAGCGCGTAGACGAGGACGAGTGCCGGGCCTGCCTGCTGGAGGCGGCCGCCCGCACCCATGAACAGTCCGGTTCCGATTGCTCCGCCGATCGCGATCATCTGGATCTGTCGCGGGCCGAGTGCTTTCCGGTAGCCGAGGTCTTCCTCGACGAAGATGTCCGCGCCGGAGGTGTCGTCCTTCTCGATCGTCACGAGACCACCTCCGCGGCCGCGGTGACGGGTGTCCTGCGCTCCGCACCGGACGCTCTCAAGTTGGCGAGATGCTCGGGGCTGAGGAGGCGGTCGAGTTCTTCACGGTCGAGCAGACCGGCCTCGATCACGAGGTCGGCGACCCGGCGGCCGGAGACCAGCGCTTCCTGCGCGATCCGGGTCGATGCGGTGTATCCGATGTACGGGTTGAGCGCGGTGACGAGTCCGATGGAGTCCTCGACCCGGGCACGCAGCAGATCGGTGTTGGCCGTGATGCCGAGTACGCAGCGATCGGCGAGGATCCGGCAGGCAGCGCCGAGGTGGCGCATCCCCTCGGACAGGGAGTGCACGATGATCGGCTCGAACGCATTGAGCTGGAGCTGCCCGGATTCGGCGGCCATCGTGATGGTGACGTCGTTGCCGATGACCTCGTAGGCCACCTGGTTGAGGACTTCCGGGATCACCGGATTGACCTTGCCGGGCATGATCGACGAACCGGCTTGTACCGGTGGGAGATTGATCTCGTTGAGGCCCGCGCGCGGCCCCGACGACAGCAGGCGGAGGTCGTTGCACACCTTCGACAACTTGACCGCGATCCGCTTGAGCACGCCCGAGAGGTGGACGAACTGACCGACGTCCTGTGTTGCCTCGACCAGGTCCGTGGCCAGGACGAGGGGGAATCCGGTGAGTTCCCGCAGCGTGTCGCACGCTGCCTCGGCGTAGCCGGCCGGTGCGTTCAGGCCCGTCCCGATCGCGGTGGCGCCGAGATTGATCTCGTGGACGAGGAGAGCGGCCTCGTCGAGGCGGGTGCGGTCCTCGTCGATCATCACCGAGTACGTGGCGAATTCCTGGCCGAGCGTCATCGGCACCGCGTCCTGGAGTTGGGTGCGCCCCATCTTCACGGTGTCGGCGAACTCGACCGCCTTGGTCGCGAAGGCCTCCTGCAGGACGCGCATCGCGTCCAGCAGGTCGTCGATCGCGAAGATCGTCGCGATGTTGACCGCGGTGGGGTAGACGTCGTTGGTCGACTGGCTGAGGTTCACGTGCTCGTTGGGATGGAGCTCCGCGTACTCCCCGCGCCCGTGGCAGAGGATCTCGAGTGCCCGGTTGGCGATCACCTCGTTGGCGTTCATGTTGGTCGACGTCCCGGCGCCGCCCTGGATGACGTCGACGACGAACTGCTCGTGCCAGCGGCCGTCGACGATCTCCCGGCACGCCTGCCCGATCGCGTCGGCCCGGCGGTGATCGAGGATCCCGAGTTTCTCGTTTGCGGTTGCCGCGGCCCATTTGACGTAGGCGAGCCCGCGAATCAGATACGGGTTGGTGGAGATCGGCCGGCCGGTGATGGGGAAGTTCTCCACGGCCCGCAGCGTGTGGATTCCCCAGTAGGAATCCGCAGGCACTTGGCGGTCGCCGAGCAGATCGTGTTCTGTTCGCGTTTCGAGCACTTGATCATTCCTCACGGGGATTCGCGCGAGCCGTTGCTCTGCACGGATGCGGTGGATGGAGTCTGCTGCTCGAAGAGGTAGTTTCTCGGTCGAGCCACCCGGCTATCCACCTGCCAGGCTGTCAGACAGGTGCAATTGTTACCGCGCTCACTCGCAGGCGTCAACCCCCGGCGGCGTCTCGTATTGACGTTGTCGCCGGGGCGTGAGCAGAATGTCCACATGAACCTGTCAGACAGCTGGGCAGCCAGGCGCCCTGTCACGGCGCGGGTCAGTGCCGCGGAGGCGGTCCTCGCGGACCTTCGTGACGCGATCACGTCGGGTGAGCTGACGGTCGGCGAACGACTTCCCTCCGAAGCGTCCCTCGCGGCCCGGCACGGGGTCAGTCGGTCGGTGATCCGGGAGGCCCTGCGGTCCTGCCATGCGCTCGGACTCACGGAGACGAAGTCGGGCCTCGGGACGTTCGTCGTCAGCGATTCGATCGCCCGCGACCTCGACTTCGGGAACTACGCGGCCAACGAGCTCGTCGAGGCGCGCCCGCACGTGGAGATACCCGCCGCCGGATGGGCGGCTCAGCGACACACCGAGGAAGACCTGGCCGCCCTGCGCGGCCTCGTGGACCAGATGCGGGACGAGGACGATCCCCTCGTGTGGGTGTCCCTGGATGCGCAGTTCCACGCGTTCATCGCCAGGACGAGCCGGAACCGCGTGTTCGAATCCGTGATCGTCGACATCCGCGAGGCACTCACCCGGCAGTCCGAGACGCTGAATCTCGTTGCGGGGCGTCAGCAGAAGTCGAACGACGAGCACGACCGGATCGTGGAGGGCATCGCCTCCAAAAGTTACGACAAGGCCGCCCGCGCCATGGCCGAACACCTGGACGCCGTCCGGGTCGCCCTGGAATCCGTGGTCGGAGATGCTGGCCCGGACCACCGACAGTAAGGACGAGGACCATTCTCACAACGATTCCCCTCGACGCTCGGTACGCGAGGTCGTGGCTACTGGTCTCTGCCTCGCGGACCGAGGATTTCGACCTCGCAGACCGGAGTGACGCCGATGCCGTCATCCTCGACCTCGAGGACGGCGTCGTCACCGCGGAACGACCCGATGCCCGGCGGTCCGTCGCCGAGTGGCTGTCGGGTGACGGCGCCGCCTGGGTCCGGATCAACGCCGCGACCACCGAGGACTGGTCGGCCGACGTGGACGCGCTCCGAGGGCTTCCCGGACTGCAGGGTGTCATGCTGGCGAAAAGCGAATCGGGGCAACAGGTCCGGGACACCGCCGCCCGGCTCGGCGGTGCGGTTCCGGTGCTGGCGCTCGTGGAGTCCGCGCGGGGAATCGAGTTCGCATACGAGATCGCGTCCGAGCCGGCAACGCTGCGACTGGCGTTCGGCAGTGGCGATTTCCGGCGGGACACGGGCGCGAGCGCGGAACCGGACGCGCTCGCGTACGCCCGCGGCCGCCTCGTCGTCGCGAGCGGCGCCGCCGGCATCGCGGCGCCGATCGACGGGCCCACGCTGGCCGACGATCACGACACGCGGGTCGAGGCGCTGGCCGTCACGCGGTCGATGGGGATGTCCGGCAAGCTCTGCATGAAGGCCTCGCACACCGGCGATGTCAACCGCGAGCTGAGCCCGTCGGCCGCCGACGCGGCATGGGCCGACGAGGTGATCGACCGCCTCGGTGTCGACGGTGCGGGTGTCCGCAGTGGTAGCGACCGTCCGCAACTCGCGCGCCCTGACCATTCGCACCCGGCTGGACGCGCTGCGGCTGTCGTACTAGTCGTACGGCCCGGAGATCGACGTCTCGGCGAGCCGGGACAGTCCCTCGCGGATGTGCCGGGCCCACAGCCCGCCGATGCCCTCCACCGACTGCAGGTCGGCGGCCGTCGCGGCCAGCAGTGACTGCAGCGTCCCGAACGAGCCGACCAGTCGGTGAATCTGGTTGAACTGCAACCGCGGAACGCGGGTGAGCACCCGGTAGCCGCGGGGACTCATCGGCGCCTCGAGGGCCTCGATGGTGCCCGGGTACCCGAACGCCCGGGCCAACGTCGTGAGGTCGAGAAGGTCTGCGTCCGTGATCCGGTCGAGCGCGGTGAGCGATTTCTCGACGTCTTCGGCGGGCGCCGGGCCGGTGCCCGCCAGGTAGTCGCGCACGATGAGTTCGCGCGCCACGTCGTTGTCGCCGACGAGTTCCTCGAGTTGCAGTGCGAGCTGACGCCCGTCCGTGCCGAGTTCGAGTACGTCCTGCTCGATCTCGACGGACACCCGGCGCACCATCTCCAGTCGCTGCACCACGGTCAGCGCGTCGCGGAGCGTGACGAAATCCTCGATCTCCACCACCGACAGCTGGCGGGTCACCTCGTCGAGCCGCGCCTTGTACCGCTCGAGCGTGGCCACCGCCTGATTGGCACGCGACAGGATCGTGGCGGAACCGTCGATGACGTGCCGGATGCCGCCGACATACACGCTGACGATGCTCATCGACTGGCTCACCGACACCACCGGGTAGCCGGTCTGCATGGCCGTCCGCTCGGCCGCGCGGTGGCGCGTGCCGGACTCGACGGTCGGGATCTTGTGGTCGGGAACGAGCTGCACGTTGGCCCGCACGATGCGCGAGCCGTCGGTGGACAGGACGACGGCGCCGTCCATCTTCGACAGCTCACGCAGGCGGGTGGGGGCGAACTCCACATCGAGCTCGAAGCCGCCGTCGCAGATCTCTTCCATCTGCTCGTCGTAGCCGAGAACGATCAGCGCACCCGTACGACCGCGCAGAATGCGCTCCAGGCCGTCGCGAAGTGCCGTTCCGGGAGCCAGCCGGGCAATCGTTTCGCGCAGCGCAGACGACGACTCGGCATCGTTCATCGCGCAATACTCCCGCTGAGGTAGACGTCACTTGTCGGGGACCGTCGTGTCAACACGTGCGGACCCGCGTTTAGATTACCTATCCATGAGTGGTACCTGGACTTTGCCCGACGACCTGACCCTTCCGGAGCTGGTCGACAGCTTTCCCGCCGCAGGTCAGCCGGTGCCGCAGCACTGGTCCCGGTGCTTCGGGTGCGGCGACCAGTCACCCGCGGGCATGTCCATGAGCTTCACCGCCGGCCAGGCTCTCGACGTGTGGGGGCGGCTCGAAGTGGCCACCCGCTACCAGGGCGGTCCGGGAGTGATCCACGGCGGCATCCTCTCGACGGCGTTCGACGAGGCGCAGGGCATGGCCTGCCGCGCCTCCGTCGACGGCCCGGTGGTCACGGGGCATCTCGAGATCGACTTCGCCCGGCCGATCCCGCTGGGATCCGTTCTCGAATTCCACGCCCGGATCGACGGCACCATCCGCCGCAAGGTGTACACGAGCGCCGAGGCGCGCATCGTCGAGGGACCGACGGCCGACCCCGACGTGGTGGTGGCGACGTCCCGGGGGTTGTTCCTCACCGTCACGGCCGCGCACTTCGAGAAGACCAAGGATTACGTGGACGGTGTTCCGGAGCGGCCGTTCGGCACCTCGTCGATCTGACCTCATCGCCAATCTGAGCGTCACCGCAGCGACGCTTGTCGATCTGAGCGTCACCGCAGCGACGCTTGTCGATCTGAGCGTTACCGCAGCGACGCTATGGCGCCGCCGAGGTTTCCGACCTCGGTGACCTTCATGCCCTTCGGTCCCGCCCCGGAGTCGAGGGGCACGATGGCCCGGGTGAATCCGAGGCGGTATGCCTCCGCGAGCCGGCGTCCGACGCCGGGAACCCGACGCACCTCGCCGGCCAGCCCGACCTCGCCGAGGATCACGATCCCGTCCGGAACGGGCTTGTCCCGCGCCGCCGACGCGACGGCGAGGGCCAGCGCCAGATCGGCGGACGGTTCGGTCATCCGCATGCCGCCGACGGTGGCCGCGTACACGTCGTGTTTGGCGATCTGCACGCCACACCGTCGGTCGAGCACGGCCAGGACCATGGCGACGCGGGCGCTGTCGAGGCCGCTGACGGCGCGCCGGGGTGCCGGCATGGACGTGGCGGCCACGAGGGCCTGCACCTCGCCCAGGAGCGGGCGCTTGCCGTCCATCATGACGGTGACGGCGGTGCCGGGGACGGCCTCGGCGCGGTGGTGGAGGAACAGTCCGGACGGGTCGCTGATACCGGCGATGCCGTCTTCGCGCAGTTCGAAGCAGCCGACCTCGTCGGCGGCGCCGAAACGGTTCTTGACGCCGCGCACCATCCGCAGCGTGGAGTGCTTGTCGCCCTCGAAGTGCAGCACCACGTCGACGAGGTGCTCGAGCGACCGCGGACCTGCGACCGCGCCGTCCTTGGTGACGTGGCCGATGAGGAGTACCGGCACGCCGCTGGCCTTCGCGAGGGACGTGAGGGCGCTGGTGACGGCCTTCACCTGGGTGACGCCGCCGACCACGCCGTCGACGTCCGCGGCCAGCATGGTCTGCACGGAATCGACGATCAGCAGGGTGGGGCGCACCTGCTCGACGTGTCCGAGGATGGTCGCGAGATCGGATTCGGCGGCGAGGTAGACGCGCTCGTGGACGGCGCCCGTACGGTCGGCCCGCAGTCGCACCTGTCCGGCGGATTCCTCGCCGGTGACGTACAGGGACCGGTCGTCCGGGCCGCGCCGGGCCCACTGGTGGACGACCTCGAGGAGCAGGGTGGACTTGCCGACGCCGGGTTCACCGGCGAGAAGGACGACGGAACCGGGCACCACGCCGCCGCCGAGTACCCGGTCGAGTTCGTCGATGCCGGTGGGTTTGGCGCGGGTGGACGTGCTGTCGATCCGCGTGATCGGGGTGGCGGGGGTGGACGGAAGTACCGCTCCCGCTCCGGCTTTCGCCAGAGAGGCGCCTGGGCGGCTCGCGACCGCCGCCACGATCGGGGCCTCGTCCATCGATCCCCAGCTACCGCACTCGGGGCACCGCCCGACCCATTTGGGAACTGTGCACTGGCACGACGAGCAACGGAAGCTGGACTTGAGTTTGGCCACCGGGCCAGCCTAGATATCGGGTCCGACAGCGGACCCGATCCGGCTGCTAGTGTCCGCCGCCCTCGGCTTCGGCGCCCGCCGACTTGTCGGACACGTGGCGCTCGGTCTCGTGGCCCGCGTCGACGGGAACGGACACGGTGACGTCGCCGGCCTTCTCGAACGCGAACGTGACGGGGAAGGTGAGGCCCGGGCGGACGCCTTCCTTCAGGTTGTCCAGTGTGACGAGGACGACGTCGGTCGGGGCGTCGGCGTTCTCGTCCGTCTGACCCGTGGCCTCGGCGCTCTCGGCGGCGTCCTCGCCCGGCAGGCCGGCGACGAGCGCGGTCTGCGGCGCGATCTCCAGTCCGCCCGTCTTGTCGCCGAGGGTGACGGACTGTGCGAAGTCGGTGCTGATCCGGGTCAGCTTGTCCGGGGTGTCCTCGTTGTTGTTGATCGCGGTGAACGCGAGGACGGCGTTGCCGCCCGGCTCGAGGCTGTACTCGGCGGAGTTGGGGTAGACCACGTGCACGTTGCGCAGGGCGATCGAGTCGACGTTCGCGCTGTTGCCGTTGACTGCGGCGACCTGACTCGACGTCTGGGTGATCTGGCCCGCACTGCACGCGGACAGCACGAGGGCTGCGCCGGCAGCGAGAGCGACGGCGGTAGCGACTCGGCGAGTCGACTTGTCGAGAGCAGTCACGAGTTGTCCTCCGGTGTCAGGTTCGCACTTCAACTAGGCAGAGTAGTAGTTCGCCCGCATGGCCTGCTCGCTGGGTACTCACAATGGTTGTCTGCGTGCGGTTTCGGCGCTGGAGAACCGCCCGATCGGGGTGTCCGGAATGCACGTATGAGAGGCCCTGTCAACCCCTACGGTCAGGCAACGATGCCCCTGACCTGCACCGTTGATGCGACCTGGATCCGGACACGTGTTAAACTCGAATGATCGAAAGGGGCACGGGACAGATGATTTTTAAGGTCGGAGACACCGTCGTATACCCCCATCACGGTGCGGCGCTGATCGAAGCTATTGAAACCCGCACCATCAAGGGTGAGCAGAAGGAATATCTCGTTCTCAAGGTTGCTCAGGGCGATCTCACCGTACGGGTTCCTGCAGACAACGCAGAGTACGTAGGCGTACGCGACGTCGTCGGCCAGGAAGGTCTCGACAAGGTCTTCCAGGTACTGCGGGCACCGCACACCGAAGAACCCACCAACTGGTCACGCCGCTACAAGGCGAATCTCGAAAAGCTCGCGTCAGGTGACGTCAACAAGGTCGCCGAGGTCGTTCGTGACCTGTGGCGTCGTGAGCAGGACCGCGGTCTGTCCGCGGGAGAGAAGCGCATGCTCGCGAAGGCACGGCAGATTCTTGTCGGCGAGCTCGCACTGGCCGAAGGTACCGACAGCGACAAGGCCGAGACCATCCTCGACGAGGTCCTCGCGGCCGCGTCCTAGACAGTCGCGATCAGTGGCCGAGGGAAAAGGTCCTGTAGTCGCGCTGGTTCCCGCCGCAGGTCAGGGAGTGCGTTTGGGCGAAAACACGCCCAAGGCATTCGTTGATCTGGGCGGGATGACCATGCTTGCACGCGCAGTCGACGGGCTCCTGCAGTCGGGGGCTGTCGACCGCGTCGTCGTCATAGTTCCGGAGGAGCTCGTCGAGTCGACGCGGACCCTCCTCCCTGGGAACGTCACCGTCGTGGCCGGTGGAAGCGAGCGGACCGATTCGGTCCGGGCCGGACTCGCTGCCGCGGACGAAGCCGACTACGTGCTGGTGCACGACGCCGCCCGCGCGCTCACGCCGCCCTCGCTCATCGCCCGAGTGGTTGCCGAGCTTCGGTGCGGACGCAGCGCGGTCATCCCTGTCCTTCCGGTGACGGACACCATCAAGACCGTCGATGTTCTCGGCGCGGTCACCGGCACCCCCGAACGGTCCGAACTGCGCGCCGTGCAGACTCCGCAGGGTTTCACCGCGGAACTGCTCCGGCGCGCCTACGCCGCCGCCGACGGCATCGCCACCGACGACGCCGGACTTGTGGAGCGGCTCGGCGAACGGGTCCGCAGCATCGTCGGAGAACCCACGGCATTCAAGATCACCACCCCGCTGGACCTCCTGCTGGCCCGCGCGCTGGTGGAAGAGGGAGCGCACTAGTGCGAGTCGGAATCGGGACGGACGTCCACCCGATCGAGCAGGGACGGCCGTGCTGGATGGCCGGCCTGCTGTTCGAGGACGAGAACGGCTGCGCGGGTCATTCCGACGGTGACGTGGCCGTTCACGCCCTGTGCGACGCCCTGCTCTCCGCCGCCGGACTCGGCGACCTCGGTTCCGTCTTCGGAACCGGGCGGCCCGAGTGGTCCGGGGTGAGTGGCGCCGCGATGCTCGCAGAAGTGCGCCGGCTTCTCGAAGAGGACGGCTTCGACGTCGCCAACGCCGCGGTCCAGGTGATCGGGAACCGCCCGAAGATCGGCCCCCGTCGAAACGAGGCCCAGAAGGTCCTGAGCGACATCCTGGGCGCGCCGGTTTCGGTGTCCGCGACCACCACGGACGGGCTCGGCCTCACCGGCCGGGGCGAGGGGATCGCCGCCATGGCCACCGCGTTGGTCGTTCCCGGTCGAAGCGCCAGGTAGGATCGCTGGTCGTGACCCTGCGCCTATTCGACACCGAGACGCGGGCCTTGCGTGACTTCGTTCCGCTGGCCCCTGGACACGCATCGGTGTACCTGTGTGGCGCCACGGTGCAGGGTGACCCCCATATCGGTCACGTACGTAGCGGCGTCGCATTCGACGTGCTGCGGCGCTGGTTGCTCGCCCACGACTACGACGTGGCGTTCGTCCGCAACGTCACGGACATCGAAGACAAGATCCTGAACAAGGCCGCCGAGGCAGGCCGGCCGTGGTGGGAGTGGGCCGCCACGTTCGAGCGGGCGTTCACGTGGGCGTACCAGCAACTCGGTGTGCTGCCGCCGTCCGTCGAACCGCGGGCCACCGGGCACATCACGCAGATGGTCGAGATGATGCAGCGCCTCATCGACAACGGCCACGCCTACGCGGCGGGTGGTGACGTCTACTTCGACGTCCGCAGCTACCCCCAGTACGGCAGCCTATCCGGGCACAAGCTCGACGACGTGCACCAGGGCGAGAGCGCCGGGGAGTGCAAGCGCGACCCGCGGGACTTCACGCTGTGGAAGGCGGAGAAGCCGGGCGAGCCGTCGTGGCCGACGCCGTGGGGCCGCGGCCGGCCGGGCTGGCACCTCGAGTGCTCCGCGATGGCCGAGTTCTATCTCGGGGCGGCGTTCGACATCCACTGCGGTGGGCTGGACCTGGTGTTCCCGCACCACGAGAACGAGATCGCGCAGGCCAAGTGCTCGGGCGACGCCTTCGCACAGTACTGGTTGCACAACGGCTGGGTCACCATGGGTGGCGAGAAGATGTCGAAGTCGCTCGGCAATGTTCTGTCCGTGCCGAACGTGCTGAAAAAGGTTCGACCGCAAGAACTTCGGTACTATCTGGGCAGTGCCCACTACCGGTCGATGCTCGAGTACTCCGACACCGCGCTCGACGAGGGTGCCGCCGCGTACCGGCGCATCGAATCGTTCGTCCTGCGCACGCAGGAGCGGGCCGGTGAGGTGCCGATCGGTCGCTGGACCGAGGCGTTCGCGCGGGCGCTCGACGACGACCTCGCCGTTCCCGCCGCGCTCGCCGAGGTGCACGGCAAGGTGCGCGAAGGCAACATCGCGCTCGACGGCGGAGATCTCGAAGGTGCGCGAGCGATCGCGTCGCAGGTCCGGGCCATGCTGTCGATCCTCGGCGTGGACCCGCTGGACGAGCACTGGACTCAGGAGACCGCGGATGCGTCCGCGGCAACCGATGCCCTGGACGTTCTGGTCCGGGCCGAACTCGAGCGCAGGCAGAGTGCGCGCGCCGAGAAGAACTGGGCTGTGGCCGACGAGGTGCGTGACCGTCTCATCCGGGCGGGCATCGAGGTCACCGATACCCCCAACGGGCCCGAGTGGTCTCTCAAGGCAGGACAGTAGTAATGGCTGGAAATTCGAGTAGGCGCGGAGCCATCCGCAAGGCCGGTACGAAGAAGGGGCAGATCGCCGGTTCCGGCGGCCAGCGCCGCAAGGGGCTGGAAGGTCGCGGTGCCACGCCGCCCGCGGAGGCCCGCACCAAGCACCCCGCCGCCAAGCGTGCCGCCCGGGCGGCACGCGACGCCGAGAAGCAGCCCGGCCGCGGTCGTCAGACCGCAGGCCGCAAGGTGCTCGACGGTCCCGAGAACGTGCTGGGGCGTAACCCCGTCGTGGAGTGCCTGCGTGCCGGTGTCCCCGCGACCGCCCTGTACGTCGCGGTCGGGACGGAGAGCGACGACCGGCTGAAGGAATCCGTTCAGCGTGCGGCCGACGCCGGCATCTCCATCCTCGAGGTTCCCAGGACCGATCTCGACCGGCTCAGCGCCAACGGCATGCACCAGGGCATCGCGTTGCAGGTGCCGCCGTACCGCTACGCGCACCCCGACGACCTGATCGCCGAGGCGCGCAGGCATCAGGAGGCGCCGCTGCTCGTGGCGCTCGACAACATCACCGACCCCCGCAACCTCGGTGCCGTCGTGCGCTCGGTGGCCGCGTTCGGTGGTCACGGTGTGGTCATCCCGGAGCGTCGCAGTGCGTCGGTGACCGCGGTGGCGTGGCGCACGAGCGCCGGCGCCGCAGCGCGTTTGCCGATCGCCCGCGCAACCAATCTCACTCGCACGCTGAAGGATTGGGCGTCCAAGGGTGTTCAGGTGGTCGGCCTCGACGCGGGTGGCGACACCACGCTCGACGAGTTCGACGGCAGCGGTCCGGTGGTCGTCGTGGTCGGCTCGGAGGGCAAGGGGTTGTCGCGTCTCGTCCGCGAGAACTGCGACGCCATCCTGAGCATCCCGATGGCAGGCCCCGTCGAATCGCTCAACGCGTCCGTTGCCGCGGGTGTCGTGCTCGCCGACATCGCCCGTCGTCGCCGGAGCTAGGTCCCGCCGCCCTCACCTCGGGATCGGCGCCGCTACCGCGCGGTGGAACCGGACCCGGTGTCCGGGCCGCAACTGCGCGGCCGTCGGCAGGTCGGCCTCGGCGACCACGGCGATCACCGGGTAGCCGCCCGTCACCGGGTGGTCGGCGAGAAACAGGATGGGCTGACCGTTCGGGGGCACCTGCAGTGCGCCCGCGACCATGGCCTCGCTCGGCATCTCGTCTCTCACGGCTCGGTGCAGTGCCCCCGGGCCCTCGAGTCGCGCGCCCACCCGGTTGGTGTCGGAGCTGACCGTCCACGTCTCGCGGAGCAGGGCGTCGACGGATGCGGGGGTGAACCAGTCGTCCCGCGGTCCGAGCCGGACGCGCATCGTCAACGGATCCTCGGGCGTGACGGGCGGGGGGATGAGCTCGTCCGCCGGCCAGTCGCCTGCGTCGGCACCCACCAGCAGCCGATCGCCCTCCGCGACGGGATCGGGGCCGATCCCCGACAGCGTGTCGGTGGAACGGCTCCCCATCACCGCGGGCACGTCGAAACCCCCGCGGACGGCGAGGTAACTGCGGAGTCCCTCCGACGCGAAGGCGATCTCCAGAAGGTCGCCGGCGTTGAGGTGCAGCATCGTGTAGTGGGGCCGGGGTTTGGAATTGACGGTGACGGGGTTGGGGGCGCCGGTCACGGCGACGCTGACGGTTCCGGCCGCGCGCACCGCGAGCCCGCCGAGCGTGACCTCCAGTGTGGCTGCGTCGGAGGTGTTGCCCACCAACCTGTTTGCGCTGTCGTGTGCGTCCCTGTCGGCGGCACCCGACTCGCCGACGCCGATGGACGCGTAACCGGGGCGGCCGCGATCCTGCACGGTGGTGAAGGGTCCGGTGCGCACGACCTCGAGCCAAGCCATCGTTCGATTGTCCCGCATCCGCGGGTCTCTGGATACGCTCTCGACCATGTTGACCGCGACGCTGTACGGCCTCGGCACCGCCCTGCCCCTGCTGATCGGTGCCGTCATCGGGCTGCGCTACGACCTGCCGCGGCCGGTCCTCGCGGCTCTCATGGCTTTCGGTGCGGGAACGATGGTGGCCGCCGTATCCACCGAGTTGTTCCAGCCCGCGTTCGAGACCGAGGGGATCTGGACCGCGGGCGCGGCCCTGTTCGCGGGGGCGCTCGTCTACGTCGTCGCCGACCGGCTCATCGAGCAGAAACTCGGTGCGGCCGCTCTGGGCTGGGCGTTGATGCTCGGCGCGCTGCTCGACGGCGTCCCCGAGAACACCGCCCTCGGGGTGACGATCAGCAGCGCGGGCGGGGCGGTCCTGCTCGTCGCCGTCGCGGTCGGGAACGTGCCGGAGGCGGTGGCGGGTGCGGCGTCCATGCGGTCCCAGCCGCATTTCAGCCGCGGCCGCGCCCTGTCGGTGTGGGCGGCCACGGCCGTCCTGCTGGTGCTGGTGGTGATCGGCGCCGACGCCGTGTCCGACACCATCTCCGACAGTGCCATCGCGACGGTCCAGGCGTTTGCCGGTGGCGCGACCATCGCCGTGCTCGCCGACTCGTTGATGCCCGAGGCTTACCGCGAGGGCGGATGGTGGGTCGGGCTGTCGACCGCGCTCGGGTTCCTCGTCGCGTTCGGTCTCGGCGCGTAGCGGTCGCTCAGGCGGGCAGCGTCGCGACCGTGTAGCCGTGCGCGGCAGCGACTTCCGCGGACAGCAGCTGACCGTCGTGCGTGCTCAGCCCCTCGGCGAGTCCGGGGACGGTCGCGGTGGCGTCCTTCCAGCCCTTGTCGGCGAGGGCGACGACGTAGGGGAGGGTCGCGTTGGTGAGCGCGTAGGTGGAGGTGCGTGGAACGGCGCCGGGCATGTTCGCGACGCAATAGAACACCGAGTCGTGGACCTGGTAGGTGGGTTCGGCGTGGGTGGTGGGCCGCGAGTCCTCGAAGCAGCCGCCCTGGTCGATGGCGATGTCGACGAGCACCGAACCGGGCTTCATCCGCGACACGAGGTTGTTGGAGACGAGGGTGGGGGCCTTCGCGCCGGGGACGAGAACGGCACCGATGACCAGGTCGGCGCCCTCGACGGCCTGCTCGAGTTCGAGGGTGTTGGAGGTGATGGTCTTGACCTGACCCTGGTAGAGGGCGTCGATCTCCCGTAGGCGTGCGATGGACAGGTCGAGGACGGTGACGTCGGCGTGCATACCGTGGGCGACCGCGATCGCGTTCTTGCCGGAGACGCCGGCGCCGATCACGACGACCTTGGCGGGGCGCACACCGGGGACGCCGCCCATGAGGACGCCGCGGCCGCCGCCCTGACGCATCAGGTGGTACGCACCGGCCTGCGGGGCGAGTCGCCCGGCGACCTCGCTCATCGGGGCCAGCAGCGGGAGGGAGCCGTCGGCGGCAGTGACGGTCTCGTAGGCGATGGAGGTGGTCCTCGACGCGAGCAGGGCGTCGGTGCAGTCCTTGGACGCGGCGAGGTGCAGGTAGGTGAACAGCACCTGATCCTTGCGCAGTCGTGAATATTCCTCGGCGATGGGCTCTTTGACCTTCAGGAGCAGCTCGGCCGAACCCCACACCGCAACGGCGGACGAGAGGATCTGGGCGCCCGCCGCTTTGAAGTCCTCATCCGTGAAGGACGAACCGAGGCCTGCGCCGGATTCGATGATCACTTCGTGTCCGCGGTCGGTGAGTTCGTGGACACCGGCGGGGCTGATGGCCACGCGGTACTCGTGGTTCTTGATTTCGCGGGGGATGCCGATCTTCATGAGAACTCCGTGCTGTTGGAAATTCGATTGGTAGGCACCAATGGTGAAGAAAGCGCTCCTTTATGCCAACAGTTGTGAAGATAATTCTCTACGATGGGGTTCATGACTCGCGACTATTCGGAAGCAGCCACTGTGGGGCGGCTCACACCGAAGGATGTTCGGCCCACCGTGCACCTCGACGACGTCGACCGGATTCTGCTCGATCAGCTGTCCCGGGACGCGCGGACGCCGAACAATGCGCTGGCCGCGATGGCGGGAATTGCGCCGTCGACTTGCCTCGGCCGGGTGCGCTCACTCGTCGAGCGCGGCGTCATCCGCGGATTCCACGCCGACATCGACCCGGTGACTCTCGGGCGCGATCTGCAGGCGATGATCGCAGTTCGCGTGCAGGCCAGCGCAAGACAGCACCTGGGCAAGTTGTCGCAGCAGCTCGCCCTGCTGGAGCAGGTGCTGAACGTGTACTTCATCGCGGGCGCGGACGACTACCTCATCCACGTCGCGACGTCGAGCAGTGAGGAGTTGCGGCGCTTCGTTCTCGACCACCTGAGCGCCCACCCGGCGGTGGCATCGACCGAGACGATCCTCATCTTCGAGCACGTCCGGCCCCGTGGTGGCTCCGCCCCGTGAGTACTTGTTAACCGCCCGCGGTTAACAAGTACTCACGGGCGCCGGAGGCGCAGATCGAGGATCAGCATGGCCGTGTGCAGCGATGTCCGGGACTCGGCGTCGTCGAGGTCGACGCCGAGCAGTCGCTGGATCGTCGCGAGCTTCGCGTACAGCGTGGGCCTCGACAGGTGGAGTTGCCTCGCGAGTTCCGTCTTGTTGCCGCCGAGTTCGAGGAACTTGCGGAGGACGTCGAAGTTGTCGCCGCCGTGGCGTGCCCCATGTTCCAGCAGCCCGCGGAGTTCGGTCTCCGCAAAGGCCTGCACCCGCGGATCGGTGCGGATGAGGGCGAGCAGACCGCGCAACCGGATGTCGGCTGCACGATGAAAGACCTTGTCGCCCGGTGGCAGCGACAGCGCGACCTCGGCGATGTGAGCGGATTCCGCCAGGCCGCCGGCGGCGTCCAGCAGCCGGGTCGATTCGGGACCGACGCCGATAGCGGCGTGCAGGACGCCGTCCAGTCGAGTGAGCGCGGCACGTATCGCCGCGCACAGTTCGCGTAGCGCGTCGGGTGTGGACACCGGCGGGTGGGACAGGAGCAGGTCGATCTGGCCGGCGCGCCGGTTCGCGGTGAGGGCCGTCTGCCGCGACGTCCGGACCGCGTGACGGACGGCGTCCAGCATCTGTACTCGGCGTCGCTGCGCCAGAACCTGGTCGGCGCTGGTGGTTTCGCTGACCCGCACGGCCATCGGCAGGTAGGTGAGCGCCGGGCGGAGGCCGAGTGCGTGGGCGCGGGCGGTTGCCTCGGCTTCGTCCTGGATGCGTCCGCGCCGGAGTTCGTCGATCAGTCCGCTCTGGGCCTGCTGCTCGAGCGCGGTCCGGTCCTGCTCGACCATGCGGTTCAGTGCGAGCGCCTGCGCGGCACGCTCGAGGGTCATCCGCGCCCGACCTTCGGCGGCCACTGGGTGCGGGGCGACGAGTCGTCCCCATTCCTGCCGATGGGCGCCGACGGGTGTGGTGGTCCACGACTCCGGTCCGTCGACGGCGGTCTGGTGCGAGACGGGGGTCAGCCGGGACCGGCGTTCCCATTCGGCGAGGAGGTCCGCCGCCGCGGTTCCCTGTGCCGCGACGGCCAGCACCTGCCGGTTGAGGTCTTCGAGGACGATCGGTGCGCCGAGCATGCCGGCGGCAGCGTCGACGATCTCACCGAGCGATGCCCGTTTCATGCTCAGGTCGGTGAAGACCTCGTGGGCGTGCCGGGCGAAGGCGACCTCGTCGTACTGCTCCGCGACGATCGACCGGTGTACTTCCTCGGTGACCTCGACGAACCGGATCTGGCGGTGCAGTGCGATGACGGGGAACGACAGCCTGTCGGCGGCGTGCGCCACCCCGTCCGGCACGGCGTCGACGTGGACGCCGAGTTCGACGACGAGACCGGCTGCACCCGCCGTGGCGAGGCCTTCCAGGTAGGAGGTGGGGTTTTCGGCGAGGGGTTGCCCCGTGGTGAGGACGAGTTCGCCGCCCTGGAGGAGGTTCGACAGGTCGGGGAGATCGCTGACGTGCACCCACCGCACCGGCCTGTCGAGCGGTCCGCCGCCGATCACCTCGGGCAGTCCGGACCGGACGACCGGAAGCGCCAGGATGTCGACGATGGTGGGCTGCATTTACGCAGTGTAAAACAGCGACCGGTTTGATTGACAGATCGTCGGGCTCTCGGAGCTCTTACACGGACCAGAGTGAAGGCATCGCACTTCACGCGGAGTTCCCGCGTATCGGCTCTCTCGTAAGGAATCGACTTCATGACACACAGCGACGCCGCCCGGACGATCTCGCACTGGTTCGACAACAAGAGTTTCACCGGCACCAGTGGCAACAGCGCTCCGGTGACGAATCCGGCCACCGGCGCCGTCACCGGCAAGGTCGCGTTGGCCGGCGTCGAGGACGCCCGCGTCGTGATCGATGCCGCCGCCGCCGCGTTCCCCGCCTGGCGCGACACCTCCCTCGCCAAGCGCACCGCGATCGTGTTCAAGTTCCGGGAACTGCTCAACGAGCGCAAGGGCGAACTCGCGGAGATCATCACCTCCGAACACGGCAAGGTCGTCTCCGACGCATTGGGTGAGGTGTCCCGCGGCCAGGAAGTCGTCGAATTCGCCTGCGGCATCGCGCATCTGCTCAAGGGTGGGATGACCGAGAACGCGTCCACCAACGTCGACGTGCATTCGATCCGTCAGCCCGTCGGCCCGGTCGGGATCATCTCCCCGTTCAACTTCCCCGCCATGG
>RRBB01000175.1:0-22604 GCA_006543605.1 Rhodococcus sp. WS4
GGACCCCGCCGCACCACGCTCACCGAACTCGCCACCATCGCCGGCTCGCGGTGGCGGGTCGAGGAATGCTTTCAGCAGGCCAAGAACGAGGCCGGCCTCGACCACTACCAGGTACGCACCTACCGGGTACGCACCTACCGGGCCTGGTACGCCCACATCACCTTGTCGATGCTCGCCCTCGCCTGGCTCGCCGGGACGAAAACCGAAGCGGTAAAGGGGGAATCGGAACCGAAGATCAGGGCATGATCGGCTACACGGTACCCGAGATCCGCCGTCTACTCGTGTTTCTGATCCTGCGACACGCCCACCCCGACGAGCACATCTGGTCCTGGTCGCACTGGCGGAGACGCCGACAACACCAGGCCCGCATCTGTCATTACCGAACCCGCGGCCACCTGCCATAAGTGCCGTTGCAGTACTAGCGGGCGCGGACCCTGAGGTCACCGAACAGCGAGTACGACACGACGCGGATCGTCGGGGCTCCGGGCCCGGGATCCTGTGCGCCGGCGTCGAGTTCGCGGTCGCCGAAGAGGTCGAATCCGCCCACCTCGACGCGCACACCTTCCGGAACGGTGATCGTGCTGTCCCCGAACACGGTGACGAGAGTGATCGTCGATGTGCGGGCGACGATCACCGCCGACCGGAGGTCGAGCTTCACATCGCCGAAAAGAAGTAGGGCCAGTGTCTTCACGGCGAGCGACCAGCGGCCGGAACGCTGGGTGTCGCCGAAGATTCCGATGATGGTGGACTGAGGTCGCGACACCGCGGCCGGCGGTGCCTCGACGGGAACGAGTTGCCGGAGGCGCTCGAGGTCGGCATCGCGTGACCACACGATGGCGGCCTGCTCCGAGTATTCCTCCAGCGTCAGGTGCCCGTCGCCCACCGCCTTCTCGAGGCGGACCTGTGCGGTCTCCCGGAGTCGGTCGAGTTCGTGGCTGTCCCCTGCAGCAGTCATCACTCCACCGTAGCTGTCGGTGCCCTCGTCTAGGGTCTGACGGCTCGACCCGTGATGCACCGCCCCTTCGACCGAAGCGAGTCAACGTGTTCAGGATGATCGGCGCAGTTGCTCTGGCGCTACTCGCTGTGGCCGCCTACGTGATGGTCTCCGGACACGAGCCGGCCACCACCGAGTTGCCGTCGCCGTCGTTCGTTCCGGCGGCAGTACCTGCGGCGGCGTCGGGTCTCGCGACGGTGTGACGGGCAGCCCACGGCTAGGGCACCCCGCCGTCGGCTCGAGCTCGTGATCGGGCTGTCCGCCGGGCGCGACCGATCAGGTCACCGGGGTGGTGTCGGTGATTGATGCGCGGTTTTCTGTCCGGATCGATGTGCGGTGGTGGAATCCATTCGGTGCGTCCCGCGTACGGGCCACCTACCGGTGCGCTGGTGGTCGCCCAGCCTGCGGGTCCGTCGTGGACTTGGGCGTGGCAGGCGTCGCACGCCAGTGTCAGTGCGTTGATGTCGGTGTGTCCACCCTTGTGCCACTCTCGTACGTGGTGCACCGCGCACAGGCTGGCCGGGGCCGCGCAGCCCACTCGTGTGCATCCGCCTTCGGCAGCGATGAGTGCGAGACGTTGATCCGCGCTGGCCACCCGGCGGCGCCGTCCCAGGTGCAGGGGCCGGCCGTCGTGGCCGAACAGGACGAGCACAGGGTGGGCGTGTTCGGCGAGTTTCAGTGCGTCGTCGATGGGGAGAAGACCGCCGGTGGCGGTGGTGGCCACACCTCCGGCCGCTTTCTCGAGTTGGTCGAGGGTCATGGTGATGATCGTGACGGGCAGGCCGCGATGCCGACCGGGGATGCCGGATTCGAGCATGACCCGGAACAACGCACCGAGGGCGTCGTGGTTTCGCTGCGCAGCTGTGCGCGTGTCCCTCGCCGCCGCCGCGACCAACGCGTCACGGTCGACGGACGGATTTTCGACGTTGCCGCTCGGTGATTCCGGGTCGTCCGGGTTGTTCATGCCGGGGCGAGCCCATGTCGCGAGGATCGGATCGAGAAGAGCGCGCGCGGTGGGGTCGAGTTCACGGGAGATCTTTGTCATCAGTTCGGCGTCTTGACGACCGAGGGAGATGCCGCATCGACGCGCACGGCCGCGGTCGTCCGTGAGATTGCCGTCGGGGTTGAGGTAGGCGAAGAGCCGATGACCGGCACTGTCCACGTCTTCCGGGGTACCGCCACGGGCACATTCGGCCAGAATGGATTCGGCTGTGGCGACGTCCGAGTTCGACACGGCGTGCGGGATCTTGCGCATGATCCTCGCGACTGCGCGTGCATGGTCGGGGCCGATGGCGCCGTCGCGTTGCGCGGCCGCGGTGTCCGGCAGAGCGGCGGGCAGGTCTTCGCCCGACAGCGTGTGCCATGCTCCGAGGTTGCGGGCGGCCGAGACCCGCGCCGACGCGTCGGCCGCCGACACGCGAAGCACGTCGATCAGGAGCTTGTTCGGTGAGTTGTAGCCGAGTTGCGCGGGGAGCGAGCGTTCCACGCTCTCGACGATCAGCCGTTGCGACACCGCCCCGACACGGCGGAGGGTCTTTTCGAGCTGCTGCATGGTCAGCACCACATCGGAATCCGGGACACCGCCGAGGTCTGCATCGAGCAGGCCCGTCACGGCAGCAGCCAACGCAGTCAGATGTTGCGCCACCTGATCCAACGCCCCCCGGTCGAACTCATGTGCGAATCATACTGCGCCCCACCGACAAGTTCACCGGCCACGAACTGATTCGTAGTGGCTCGAGACGAGGGTCGCCTGCGGGGATTACAGGTGCCCGAGAGAGGAGACGGACGATGACAGAGCCCGATCCACAGGTCACCACCCGCGAACAATGGGTCGTCGCGCGGCGCGAGCTGCTCGCACAGGAGAAGGAGTTGACTCGCCACCGCGACCGGGTCAACGCCGCCCGGCGTGCGCTGCCGATGGTCGAGATCACCGAGAAGTACGTGTTCGACGGCCCCCGCGGCAGGAGCGGACTCGGAGACCTGTTCGACGGTCGCAGCCAACTCCTGATTTACCACTTCATGTTCGAACCGGACGCCGACGAAGGATGTCCCTCCTGCTCGTTCACGATGGACAACGTCGGTGACCTACACCACCTCTACACCACCTCTACGCCAGAGACACGTCATTCGCGGTCGTCTCGCGCGCACCGCTGCACAAACTCGAGCACTACCGGCAGCGGATGGGCTGGACCTTCCCCTGGTACTCCTCGCGCGGCAGCGACTTCAACTACGACTTCCATGTCACCCTCGACGCGACGGTCGCCCCGGTCGAATACAACTACAGAGACCAGGCCGAACTCGAGCGCATGGACCCCGCCTGGAAAGGCTGGTCCGGTGAAGAGCACGGTGTCAGCGCATTCCTCCGTCAGGGTGAGCGCATCTTCCACACCTACTCCGGCTACGCGCGCGCCACCGAACCCCTCCTGGGCACCTACCACTGGCTCGACCTCACCGCCCGCGGACGCCAGGAGGACTGGGAACCACAACCCCGCCGCGGCGACGATCCCTTCATGAGTTGGCTGCGCCGCCACGACGAATACGAACCGACCTGATCGCGGGAGCGACGATTCCCCCTGCGTGTCGTACCCCCGGTGCACTATGGAACGGTGACCGACGTCCTGGGCAGATTCTCTGCTGCCACCCGCGAGTGGTTCGACGGCGCGTTTCCCGCGCCGACGGCCGCGCAGCTCGGTGCCTGGGAGTCGATCGCGAGCAAAGCGAACACACTGGTCGTCGCCCCGACAGGATCGGGCAAGACGCTGTCCGCGTTCCTGTGGTCCCTCGATCAACTGGCCGCCACCGACGGGAAGGACCGCAAGACCAAGGTCCTCTACATCTCCCCGCTCAAGGCGCTGGGCGTGGACGTCGAACGCAACCTGCGCGCTCCGCTCGTCGGGATCACGCAGACGGCGAAGCGGCTGGGACTCACGCCGCCGGAGATCTCGGTGGGCGTCCGCTCCGGCGACACACCGGCGGGCGACCGACGGGCGCTGATCAAGAATCCGCCCGACATCCTCATCACCACGCCCGAGTCGTTGTTCCTGATGCTCACGTCCGCCGCGCGCGAGACGCTGACCCGGGTCGACACCGTCATCGTCGACGAAGTGCACGCCGTGGCCGGCACGAAACGCGGGGCCCACCTCGCCCTGTCCCTCGAGCGCCTCGACCAGCTCCTCGACACACCGGCGCAGCGCATCGGGCTGTCCGCGACGGTGCGGCCACACGAGGAGGTGGGCCGGTTCCTGTCCGGTTCGGCGCCCATCCGGATCGTGGCGCCGCCGTCGCCGAAGACGTTCGACCTCACCGTGCAGGTCCCGGTCGAGGACATGACGGAACTCGGGCTCGCGGAACCGGCCGAGGGTTCGGCGTCGGCGACCCCGCAGGCCGGGTCGATCTGGCCGCACGTGGAAGAACAGATCGTCGACCTCGTGCTGGCTCACCGCTCGTCGATCGTGTTCGCCAATTCGCGGCGGCTCGCCGAGCGGCTCACCGCGCGGCTCAACGAGATCTACGCCGAACGCGCCGGGACCGGCGTGGACAAGAACCCGAAGCCGGCGTCGCAGATCGGCTCGCCGTCCGAGGTCACTTTCGGCGCGGATCCGCTGCTCGCGCGCGCCCACCACGGTTCGGTCAGCAAGGATCAGCGAGCGCTGATCGAGGACGACCTGAAGTCGGGGCGGCTGAGGTGCGTGGTCGCGACGAGCAGCCTCGAACTCGGAATCGACATGGGCGCGGTCGATCTCGTGATCCAGGTGGAGGCGCCACCGTCGGTGGCGAACGGCCTGCAGCGGGTCGGCCGCGCCGGACACCAGGTCGGGGAGATCTCCCGCGGCGTCGTGTTCCCCAAACACCGCACCGATCTCGTGCACTGCGCCGTCACCGTCGAGCGGATGGTCACCGGCAAGATCGAGGCACTCGCCGTCCCCGCCAACCCCCTCGACATCCTCGCCCAGCACACGGTGGCGGCCACCGCACTCGAACCACTCGACGTCGACGACTGGTTCGAGACGGTCCGGCGCAGCGGTTCGTTCGCGACGTTGCCACGCTCGGCGTACGAGTCGACCCTCGACCTCCTCGCGGGCCTCTACCCGTCCGACGAGTTCGCCGAACTCAGGCCCCGCCTCGTCTGGGACCGCGAGGCCAACACCCTCACGGGCCGTCCGGGCGCGCAGCGACTCGCCGTCACGTCGGGTGGCGCCATCCCCGACCGCGGTCTGTTCACGGTGTACATGGTCGGCGAGAAAGCGTCCCGTGTCGGCGAACTCGACGAGGAGATGGTGTACGAGTCGCGGGTCGGCGACGTCTTCGCGCTCGGGGCAACCAGCTGGCGGATCGAGGAGATCACGTTCGACCGGGTGCTGGTCAGTCCCGCCTACGGGCAACCCGGGCGACTGCCGTTCTGGCACGGTGACGGTCTGGGGCGTCCGGCGGAGCTGGGCGAGGCACTCGGACAGTTCCTGCGGGAGATCTCACTCGGGCACGAGACGGAGGTGCAGGAACGTTGCCGCACCGGCGGACTCGACGACAACGCCACCAGCAATCTCGTTCAGCTCGTCGCCGAGCAGAAGACGGCGACCGGACAGGTCCCCACCGACCGCACCCTGGTGGTCGAACGTTTCCGTGACGAACTCGGCGACTGGCGGCTGATCCTGCACTCGCCGTACGGCCAGCGCGTCCACGCGCCGTGGGCGTTGGCGGTGAGCGCGCGGCTGAGTGAACGGTACGGACTCGACTCGAATGCGACAGCCTCCGACGACGGCATCATCGTCCGCCTCCCCGACACCGAGGACACCCCGCCCGGCGCCGACCTGTTCGCGTTCGACACCGACGAGATCGAGGACATCGTCACCGAACAGGTCGGTGGTTCCGCGCTGTTCGCGTCGCGGTTCCGCGAGTGTGCGGCCCGGGCGCTGCTGCTGCCGCGGCGCACGCCGGGCAAACGCGCGCCGCTCTGGCAGCAGCGGCAGCGGTCCGCGCAACTGCTCGACGTGGCCCGCAGGTATCCGACGTTCCCGATCCTGCTCGAGACCGTCCGCGAGTGCCTGCAGGACGTGTACGACCTCCCCGCGCTGAAAGACCTGTTCCGCCGGCTCGCTCGTCGCCAGATTCGCATCGTCGAGGTCGAGACGCAGTCGCCGTCGCCGTTCGCCGGTGCTCTGCTGTTCAATTACGTGGGCGAGTTCATGTACGAGGGCGACAGTCCCCTCGCCGAACGCCGGGCAGCCGCGCTGTCCCTGGACTCGACGCTGCTGGCGGAGCTGCTCGGGCGGGTGGAACTGCGCGAACTCCTCGACGCCGATGTCATCGCCCACGCCGAACTCGAACTGCAGCGACTCCTCCCCGACCGCAAGGCGAAGGACCTCGAGGGCGTCGCCGACCTGCTGCGCCTCCTCGGGCCACTCACCTCCGACGAGGTCACCGCACGGTCGACGACCGATCCCACCCCCTGGCTCGAGGAGCTCGTCCGTGCGAAGCGAGCGCTCTCCGTCTCCTTCGCCGGTCGCGACTGGTGGACGGCCATCGAGGATGCCGCGCGTCTGCGGGACGGACTCGGGGTGCCGCTGCCGATCGGGGTTCCCGCCGCCTTCATCGAACCCGTCGACGATCCGCTGGCCGACCTGATCAGCCGCTATGCCCGCACCCACGGTCCGTTCACGATCACCGATGCGGCCGCCCGTTTCGGTCTCGGTTCCGCGGTGGCCCGCGACGTGTTGCAGCGACTCGCGCAGGGCAAGCGGGTGGTCGAGGGCGAGTTCCGGCCCGGCGCCACGGGAAGCGAATGGTGCGACGCCGAGGTACTCCGCCGTCTCCGCAGGCGTTCGCTGGCCGCCGCGCGCCAGGAGGTCGAACCGGTCAGCACCGCGACGCTCGGCCGCTTCCTCCCGAGTTGGCAGCACGTCGGGGGCACACTGCGCGGCATCGACGGAGTGGCGACTGTCGTGGAACAGCTTGCGGGCGTCCCGGTTCCCGCCTCGGCACTCGAGTCGCTGATCCTGCCGTCCCGGGTGGCCGACTACTCCCCCGCCATGCTCGACGAACTCACCTCCACCGGTGAGGTGTTGTGGTCGGGCGCGGGCAGCATCTCGGGGAAGGACGGATGGGTGTGTCTCCACCCCGCCGACACCGCACCACTCACCCTGACCGCGCCGGCGGAGTCGGAACTGTCGGATGTGCAGAGCCGAACCCTCGACACGTTGTCCGGCGGCGGCGCGTACTTCTTCCGACAACTCGCGGACACCCTCGAGATGTCCGACGACACCGCGCTGGCCACCGCATTGTGGGATCTGGTGTGGCTCGGACACATCGGCAACGACACGCTCGCCCCGGTCCGCGCCCTGCTGTCGGACACGTCCAGGACCACCACGAGCCACCGCTCGCCGCGACGGCCGCCGCGCGCCCGCGCCTACCGCAGCCTGGCGGTTCCGAAGCGCACCGCGCCGCCCACGGTCGGGGGACGGTGGTCGATCCTGCCCGCCGCCGAACCCGATGCCACGCTGCGTGCCAGCGCCACCGCCGAACTCCTGCTGGAGCGATACGGGGTGGTGACACGCGGGTCGGTGATGACCGAGAACGTTCCCGGCGGGTTCGCTCTGATGTACAAGGTGCTGGGCACGTTCGAGGACAACGGCCGCTGCCGGAGGGGGCATTTCGTCGAGACACTCGGCGGTGCGCAGTTCTCCACTCCGCCTGTGGTGGACCGGCTCCGGAGCTACGGCGACTCGCTCGAGGGCCGGCACAGCACGCTGCCCGCCGTGACGCTCGCCGCCAGCGACCCCGCCAACCCGTACGGCGCGGCCCTCCCCTGGCCGAAACGCGGCGACGACGCACCCGCGCACCGGCCCGGACGCAAGGCCGGTGGCCTGGTGGTGCTCGTCGAAGGCGAACTGATCCTGTTCGTCGAACGTGGCGGGCGAACGGTCCTCACGTTCACCGACGACCCCGGTGTTCTCCGCACCGCGGCCGTCGCCCTCGCCGGAGTCGTCAAACGCGGCGGGATCGACAAGATCGTGGTCGAGAAGGTCGACGGAGACACCATCCACGGCAGCGACTTCGCGCCGATCCTGACCGAGGCCGGGTTCTCGCCCACCCCACGCGGATTCCGGTTGCGAGCCTGAGATGCCCGAAGGCGACACCGTCTGGCGCACCGCCAACTCGCTGCGCGACGCCCTCCAGGGCAAGGTGCTGACCAGGTGCGACGTGCGGGTGCCGCGCTACGCCACCGTCGACCTGTCCGGCCAGGTCGTCGACGAGGTGGTCAGCCGGGGAAAGCACCTCCTGATCCGGGTCGGCGACTACTCCATCCACACCCATCTGAAGATGGATGGCGCGTGGCACATCTACGCGCCGGACTCGAAGTGGCGGCGGCCGACGCATCAGGCCCGCATCGTGCTGGCCACCGACGACCGGGTGGCGGTCGGATTCTCGCTGGGCATCACCGAAATCCTGGGGCGTGACGACGAGGAGTCCGCGGTCGGTCACCTCGGCCCCGACCTGCTGGGGCCGGACTGGGACGCCGACACGGCGATCCGCAATCTGCGGGCGGCCGGCGAGCAGCCCATCGGACTGGCCCTCGTCGACCAGCGCAACCTCGCCGGTCTCGGCAACGTGTACCGCAACGAGGTCTGCTTCCTCCGCGGCGTCCACCCCTACACTCCGTCGAGTGAGGTCGCCGACCTGCCTGCGCTGGTGACGCTCGCGCACCGCATGATTCACGCCGACAAGAACAACTCCATCCGCCACCGACCGTGGGTGTACGGACGCGCCGGAAAACGTTGCCGCCGTTGCGGGACCGTGATCGAGGGTCACGACCTCGGTCAGCAGCAGATCTTCTTCTGCACCTACTGCCAACCACCCCGCGGGAGTTAACGCAGAACCGTGGTCGGCGGCCCGAGCGGCGGCGGCCTGCGCGTGCGTCGGCGGCCGAGGAGCCAGGCGGCACCGTCCGGCACCCACAGCACCGCGGCAGTGGCGATGGTCAGCAGATACGTGGGTGCGATGACGGGCAGGAGAAGGCACCCGAGCAGCGCGACGGGAAAGTCCCTGCGCCACAGCAGGGACAGCGCGACCGGAAGCACGAGGAGGAGGGCGGCGAGGCCGAAGTGCGAGGTCGCCACCGCCCACGGCACTCCCACCACCCAGCACACCATGCCCAGCACCTGATGCGCTATCAGCAGGAACCGGGCGACCTCGGTGAAGCTCCAGAATCGTCCGACCTCGACGCCGACCCAGAAGATGCGACTGCGGAACGGCCCGACACCCTCGTCGAGCAGGGCCAGCCGGAACAGTTCGTCCGCGCGGCGTCGCAGCGCGTTTCCCTCCTGCCCCTGTGCGCTTGCACGTTTGCAGAGGTCGTCGTGCATGATCGCGGGCAGCAACTGACGGCCGTAGGGGGTGAGCAGACCCTGCAACGGAGCGGGGATCGACGCGAGATCCGTGCGCAGCAGACACGGCATCGGCGCGCAACCGGGCACCGTCACCACAGTCTCGCCGTGAACGTAGACGAACTCGCCGACGAGTTGAAAGAACTTGCGGTCGAGCACCCGGAGTTCGGGTTGCGGGCGAGTCGGATCGTCCACGGATACCTGGAACGGCATGCGCACCTCACTCGTGGCCGGCCTTGTTTGCCTCCACCACCAGCGTGACGCAATGAGCGACGAATTGCTCGCGTGACGCGGCAACAGTTCCGTCGAGATATCCGATGAACAGCGTCGTGAGTGCGCCGACCACACCGATCGCGACGAGTTGCTTCTCGACCTCGTCGTCGACGGCCGAGAGCTGGTCGTGCACCAGTCCGACGAAGCCGGGCATCAGGTCGATACCCCGCCTGCTCAGCGCGGGTTCGGACAGCGGTGCGAGCAGCAGCACGCGACCCATGGCGGGATCGTCGACCATCAGTTTCACGAACGCGTCGACGGCGGCCCCGGCGCGTTCCCGGGCGGTCTCGGTGGACGCGACGGCTTGCACGAGCGCGGCCTGCGCCTCCTCGCCCACTGCCGCGTACACCGAGCGCACGAATTCGTCCCGATCCCGGAACGATTCGTAGAAGTACCGTTCGGTGAGCGATGCGGCACGGCAGACCGCGCGGACGTTCACCGCCGGCCCGTCCGGCGCACCGAGCAGCGCGACGCCCGCACGCAGCAGCGAATTCCGCCGTGCTTCCCGCCGGTCCTCGAGCGTCACTCTTCTCGCGCCTCCATCCTTGACTACGCGTGTTGTCAGATCCTAGTCTGACAACGTGCGTAGTCACTTGAACGCGGACGGCACGCCCGTCCCGGCCTCCGCCCCCGTCCCCCTCGGTCCCGACTCGCTGACCTGGAAATACTTCGGCGACTGGCGCGGAATGCTGCAAGGCGTCTGGGCCGGGTCGATGCAGAACATGCATCCCGGACTCGGCGCGGGCGTCGAGGAGCACTCCCGATTCTTCGACGAGCGGTGGGAACGGCTCTACCGGTCGCTGTACCCGATCGGCGGCGTCGTCTTCGACGGCGACCGCGCCCAGCAGATCGCCGAGCAGGTGCGCGGGTATCACGACGACATCAAGGGAATCGACAAACACGGCCGCCGGTATCACGCCCTCGACCCCGACACGTTCTACTGGGCACACGCCACGTTCTTCATGGGCACCGTCCTCACGGGCGACAACTTCATGGGTGGCCTCACCGAAGACCAGAAGCGCCGGCTGTTCACCGAGCACATCCAGTGGTACCGCCTCTACGGAATGAGCATGCGACCCGTCCCGGAAACCTGGGAGGCGTTCCAGGAGTACTGGGATCACATGTGCCGCAACGTCCTCGAGGACAACAAGGCCACCCGGGACGTCCTCGACCTGTCCGGACTCGGCGTGCCCCCGTTCCTGACCTGGCTACCCGACCCGATCTGGGCGATCCTCCGCATCCCGGTGGCGAAGGGCTTCGTGTGGCTGACGGTCGGCATGTACGACCAACCGGTCCGCGACCTCCTCGGCTTTCGCTGGACCAGGCGCGACGAGCGCCTGCACGTCCTCGTCGGTCGCGCCGTCGACGCCGCCTTCCGCCTCGTCCCGTGGCGGTACCGCTATCACCCCCGCGCCCGCGCCGGCTGGGACCGTGAGACCGGACGCGCCCCGGCGCAGGCGCCGCTCGTCCACACCCCGCGACGCAATCTTCCGCCGGTCGAACGGCGCGACGACCCCCAGCACTACAGCCCGAAGGTCTGACTTCCCAGGGAGCTCACAGACAACGCCCACACTGCTCACTGGTCCCGGGACGATCCTCGATCCCATGGAATTCATCGCTGTCTCAGCTCTCCTCGTCATGGCGCTCTCCGGGGTCGTCGCCGCGCACGCGCCGAAATCGCTCGTCCACACTCGCTGACCGCACGCGCGTGGAATGCTCGGGAGCATGGAGTGGGACCTTCCGAAGCTCTTCAACCGCCCCGCGCAGGTCACCGACGCCCCGGTCGGCAACGAGCGTGCCGCCCGGCGCATCAGCGCCTACATCTACGGCAACATCCTCGTCCTCGCCGCGCTGATCCCCGTCACCAAATCGCAGGAAACGGTCGGTATCGCGATCGTCGTCGGAGCGGCGCTGTCGACGTTTCTCGCGCACGTGTTCGCCGAGTCCGTCGGCCAGACGCTGCGTCTCGACCGCACCCTCACCCGAGGCGAACGCGCCGGGGAACTCCGAGACGGCCTCCCCATCCTCACGTCGGCCGTCTTCCCCAGCGTCATCCTGTGCACCGCGCTGATCGGCTGGCTGGAGCCCAGGACCGCGCAGTTGATCGCCGAATTGGTGATGATCGCCCGGATCGCGTCGATCAGTTACGTGATCAGCCGCCTCCGCCGCGAAAAGGTCACGTCCGGTACCCACTGGGCGGCGTTCGGCCTCGGCGTGGTCGCGGCGATCATCGTGGTCATCAAGGTATTTCTGACACACTGACCGGCGGTTCGAGCAGTTCGATCCGCGATTCCGGAGCCGCCGCCCGCAACGCGTCGGCGGACAGGTCGTCCGGTTGCGCCTGCGATTGCACCTCCGCCTCCACCCGCGCCTGGTAGGTCTTCACCTCACGGTCGATGTCGTCGGCGTCCCAGCCGAGGACCGGAGCCACCAGCTGCGCCACCTGCTCGGCGCAGTTCACACCCCGATGCGAGTACTCGATCGCGATGCGGGTGCGCCGGGCGAGGATGTCGTCGAGATGCAGCGCGCCCTCCGCCGCCGCGGCGTACACGACCTCCACCTGAAGGTAGGCGGGCGCGTCCGTGATGGGCTGGAGAAGTTCCGGCTTGTCGGACGCCAGGTCGAGCACCTCGCCGATGAGCGAGCCGTAGCGGTCCAGCAGGTGCTTGACGCGGTACGGGTGCAGCCCGTACAGCTGGCCGAGGTGAACGGTCTGGTTGACCAGCGCGAAATAGCCGTCCGCACCGACGAGCGGCACCTTCTCGGTGATGGACGGCGCCATCCGCGCCGGAATGTCCTCGGCCGCGAGATCCACCGCGTCCTCGGCCATCACGCGGTAGGTGGTGTACTTGCCGCCGGCGATGGCGACCAGACCCGGCGCCACACGCGCGACGGCGTGCTCGCGCGACAACTTGGACGTCTCGTCGCTCTCCCCCGCGAGCAGCGGACGCAGACCTGCGTAGACGCCGTCGATGTCGTCGTGGGTCAGCGACGTCACCAGCACCTTGTTGACGTGGCCGAGGATGTAGTCGATGTCGGCCTTGGTGGCCGCCGGGTGCGCGAGGTCGAGGTTCCAGTCCGTATCGGTGGTGCCGATGATCCAGTGACTGCCCCACGGAATCACGAACAGCACCGACTTCTCGGTGCGGAGGATGATCGCGGCATCGCTGACGATCCGGTCGCGCGGCACCACGATGTGGACGCCCTTGGACGCGCGGACACGGAAACGGCCGCGTTGCCGCGACAGTGCCTGGATCTCGTCGGTCCACACCCCCGTGGCGTTGATGACGACGTGCGCCTTCACGTCCGCGGTGCGGCCGTCCTCACAGTCCCGCACGCGCACCCCGGACACCCGGTCCGCTTCCCGGAGGAAACCGACCACCTGCGTCGACGTCCGCACGACGGCCCCGTAGTGGGCGGCGGTGCGGGCGACGGTCATGGTGTGCCGAGCGTCGTCGACCACGGTGTCGTAGTACTGGATGCCGCCGGTCAGCGAGTTGCGCTTGAGTCCCGGCGCCATCCGCAGCGCACCCGCGCGGGTCAGATGCTTCTGCGGCGGAACCGATTTGGCGCCGCCCATCCGGTCGTAGAGGAAGATGCCGGCCGCCATGTAGGGGCGCTCCCACAGCCGGTGCGTGATCGGGAACAGGAACTTGAGCGGCTTCACCAGGTGCGGCGCGAGGGTGGTCAGCGACAGTTCCCGTTCGCGCAGCGCCTCCCGGACCAAACCGAACTCGAGCTGTTCGAGGTAGCGCAGGCCGCCGTGGAACATCTTCGACGAGCGACTCGACGTTCCCGACGCGTAATCGCGCGCCTCCACCAACGCCACCTTCAGCCCGCGGGTGGCCGCGTCGAGCGCCGCACCGGCCCCGACCACACCGCCGCCGATCACGACCACGTCGAACTGTTCGGTCTGCAGTTCGTCCCATGCGGCATCGCGCTGCCGGGGACCGAGGAACTGCACACCTGGCTGACTACTCAACTCGGGCTCCTGTGAGATGACGACGGATTCATGCCCAGGCTAGTAGCTTCATGCGTGTGATTCAGTACATCGCCGCGATAGACCAGGGCACCACCTCCAGCCGCTGCATGATCTTCGATCACGACGGAGCCGTGGTCAGCGTCGCCCAGAAGGAACACGACCAGTTCTTTCCGCGCGCGGGCTGGGTGGAGCACGACCCGAAGCAGCTGTGGATCAACACCCGCGAGGTGGTGGCGTCCGCGCTCGCGAAGGCGGATCTCACCAGGCGCGACATCGCCGCGATCGGCATCACCAATCAGCGCGAGACGGCGGTCGTGTGGGACCGGAACACCGGAGAACCCGTGTACAACGCGATCGTCTGGCAGGACACGCGCACCGACGAATTGTGCACGCAACTCGGCGGCGACGAGGGTCCGGGCCGTTACCAGAAGCGCACCGGTCTGCCACTCTCCACGTATTTCTCGGGACCGAAGGTCCGCTGGATCCTCGACAACGTCGACGGGGCACGCGAGAAGGCGGACGCGGGCGAACTCTGCTTCGGCACGATCGACAGCTGGATTCTGTGGCACATCACCGAGGGCACCCACGTGACGGATGTCACCAACGCCTCACGTACCCTGCTGATGAATCTCGAGACGCTCGACTGGGATCCGGAGATCTGCGCCGATTTCGGCATCCCGATGTCGATGCTGCCCGAGATCCGCAGCTCCTCCGAGATCTACGGCGTCGGACGCGAGCGCGGAACGCTGCCGGGCGTTCCCGTGGCGGGAATCCTCGGCGACCAGCAGGCCGCGACGTTCGGGCAGGCCTGCCTGTCGGAAGGCGAAGCGAAGAACACGTACGGGACCGGGAACTTCCTGCTGCTCAACACGGGGACCACTCCCGTGCACAGCAAACACGGACTCCTCACCACCGTCTGCTACAAGATCGGTGACGCGCCCGCCGTCTACGCGCTGGAGGGGTCCGTGGCCGTCACCGGCTCGCTGGTGCAGTGGCTGCGCGACAACCTGGGAATCATCCAGTCGGCCAAGGACATCGAGGATCTGGCGAAGTCGGTCGAGGACAACGGCGGCGCCTACTTCGTGCCCGCGTTCTCCGGGTTGTTCGCACCTCGCTGGCGGCCCGACGCCCGCGGGGCCATCGTCGGGCTCACCAGGTTCGTGAACAAGGGCCATCTCGCCCGGGCGGCGCTCGAGGCCACCGCTTACCAGACCCGCGAGGTGATCGAGGCGATGCGCGCCGACTCCGGTGTCGAACTGGCGTCCCTCAAGGTGGACGGCGGCATGGTCGTCAACGAGACCCTCATGCAATTCCAGTCCGACATCCTCGGGGTGCCCGTCATCCGCCCCGTCGTCAACGAGACGACAGCGCTGGGCGCGGCCTATGCCGCCGGTCTGGCCGTCGGTTTCTGGGAGAGCGAGGACGACATCCGCGCGAACTGGGCCGTCGACAAGACCTGGGAGCCGGCGATGGACGACGCCGAGTCCACCCGGCTCTACGCCGAATGGAACAAGGCCGTCGAACGGACCTACGACTGGGCGTGATCGGCGTACGCGGCGCCGAGTCTCACCGCCGCGTCCGTCAACGCGTCCTCCGAACAGGTCGCGAAGCACAGCCGCAGAGCGCTGCGGTGCCCGGCCGCGACACCGAACGCGGATCCGGGGACGAACGCCACACCGTGGGCCACGGCGGTCTGCAGCAGCGCCGCGGTGTCGAGGCCCGGTTCGGCGAACTCGGTCCAGCAGAACATCCCACCGACCGCGGAGGACACGCCGGCCCGGTCGCCGAACGTCGAGGAGACCCCGTCCGCAAGCGCCCGGGCACGGGACCCGTAGCGGGCGCGCAGCATCTCGAGGTGCAGGTCCAGCCACGGTTCGTCGGACAGCAGTCCGGCGGCGATCTGGTGCGTCAGTGACGAACCGCAGAGGTCGGCGCCCTGTTTGAGCAGTTCGACGGCCTCGCACACCCGCCGGTCGCCGTGCAGCCACCCGACCCGGAGGGCGGGCGCCAGGATCTTCGAGGCGCTGGACAGCCGGATCACCCGGTCCGACAGCGCCGCCACGGGCGCCGGCGGTGGACCGTCGAAGAAGAGCTCACCGTACGGGTCGTCCTCGATCACCCAGAAGCCGTACCGGTCGGCCAGTGCGGCGAGGTGTTCCCGGCGACCGGGCGCCAGGACGACGCCGCGCGGATTGTGGAAGTTGCTCACGGTGTGCACCACGGCAGGTCGCAGCCCGTCCGCGAGCAGACCCTCCAGTGCCGCGGTGTCCATGCCGTCGGCGTCGAGCGGGACGGACCGGACGTCGGCCTCCGCCGCCCGGAACACCTGCAGTGCGCCGGTGTAGGCGGGTTCCTCGACGATCACGACGTCGCCGGGATCGAGGAGCACCTGCGCCAGGAGGCTCAAGGCCTGCTGCGAACCGTGGGTGACGACGACGTCGGCGGCACCCAGCAGTCTGCCGATCCTGGCGCCCTCCCGCGCGGCGAGCACGTCGCGCAGCCGGCGCAGCCCCGTGGTCTCGCCGTACTGGACGGACGCCGGGTCCGCGAGCGCGAGTTCGGCTTCCTTCCGGATACGTTCCCGCGGAATGAATTCGGGGTCGGGCAGCCCGCCGGCGAGGCTGACGACGTCGGGCCGGGCGGTGAGGGTGAGGAGGTCACGGATGGCGGAGCTGTGCAGCCCCTCCATGCGGCGGGCGAGCAAGTGCGGCATGTACGACTCCCAGGAGGCACGTCGAAGCAGAGGTCAGGTGAGGAACACCCTGTCCGTCCTGGGTCTGCGGGGCGGGAGAGCGCCGAGGCACGGTCGATGATTTCGAACCGTGCCTCGACTATCCCACCACAGCCGTCACTATATGAAATGCGAATCCCACACTTCGGGATCAGTCCAGGTCGTCGTGCCGCATCAGCTGACGGGCCGCCTCGGTGATCGAACCCGTCAGCGACGGGTACACCGAGAACGTCGCGGCGAGATCGTTGACGGTGAGGTTGTTCTGTACGGCGATCGCGATGGGCAGAATCAGTTCCGAACCGTTGGGGGCGACCACCACGCCGCCGATCACCACACCGGTGGCCGGGCGGCAGAAGATCTTCACGAAACCGCGGCGCAGTCCCGACATCTTCGCCCGCGGATTGGTGTTGAGCGGGAGCATGACGGTGCGGGCCGGCACCTCGCCGTCGTCGATCGCGGCCTGGCTGACCCCCACCGTGGCGATCTCCGGGCGGGTGAACACGGCTGACGCCACGGTCTTCAACTTGATGGGACTGACGCCCTCACCCAGCGCGTGGTACATCGCGATGCGACCCTGCATGGCGGCGACGGACGCCAACGGCAGCAGACCCGTGCAGTCGCCCGCGGCGTAGATCCCGGACACCGGCGTCCGCGACACCCGGTCCACACGCAGGTACCCGCCCCTGTCGAGCTCGATACCCACCTTCTCCAGTCCGAGACCCTGCGTGTTGGGGACCGAACCGACAGTCATCAGGGCGTGGCTGCCCTCGACCGTCCGGCCGTCGGCGAGCACGACGACGATGCCGTCCTCGGTGCGCTTCACCGCGTCCGCCCTCGCGTGCTTGACCAGGGTGACGCCGCGTTCCGCGAGAACGTCCTCGAGCACGAGGGCGGCGTCCGCGTCCTCACCGGGCAGGACGCGGTCGCGGCTGGACACCAGCGTGACCTTGACACCCATCTCCGTGTAGGCCGACACGAACTCCGCGCCCGTCACACCGGAACCGACGACGACGAGGTGCGAGGGCAGCTCGTCGAGGTCGTACAGGTCGCGCCACGTCAGGATGCGCTCGCCGTCCGGCTCCGCCCCGGGGATCACCCGGGGGCTCGCGCCCGTCGCGATGAGGACCACGTCGGCGTCGAGCGTCTTCTTCTCGCCGCTCTCGAGCGTGGCACACACCTGGTGGGACGCCATGCCCAGGCGCGGGTCGGCGATCTCGGCGGTGCCCGACAGCAGTTCGACACCCACCGTCTGCAGGCGGGTGCGGATGTCGGAGGACTGCGCCTGCGCGAGACTCTTCACGCGCGCGTGAATCTGCGGCAGAGCGACCGTGGCCTGCTCGGGATCGAGCGCAATGCCCAGGTCGGTGGCGCGCCGCATGTCGGTGCGCACGCCGGTGGAGGCGATGAAGGTCTTGGACGGCACGCAGTCGAACAGAACGCAGGCGCCGCCCACCCCGTCCGAATCGATCAAGGAGACGGAGGCGCCGTGCTGTGCGGCCACCAGCGCTGCCTCGTATCCGGCAGGCCCGCCACCAATGATCACGATTCGGGTCATCTGTCCTCCAATTCAACTGTCGACCGGGGTCTCCGGCCGGCTTCTCGAGCGTTCGCAGGGCGTCGTGTCGTGCACTGCATGCAACAGATTACTAGCCACCGTTTAGGCTTGCCGCCGTGTCGATCTATGCCGCCTACGGGTCCAACATGCATCCAGAGCAGATGTTGCAGCGCTGCCCCCACTCGCCGATGGCGGGGACGGGCTGGCTGCACGGCTGGCGCCTGACCTTCAGTGGCGGGGACATCGGCTGGGAGGGCGCACTCGCCACCGTGGTCGAGGACCCCGATTCCAAAGTGTTCGTCGTGCTCTACGACGTCCCCGAGGAGGACGAGGTCAGCCTCGACCGCTGGGAGGGCTCCGAGCTCGGCATCCACCGCAAGATCCGCGTCCGCGTCGACACCGACGGCGAACCCGCGCTCGCCTGGCTGTACGTGCTCGACGCCTACGAGGGCGGCCTGCCGTCGGCGCGCTACCTCGGAGTGATGGCCGAGGCGGCGGAGATCGCCGGGGCACCGTCCGACTACGTGCGCGACCTGCGCACCCGTAACAGCCGCAACGTCGGGCCCGGCACCGAATAGGGCCGTGCGGGGCCTCAGCCCAGCACGAGGCTCGACAGCACCCGCACACCCACACCCAGGGCCCGCTCGTCCAGGTCGAACGTGGGCTGGTGGATGTCGAGTTGCTCGCCGACCCCCGACCAGACACCCAGCCGGGCCATCGCGCCGGGAACCTCTTCGAGATACCAGGAGAAGTCCTCGCCGCCGCCGGACTGCGGCGTGTCCGCGAGGGCGTCCGGGCCGACCGTGCGGATCGCGTCCTCGAACATGCGGGTCGACACCTCGTCGTTGACCACCGGGGGGACGCCGCGGCGATAGTTGAGCTGGTAGCGCACCCCGGTCGGCGCGAGCAGCCCGTGGACGATCTCCCGCACCAGCGGCTCGAGCATCTCCCACGTCTCGTGATCGCCGGTCCGCACCGTGCCGGTCATCATGCCGGTCTGCGGAATGGCGTTGGGAGCCCGGCCGGCGCTGACGGCACCCCACACCATCACGGTGCCCGTGCGCGGGTCGATGCGGCGGCTGAGCATGCCCGGCAACCCGGTCACGACGGTCCCCAACGCGAACACGAGGTCGGTGGTCAGGTGCGGCCGCGACGTGTGACCGCCCGGTGAGTCGAGGATCACCTCGATCGTGTCGGCCGCGGACGTTATCGCACCGAGCCGGACACCGACCCGCCCGGCCGCGAGCCGCGGATCGCAGTGCAGCGCGAAGATCCGCGAGACACCCGCGAGCCGCCCCGCCGCGACGACCTCCAGCGCACCGCCAGGCATGACTTCCTCGGCGGGCTGGAAGATCAGCCGGACACCCACCGGCAGGTCGGGGATCTCACTGAGGGCCAGCCCCGTTCCGAGCAGGATGGTGGTGTGCGCGTCGTGCCCGCACGCGTGCGACACGCCGGGCACGGTCGACGAGTACGTGGCGCCGGTCAGTTCCTGGAGCGGGAGGGCATCCATGTCGGCACGCAACGCGATGCGGGGCCCCTCCGAGGGTCCGAGATCACACGTGAGCCCCGTTCCGCCGGGAAGCAATTCGGGTGACAGACCGGCCGCCGCCAGCCGCGTCGCGACGAATTCCGTCGTCGCGTATTCGTGTCGCGCCAGTTCGGGATTGGCGTGGATGTGTCGACGCCACTGGGTGAGTTCGTCGGTGTGAGCGAGAATCCATTTGTCGACTGCCGCGTTCACCGGCGATCAACTCCTTCCAACAGCCGCACCCGCTGTGTGTCGTCCGTTGCAGCGCGAACTGCCGTGCGAGCCAGTGCAATCGCTCCGTCGACCACGGCGCGGTCGGCGGACTCCGTGATGCACGCCGCCGCGAACCGGGGCTGGTGCGTCACCGCCCCGTCCGAGTCGAGGCCGATGACGGGGTGAATTCCGGGCAGGACATTGGTGACGTTGCCCATGTCGGTACTGCCGAGTGGACGGGCGCCCTCCCACTCGAGCGGCAGCGGCGTCCGTCCCATGTCGATGATCTGCTCCCGGTACGTCGCGACCAGCCAGGGGTCCGGCGTGAGTTCCGTATACGTGGGCGAGACCGTGCGGATCTCGTGTGTGCAGCCCGTGGCGAGCGCCCCGGCTTCGAAGCACGCCTCCGCGCGTGCCGTCAGCTCGGACAGTGCCCACCCCGTCGCGGCGCGCAGGTAGTAGAGCATCTCGGCGCGCGCGGGGACGATGTTGGGTGCGGTGCCGCCGTCGGAGACGATCCCGTGGATCTGCTGTCCCGGTGAGAGGTGTTGGCGCAGCAGGCCGATGCCGACCTGCGCGACAGTCGCGGCGTCGGCGGCGTTGCGACCGAACTCGGGTGCGGCGGACGCGTGCGCTTCGCGGCCGTTGAACGTGACCGCGATGTCGGCCAGCGCGAGCGACGTCGCCCCCGTGATGTCGATCGGACCCGGATGCACCATCAGGGCGGCCGCGACACCGTCGAAGACACCCCGCTCCAGCATGACGATCTTTCCGCCGCCGCTCTCCTCGGCCGGCGTCCCGATGACCCGCACCGTGATTCCGAGCCGCTCGGCCACCGTGGCGAGCGCGACGCCGGCACCGACCGCGGACGCCGCGATGATGTTGTGCCCGCACGCGTGACCGATCTCCGGGAGCGCGTCGTACTCGGCGCAGATGCCGATGACGAGGTCGCCGCTGCCGAACGACGCGTCGAACGCCGTCGGCAGGTCCGCGACGCCCGACTGCACGTCGAACCCGCTGCGTTTGAGCAGTTCGGTGATCTTCGCGACGCTCCGGAACTCCTCGAACGCAAGTTCGGGTTCGCTGTGGATCGAATGGGACAGCGCGATCAGATCGGTCTCGATGGACCTGACCGCCGCCTCGACATCCGCATTCACGTGCTCATTCTCTCACCCGAAGCTGAAGTTGCTCTTGTCCGTCACCGTGGCGAGCGCGGCGAGGGCGTCGTGATGGATGCCGCGCTTGATCCCGGCCAGGTTGGCGCCGCGGGTGGCGGTGAGCGCGGCAGCCCGTGTCACGGCCGCCGCGAGGACGCCGTCACCCTCCGCGATCTCGTCGACGATGCCCGCGGCCAGCGCGTCGGAACCGCCGTACCGGCGGCTCGTCGTCATCGCCTCGACCGCGGTCTGCTTGGGCAGACGCGTGTTCAGGAGCGCCGACATCCCCACCGTGAAGGGCATGTTCAGCGACACCTCGGGCAGGCAGTAGAACCCGCGGTCGGCGCGCATGACCCGGAAGTCGTGCGCGGTCGCGAGCATCGCGCCGGCACCGAAACCGTGCCCCTGCACCGCTGCGACAGTGGCCATCGGGAACGCGAGGAGGCGGCTGTAGATCGTGTGCACGCGGTCGAGGTACTCCGGGAGCTTGTCCGTATTCGCGAAGATCCAGGTGGTGTCGAGGCCGTTCGTGAAGTACTTGCCCGTCGCGGTCGTGACCAGGGCCGCGGGACCCTCGTGGGCTTCCACCTCGTCCAGCGCGGCGTGGGTGGCGTCGATCCATTCCGGATGGAAGCGGTTCTCGTTGTCCGTCTCGCCCTCGTTGCCGAGGTACAGGATGAATACGTCGCCGTCGCGATCGAGATAGGGCATGAGTGGAAGACTATCGCCTCATGGGAACGCCAGACGCCGCGGCCGCCGCGCTCGCCGCGCACACGAACTGCGCCGAACACTCGATCGCCGTCGTCCTCGGATCGGGGTGGAATGCCGCCGCCGACCGGTTCGGCGAATCACTCTGCACGGTGCCGATGGCCGATCTACCGGGGTTCACGCCCCCGTCGGCCGCCGGACACGCCGGAACGATCCGCTCCGTCGAGGTGGGAGGCAAGCGGGTCCTCGTCCTGCTCGGCCGCACCCACGCCTACGAGGGTCACCCCCTCTCGTCCGTCGTCCACCCGGTGCGCACCGCGATCGCCGCCGGAGCGACGACGGTCATCCTGACGAACGCCGCCGGCGGAATTCGCGAGGACTTCACCGTCGGACAACCGGTCCTCATCAGCGATCACCTCAACCTCACGGCCCGGTCACCGCTCGTCGGCGCGGAATTCGTGGACCTCGTCGACGCCTACGACCCCGAACTGCGTGCCCTCGCCCGCGACATCGACGGATCGCTGAGCGAGGGTGTCTACGCCGGCCTGCCCGGCCCGCACTACGAGACCCCGGCCGAGATCCGCATGCTGCGCACGATCGGCGCGGATCTCGTCGGCATGTCCACCGTCCACGAGACGATCGCCGCGCGCGCACTGGGCGCCCGCGTCCTCGGGATCTCGATGGTGACGAACCTCGCCGCCGGCATCACCGGCGAACACCTGAACCACGAGGAGGTCCTCGCCGCGGGCCGGGCGTCGGCCGACCGGATGGGCGGGCTCCTGCGAGAACTGGTGGAGCGCTTGTGAACGATCCGATCGCGGACTGGATCGACGCCGATCCCGACCCCGGGACCCGGGCGGAACTGGCGGCCCTCTCCCCCGACGAGCTCGCCGACCGCTTCGCCACGCCGCTGACCTTCGGCACCGCCGGCCTACGCGGACCGGTGCGGGCAGGCCCGAACGGCATGAACCTCGCCGTCGTGATCCGCACGACGGCCGGGCTGAGCGCGTGGCTGAAAGACCGCTGCCTGGGCGGATCCACCGTCGTCGTCGGGCGTGACGCACGGCACGGATCCGAGG